>DATKPQ010000086.1:0-14788 GCA_035523995.1 Acetobacteraceae bacterium | reverse complement strand
GCCCACGCCTGGCGCCTGACGGCGCTCGCCTCCCTCGCCGTGACGTTCGTCGCCGTTGTAGGCGTCGTCTGGATCGGCGCGCAGAACCGCGTGGTGCCTTACGTCGTGCAGACCGACAAACTCGGGGATGCACTCGCGATCAGTCGGGCAGACATTGCGGCACCGGCCGATCCACGCCTGATCCGTGCCGACTTGGCCCGCTGGATCTCGGATGTGCGCACTGTCTATTTCGATGTCGCCGCGGAGCGCACCGTGGTGAATGAGGCGTACACCATGGTCAACCGCAACGCTGCCGCCGCGCAGCAGCTCAACGATTGGTTCTCCCATCACGACCCGTTCAAGCGGGCACAGACGGAAATGGTCGGCGTGTCGGTGGAATCCGTTCTGCCGATCTCCGGAAACACCTGGCGGGTCGAATGGCGCGAGGACAAGCGTGGCCGCGACGGCATGGCCGACGCGCCAACCCATTGGCAGGCCACGATCACGATCAGCATCAGCCCACCCACGAATGACGCGAAGATCTTGGTCAACCCGGTCGGGCTGTACGTCGATTCGTTTGATTGGGAGCAGCGGCAGTGATTACGCGGTACAGTCACACGAAAATGGCTATCTGGGCAGCGATTGCGGCCGGATTGCCCACGGTGTGCCAGGCGCAACAAACGCAGGTGCCGGCCATCACCCGCGTGGACGCAAGCGCTGCCGCGCACGTCTCCACCGCGGTTCCATCGAATAGCGGTGACGCCACTACGATAGTGAAGGTCGCCACGGCAGGGGTGCCAAGCGCCGCACCGCCACCGGTCAACCTGCTTTCGCCGTCGGCTCCGCTGAACGCCAAGGAAAAGCGCGCGGTGGCATTGGCGCGGAGCTGGAAAAACCGGCCGGAAATGCCGCAACGTGGCGCCGATGGCGTCGTGCGTTTCCTTTATGGCGCGACCCTTCCCACCGTGGTCTGCGCACCGCTGCAGGTCTGCGACCTCGCACTTCAACCGGGCGAAATCGTCAACAACGTCAACGTCGGCGACAAAGTCCGCTGGATCATCTCGCCGGCCGTCAGTGGCTCGCCCGAGGGCCAGGTGACGCACCTGATCATCAAGCCGACGGACGCGGGTCTGGTGTCGAGCCTGGTGATCGAGACGAACCGCCGCACCTACGCGATCAAACTGGTCTCCACCCGGCACGAATGGATGCCGCTAATCGCGTTCAACTACCCCGATGACGTGCAGCGGCAATGGTCCGACTACCGTCAAACCATCGCATTCGGTGCCGCGGCTTCCACGCTGCCCAGCGGTGAGAATATCGCGAATCTGGATTTCGGCTTCCGGTTGTCGGGGGACCATCCGAGCTGGCGACCGCTCCGCGTGTATACGGACGGGTCGAAGACATACATCGAATTTCCCCGCTCCATCAGTTCGAGCACGGCTCCTGCGCTGGTCGCGCTCGACAATGACGGCGGGTGGTTCTCCAGCCCGACCGAGCAGATGGTAAATTACCGGATGCAGGGCGATCGGTACATCGTCGATCGCGTCCTCGATCGAGCCGAGCTGGTTTCTGGGGTGGGTAGTGATCAGACGCGCGTGATCATCACACGGGACGGTACGCCATGACCAATCCCCTTCGCCTTGGCGTGTCGTTGTTCGTGGCCTGCTCGCTCGGGGCATGTGCCCTGGGACCGGGCAACTCCTACGTCGGCCACGTAGACACGCAGGCGGACGCGCAGGTGCTGGCCGGTGACATGGCGGATTTCGTGGCGGGGCAACTCCCGGCCGCGTCCAGCGCGGTCGTGCTCGATCCGACGCCTTCCGACCAAGTTGGCAATGACCTGACTCCGGCATTCGTGGCGGCGCTGCGGGACCGGGGCTTCGCCGTCGCGGATGCGAGGCAGGGCGGTGCTCCGGGCACACACCACATCCGCTACCTCGTGACGCGCCTGGACACCGGCGATCTGGTGCGCGTCACGATCGACGGTGGCGCCGCCGAGGCGTCCCGCTTTTTCGTCCGCAACTCCGCCGGTGACTTGCAAGCCGGCGGCCCGTTCACGGTCCGGCAGATGGCGGAAGCGAACTGATGGACAGCGCTGTTCCCGACGGCCCAGACCGTTCCCCGCCCCTCCTGTCGCCGCCGCCGCGCCGGGGCCGGGGTGTTCGCCGGCTGAATCGCGTTCCGGTCCTCATCTTCGTTGGTGGCGCGATGCTGGTGGTGGCGGCCGTTGGCTACACCTATCGTGAGCGCATGGCGCAGGCCGCTGCCGACGTGCGCGCCGCGGATCAGAAGCCTCCGGAACCCGCAAGCAGCGCCGCTGTTCTCAATGACGCGCCCGCCACGGGTGAGGTTCAGGCAGCGGTGTATCGGCCGCCACATCTGCCACCAACGCGGCAGCAATCCTCGCCACAAACGCAAGCCACCGCCGCACCATCGGACCATGGCGGTACCGGAGCCGCACAACCCGATGAAGATGGTACGAAAGCGCGGCGGCAGGCTTGGCAAACGTACTACGCCCAGGTCGCACAGGTGCAAAAGGCCCGGCTCTCGGCCGCGCAGTCGGCAATGACAGCGAGCAGCGGCTTGACCGATGGTCAGCAGACCGCCTCGAACACTGGTACCCCGGCGGCAACTGGTGGTGCGGTAACAGGCCAGACGGGTGTGATGCCAGGCGGCCCAACGGGCTATGCCGGCGCACCAGTCGTCGCCGGCGGCTATGGCTTTGGGTTGCCGGTCTCTCCGCCGGCCCAAGTCGATGCGCCAGGTCAGCGGGAAAAGCAGGCTTTCCTGACGCAGCCGGGCGATACGACCGGAGCCTCGGATGATCTGCAAGCGACGCTGCGAGAACCTTCGTCGCCCTACCAGGTCATGGCCGGTACCGCGATTCCAGCGGTCATGGTGGGCGGCATCAACAGCGACATGCCCGGCATGATCGTCGGCCAGGTGGCGGAGAACGTGTACGACACTGCCACCGGCCGCTACCTGCTGATCCCTCAAGGCGCCAAGCTGATCGGCAAGTACGACAACACCGTCTCCATGGGTCAGACCCGGGTCGGCGTGATCTGGACGCGGATCATCTACCCCGACGGCGAGTCCATCGACCTCGGCTCGATGGAGGGAGCGGATCAGGGTGGCTACGCCGGCTTCCACGATCTGGTGGACACGCATTTCTGGTCGAAGATCGGCAACGCGCTGCTGATCTCGATCGCCGGCGCCGGCGTGCAGCTTTCGCAGCCCCAGGCCGTGAACGGTCAGAACTACAATTCCCAGCAGATCGCCGCAGCGGCCCTCGGCCAGCAATTCGGCGAACTGGGACAGGAATACGCGCGCGCTGGTCTCTCGATCCCGAACACCCTCGAAATTCGTCCGGGCTACCGGTTTGCCGTGATGGTCAACAAAGACATGCACTTGCGACCGTATGTAGACCCTCGCATAGCCGCTAGCTCTCTACCCGTCAGTTTCGGCCCTGTGATGCGATGACCCGATGGCCGCAAAGATTTCATCTGGTGCGGACCGGGCTGGCCAAATGTACGGGATCACCGCGCACCAATATGCCCCTTCGTAAGTTCTCCGATCGTTGATCATACTCGCCGTATGCAAGAGAGGAAAAGCGAACGCTCATATTCATTGCGACGGACCAGATACAACGGTTCGTACGGCCACGTGCGATCTATGCATGCACGACTCATCACGTCGTAAGCAGAACTTTGCCCTGCTAACTCTGATCCCTATATTTCCGCCTACGGGCGGTAACCAATCATTCGAGGGGCGAGTGACCTCCAGCGTCAGCCAACCGAGTGAGATTTGCAGTCTTGCTGTTGGTCCGTTGATATGTAGGGCCTGGATACGCGCCGGCCCCGATGTGCGCAGCAGCTCTATCTCATGCGGTCGGATCAAAGCAACCGCACACCCTGGCGGGCAGTCAGTCGAAACGGGAGGTAATGAAAGCCCTCGGAAATGCGCCATGCCGTCCCGCACCTCGCAATCGAGGCGAACCGATTCGCCAAGAAATTCATGGACGAACGGATTTGCCGGTTCCGCATACAGTCGATCCGGGGTGTCGATCTGCTCAATGCGGCCGGCCCGCAGGACGGCAATACGGTCTGCCATTTCCATAGCCTCAGCTTGGTCATGTGTAACGAAGACACTGGTAAGGCCAAGCCGATTGTGTAGATCGCGTAACCAGACCCGGAGACTTTTACGAACCTTGGCATCCAATGCGCCGAACGGTTCATCCAACAGGAGTAGCCCAGGTTGCGTTGCGAGCGCGCGCGCCAGTGCGACCCGCTGGCGCTGGCCGCCGGAAATCTGATCTGGGTACCGGTTGGCTAGATCGCCAATCTCCATCAGTTCCAGGAGGGAATGCACGCGCGCGCGGATCTCGGGTGAGCTGGGGCGCTGTCGGCGTGCCCGCACCTCCAGCCCGAACGCCACGTTGCGCCCGACCGTCATGTGACGGAACAGCGCATAATGCTGGAAGACAAAGCCGACCCCGCGTTCGCGCGCAGGTACGCCGTGCATGGAGCGTCCGCCGATGAGAATCTCGCCAGTATCGGGAAACTCCAGCCCCGCCAGCATACGCAGCAGCGATGTCTTGCCTGATCCCGAGGGACCCAGCAGCGCCAGGAATTCTCCCTCGGCAATCGAAAGGCTGATACCGTTCAGCGCTGGGGTGGTGCCGAACGCCTTGCGCAGGTCGCGAATTTCGACCTTCATAACAAGCCCCCGCGAGGGCGGCCTATGCGCCACTCCAAGAAGGCTTTCACCGCAAGCGTGACCAAGGCCAGGAGCGATAGCAGTCCCGCCATCGTGAATGCACCCACCCAGTCATAATCATTGAACAGTGCCTCGACCTGCAACGGCATGGTCATGGTCACGCCGCGGATGTGACCGGATACCACCGATACGGCCCCGAACTCACCCATCGCGCGGGCGTTGCACAACAGCACCCCGTACAGCAAGCCCCAGCGGATATTCGGCAAAGTCACCCGCCAGAACGTCTGCCAGCCATTCGCGCCGAGGGTCAATGCGGCCTCTTCTTCGCTGGCGCCCTGGTCCTGCATCAGGGGAATGAGCGTGCGAGCGACGAACGGGAAGGTGACGAACATCGTTGCCAGTACCAGTCCCGGCAACGCGAAGATGATCCGGACGCCCATGCGGTCCAACCATGGCCCGAGCCAGCCATTCGCGCCGAACAACAGCACCCAGACCAGGCCGGAAATCACCGGCGAGACGGAGAATGGCAGTTCGATCACGGTGATCAGCAGGCTGCGTCCGCGGAACCGGAACCGCCCGATGCACCAAGCGGCGGCAACGCCGCATATGGTATTCACCGGCACACTTATCGCGGCCACGATCAGGGTCAGCTCGATGGCCGCAAGTGCGTCCGGATCGGCAAGGGCGTGCAGCACGGGGCCGATGCCGTGGGCAAAGGCCTCCGTCAGCACGACGATCAGCGGCAGCAGCAGCAAAACGACCAGCAGGGTCAGCGTGAGCGCGATGAGCGCGACGCGAGTCGCCGGACGCTCTGCGGTCGGCGCCAGGGAAACGGCAGCGGGCACCGTCGTCTCGCTCATGGTGCACGCCGCGCCATGCGCGCCTGCAACAGGTTGAGCAGGATCAGGATGGCGAACGACACCAGCAACATCACCAGACCCAGTGCCGCTGCGCCTGCATAGTCCAATTCCTCCAGCCGGATGACGATGAGCAGCGGCGCGATCTCACTAATCATCGGCATGTTGCCGGCGATGAAGATGACCGAGCCGTATTCGCCGACGCCCCGCGCCAGCGCGGCGCCGAAACCGGCGATGAGTGCGGGTCCCAGACTCGGCAGTACAATGCGCCAGATGGTCTGGATCCGGGTCGCGCCGAGTGTGGCGGCGGCTTCTTCCGCATCGCGCGGCAGGTCCATGATCACCGGCTCAAGCGTGCGCACGACGAAGGGGAGGCCGACGAAGATAAGCGCCACCAGGATGCCCAGCGGCGTGTAATCCACCTTGATGCCGATGGCCTGTAGCAAGCTGCCAAGCCATCCGCGCGGCGAGAACAATGCCGCCAAGGCGATGCCGGCCACCGCCGTGGGCAGTGCCAGTGGCATGTCGATCAACGAATCTGCCAGGTTCCGGCCGGGAAAACGATAACGTACTAGCACCCAGGCGGTGAGCAAACCGAGCGGCACGTTAATGGCCGCGGCCAGCGCAGCAGTGCCGAAGCTGAGCCGCAGCGCCGCGACGACCCGCGGCTCTGTGATCGAGTGCCAAACGCCGGTGAGACCCAGCGTCCATGGCCGCACCGCCAGCGAAGTGAGCGGCAGCAGCACAATCAGCCCCACCCAGGCCAGTGTGACGCTGATTGACGGCGCAAAGCCCGGCAGCGCCGACTTTCGCATTATGCCGCTTGTCTGATGGCGCGTTCCGGCGCCGTACATCGCGGCAGCACGTCGTGCCTACCGCGAGGCCTCACATTTTGGCTCATGCCGAGGCAAAATGCCGTCGGGTAGGCGAGAATCTCTCGGAGCATGGCATGCCGACCGGTTCGAAGAGCGATGAAGGGGACCCGAGTGGCCGCCTCGTCCAATCGGCGGGCGGCCATCCATAAGGCGGGTCAGACGGCTGGCGGATAAAACACCAAGGTCCTCACCTCAATGCTTTCACTGGGCGGGGCCCCCGGTGCAGCCGGATTGTCGAACGAGGTGTGAAAGGACAGCCGCGCTCGGCCATCGCTGGCGCTGTCATGCACCCGGATCAGCACTGCTTCATCTGGCTGCATTGCCGAGAAGTAGTACCAGCGATGCTCCGGGTTGAACGCTACGGAGGATGTCTCCCCACGCACATGGGGATAGACCAGATCGCTCGCGATCAAGTCGGCGTCGTTGAAGCTGCGGGCGTCGCAAAGCGCGAGGGGGGAATCAAGCACCGGCCCCCGGATCGGCCGCCAGACATTGATGACCCCGAACCGATACTGTAGCAACTCATCGGCCTCGGCGCCCAGGTGATCGCGCACCCGCCGTGGGGCCGAGTTCACCGTATGATCATTGTGGACTCGCCGCGACGGGCCAGGTCGGTCAGCCATACCGGCATTGCGGACATTGTGATCGAACGCCACCACGCGCGACGCCCCGAGCGTGTCTCGCAGCAGGCGCTCGACCTCCGGATAGTACACCGCGCTGACCTCATCCGCGGCATAGAAATCGCGGACCTGCGTCGGTGCGTGCAGGAGTGTGAACCCGTTGCGGTCGAGGGTGAATTCGGCCTCTCGACCGCGGGCGTCTTCGATCAGCAAGTCGTGCGGATCGTCGATGCCATTCCACTCAGCCGCACCCGGCGGCGGCTTGCCGACATAGCGCACCGGTCGCTCGCCGGTACGTTGGAGATAGTGCAGCGTTGCGGTCACGTCCTGCCGAGAAACGGTGGTATCGAGTGGCATGATGGTCCTCCTGTTACCAGCGAAAATGGGCCTTGGCGGGGCGGTCAGTCCCGCGGCTGGGCAACGACGCGAAGGTAGGGCTTCACGGTCTTCCAGCCGTTGGGGAATTTCTGCTTCGCCGCCTCGTCGGAGATCGCGGGTGGAATGATCACGTCCTGGCCCGGCTGCCAGTTCACCGGAGTTGCGACGCTGTGCCTTCCGGTCAGTTGGCAGGAGTCGAGCAGACGAAGGACTTCATCGAAATTGCGGCCGGTGCTCATCGGATAGGTCAGCGTTGCCTTGATCTTCTTGTCTGGCCCAATCACGAAGACGGAGCGGACCGTGGCGTTGTCGGCAGCGGTCCGGCCATTTGCGCTGTCGCCGGCATCCGCCGGCAACATGTCATATTGCTTTGCCACCTTGAGTTCGGGATCGCCGATCATCGGATAGGTGACGGCGTGGCCTTGCGTTTCTTCAATGTCCTTGGCCCACCGCACGTGGTTGGAAACCGGATCAACGCTCAAGCCGATGATCTTGGTATTCCGCTGATCGAATTGCGGTTTGAGCCGGGCCATATAGCCGAGCTCAGTGGTGCAGACCGGCGTGAAGTCCTTTGGATGGCTGAACAGAATCGCCCAACTGTCCCCGATCCAGTCATGGAAACGAATTGGACCCTGGGTAGTTTCGGCGGTGAAATCGGGCGCCTCGGCGTTGATTCGCAGTGACATGATACTCTCCTGGTTGCTAAGTGAACGATTGCAGTCGAAGGCTCACCGCCCTGGTGTGAAGATGCGATCAAACATGCCGCCATCGGCAAAATACTTTGCTTGTGCAGCACCCCATCCTCCGAAATCCTGGATGGTAACCATTTTCAACGGCGGGTAGCGTTCGGCGTACTGCGCCGCTACGGCTGGATCGCGTGGGCGATAGTAATGCTTGCCGATGATCGTTTGCCCCTGTTTGGTGTAGAGGAATTCGAGATAGGCGGTGGCCGCGGCACGCGTCCCCTTGCGGTCCACCACGCTGTCCACAACTGCGACCGGCGGCTCCGCCAGGATGCTCAACGACGGATAGATGGTCTCGAACGCGTCGGCACCGAACTCCTTGCGTGCGAGCCATGCCTCGTTTTCCCAGGCAAGCAGGACATCGCCCAGCTCACGCTGCACGAAGCTGTTGGTCGCGCCGCGCGCACCCGTGTCGAGAACCGGAACGTGGTGGAACAAATCCCGCATGTAGGTCTCAGCGGAGGCTGGTGTGGCATCGGGCCGACGCTCGGCCCAGGCCAGTGCGGCGAGGAAATTCCACCGTGCGCCGCCGGATGTCTTCGGGTTGGGCGTGACGACGCTGACGCCCGGACGAATCAGGTCCCCCCAGTCATGGATGTGCTTTGGGTTGCCTTTGCGCACCAGGAACACGATCGTGCTGGTGTAAGGGCAGGAATTGTCAGGCAACCGCTGCTGCCAGTTGTTCGCGAGCAAGCCATGCTTTGCCAATGCGTCGATATCGGCGGCCAGTGCCAGCGTCACTACGTCGGCCTGCAACCCTTCCAGCACAGCCCGGGATTGCGCCCCGGATCCGCCGTGCGACTGGTTGATCGTCAGGTGATTGTCGGTCTTCTGCTGCCAGACGCGAACGAAAGCGGGATCGATCCCGCGGTAGAGTTCGCGGGTGGGATCGTAGGAGACGTTCAGCAACGTCACGTCTTTTGCCTTAGCGTGCCGAATGGTGGCCACCATTGCGACCGCGGCGCCGATCGCCGTGCGGCGAGTCATTGAGAAAGAGGCCATGGTGAACTCCTGCACCTGCCAAATCAGTCATAGCGAAAGGAGGAATGCGCCCTGTCGCACCGTCGGCATCACGACAGGGCGCTAACTGTTGCGCGGCCACGCGCGGTGTTGCCTGGCATCGGCCCAATCCGGCTGATACCCGGTTGGCGAATTCACCGGCATGTGGCGTATTGCCGACGCATCAGGCATGCCCATCTCTTGGACGATCAGGCGCGCCAGCCACAAATTCGGTGCGTTCCGATGATCGCCGATCAGACGTGCAATCCGGGCAACGCGCGCATCCTCGACGGGCAAGCTACGAGCGATCATTGTTTGCGAACCTCCGTGGTGGCCGACAAGTTCCTCCGAACCCTCATTTCCAGGTCGCAGGCCTAACGTCGCAGCAACCGATCCAGTACGCGGCCTTCGATCTCGGCCGCGGCGGCGTCGCCGCGGTGGCGCGGGCGCGGCAGATCGATCTCGACGTCGAGCGCAATCTGACCCTGCTCCAGCAGCAGGATGCGGTCGGCCAGGGCGACCGCCTCGCTCACATCGTGCGTCACCACGATGGCGGTGAAGCCCTTGTCCTGCCACACGCTCTCGATCAGGTCCTGCATTTCGATGCGGGTCAGCGCGTCGAGTGCACCCAGCGGTTCGTCGAGCAAGAGCAAACCCGGGTGACTGACCAGGGCACGTGCCAGGGCGACACGCTGCTTCTGTCCGCCGGACAACACCATCGGCCAATGCAGTTCGCGGCCGGCAAGTCCGACCTGAAGCAAAGCCTCCTCGGCCAGGTTGTGGCGCTCACGCCGCGTCTGTGCGTGGGCGAGGCCCACGGCAACGTTGGCTGCGACACGCTGCCAAGGTAGCAGGCGCGGCTCTTGAAACATCAGGCGCACTGCCTCGCTGCGATCTCCGCGACGCTCATCGATCTCGATGGTGCCACTGGTCGGGTCGTCCAGCCCCGCGAGCAACCGCAGCAACGTTGATTTGCCGCAGCCACTGCGGCCGACCACGGCAACGAACTCGCCGGGCGGAATGTCCAAGTCGATGCCACGCAGCACACGGTGCTCACCGAACGCCTTTGACACGTCGCGCAGGGTAACGGCAGCGCCGCGTGCAGCGAAGGGCGGCATGACAGGTGCAGGGGTTTCGAATACTGTCGCATCCATCGGGTCAAACTTTCGCGTAGGTGGGGTTCCATTTGAGTGCGTTGCGCTCGAGCAGCCGCGCGACGCTGTCGGCCAATTTGCCCAGCACGGCGTACACCAGGATCGAGAGCACCACGACGTTCACCTGCATGAACTCGCGGGCATTCATCGCCATGTAGCCAATGCCCGAAGTTGCGGCGATGGTCTCCGCAACGATCAGGGTCAGCCACATGATTCCAAGGCCGTAGCGCAAGCCGACGAAGATCGACGGCAGTGCCCCTGGCAGTACGACGTGCCAGAACATCGCGGCGTTCGACATGCCGTAGGCGCGGCCCATCTCCAACAGATGCGGGTCCACTGAGCGGACGCCATGCTGGGTGTTCAGGTAGATCGGAAAGAACACGCCAAGCGCCACCAGGAAGACCTTTGCCTCCTCACCGATGCCAAACCACAGGATCACCAGTGGGATCAGGGCCAGGTGCGGGATGTTGCGCAGCATCTGCAACGTGCTGTCAGTCAGCGTCTCGCTGACCGGGGACAACCCATTCATGATGCCGAGGGCGAAACCGATGCCACCGCCGATAGCGAACCCGACCATGGCGCGCCAGGCGCTGATCTCGATGTTGGTCCATAATGTACCGGACCGGGCAAGCTCCCAACCGGCGGCGGCCACGTCGGTCGGTGCCGGAAGGACCTGCGCCGATAACAGACCCAACATGGCAGCGAGTTGCCATGCTGCCACCAGCAACACGGGGATCAGCCACGGCAAGGCGCGTCTCATGTTGGATCTCCTTCTGAGGCGGGATCGGACGACGGCGTTGGCATCGCGTCCGGTGCCTGCGCACTGGCGTCCGGCGGGCGCGACAGCTCTGCCAGCCACAGGTCGGCCGCGGTGGGCCAGCCAAGGCCCTCCAGCGACAGCGCCATGACCGTGAGCCACCGGTCGATCCGGTTGCCGAGCGGCTGTTTTGACTGTTTCGCGCGCCACCATGTCATTCCGCCGCGATGCGTGGCGCGTCGGCACGGAAATCCCGCCCAGGTTTTTCGTTGCGCAGGCCGATACCGAGGGCAGGGAATAGCAGCTCGGCGACGCGATACGCCTCTTCCAGGTGCGGATAGCCGGAGGCGATGACCGTGCCGATGCCGAGCGCCTGGTAACCATGCAACCGCGCCGCGATGGTCTCGGGACTGCCCACCAGCGCCGTTCCGACACCATGGCGTACCAGCCCGATCCCGGCCCACAAATTGGGACTGACTTCCAGCTTGTCGCGTCTGCCGCCATGCAACTCGAACTGACGGCGCTGTCCTTCCGAGTCGGATTCCTCCCGCAGGCGGCGCTGCGCCGCGGCGATGGAGCTGTCGGATAGACGGCTGATCAGCCGCTCTGCGGCGGCCCACGCCGCGTCGTCGGTTTCGCGTACGATGAGATGCACGCGGAGGCCGAAGTCGAGGCCCCGCCCAAGCGTGGTTGCCCGCTGGCGCGCTGCGTCCACCTTCTCCGCGACTTGCTCCGGCGGCTCGGCCCAGGTGAGGTAGGTATCGACGTGCCGGGCCGCGACCTCGATTCCGGCCGGCGATGAACCACCGAACCACAGCGGTGGATGGGGCTGCTGAACGCTGTCGAAGGCGCCCAGCCGCGCATTGCGCGCGGTCAGATAGCGTCCGGCGTAGTCAATGCCGCCTTGGAACAAGCCACGCCAGATCGTCAGGAACTCGTCGGTCTGGCGGTAGCGCTCGTCGTGATCCAGCAGCACGCCGTCACCGGCCAGTTCGTTCGGTAGGCCTCCGGTGACGATGTTGAGCAGCAGCCGCCCGTCGCTGATGCGATCCAGGGCGGCGGCCTGACGCGCCGCCAAGGCCGGGCTTAGAATCCCCGGCCGCAGGGCCACCAGGAATTTCAGCCGTTGCGTCAGCGGCGCCAGCGCCGACGCGACGGTCCAGCCGTCGAGGCAGTTGTTGCCGGTCGGCAGCAAGACCCCTTTGAATCCGAGACGGTCGGCGGCCGTTGCGATTTCGCGGAGATAGGCGAAGTCCACCGGGCGATGGCCCGCCGGCGAGCCGAGGTAGCGGCCATCGCCGCTCGTCGGCAGGAACCAAAGCAAGTCGAGCGTTGCGTTTGACATGGTGCGATCTTTCAGGGTGCGGCAAAGATCAGGCGTTGGCGTGCCAGATCTCCTTGCGGACATCGATCGCCATGGGGATGATGCCGAGCTTGTAGAAGCGGTCGGCTTCGGCCTGCTGCGAGTGCACGTTTTCCTCGCTCATTGGCAGCACTTCCAGCGGATTGCGTTGTAGCGAGCGCAGCAGCGCCGCTTCCGGCACGCCCGTGGCGGCCGAGACCAGTTGCGCCACCTCGGGCCGGTGCGCTGCGGCCCAGGTACCGATGTGGCCCAATTCCTGCACCGCTTTGGCGATGATGGCGGGATTCGCCTCGACGTAGGCCTGGCGCGCCATGAAGTAGGAGAATTGCTTCACGATATCGGACGATTTCGCCAGCACGCGCACGCCGGGCCGGGTCTCGTAGATCGCGTAATATGGGTCCCAGATGGTCCAGGCATCGATGTTGCCGCGTTCAAAAGCCGCCGCAGCATCGGCCGGCGCCAAGTATGCGGGCTGCACGTCGTTGTATGGGATGCCGGCCTTCTCCAGCGCGACGACTGTCAGGTTGTGAGCGCTCGATCCACGCGCGAAGGCGATACGCTTGCCGCGCAGGTCCTTCAGCGTTTCCAGCTTGGAACCGGGCGGTACCAGGATGGCGGAAGCGCCCGAGGGCAATGCCGCGACATAGAGCAAATTGGCACGGGCGACCTGGGCGAAGATAGGCGGTGTGTCGCCTACGCCACCGATGTCGATGCTGCCCACGCGCATTGCCTCCAGCATCGGCGGCCCATACTGGAACTCCGCCCACTGCACCTGGACCCCAAGTGGATTGAGGCGCTCCTCCAGGCCGCGGTTTTGCTTGGCAGCCATTTCAATGGCCTCGCCTTTCTGGAATCCGACGCGCAGCACTTTGTCGGTGGCACCCGTTGCGGATCTGGCTGCCGCAGCGGCGCCAACCGCGGAAAGAACAGTCATGAAAGCCCTGCGTGAGATCATGTGATAAACTCCTGTGCCAAGGTGCTGACGGGCCGGTCATTCAGCCGCGCGTGCGAGCGCGCTGTTAGCCGCGTGCAGGCTGTCGATTGTGGGCGCTTGCTCGTGCGCGAGCGCCCGCCGCGCCAGACGACGGATATCGTCAAGCCGGGGCCATATGGTTTCACCGAGATCCTCGACGCGCGGATCGACCGCGATGAAACGAAAGCCTTGGTCGAGGCGGAGGGCGACACCGACAAACCTGCCATCGATGTCGATGACGTGGGATTGCAGCATGGGATGAACCCTAATGACGGGGTGTGGTGAGGAAGGTTTGTTGGCAGTACCGGGGTACGACATCGCCCCGCCCCCAGGAGTCGGCGACATGGCGCAGTCCACGCCCGGGGCTGTTCCTGGCCCGGACGCCGTACGACATCGGGAAGACCTGAACTCACTTCCATTTTCCCGCCTCAACGAACCGGCTTTTGGAGGGATCGCCCCACGCCTTAAGAGAATATCCTTCCTCGTTCGGTCAAGTATCTGCCGTGAGAAAGACTCCTATTCTCCAAGATAGCCCAAACACGCGGAATCGGTCTCTGGCAGGGCCGTGGCCGGAGGACGCCCCTGGACCCCCGCAGCGCCGAATGCCGCACCTGTCACCCGGAATGGAGGCGCGTCCCGACGGCCCAACCGATCACGCACCGTCTCCGCCAGGTCCCGACACTGACGGCGTATGTCCGGCACCGCCGTGATCTCCCATGCCGCGGCTTTGGTGGGAGGCCCAATGGCAAACAACCGCTGCGACGGAATGCCGTAGCGGCCGACCACGGCACCCTCAGCCGTCGAATCAAGGCCGAGGTGCAACGGGTCCGGCCGAGCGATCCCAGTCTGCAACAGCGCGAACATCAAGGGATCGCTGCTGCACGCGACGTTGGTCGCGGGGCCGGTACAGTTCACGACGCGCTGCGCTTGAATTTCGAGCGGCGTACTCGACTGCGATTGACGGAAGACGATCGTCGCCTGGGTGTCTTGGCTCGCAACGCCGATGACGTGGCCGCGGTGAATGCGGAGTTTGCCATTCGCCAAAGCCTGGTCGACGCACTCGGCTACGTTGGGCGGCATGCGGTGACGATGCACATCCCACCATGGGCGCACGTGACGCAGAAACCGCTTGCGATCAGCGAGACTCATCCCGCGCCAGAGGTCTTGCGTCAGGGGGCGCAACGAATCAATCACAGGCTGCCATCCGTGACCGTCGGCTATTGACCGTTCAATTTCAGCCTCGTCAAAAGAATCTGTGGGCGACATCCGGTTCCGGCAGTTTGCCAAGTGCATGGTACAACGCGGTTTCCGTCACGTGGAACGTGCGGAAGCCGTAGGATTTTCGCATGGTCAGTTTCGCCTTGTTGTTCAGTC
>DATKPQ010000085.1:0-36524 GCA_035523995.1 Acetobacteraceae bacterium | reverse complement strand
GTCTGCCGTCGCCGACCAGGCATCAACCTCGGGTTGCTCACCCGATCGGTGAGCCATCAAGCTCTGTCGTTCCACGCTCATGGCAGCCAACTCTGCCGCTTTGGCATGCAATGGCAATCAGGCAACTGCCGGATTAAGGATGAGTGTCCAGAGGACCAGCCCTGAGATAATGCGAGGTCGCTGAGGCGCGCGACTCGTGGCCTGCGCCTCAGCGAACGTCATCGCCGGCGCGCCAAATCAGCGACCGCCAGCCCCGGCCCCACCGCCGCTGCCGGCCGCGCCGCCGCCATTGCCGGTACCAGCAGTGGCGCCGGGCATGCTGTTAGCGTGGCCGGGGCCCATACCGCCGGTGATGGCGCTGTTGCTACCCGTGCCCGACGCGCCATTCATCCCGACGCCATTGCTCGCACTCATGCCAGAAGTCGGGCCAGTGTTGCTGCTAGCCCCGGGCGTGGTGCCGTTGGCGCCGGACATCGTGCCGTTGGCGCCGGTCTCGTTCATGTTGCTATTGCTCGTGGCGCCGGCAACGCCGGTCGTGCCGGAACCCACCGAGCCTACTCCGCCGGCATCCGCCAGGGCCATGCTCATCGGCGCGACGCTCAGCGCAAGACCTGCGACCAAAGAAATTGCCTTCGTCTTGTTCAGCATGAAATTGCTCCTTCTGCCTCGCCGCGCGGTCAGCCCACACGGCTGCAATGATTCAACGCAGGTCAGCGCGCTCGACTGCAGCGCGTCACGCGGATTCAACTGTGCTGTGCAGAGCAATCGGTAGACGATCCAGCAATGGACCGATTGGCAACGGATCGGCCAATATAATGGCCGTGCCGGGCTGAAATGCATCGTGCAAGGTGCGACCGAGCCAACCTTGCGGGCAGCATAGCGACGTATTGTGCCATAGTTGCGCCGCAAACGTGATTGTGCCGGCGTGGCTCAACAAACGGAACGGCAGCCTTGGCACTATGGTCACGCCAATATGCTTGTTCCACACCCGCCCGAACGCGATCACATGCCGCGCCTGCGGCCCGATTACCTGCAAGGGAACGTACTCACCGCGGGCGAACAACGCCGGAATCGTACGCCGCAGCGCCAGCGTGCGGGCGATGATCGCCTGCTTGATGCGTCCGTCTCGCCAGGTTCCGGCCAGTGCCGCGGTGGCCGCCGTGGCGGACAGCGCATCGGTACGCGCGCCAAAATCGACCGGCCGGCGGTTATCCGGATCGACCAAGCTGAAATCCCAGAACTCGGTCCCCTGGAAGAAATCCGGCACGCCGGGCGATGTCAATTTCAACAGCGTCTGCGCCAGGCTGTTCACGACGCCGGCAGGGGCAATGCGCTGCACGAAGCCGGCTGCCTCAGTGGCGAAGGCGCTGCCCGGCGCCAGCAGGTGCATCAGGGAGTCGCGCGTGGCGGCTTCGTAGGCTTCGTCGGGCCCGGTCCAGTCGCCTTGCAGCTTGGCCTCGCGGATCGCCTTCTGCTGCCATCCGGCCAGACGCTCGGCGAACGCCCGGCAGCCGGCGGTATCGTCCGGCGCAAGCGATAGCGGCCAGGCACCGACAACCATTTGGTAGAGCAATACCTCGTCGCCCGGCGTCTGCCCCACTTTCGGGCGATGCGGCGCATTGGTCTCGATCCACCGCTGCACCGTTGCCAGCCATACGTCCGGGATCTCGCTGATCACCGCGAGGCGCGCGCGGAGATCCTCGCCGCGTTTGTGGTCGTGCGTGGCGGTCGCCAGCAGGGTGTCGGGAAAGTCGCGGCAGCGGGCAGTGTTGGCCGCGTGGAACTCCGCGGGCTCGGTGCCGAGGCGGGCGGCATTGAAGCCGACATCGTTGCGCGACAGCAGACGGCCGTAGCGGTAGAAGGCGGTGTCCTCCACCGCCTTGGCAGCGACCGGGGCGCTGAGCTGCTGGAAGCGCCGCGTCGCGCGGGTACGCAACTCGCTGCCGGGCTTTCCGCCCGCTTCGCCGCCCAGCCACCGGTCCAGCCGGTCCAGCACGGGGTGCAGGTGCAGCGGGGCGGCGGCCTTGGCAGCGGTCAGGGCGCGCACGAAGGCCGCCTGGTCGGCGGGCGAGCGCGGACCGCCGGCGTTGTAGGTGCGATAGACCGGAAAATGCGCCAACAGGGCCAGCAGGGCGCGGCGGATTGCAGGCTGGGTCGTGTCCCGAGTCAGAGGATCGAGCCGGGCCAGCCGATGCAGCAGCGTGGCGGTCGCTTCGAGCTGGGCGTCGAACCCCCGTTCCATGGTCTCGCGGCGCGCCAGGGCTTCCTCGGTGGCGAAGTCGGCGGGACGGCCGCTGACCGCGGACCAAAAGAAGGCCAGCGCGCGTTCGGCTTCCTCGTCGTGCTGGACTGCGCTGACCTGATCCATGAAATCGTAGCCGCTGGTGCCGTCGACCCCCCAATCGGTCGGCAAGGCCTCGCCCGCGCCGAGGATTTTCTCCACGACAATGTATGGATGGGGCGGGGCGGAAAAGTATTCCCCCTCCCCTTGCGGGCTTGGGCCGCGAAGCGGATCAAGGCCAGGGGCCCCGCCGGGCCAAGCGTCGGACTGCCGAGCCTTCTTCCTGCCACCCAATCCCACGAGGGGAGGGGCAATTGCGCCGCTCAGCGCCCGTGCCCGCTGCACGGAAATCGCACCCATCCGCGCACGCAGGCGGCGGCAATAGCCGGTGGGATCGGTCAGGCCGTCGACGTGATCCACGCGAAAGCCGTCGATCAGCCCGTCTTGGTAGAGCCGCAGCAGGGTTGCGTGGGTTGCCTCGAACACCTCCGGGTCTTCGATGCGCAGGCCCGCCAGGCCGTTGATGTCAAAGAAGCGGCGCCAGTTGATCTCGTCGCCCGCCGTGCCCCACCATGCAAGCCGGTAGTGCTGGCGCTCCAAAAGGCGATGCAGGCGGGTCCGGCCGTCTTCGGTGGCTGAACTGTAGGCCGCGGCACCGGAGGCGGCTATCTCCGCATGATCGCGGGGACAAATCGGATACTGGTCATCGAAATACCTGATGACTGGGCGCTCGTCCTGGCCAGGGTCGAGGCGGATGTGGCCTTGCTGGAGGGCCTGGCCATACGGGCTGCCGAGGAATGGGGCGAGCACCTTGCCATGCAGGGCGGGATCGGCCGGCGTCCAGTTGATATCGAAATAGCGAGCGTAGCGGCTGGCGGGACCGTGGCACAGCACGTCCTGCCACCACGCGTTGTCGTTGCCGCCCACGGCCATGTGGTTCGGCACGATGTCCACGATCAGGCCAAGCCCCACAGCGCGCAGGGCAGCCACAAGCCCGCGCAGGCCGTCCTCTCGGCCGAGTTCCGGGTTCACGCGCGTCGTGTCTACCACGTCGTAGCCATGCAGCGAGCCGGGCCGGGCGGTGAGGATCGGCGAGGCGTAGAGATGGCTTACGCCCAGATCGCGCAGATAGGGCACCAGCGCCGCGGCATCGGCGAAGGTAAAGCCGGCGTGGAGCTGCAGGCGATAGGTGGAACGAATAACGTCCCCTCTCCCGCATGGCGAGAGGGGGTTTGGATGCCGCGCCGCAGCACCCTCAGCCTTCCGTCGATCCGCTTCGCGGCTCGGCCCCGCTCTGCGGGAGACGGAAGTCATATGCGCGGCCGTTGCGCCGAAGCCGCAGCAACGCGACGGGCGGCAGCCTCTCCTTGCAGCAAAGTGGCAGCCGGCACCGGCAACCTGCGCCGCCAGTTCGGGTGCTGATCTGTCGTTCCGGGTACGTTCGCTTGCTCTTCGAGGCCGAGCAGATCCTCCATCGACAGCACCGCCAGCGGCGAGCGGGTGCGCAGAATGAAGGTAAGCGCCGCATCCACCAACGGTTGGGGCGCATCGGGCGGCGGGGCGTCACCCTGGGCTACACCGTCTGTCACCAAGCGCTGCCACAGCGCTGCACGGTCCCGGTCGCGCGTTGCCGCCTCGTTCTGTGGCGAGTTGTCGGGCCCGAGCCGGCCACACTCCGCCCGCACGTTAATGTCCGTGCCATGCCACCAGCCGGCGACGGTGGGCAGGTCGTGCGTGCTGCTCATCGCCAGCGCGGTGGGGTCCCAGTCCTCGGCGGGTTTGAACGCGATCTCATCGGCTTCGCGCTCGAACCACAACACGCGCATACCGTGGACGCCGTTCTGGTCGAGGGTCTCGCGGAAGCCTTCGGGTACGGTACCGAGGTCCTCGCCTACCACCACGGCGTTGTGCCGGGCCGATTCCAGCGCCAGCAGCCGCAGCAGGTCGGTCAGCGGGTAGGCGAGATAGGCGCCTTCCGCTGGGTCCGCCCCTTCCGGCACCAGCCAGAGACGCGACAGTCCCATGGCGTGGTCGATCCGGATGCCGCCGGCGTTGCGTAGCGCGGCTCGCAGCGTGGCGATGAAAGGGGCGAACCCGCCATTCTCCATTGTGCGCGGCGAAAACCCGGTGAGTCCCCAGTTCTGGCCGCGCGGATTGAACAGATCCGGGGGGGCGCCGACGGCAAGGCCAAGCAGGATGTCATGCTGGCGGCTCCAGGCGTGGCTACCGACGGGGTCCATGCCCACCGCAACATCGCCGATCAGGCCGATCCGCATACCGGCCTCTCGCGCGCGCCGCTGCGCTGCGGCCAGCGAGCGGTCGGTCAGCCATTGCAGGAACTCGTGGAACAATACGTCGTGGCGGCGGGCGGCGGCGTAGGTGGCGACGGCGGCGCTGGATGGGTCGCGCAGGTCGGTCGGCCATTGGCGCCAATCATGGTCGGGGGCGCGGTCGGCGTGGAGAGCCTCGAAGACCGCGTGCTGGCGCAGCAGGTCGCCGCCTTCCGCCCGGAAGCTGGCAAAGTCGGCCCCCAGAGGGCCGTCGGCGTCGGGACCGTTGACGAAGCCTTCGAACAAGCTCCGCAGCAAAGCCAGTTTTCCCGCGGCCGAAGCGGGGTAATCGATCAGGGGCTGCGCTTCCAGGCGGGCGAAGGTGTGGTGCAGGCCGGCGTCCTGGATGGCGGCAGAGACATGATCCTCGCCGAAGATCATGCCGGGAGCGGCATGGAGGGGATTCAGGAACAATCGGCTGGAGGGGGAGTAAGGGGCAAAGCGCGCCGGGTCGGACGAGAACAATGCGTGTACGGGACTGAGGCACAGGGCGTCCGCGCCTTGGGCGCCTGCTGCTGCGGCGAGGTGGGAGACTCCGGCGGCATCGCCGATGCCGGCGTCCCCGGGGGAGCGCAGTGCGTAGACCTGGGCGGCGATGCCCCACAGCCGACCGTCCGGCACGACGTCGACGATCGTACGGCACTGGGCAGGGGCGACGGCAAGCACGACCTCGCGCTCGCCGATCTGCAAGCGATGGTAGCCGATTTCCGGCACTGCCGGGATGCGCAGGCGGCCACGCGCCGGGGTCAGCGTCAGGTCGCGCGGAGCGGCGCGTTCCGGAACCAGCTTGGCGGAGAGGGGCTCGGAAGCGCCGAGGTCCAGCCGGGTCGGGCGCCCGGCGGTGGCGGTAATCAGGGGCGGAAGGTCGGCAAGCGTGGCACGCTTGGCGAGCAAGCGACGGCTGGACGCAAGGTCGCCGCGCGTACTGGCCGGCAGCCGGAGGGCGGAGAGGATGCGGCGCAAAGAGTCCGGCGACACGACGTGGGCGCGGCTGGCGTAATCCTGCCATTCCACGGCGATGCCGGCGCGGCGCGCCAGGTCGCGGAGGGCCTCGTCATTCATTGCGGAGGTCCAGGAAGGTGGCCGTGGTGTGGGCGGGGAGCACGCCGGGGGGAAGCCGCGTGTTGGAGAACAGGAGGCGGGCGGGAGGTGGGGCGAAGGGGACCGGGTTGGAGGCGAGGTTGGTGGCGATGGTGAGGCAGGAAACCTCTGCGGCGGAGTGGGAGAGGTTTTTCAGAGACCAATGCGCCACTACCGCCTTCGGCCCGATCACGTGCGCACCCGTGCTGCGTGCGTACTCCAGTCTTGGCGCAATCTCCTGCATCCGCAGCGTGAGCAGCTTGTGGTAGAGATCCTGGCGCTGCGGGCCGCGTTCAGGGTCGGGCAGCGGGCGTGACAATTCAAACGTGGACAGCGCGTTCGGATCGGGAATGCGCTCCCGCTTCTCCGGGTCTGCGAAATCGGCGAAGCGGGCGAATTCGCTGCGGCGGCCTTCGCGCACGGCGTCGGCCAGCTCTGCGCGGTAATCGGTAAAGAACAAAAATGATGAGCAGCTGGCGAGCTCTTCGCCCATGAACAGCAGCGGGATTTGCGGCGACAGCAGGAGCAGCGCGATTGCAGCCTCTAATGTTGCGGGATCGGTCAGGACCGTCAGGCGCTCGCCGAAGGCGCGGTTGCCGACCTGGTCGTGATTTTGCAGAAACAATACGTGCGCGGGGGGCGGCAGATGCGTACAGGGGCTGCCGCGGGGGGCATCGAGATAGGACGAGTGCTGGCCCTGATAGACCCAGCCATCCGCCATCACGTGCGCCAGCTTGTCGGCGGAGTTATCGGCGTAGTCGGCGTAGTAGCCGCCAGTCTCGCCGGTCAGCAGCACGTGCAGTACGTTGTGCCCGTCGTCGTTCCATTGCGCATCAACGCCGCGTTCAAGATGCGAGGCGTCGTTGTGGTGCTCTAACACCAGGTGCACATGGCGGCCAGGTTCGGTCGTGGCGCGGACTGTGGCGGCCATTTCATCGATCCAGCTCTGGTCCTCGATTGCGTGCACTGCGTCGAAGCGCAGGCCGTCGAAGCGATAGTCCATCAGCCACATCAGAACACTCCCGGTGAAAAATGCGCGCACCTCCGGGCGGCGAAAAGCGATGGCGGGGCCCCAGGGAGTCTTGTGGTCCTCGCGGAAGAATTGCGGCGCGTAGGCGTGCAGGTAGTTACCTTCCGGTCCGAAATGATTGTAGACGACGTCGAGGAACATCATCAGCCCCAGACCGTGCGCCTGATCGACCAGCGCCTTCAGATCGTCGGGCGTGCCGTAGGCAGAGTCCGGGGCGTAGGGCAGCACGCCGTCGTAACCCCAGTTGCGGCGACCGGGGAAATCATTGACCGGCATCAGTTCGACCGCGGTAATGCCGAGATCCCGCAACCGCGACAATTCTTGCGCGACGCCCGCGAAGCCGCCAAGCACGCCGGCGTGAAGTTCGTAGAGGACGGTCTCGCGCCAGGGACGGCCACACCAGAACGTGTTGCGCCACGTGTAGGCGTGGGAGTCGATGACGACGGACGGGCCATGCACGTCGTCCGGCTGGAAACGGGAGGCCGGATCGGGAACCAGCAATCCGTCGGACAGGCGGTAGTGATAGCGGGTGCCCGCCGGACATGGCGCGGTGGTTTCGAACCAGCCGTCGGCAGACCGCTGCATTGCCAGGCGTTGGCCGCTGGCGAGTGCGACGGAGACTTCCTCCTGCGCTGGGGCCCAGAGACGGAAACGGGTCTGATTATGGCGCAGGAGGGTGGCGCCGAACGTGGGGGCGGCGGCGGGCGCGGCGGCGCACGCGGCACCCTCATCCTCGACTCTGCGGTTGGTTCGCCCCGCGGCCCAACCGCGTTGATCCGCTTCGCGGCTCAACCCCGCGCTGCGGGAGAGGTGTTCTTCGCTCGGGTTCATGCGGTCGGGTTCCCGCTGATCAGTACCGCACTGTGGGCGGCGACCTCGAGCGATGGCTCCGCAAGCGGACGGGCGGCTGCACCGGACGATTCGGTGTCGAGCAATACCGTGTAGGCAAAATGTGGCGGCGGCAGCCGAAATCGGCGCGCCTCCCCGGTTGGATTCAGCAGCAGAGTCAGAATCGTCACGCTTCCGTCTCCATCATCCGCCGCGCGGCGCAGTGTCAACGCGCGCTGCTGCGGATCGTTCCACGCCTCGGGCGACATCTCCCTCCCTTGCTCATCAAACCAGGCGATGTCCTTCACGCCCGGCATGGGTTGTGCGTTACCGTGCAGGAACACCGGCCAGCGCAGCACCGCATGTTCGCGGCGCAACGCGATCACGCGCGCAACAAAGGCCGCGAATGCGGCGTTTTCCGGGCGCCCGGCTGCGTGCCAGTCGAGCCATGAGATTTCGTTATCCTGGCAATACGCATTGTTGTTGCCGTGTTGCGTGTGGCCGAACTCATCGCCGGCAAGCAACATCGGCGTGCCGGCGGCGAGGAATACGGTCATAAGCAACGCGCGGCGGATGCGCGTACGAGTTTCGTTGATAACAGGATCGTTGGTCGGGCCCTCCACGCCCCAGTTGGCAGATGCATTATCGGGCGTGCCGTCGTTATTGGCTTCCCCGTTCGCTTCATTGTGTTTCGACGCATAGTTCACAAGATCGGCAAGGGTGAAACCGTCGTGGCATGCCGCATAGTTGATCGAGGCCCAGGCACGGCGGCCATTGTGCTCGAAGATGTCGGCGGAACCGGCGAGGCGCGCGGCAATATCCGCACGCTGGCCCGGATCGCCGCGCCAGAAACGGCGGACGCCATCACGGAAGCGGTCGTTCCATTCGGCGAAACCGGCGGGATGACGCCCGAGTTGGTAGCCGCCAGGGCCGACATCCCATGGCTCGGCGATCAGCTTGATGTTGGCCAGCACCGGGTCCTGGCGCAGCGCATCGAAGAATCCGGCACCAGGATCGAAGCCGCCTGGTTCGCGGCCGAGTGTCGCGGTGAGATCGAAACGGAAGCCATCGACATGGTAGGACGTGACCCAATGGCGCAGGCTGTCCATGACCATTTGCAAAACACGCGGATGCGACAGGTTCAGCGTATTGCCGGTGCCGGTGTCGTTGACGGGGCGCCGCGGGTCGTTCGCCTCGAGGCGATAATAGCTGGCGTTGTCGAGGCCGCGGAACGAGAGCGTGGGGCCGCCTTCGTGCGTTTCGGCGGTGTGGTTGTAGACGACGTCGAGAATCACCTCGATGCCGGCCGCATGCAGCCGGCGAATGGCGACGCGCATTTCGTTGACCGCGCCGGTGGAAAGATACAGCGGTTCGGGGGCGAAGAATCCGAGCGTGTTGTAGCCCCAATAGTTTCGCAGGCCCATTTGCAGCAGGCGGCGATCCTGGACGAAGGCATGCACGGGCAGCAGCTCGATCGCGGTGATGCCGAGGCGGCGGTAATGGTCCAGCATCGGCGGCGCGGCGAGTGCGGCGAAGGTGCCGCGGTCCTGGCGCGGAATGTGCGGGTGCAGTTTCGTCAGGCCGCGGACATGGGCTTCGTAGATGACCGTGTCGGACCAGGGGATCGATGGCGGACGATCGGCGCCCCAGTTGAAGTTATCGTCGGTTACCACGCCTTTCGGCATCGACGGGCCGCTGTCGCGCCGGTCGAAGGACAGATCGGCGCGGGAAGACTGGGTGCGGTAGCCGTACAGGACGTCGGACCAGATCAGGTTGCCTGACAGGACGCGCGCATAGGGATCGAGCAAGAGTTTATTGGGGTTGAAGCGGTGCCCACGCGGCGGATCGTAGGGGCCGTAGGCACGGTAGCCGTAAAGCAGGCCGGGGACCGCGTCGGGTAGATAGCCGTGCCAGATTTCGTCGGTGTATTCGGGAAGGGTGAAGCGCGCGAGTTCGTGCCGGCCGGTGGGGTCGTAGAGGCAGAGGTCAATGCGGGTGGCGTGTGCCGAGAAGACCGCGAAGTTGATGCCCAGGCCGTCCGAGGTGGCGCCGAGCGGGTAGGATTTGCCGGGGGCGAGTTTGGATGGGAAGTGCATAGCCTTCCATTGTCGTTGCGAGGAGGGAAGGGACAGAGCAACCGGGAAGTCGCGCAACCAGTGTCATTGCGAGGGGCGCAGTGACGAAGCAATCTCGTACGAACGTGCGCACGGACAGTTCGCGCGCTTCGCCGAAGACGATTGCTTCGTCGCTGCGCTCCTCGCGATGACAGTTAGGCGTCGCCGCGCAAGATTGCTTCGCCGCGGGTCTCCTCGCAATAACAGATGTGAGCAGCGCGGGAGGGATTATTCGGGGGCCAAGAACAAGGTGGCCAGCGGCGGCAGCGTCAGTTCCAGCGACTGCGCCTCGCCGTGGTGCTGTGTGGGTGTGGTGTGTACGAGCCCGTCGTTGCCCATATTCGACCCGCCGTAGATCTCGGCGTCCGAGTTCAGCAGTTCGCGCCACGGCCCCGGACGCGGCACGCCGATCGCGTAGCCCGGCCTCGGCACCGGCGTGAAATTGGACACCACCAGCACCGGCCGCGCCACATCATCGCCGAACCGCAGGAACGCGAACACCGAGTTGTCGCGATCGTCACCAATCACCCAACGGAAGCCCGGCGACGCTGTATCGCGCTGGTGCAGCGCCGGTTCATCTTCGTGGAGCGCGTTCAGGTCCTGGATCAGCCGCTGCACGCCACGATGACGAGGGTACTGCAGCAGGTTCCATTCGATCGAACTGTCGTGGCTCCATTCGTCCCACTGGGCGATTTCACCGCCCATGAACAGCAGCTTCTTGCCGGGATGGCCCCACATGAAGCCGAAATAGGCGCGCAGATTGGCGAAGCGCTGCCAATCGTCTCCGGGCATTTTCCGGATCAGGGAGCCTTTGCCATACACCACTTCATCATGCGACAGCGGCAGCACGAAATTTTCGCTGAACGCGTAGAGCAAGCCGAACGTCATGTCGTTGTGGTGCCAGAGGCGGTACACCGGCTCATGCTCCATGAAACGGAGCGTGTCGTGCATCCAGCCCATGTTCCATTTGTAGGAAAAGCCCAGGCCGCCATCGCCGATCGGGCGCGACACGCCGGGCCAGGCCGTAGATTCCTCGGCGATGGTCATCGCGCCGGGGCAGCGCTCGCGCACCACCGCGTTGAAATGGCGAATGAAGCCGATCGCTTCCAGATTCTCGCGGCCGCCATAGATATTGGGAAGCCACTCGCCTTCCTTGCGGCTGTAATCCCGATACAGCATGGACGCCACCGCATCGACGCGCAGCCCATCGACGTGGAAATGCTCCAGCCAGTGGATGCCGCTGGCGATCAGGAAACCCTGCACCTCGCGGCGGCCGAAATTGTAGATGTAAGTGTTCCAGTCGTGGTGATACCCCTCGCGCGAGTCCTGATGTTCATACAGAGCGGTGCCGTCGAAACGGGCCAAGCCGTGTGCGTCGGTGGGGAAATGCGCCGGTACCCAATCGATAATGACGCCGATGCCAGCACGATGGCAGGCGTCGACGAAACGCGCGAAGCCCTCGGGCGGGCCGAACCGGCCGGAGGGCGCGAACAAACCGAGCGGCTGATAGCCCCACGAACCGCCGAACGGGTGCTCTGCCACCGGCATCAGTTCCACATGGGTGAAGCGCATTTCCACCAGATAGGGCACCAGACGGTCGGCAAGCTCGTCCCAGGTGGGAATGCGATCGCCTTCCGGTTTGAACCAGGACGCGGCGTGCACCTCGTAGATCGACAGCGGTGCATCCACGCGGTGGCGCGCGGTACGTTCCTGCATCCAAGCCTCGTCGTGCCACACGAACGGCAGCGTGTCGGCGACGACGGACGCGGTGGCGGGTGGCGGTTCGGTGGCGCGCGCCAGCGGATCAGCTTTCTGCGGCTGGCGATTGCCCCACTGATCCACCAGGTCGTATTTGTAGCGCGTACCGGGTTCCAGGCGGGGGATGAACAATTCCCACACACCGGCGGGGAACCGCAGGCGCATCGGGTGGCGGCGCGGATCCCAAATATTGAAATCTCCCACGACCGAAACGGCCTGCGCATTCGGTGCCCAGACGGCGAAGCGCACGCCATTTACGCCGTCGATCGTCTCCGGCACGGCACCCAGCGTGAAGGCCAGTTCGAACAAGCGGCCTTCATTGAACAGGAACAAATCATCTTCAGAGAGCAGAAGTTGGGTGAAGGAGTATGGGTCTTCGGTTTCCTGCACTGCGCCGGGCCAGGCGATGCGCAGGCGATAGTCCTCGCGCGAGTCCACGCGGCCGACAAACAAGCCGTGCGGCTGACTTGGCAGCAGAGTGCCCAGGCGATGGCCGTCGCCGCGCGCCACCACCTCCACGTCGCGGGCGCCCGGCAGGAACGCGCGAATGATGCGGCCAGATCCGGTCTCGTGCGGGCCCAGAACCGCGAACGGATCGTTCAGCCGGCCTTCCGCAAGCTTCGGCGCGATCTCGGGCGCGAGGCCAGGAACTTCGATGATGACGTCATTCACAGAGCAACCTCCGTGCGCAACAGCGAGTCGGCAAGTCGGGCAAGGCCACGCAGAGGCACGTCGATCCAGGTCGGCCGGTTGGCGGCCTCGTAGACGATCTCATACGCGGCCTTCTCCAGCAGGAACAAATGCAACAAAGCTTGCTCTGCGGGCGAATCCGTTGCCCCCATCGCTGCTCTATAACCTGTGAGGAAGGATTCGGTTGCGCGGGTCACGAACCCTTCCAGGAACGCCGTGCGCCGCGCCTGCGGCACATGCGCCTGGCTTTCGCGGCTTTTGCCGTCCACCACCGCCGCCGCATAGTCGAACGAGCGCAGCATCCCCGCCACGTCCCGCCAGGCACTGTTTTTGGCACGGCGCAGTTCCAGCGGCCTGGCCGGCTCGCCTTCGAAATCGATGATGAAGACGTCGCCGTTCGCCACCAGCACCTGGCCGAGATGCAGATCGCCATGGATACGCGTGACCGGACTGCCGACGCCTTTCGCGGCCAATTCGCGCACGACCTGTGCAAGCTGATCGCGAATGGCCATCGCATGGCCCAGGTCCTGCGCGGCATCCTCGGGCCAGTCCTGCCGCGCCGCCAGCGCATTGAATGCCTTGGTGAGTTGATCTTCCGCTTGGGACGACCACGCTTCGGTTCGGTCCGGTCCGGCGGCTTCGGGGGCGAAGTCTGGATTATCGGAGGGCAGCGCCAGAACCGCGTGCATCTCGCCCAGCCGTCGGCCGAGCAAGGTCGCGATCGTGTCGTAGTCCTCGTGGCGTTCCGCGTCCGATGCGGCGGCTTCGTCGCCACCGGCAAGATCGGACAGGCCGCGCATCAGCAGATCGAGCGTCCAGGTCCAGGCATCGCCTTGGTTGCGGATGAAGGCCTGAGCGATCGCCAGAGCATGGCGTGTCCCGTCGGGTTCGATCCGCACGACTTCGCCCAACAAGGCCGGCGTGCTGGCGAAGCCATTCTCCGTCAGATAGCGGCCCATCTCCGCTTCCGGATGCTGGCCGGTCGTGACCTGGCGGAACAATTTCATTATGGCGATTTCGCCGATGATGACAGAGGAGTTCGATTGCTCTGCCGACAGCCAGTTCAGTTCGACATCGGGCGGGACTTCGATCTCGCGCATGCGTGAGGTCGGCTGGAACAAGACGTCGCCGGCATCTGTGTGGACCGTGCGCGCATGCTCGAAATTCCGCATGACGCCAAGCGCGAGCTCCGGCAGCACAAACGCGTCGGTCAGCAGGCCAACGCGAGCGCCATGACGCACCCGTGCCAACGCAAGCTGGGCGGCGAGCGCGGGCGTCGGGCGGTCCTCCCAGGCAATCGCGAGCGGCAGCAGCCAGCGCGCGGTGCCCGCGCGGGTTTCGGTTTCGATTTCAACCAAGGCCGCCTCGCCGTGCGGCTGACCGGTGACCAGGGCCATCCGAACTGCCAGCAACTTCTGGTCCTTCTGGGCGAACCAGCGCCGTATCGGCAGGTAGGAAGGCAGCACCTCGCTTTCAAGCACGGTGCGTGCGGCCTTCAGGCCTTCGATGAAGCTTTTGCGGAAGACGATGGTTTGGTATTCGGGCATGGGTTCCGGTGCCGGCGTGTGCGTTGACGGCCACGCCGTCTCCGCTGCCAGGTTGAACCAATAGAAGCCGTAGGGCGCCAGCGTCAGCAGATAGGTAAGCTGTCCGATCGGTGGAAACACCGAGCCGCCGTCGAGTTCGATCGGGGTGCGGCCGGTGAATTCGGAAAGATCGAGTTCCACCGCCTGCGGCGTGCGTGCGAGGTTGGCGACGCACAGGATCGTCGTGCCTTCATGCTCTCGCAGATAGGCAAGGATCTTGCGATTCTTCGGATAGAGCAGACGGAACGTGCCGCGGCCGAACGCCTGATACTGGCGGCGGACGGCGATGTTGCGGCGCATCCACATCAGCAGCGAATGCGGATCGCTCGATTGCGCTTCGACGTTCACCGCCTCGAAGCCATAGAGCGGGTCCATGATCGGCGGCGACACCAGCCGCGACGGATCGGCGCGAGAGAAACCGCCGTTGCGATCGGGCGACCACTGCATGGGCGTGCGCACGCCGTTACGGTCGCCGAGATAGACGTTGTCGCCCATGCCGATCTCGTCGCCGTAATAGATAACCGGCGTGCCGGGCATGGATAGCAGCAGATGGTTCATCAGCTCGATGCGGCGGCGGTCATGCTCCAGCAGCGGCGCGAGGCGACGGCGGATGCCAAGATTCAAACGCGCACGGCGGTCGGCAGCGTAGGTCGCCCACAGGAAGTCGCGCTCGGACTGGGTGACCATTTCCAAGGTCAGTTCGTCGTGATTGCGCAGGAAGATGGCCCATTGCGCCTTGGACGGAATGTCCGGCGTCTGGCGCATGATGTCGGTGATCGGGAAACGGTCCTCGCGCGCGATCGCCATGTACATACGCGGCATCAGCGGGAAGTGGAACGCCATGTGGCATTCGTCGCCGTCGCCGTCGCCGAAATATTCCTTGGTGTCCTCGGGCCACTGGTTGGCCTCGGCGAGCAACATGCGGTCTGGATAATGCGCGTTGAGCTCGGCGCGGATCTGCTTCAGGACGGCATGGGTTTCCGCCAGGTTTTCGTTGTTGGTGCCTTCGCGTTCCACCAGATAGGGCACAGCGTCGAGTCGCAGCCCGTCCACGCCGAGATCGGCCCAGTACCGCAGCACCGCCAGGACTTCCTTCAGCACGCGCGGGCTGTCGAAATTCAGGTCGGGCTGGTGGGAATAGAAGCGGTGCCAGAAAAAGGCGTTGGCGACCGGGTCCCAGGTCCAGTTGGACCGTTCGGTATCGACGAAGATGATGCGGGTGCCGGTGTATTTCTGGTCGGTGTCGGACCAGACATAGAAGTCGCGATAGACCGAGCCGGGCTTGGCGTGGCGCGCGCGTTCGAACCAGGGATGCTGGATGGAAGTGTGGTTCACCACCAGCTCGGTGATGACGCGGATGCCGCGTTTGTGCGCCTCCTGGATGAAGCGCTTTACGTCGTGCAGGGTGCCATAGTCGGGGTTGACGCCACGGTAGTCGGCGATGTCGTAGCCGTCGTCGAGGAGGGGTGAGGGATAGAATGGCAGCAGCCAGATGGCACTGACGCCGAGCGCGGCGATGTAGTCGAGTTTGGAAATCAGGCCGGGAAAATCGCCGACGCCGTCGTTGTTGGAATCGAAAAAGGACTTGATGTGGATCTGGTAGATGATCGCGTCTTTGTACCACAGCGGGTCTTCGGTGACCGCGGGTTGGTCGGGACGCGGCCGAGCCAGCGCGATGTTCATTGGAGCGCTCCGGGGAAGCAGAGGCTGGTTGCGGATTCGGCACTCCCCCTCCCCTTGTGGGACGGGGTCAGGGGGAGGGGGCCGGGCGGGCGAACTGCGGCGGCTATACGGCCCCGTCCCCCCATCCCTGGTCCGCTTCGCGGCCCAAGCCCGCAGCGGGAGGGGAAATCTACTAAGCCGGCCATCGCTCTCATTTCGGTACCCCAGGTGCGGTCACTTGCCAGATTGCGAACGGCAGATCGGCCGGATCCAGACGCAGGTGCTGGTGCTTGCCATGCCAGGTGAAGCGATTGCCGCGCATCAAATCCACCGCGTCCAGCGCACCATCATCCGGCTGGCGAAAGTCCCACAATGGCAGTTCGAAATCGGCTTCCTGCACATTGTGCGGATCGAAGCTGACCGCGACCACGATCATTTCCCGGTCCTCCGGCACGCGCTTTTGGAACACCAGGATTTGGTCGTTATAGGCGGGAAGAAACCCCACGCCGAGATGCGTCCGCAAAGCCGGATGCTCGCGGCGGATTCTGTTCAGCGCGGCAATTTCGGCGACGATGTTGCCGGGCGCGTTGTAGTCGCGAACGCGGATTTCGTATTTCTCGGCGTCCAGGTACTCCTCACGCCCCGGCAGCGGTGTCGATTCACAAATCTCGAATCCGGAATACATGCCCCACAGACCGGACAGCATCGTTGCCAACGCTGCACGGATCAGGAACGCCGGCCGGCCGCCGGTTTGCAGGAAGGGTGGGTTGATGTCCGGCGTGTTGACGAAGAAGTTGGGACGGAAGAATTCGCTGACAGGCGGCGTACTCAGTTCCGTCAGGTACTCGGTGATTTCCTGCTTGGTGTTGCGCCATGTGAAATACGTATAGGACTGGGCGAAGCCGAGCTTTGCCAACCGGTACATCACCTTCGGCCGGGTAAATGCCTCGGCCAGGAAGATCACATCCGGATGACGGCCGCGGATATCCGCAATCATCCAGCGCCAGAACGGCATCGGCTTGGTATGCGGATTGTCCACCCGGAAAATACGCACGCCCTGGTCCACCCAAAATTGCACCACGTCGCGCAGCGCATGCCACAGCGCGGGAAACGCGTCCGGCGCATAGAAATCCGGGTTGACGATGTCTTCGTATTTCTTCGGCGGGTTTTCCGCGAAGCGCAGCGATCCGTCGGGGCGCCAACGGAACCACTCGGGGTGCTGCTTCAGCCAGGGATGGTCGGGTGAGCACTGGATGGCGAAGTCCAGCGCGATTTCCAGCTCGTGCGCCTTGGCCTCGGCGACCAGGCGGCGAAAATCCTCGAGCGTGCCGAGCCGCGGATGGATCGCGTCGTGGCCACCTTCCTCGCTGCCGATCGCATAGGGGCTACCGACATCGCCATGCTCTGCGCGCAGGGCGTTGTTGCGGCCCTTGCGGTTGGTGTGTCCGATCGGATGGATCGGCGGGAAATACAGCACGTCGAACCCCATCGCGCGGATGGCCGGCAGGCGGGCGATCACGTCGTCGAACGTGCCGTGACGCGATGGGTCCGTGGTGACCGAACGCGGGAACAATTCGTACCAGCTTGCGAAGGCCGCCTGCGGACGATCGATGTCCAGCCGCACCGGCGGGTCATGACGTACCCGGAATTCGCGGGGAGCCACAGACTCCATCGTCGCCATTGTTGCATCCGACAGCAGCAGCGCGATGCGTGCTGCCTCATCCGCCGTTTCGAATCGTTCCAGGACGATCGCCAGCTTTTCCAGCTTCAGGCCTTCCGCGCGCTCGGCCGCGGCGGCGATCATGCCGCGGCCTTCCTCGATCTCCAGGTGCACCGGGACGCCTGCCGCATTCTTGGCGTGCAGATCGTGGCGGAACGTGCCCCACACGTCCCACCATGCTTCGACGGTAAATTTGTGCGGGCCGACGCGGGCGGGGGCGAAGATCGCTTGCCACTTGTCGTTGTTCACCAGCGTCATCGCGTTGCGGTGCCACGACGTTTCGTCGGCGGCACGCCAGAGCAATGATGCGGCCAGCACCTCGTGGCCGTCGGCGACAATGTCGGCGCTGACGGTGACCGCGTCACCCACCACGTGCTTGGCGGCATAGTCGCCATCCGTCACCGAGGGGGCGATCTTCTCGATCTCGATGCGGGTGGAAACCGCGGCATCGCGCGCGAGCTTCGACGCCTGTGGGGACTGGACGATTGCTGGGGAACGCGAATAGGTCAGCACGCGCACCTCGCCGGGCGCCAGCGGGGCCATGGAGTCGGTGCCGCCGTCAAAGGCCTCGGGCGCGCCGAACGCCGCGCCGGCCTGAGGCGGCGGCGGCGCCACGGAAATCGGCAGCGATGTCGCTGCGCCAGGATCCGGGTTGAGTAACACCACCGCTGCGCGGCGCGCATCGCGCGGGTCGGGCGTGTCGCAGCGAAGCAGTGCCGTTGCAGTTGCCGAAGAGGCCGTAAGCTGCCTCATCGCGTCACCCAAACCGTGCGCTACGATACGTTCGACCAGATCGTTTGCATCTGCGATGTCTTCGCTCAGATCAAACGGTGCTTCGGCCTGTGCCCGTTGCAGGTCCTCGGGCGAGGCGCGCGCGGCATCGAAGACCCGGCGGGTGGCGTATTCGAAGCCCATCGGCACGAACATGCCGCTCATCGTCCCCGCGGCGCGACGCAACGCGTGGCGATAGGCGGTGGCAATGTCCGTGCCCCACGGCAGGCGGGCCGCCAGCCGGTCGAAGATCGACGGCTCCGGCGAACCGATCGCCGGCGCGACGAGGCGCAGGGTCTCCATCTCCTCCATCAGCCATGGCGAGCGGCCGTCCCACCACGCCACCGACGACGCCACCAGGTCGAATCCTGTCCCTGCCAGCCGCGCGATCGCGCCTCGGTCCGTGCCGGGCGTCCAGGCCAGCATCAGCGTTTCTGGTGCCGCGGGACGCAACCGCTCGATCAGCCGCCGCCACACCGCCGCCGGCACCCGATCTTGCTCCACTGCCCGGAACCCGGCGACGCCGGCACGGATCAGGCGCGAGAGGCGTTCGGCCCACCAATCCGTCAGTGCATCCGCCGTGTCCGTGGCACCGAAGCGCGGCGCGGCGGCATCCGGGCGGGCGGGGGCACGGCGCGGGTCGGGGGCTCCGCCGCAGAATCCCGTGCTGAACCACTGCGGCGCACGCTGCCGCACCGTGGCATCGGCCGCCACCTGGTACAGCACCAGGTCCAGCATCAGCCGCAACCCCTGTTGCGCGGTCAGGCCGGCGATGTGGTCGACGCCGGAATCCGCATCCCCCTCCCAGCCCAGCGCGGGATGCAACGCCTCGTGGTCAGCGGTGACGTAGATGTCGCCGCCCGGATCGGGAGCGAACGGTGGCGCGAGGCAGACATAATCGAAGCCCATGGCCCGCACACGTGCGAGCAAATCGGGCCACGCAGTCAGCCGCCCAGCCACCAATGGGTGCACATGGTAAATTTTTGCCGCCATTCACCGCTTCCCTCGGCTCGCATCACGCCTTGCAGGCGCAGCGTAAGCGTTTGGTCCGGTCCTGCCTGCCACTATTTGCCCGTCCAGTGCCGAGGCCACGCCCGCGCGTGACGGCCCGACAAGAATGCGGCAGATGGCGCATCCTCCGCCGCACGCAAACCGGCGACCTCCCATCACATGCCCGGGAGCTTCCCGGCAACCGCCCGCTTAACGCCGGCCACGCTCCCGGCGTTGCACCCGTGGCACGGAACTTCCTGGAACAACCTGCCCTGTCCCTGTATCCTGGGCACTCACAAAACAGCGATGAGCAAAGCGCGTGAGTTTAGAAGGGATCGTGAGAGCCCGGGTGCCGCTTCGGCTGGGCTTTGCGGGCGGCGGCACAGACCTCAGCCCCTATTGCGACGAATACGGCGGCGCGGTGCTGAACATCACCATCGACCGCTACGCTTACGCCTTCATCGAGCCGTCCCCCGACGGGCGCATCCATTTCGTCGCCTCTGATATGGGGATCGAAGAGGATTTTCCACCCGACCTGGAAGCAGTGAGCGCCGCGCGGCTGCAACTGCATGGCGGGGTGACGCGCCGGATGCTGCGGCAATTCGGCGGCGGCCGGGTGCCGGCGATCCGCCTGGTGTCATATGTCGATGCGCCGCCGGGGTCCGGGCTGGGATCGTCTTCGGCCCTGGTGGTGGCGATGGTGGAGGCGTTCACCGCATTGCTCGGCGCGCCGCTGGGGCCGTACGACGTGGCGCATGCGGCGTTCGAAATCGAGCGGCTCGAACTGCGGCTGGCCGGCGGCAAGCAGGACCAGTATGCGGCGACCTTTGGCGGGGTGAACTATATCGAGTTCCTCGCCGGCGACCGCGTGATCGTCAATCCGTTGCGGGTCGCGCCGTGGATGCTGAACGAGCTGGAGACCGCTTTGGTGATCTGCTTCACCGGCGTTTCCCGGCGATCGGAGGAGATCATCGTGGAGCAACAGCGCCGCATGGTCGCCCATGACGATGCGTTGGACGCATTGCATCAGCTCAAGCGGGACGCCATGGAGATGAAGGAGGCGCTGCTGCGTGGGGAAATCGCACGCATGTCGGCGGTGTTGAACCGGTCCTGGGTGGCCAAGCAGAAGACAGCGCCGGGGATCAGCACGGGGCGTATCGAAGCGCTGTACAATACGGCGTTTGCCAACGGTGCAACGGGCGGTAAGGTGTCGGGCGCCGGAGGCGGGGGATTCATGATGTTCCTTGTGCCGCCAAACCGGCGTTACCAGGTGGTCCGCGCGTTGAACGAGGCTGGCGCGCAGGCAAGCGGCGCGCATCTGACGATGCAAGGCGCGGAATCCTGGACGATTTGAAGCCTGGTCGACAGGCCCTGTGCTTCGGTCAGTGCATTGGCGCGCCTTAGTGTCACGGAGACGGAGCGCCCTTTGCCAAGGCGCCGCGGGGGGTGGCGCAGTCGGGGCACCAGCACGGGCAAAGGCTGAACAATTGGAGGGGCCGGGGGCCGGTTGAATCGTCGACTGATGTCCAAGCCGGGACACGTCTGCTGCAACGCGCCCCGGCTTGGCGGTCGCCGCGAGTTACCGCACCTCGCGGTCCCCGCGGCGGTATGACGCACCATTCGTTACCGCTTGGTAACTGCTGCTGCGGGGCACCGACACATGGGATCCGCCGATTTCCACCGTTTTCATCTCCTGATTCGGGAAAGATGGCACCACACAGTGGAAAGATCATGAACAGAGAAGGAACGTTTTGCGATTTCGGGCGGCGAGAGGCTCTGGCGGGCGGCGGCAGCGCCTGATAGAGGCACGCCTCATGGATGTCGCCACGCCTCGCGCCGCACTGCAGCCAAGCCCCGATGGCACGCGCACCTTGCTCACGCGGCTGTGGAGAGAGCATGTCAGCCACCACAAGCCACGCGTCGCCCTGGTGCTGGTGCTGACCCTGATCATGGCCGGGACGACCGCGCTGTACCCCGTGGTGATCGACCACGCGTTCCAGATGTTCACCAAACATGACCGGCGGATTTTGTACCAGATTCCTGCCTTGGTGGTGGTGGTGACCTCGGTCAAGGCGGCGGCGCAGTATTTCCAGAACGTCCAGGTTCAGCAGATCGTGCTGATCGTCATCCGGGAGCTGCAGGGCCGCATGTTCGGGCACCTGACCCGCGCGGACCTGACGCGGCTGGAACGGGAGGCGCCGGCGCAGCTCGCTGCCCGCTTTACCACCGATGCGGCGATCATCCGCGAGGCGCTGACCCGGGCGGTGAACGGCGTCGCCGATGCGGTTACCGTGGTCGGGCTTGCGGCATCGATGGTGTACCTGGACTGGTTGCTCTCGCTGATCGCGGCCGTGCTGTACCCGCTGGCAGCGATGCCGATCCAGCGGATCGGCAAGCGAGTGCGGCGAGCGTCCGGCGGGATGCAGGAGCAAATGGGCGAGACTGCCGCGCTGCTGAACGAAAGCTTCGCCCAGGCGCGGACGGTGCGGGCGTATCGGCTGGAGGCGCAGGAGACCGATCGTGCCGAGGGCGCCTTTGCCAACCTCTACCGCGCGCTGATGCGCATGGCGCGCAGCCGGGCCCGCATCGATCCGATCCTGGAGGTGCTGGGTGGCGCTGCGGTGGCACTGGTGATCGGCTTCGCCGGCTGGCGCGCCGCGATCAGCGATCACAGCATCGGCAATTTTACCGGCTTCGTGGCGGCGCTGCTGATCGCATCGCGGCCGCTGCGGGCGCTGGGGTCGCTGAATGCCGCGTTGCAGGAGGGCCTGGCTGGGCTCAGCCGCGTCTTCGCGGTGGTGGACGAGGCGCCATCCATCGTCGATGCGCCGGATGCTGCGCCGTTGCCGACCGGGCGCGGCGAGGTCGTTTTCCAGGACGTGCACTTTGTTTATCCGGACGGGCGAGTGGCACTGGATGGGTTCAGCTTCGAGGCCGCGCCGGGGCGCACCGTCGCGCTGGTGGGGCCGTCGGGTGGGGGGAAGTCTACCGCGATCTCGCTGATTCCCCGTCTGCATGACGTGACGGCCGGTGCGGTGCGGGTGGATGGGATTGATGTGCGGCGGGTGACTCTGGCCAGTCTGCGCGACGCCATGGCCTATGTCGGCCAGGACGCATTATTGTTCGATGACACGATCGCCGCGAATATCGCGATGGGCCATCCGGGAGCGACGTTGGCCGATGTCGAGGCGGCGGCGCGGGACGCGGCGGCTGCGGACTTTATTGCCGCGTTGCCGGACGGGTACGAGACTCGCGTTGGCCCAGGCGGCCGGCGCCTGTCGGGCGGGCAGCGGCAACGGGTGGCGCTGGCGCGGGCGCTGCTGCGTAACCCGCGCATATTGTTGCTGGACGAGGCGACCAGCGCCCTGGACACCGAGAGCGAAGCTGCGGTGCAGGGGGCTCTGGCGCGGCTGCGCCGCGGGCGGACCACGATTGTGATCGCCCACCGGCTCTCGACCGTGCGCGATGCGGATCTGGTGGTGGCGATGGCCGACGGTCATGCCGTGGAGCAAGGGACGCACGCCGAGTTGCTGGCGCGGGATGGGCTGTACGCGCGCCTGGTGCGCAGCCAGGCGCTGGTGCGATGAAGGCTGGTGCCGGGGGATGTGAGCCCCTACCCCGTACTGCACCAACTTTGAGCCAGAACCATCGTTACCGTAATGGAAACCGACACCATCCAAGCAGCAATGTGACAGGAGGGTGGGGTCCTTTCAGATGCGGGCGCGCAGGATGCGGACAGTAGCAATTGCGACCGCGACTCGACGCGATCGAATTTTCGAACCGCACTACTTTGGATGGTGCAGCCCTCATCGCGTGGTCATGGATCGCTGAGCTGCCGCCTGCGTGCTGTCATCTAGCCCGGCCAAACGTGCCCTGGCGCGTGATTCACCGAAGCCAATGGCCTTGCGATACCAAGCTTTCGCCAATTCTTGGTTGGCCTGAAGGCCCACCACGCCATGCTCCCTGAGGAATGCTGCATTGTAGGTGTCTCCGAGCGCAAGCGCAGCTTCGCCACTTCCGGACTCCGCCGCGCGGGCGAGCAGACGCCTGGCGGCGGAGACATCCCCGATCTCCAGCATGGCTTTTCCCTGTTTAAACAGCGCATCGACCATCGCCGCAGACAATGGCGGAGCCTTCACGGGTTCAGGTTCCGCCGCGCTGCCACCCAGTGACGCGGCTGGCGCCACCGCGGGCAGCCTCGCCGCCGTCGGTGGCAGTGCCGCGATCTGGCGGCCTCCGGACCCTGCCGCGGACTCGACAGTCCTCTGCTCGGCCACCGAGGGTGGAGGGCTCATGTCTCTAACGGGTGCGGTGGTGTTGCCCGTCACTGGCGCAATGCTGGATTGAGTAGACTGGGCGGCGTCTGCACGCGATGGCGGGTTGTGGGGACCGATGACCTCAGACGCGATTTCGGCGAAGGCCCGCATCCGCACGCTGAGGTCGTTGTTGCCTCCCGCCCGCGCGACATCCGCGCGAGTCTTCAGGACTGACGGGAATTCCTCCATCTTCTGCAGTCCCGCCGGCGATGCGACAGAACAGAGCATCAGCGCCCGTGTGTACACTGCCGCCGCATTGTTGTCGGGCGGTGCCGTTACATGATCCTCCTCGAGCAAGGTTTCGACTTGCTCTAGCAGCGACGCTATTTGCGCATCCGCCTGCTTGCTTGAAATTGGACGCGTCGTATTAGCGGCTGGCTTGGCTTCGGCACGATGCAATGGCAGCATCGACGAAACGTGCAAGGATGCGCATAACAGCGCCAGAATCCATGCAGCACGGGTCAGGCACGATCCTCTCTGACGTTGATGTCGCATGTTCGCCTCCGCTTTCCCTCCCCACGCACTCGCGTTATAGTTGCATCATCGTGCGCCGATTCTATTCCACATGTGGACCACTTCCACTTAGCCAATTTTCCTTGCCGGCCACATGTTCGTCGTTGTACCGTGCGGGCAGCTCCGGGAGAAGCGTTTTTATCCACGGAGCAAAGGTTTGGGCGAGCCGACATTTCGCCATTTTCGGGCAGCGGGATGCATCAAATAAAAAAGGAACGAACGTCATGAAACTCATTCCGGCATTCCTATGCATCCTGCTCGCGGTTCCCGCCCTCGCGCGGCAACCTCAGGATCCGATCGCCAGCGCCAATCAGGGCACGGTAGGCGTTATCACCGGCATGGAAGGCGGCACCTACGCGCGCACGGCCGCCGATCTCACAATTCTAGATAGTGACACACTACGCGTTCTGCCGACTCTCGGCAAAGGCTCGTTACAAAACCTGTCCGACATTCTCTATTTGAAAGGTATCGACATCGGCTTTGTCCAGGCAGACGCCCTGACTTACGCTAAGCGGCATAACATGTTCCCCGATCTTGTTCAGGGCATCCAGTACATCGCCAAACTGTACGACGAGGAAATTCACGTCATCGCCCGGAAGGACATCAAACAGCTCAAGGACCTGAACGACCAGCGCGTCAACGTCGATGTTGTCGGCAGCGGGTCAGCTATGACGGCCGAAATTGTGCTCAGCGAGCTTGGCATCAATGCGAAAGTCGAGCATGAAAAGCAGGTAACGGGCGTCGACGAGTTGAAGCACGGCGACATCGCCGCGATCATCCATGTCGGCGGTGCTCCAATACCGCTCTTCGCCGATCTGCCGGCCGACAGCGGCATCCATTTTCTACCCGTCGCGATCGACCAGGCGCTGCTCTCGCAAGGTTATCTTCCGGCCGAGTTCACGCATCAGAACTACCCGTTGCTCATCCCTGAAGGCGCGCGGGTACCCACGATTGCCGTCGGCGACGTTATGGCCGTGTACGCCTGGCCGCGGCATACCGCTCGCTACAATAAGGTCGCCCGTTTCGTAGACGCCTTCTTCAGCCGCTTCGACGAATTCCAGAAGCCGCCCCGGCATCCCAAATGGCGGGAAGTGAACCTGGCGGCACAAGTTCCCGGCTGGACACGCTTCGCACCGGCGCAAGAGTGGCTGGATCAAAAGGCTGCGACAGTGGCCGCGAACGACAATCTCCAGACGGACTTCAACCGATTTATCGCCGTCAAGCTGTCCAACGGCGAAATTACCACCTCAGAACGGGATCTCCTGTTCAAGCAGTTCCTGCAGTGGCGGAATCAGCAATTATCCTCGGGTAGTGCCGTTGCCAGACAACGATAGTTGCGGATACCGTCTGGATCAACAGAAACGGCGGCCGCTTTAAGGCAGCAGCAGGCGGCGCCGTCATGCAGATGTCCATTTCTCGACTTCAATATTCCTGACCAAGAAGCCTGGCGGCACACGGCCTTCCGAGGCTAAATTTCGATACAAACCAAATGTGTGACAGGAGACGCCGTGAACCCACGCCATGCGGCGCCCGCGCAAGGCCAGGCCTATTTGTCTACTCGGTCGAGGAGGGACGGTGTCGTGCCGTCGGTCAGCCGCCGTCGGGTGCCGGGAAATCCGGACCATCTTTGAACTACGGGTTGCATTGCCACTGCGAAAGCTGTCCGAGGGTACGCCACCGCACACAGCACGCCCTCTGTCGAGCCTGATGCAATGATGGCACGGACTACGCGCGGCCAACTTTCCCTGCGTTGCCAGTATCGAGTGTCCACGGTTGGAGTTCCGGCAGCCGGCCATGCCATCTTGGCGCTATATGAGCAGCTTCCGCGGCAGATCGTGCGCGCAACGGGCAAGGCCGAGACAGAAATGATCGACCACCGGCGCCAGGCGCTCGGTTGCTTCGCGCATCGCGGCATTCGCCTCCGTCAGCCGCGCCGCAGCCTCCGCCGCACGGCTGACAATCCTGGACCAGTCCAGGCCGGGTAGCACGCCATCGCGCAGGACAAACTGCCCGCCCACCATCACGTCGCGCACTGCCATCCCGTCCTCGCCATTCACCAACTGCTGCACTGCATTGTTCAGCGGCACCAGATTGACATGATGCAGATCGAGGAACGTCAGGTCTGCCTTGTATCCAGGCGAGATCCTGCCGATCCGGTCGGCCATCCCCAGCACCGCGGCGCTACCTTCGGTGGCCATGCGCAGCGCCTCCGCGGCCCCGATCCAGTCGGCCGGCGCCCGGTCGAACACGCGCGATACGAAGGCCGCCAGGCGGATCGCCTCGAACATGTTCTGGTTATCAGCCGAGGAAGAGCCGTCCGTGCCAACACCCACCGTCACGCCACCGGCAACGGCGCGCCGCATATCCGCGATGCCGTTGCCAAGCCGCAAATTAGAACCCGGATTGTGAGCAAGCGTCGCCCCCTGCCGCGCCAGCAATTCGATCTCCGCATCGTCGATCCAGACCGCATGCGCACCGCTGAATCCCGGTCCTACCAACCCGAGCTGGTCCAGATGCGCTGTCAACGTCATGCCATATCGGCGCCGCGCCGCTTCGCGTTGCACCGGCGATTCCGCCAAATGCGTCTGCAATGGCATGTCGAATTTCATCGCCATGTCCCGGCATGCTTCCATGAATTCGTCAGAGCAATGCAGCGGTATGGTCGGCGCGATTCCAAGCCGGATGGTGTCGCGCGAGAATGCCCATGCCGACGCGGCATCATCGATTGGCGTGAGAATAGCGTCCGTCGACGCCGTGCGCATGCTCGCCGCCAACGCGCGCAGCTCCGGCGGAAAGGCGTCGAGCAAGCCTGGAATCGCCTGATAGAAACTTCGGTCCGCGATCATCGGTGCGATCACCGCGCGGATGCCGACATCCGCATAGGCTTGTGCCGTACTTTCCAGACTCTCCACCGTCGGCACCGGCAGCATGGCGGAGAGGTCGTAGCAGGCGGTGCAGCCCTTGCGCACCATCTCCACAGCCGAGAGCAGAGTGGAAAGATAGCGGTCGTCGGCGGTGCGGTTGCCGTTGATCCATGGCCCGGCGTTCAGCAGCAGCTCCAACGACCAGCGGTCGCCGACGCCTTTCCCCAACCCGCCATGCCCATGGGTGTGGGCGTTGATCAGGCCGGGAATGATCAGTCGGTTGGCGGCATCGATGGACTGTGCGTCGAGCGCGGTGCCGGGCGGTACGATGGCAGTTATAGTGTCGCCCTCCAGCAGTATATCAACGTGGCACGCGACGGTCTCATTCGGCAGCAGCACGCTGCCGCCGGTGATGACGCTGCGAATGATTGGCATCCCGGTCCTCTCCCCCAAGGAACATCCATCGCCTTAGGACGCTGCTTCCTCTGCCTCTGCGGCTCCCGCCACCGGCATGTGCGCTCCGCGCCACGCCAGCAATGCCGTGGCAAGCGCGGCGATCAGCGCGAACACGCAGGAACTCAGAAAGATGCGCGCTGGCGGCAATCCCATCGCCAGCAGCCACCCACCCAGCAACGGCGCGGCAACGCCGCCCAACCGCCCGATTCCCAGCGCCCACCCCAGGCCACTCGCGCGCATGCGCGCCGGGTACAGCTTGCCGCAAGTGCCGTTCGCGCCGGTCTGGCTGCCGATGATCGTCAGGCCGGCCAGGAAGCACATCGTCATCAGCAGGACGTAGGGCATCGTCACTAACGCGATCGCCCCAATGAACAACGCACCCGCCGCATAATGCAGCCCCAGCGTGCGCTCGGGGCCAAAGCGATCCACCGCCAGCCCGAGATACAACGCGGCGAACAACGCGCCGAAGTTTTGCAGGCTGGACGCGAGTACCGCCTCGCCCGGCGTAAGTCCGATCAGGTTCAGGACCGTCGGCAACCAATAGGCGAACAAGAACAGATTTAGCAGGCTGCAAAAGAAGATGACCCACAGCAGCACGGTTTGCAGCGCATAGCCCTGGCTGAACAGCATCCGAACCGGGTTGCCTTGCGCGAGATCGGTCGGGGTGCTCTGCCCGGGATCAATTCCCAGCCGATGGAGCATGGCGCCATGCCGCGGCGACAGGCGTTGTCGCGCGGCCAGGAAGTGCGGCGATTCCGGCAGCCACAGCGCCATCGCCGGAAGCAGCAGAAGCGGGATCGCTCCTCCCAGTACGAAGATCATCCGCCATCCGAGTGGCGCCAGCAGCGGCGCCACAACCAACCCACCCAGGAACCCGCCCAGCGGCGCGCCGGTGAACGTCGCCATGATGACCGTCGCCCGCAGCCGCCGCGGCGCATAGTCTCCAGCCAGGGCCGCGGCGATGGAGAACCCGCCGCCAATGCCAAGCCCGGTGAAGAACCGCGACAGGCTCAGCACGTCGAGCGTGTTCGACGCCGCACTGAGCAAGGATGCCAGGCCAAAGATCGTCAGGCTGGCAAGCAATGTTGGGCGCCGTCCGACCCGGTCGCCAATCGGCCCGGCCGACAACGCGCCGGCCAGGATGCCGATGCTCGACCACATGAATGCGTGCGTGAACATTGGCGGCGGCAAGTGCCACGCGCGGATCAGGGACGGCACCGACCACCCGACCGAGTTCACGTCATAGCCGTCGCAGATCTGCACCAGCGTGCACAACGCCGCGACACGAAATTGCAAACGGCCGAAGCGCTGATTTTCGAGTGCAGCCTCGGCCGCGGAGAACGGCACCTGCGCCACCTTGGGCCTCCCTGGTTGCTGCCGCCTGGACGTTGCGCGCAGCCCATGCAACTGCCAACGCGTTCCGATCCAGGCCGCAGGAGTCCAGGCTGCCACGCGAGCCAAGCGCCGGCAACGCGCATTTGGCAAATGTCGGCTGGTGTCGAAAGATTTCCCACTGCCCTTCGATGCTGGCCCTGTCACGGTCCGTGGGCGCCCAGACGATCGCGGAGGGAGTCGAAACCCCGGCCCTGGCGCGACTGATGGAGCAGCCAGGTTGCGCTTACGGCCAAGGCTGGTTGTTCGGCAAACCCGCGCGCCTGCCGGAGGTGGGCACTGGCGTTATCGCGGGAGGAGAACAGGGGAGGGGTTATGAGAGGCAGGCGTGAGATCGTACCGTCCATTCCGCGCGCATGCCCATGCGCTTCCCCGCTCATCCCTCAGGTAACCCAGCCCTGCGCAGCCCATCCGCGTAAAGAGCCAGATCGTCCTTCTGCACCATGGGCGAGCGTATCGTAGCATCCTGTACGCTGAACCCGGGCTCCAGTTCGAGCAAACGCTCGCGCAACGCTGCGGCGTCCTCTGTTCTTCCCAGATGGCCCAGCGCGGACAGCACCCCCTTATAGGCCGAAGAAAACCCGGGGTTCAGGGCAATCGCCTGGCGGCCGACCGACACGGCCGCCGCGAATTCTCGCCGCAACAGGTGCGGCATGATCCGCGCGGTATCGAAGAAGAACGCGTGCGGATCATGCGGCGCGAGCCGTTGCGCATGGTCGATGCGACGGATCGCTTCCGCGTGGTCTCCCAGATAGCTGTGCGCCAGGCCAGAGAAGCACCAAGCCAGCGGCAGATTGGGATTGAGCGCGAGCGCGCGGTCGTGCAGCGACCGCGCCTCGTCCGGACGCTTGCCCAGGAACCCGCGGACATGCCCGGCCAGTGTCACCGCGCGGGCATCACGCGCATCCAGCCCGACGGCCCGTTCCGCCAACTCGGCAGCCCGCCGGATCGCAGCGTTCGAATCAGGTGCCCATCCCTGGCCGACTAAGAACAGATGCCAATACGCGAGCCAGGCATGGGCAGCGGCGTTGGCGGGATCGAGCGACAGTGCGGTTTCCAACTGCTCGCCCGCCTTGCGAAAGCGCGCGCTCTCCAGCCGGTAAATGGAGGGGATCGCGCCTAACATCAGGCCAATCGCATCGGGATCGGCGAGCGGGCCGGCGCGGGCACGCTCGCCCTCCCAGATCAGCAGAGCGGTATCGAGTTGCGCCGCCGTCTCCGCTGCGATCTCGTCCTGCAAGCAAAAGATGTCGGCGACCTCACGGTCGAACCGGCGTGCCCAGACGACCGTTCCGCCGGCGCGCGTATCGCTGAGTTGGACGATGACCCGGATCCGGCTGCCGCTGCGCTGGATGGTCCCATCGAGCAAGAAATCGAGCTTGAGGACCGTCTGGAGGAACACCGGCGGAGCATCCGCGGCCAAGGACGCGACATGCACAATACAGGTCATCCAACGGAACTGCGCCAGGGCCGTGACGATCTCCTCGGCCAGTGCGATACCCAAACCGTCATCAGTTGAAGGCTCGATCCAGCGCAGGGGAAATACGCCAAGCCGCACCAGGCCCTCCGCGTGGCCATTGCGGCCGGTCGGTCCCGCACGGACCTCATGCGCGCGGTAATCCGGCAACCCGGGGACCGGGCGGGGAACCTGCACGACGAGCCGCTCGATCTCCGAGGAGGGGGCGCAGTCTCCTTTGCGTCCCAATGCGGCGCAACAGCGTTGATAAGCAGCCAGGGCCGCCGCCCGATCGCCCTGCGCAAGGTGCGCGCCTATCGCAGCATGCCATGCCATCTCGTGCGCCTCGTCAATGCGCAGCACCTGGGCTGCGATGTGGAGCGTGGCGGCGGGATCGGTCTGGGCTGCCAGCAGGGCGTCGCCAATCGCACGACCAGCCTGGCGGAGTGTCGCGCTTTGTTCCTCGATCCACCGGTCGAACGCGGGATCGAGGTCCCGGAGATCCTCAAGCAACGGACGCGCGAACACGCCGAGAACGTCCGGACCCGACTGTGCGGCATGCATCAGGCCCGTGGCATCAGAGGAGACCGCGGCGACGGCCAGAACGAGGTGGTGGCGGTCGGCGCGCAGCAGGGGCGGATCGACCGGCCGCAGCGCCTGTTGCAGCTCGTGCACCGCCTGGCGCAGGGAGGTGTGGGCTTGCTCCTTGTTGCGCAGACTCCACAGAAGGGCGGCAGCCCTCGCGCGCGCGACCATCCCGTGCGGCGACAGGGCAAGCATGGCCAATAGCGCCCGGGTCTTGCGTCCGCGCGGCAGCACAGAACGCCCGGCAGCGTCCTCGGCCCGCATGTGGCCAAACAGCGTCACCTTGAGGGTTGAGAGCGCATGCTGGCCGCTGCGCTCGGCCGGGTCGAATGCGATCGGTTGCAAAGATACCCCTACGGCTTGGGTAATTGACCGATATTATACAACTATACCTTGCTGGAATCGAGAAATCAAATCCTGCGGCGGGAAATATTACGGCCGATATAAACCTAACTTGGCGCCAGGACGCAAATGCGAGCGTGATCTCGATTTGCGCACCAGGCTTCCGAGGGTCACGCTTGGGCCTTGGCACGAACCCCACGGCACTTCTGACGCCGGTATCACAGCTGGCTGATGCAAGCGACACGACGCTGCAACCCGGCCTTAGCTACGCGACGCCAGCGTCCCTATCATACGCCCACGCGTTCGCGACTCGGTTCAGCACATGGGTATCGGGCCCGGCGCCAGGAGACTCCTATGAGCGGCACGACCATCAGCGGCAGTTATTTGAGCGGGATCAGGCTCACCGAGGGGTCCGCCAACCCGGTGACCGTGAGTAGTACCGCGACGATCACCGCCGCATCGGGTTCCGCGCTCTACCTGGCTGCCAGCGTCGACTGGACGTTGACGAATAGCGGCACCCTGTATGGCTACTCACAAGGGATGCTGATGCCGGGCGGCGGGTCGGTGACCAACCAAGGCGGTGGTACGATCGCCGCCACCGGACCATCGGCCAACGGTATTCAACTCGCAGGCGCCATCACCAGCACCATCCACAATCTGGGACTGATCACGGGTTCGGGCAGAGGCGTGTTCGATCTGATCGCCGCCTATGTCTACAATCAGGCCAGCGGTACAACTGTCGGGACGATCGCCGGGCTGGAGGGCGTGTATCTTGGCTCCGGCACGGTGAACAATGCCGGCGTCATCAATGTCACAGCCAACGCCAGCAGCACATACAGCATTGGCGTCGACCTGCAGTCCGCCGGGTTCGTGACCAACCAGTCGGGCGGCGTCATCACCGCCAGCCATCTGGGCATAGATGCGCCGAACGGGACGGTAGGGAACAATGGCACGATCATCGCCGGCTATTACGGCGTGTCACGTGCATCGCTGGTCACCAACCAGTCGAGCGGGACGATCATCGGCGGCAAATGGGGCCTGGACCTTGGTACCGCCACTGTCGTGAATAGCGGCAGCATCGCTGGAAGCGGCACCTACGACAACGGCACCGCCATCGTCACCTTCAGCGACGGCGCTGGTATTGTGATGACCGGCGGCGGCTATGTGACGAACACGGCCAGCGGCACGATCACCGGCATGCAAATCGGCGTCGCCCTATCGGGCGGGACCAGCACGATCCGGAACGCCGGACATATCGCAGGCGGCCAGGATGCGATTTTGTTCGGCGAGGGCTCGGCCAACCGGCTGGCGATCGATCCCGGCGCAACATTCGTCGGCACGGTCGACGGCGGGAACACCCCCGGCGTGAGCGGCGCCGTCAGCACGCTGGAATTGGCTTCATCGTCCGGCGTCGGTACACTGAGCGGTCTCGGTAGCCATTATATCGATTTCGCGCAGATCGTCGTCGATGCGCATGCGAACTGGTCTCTGTCCGGCAGCAACACGATCGATGCCGGTGTGACGCTGAACGGTCCCGGCGCGATCACCTTGAATGCCGGCGCCACGCTGGACGTGGCGGGCACCGTCGCAAGCGGCGAATCGATCGTCTTCGGTGGCAACAACGCGACCTTGGTAATGGAAACCACCGCCAGCATGTCGGGTGCGGTGACCGGATTCGCCCCCGGCGACACGATCGACCTTCGCGGCGTCTCGTACAGCAGCGTGTCGTTCGTGAACGGCACGCTGGACTACATGGGGCCAGCCGGCAGCGCTTCGTTTCCGTTGGCGCTGGCCCAACCAGCCACCGTGCATGCGACCAACGATGGCGCAAACGGAGCCGACGTGACGCTGTGTTTCTGCGCGGGCACGCGGCTGGCCACGCCACGGGGCGAAGATCGTGTGGAACGGCTAGCGGCGGGCGACACCGTGCTGACGGCGAACGGCGCGGTGCGGCGCATTCTGTGGGTCGGAGCCGGCAAAGTCCTGGCTGCGCGCGGCCGGCGCAGCGCCGCGACGCCGGTGATCGTCCGCAAGGGCGCGCTGGCCGACAACGTGCCCTACCACGACCTGCGCATCACCAAGGGCCACGCCTTGTGGCTCGACGACGTGCTGATCCCGGTAGAGTTCCTGGTGAACCACCGCTCGATACTGTGGGACGACAGGGCGCAGGAAGTCTCGCTGTACCATATCGAGCTGGATCGGCACGACGTGCTGCTCGCGAACGGCGCGCCGGCGGAAAGCTATCGCGACGACGGGAACCGCTGGCTGTTTGCCAACGCCAATAACGGATGGGGCCAGCCGCCCCTGCAGCCCTGCGCAACTGTTCTGACCGGCGGCCCGGTGGTGGATGCGGTGTGGGGCCGTTTGCTGGAACGGGCAGGGCCGCGTCCCGGAGTCCCGATGACGGACGATCCGGACCTTCATTTGCTGATCGATGGCGTCCGCATCGACGCCGCATGGCGCGACGGCTCCATGCATCTGTTCCGCTTCGTCGCGCGGCCAGATTGCGTGCGTGTGGCCTCGCGCAGCGGCGTGCCGCAAGAATGGGGACTGGCGCGCGATCCCCGGCCTTTGGGCGTGGCATTGCGGCGTGTGGTGGTGCGGCGAGGCGCAGGGTTGGCGATGCTTGAGGCGGATGATCCTCGGCTCACACGCGGCTTCCATGGTTTCGAACCGGAACTAGGCGTGCGATGGACCGATGGCGATGCCGTGCTGCCGGTGGAGCTGTTTGAATCGTTCAGTGGACTGATTGACGTGGAGCTTTACCTCGGCGGAGCGACACGCTACCCGGCGGACCTGATGGCACTGGCGGCCTAGCGGGCCGTGTGCGTTGGGACCCGCGTTCGCGCCTTCGTTCGCTATCCTCCGCCGCGCACCGCATCCCACCACGGGCAAACACCTTCCATCCGCTGGTAGTTACCGTCGACCACCTGGACCGGAGCGCGCTGCCCATCCGCCGCCGCCTTGAGCCGCATCGCCCGCGCCTGGGCGCGCTGATCCTCCGGCAGCCAGGTGCGGTCGTGGCCCCACAAGCTGGGCCCCACCGTAACCTCTGTCGGGGTCCAGTCGCCCGGCGTGACCACCCTACCGCCCCAGCCATATTCCAGCATGAACCCGGACGGCGATTTCAAATAGTACGACATCACCGCATCGTTCGGATGCCGTCCCAGTGTCGTCGCGATCCGCTTCGGTTCGCCCAGCGCGATGTCGTAGCCCTGGCCGACATCGTCCATCGAATACAGTTCAACCATCAGGTGATGCAGGTCCTGCCGACCGGTCTCGATGAACGCCACGCTGTGATGGCGCGGATTCACATGCAGGAAGAACGCGCGGAACGGCGTGGTGATGTAGTCGCTGATGCCGAAGCCGAGCGTCTCGTGATAGAAACCCATCAGGTCGTCAATGTTCTTCACATGGAACACGGCGTGCCCCATGCCGAGCGGCCCGGTGCGAAACCCCGATATCGCCCGCCCCGGCTTGAATTGCTCATCCGCAACGGCCGCGCCGTAAAACGCTTCCAGCCGGTTGCCCGCCGGATCGGTGAAGCTGATCAGCTCGCTCACGCAACGTTGATCCGCCAGTGCCGTCGTTTCGCGGCGCACCGGCACGCTGGCCGCTTCGAGGCGCGCCGCCAGTGCATCGAGCGCCGCCGAATCCGCCACTTCCCAACCGAAATAGCGGTCGCCCTCGGCCAGCGAGCGATCCACGATCAGACGCTGCTTGCGGTCATCCATGCGGAAGGCGCGCACGGCATTGCCGCGCTCCACCGTTTGCATGCCGAGCCAGTTGTTGGCGAAATCGGTCCATTCCGAAAGATTGGACGCTCCGACCCCGACATAACCAAGCGCTTGCACTTCCATCGCAGGCTTCCGTTTCGGTGGCGGCGGAAGCGCCCGATGCCATTGGGCACCGGGCGCGCGACGCAATCAGGTTGTGTGGTCTTTGTTGCAGGCGGCCGCCGGGGTCGCGAGCAACCCCGCGGATACGGCGACGGCGCCGGACAGGCCGGCAAGAACCGCAGCAGCGAGAATGAGGCGTTTCATCCTGGTTCTCCTTCCTGGGCTGGAAAGCACGACGAGGCTATCGCATTTCTGTCGATCGGCCAATGCCATGCCCGCAACGGCACGCCGCGCCGTCCGGTAGTGCGGGCGCTCTATTCAAATCGCCCCGCCTTCGCGCAGCCGTTCCATATCCGCGTCGCCAAATCCGGCCTCACGCAGTAGCGCCTCGGTGTCCTCCCCCAGCGCGGGACCGGCGAAGGCACCCCGCCGTTCGCCATCGATTCGGATTGGGCTGGCAACCATCTTCAAATCCGTCCGCTGCGGGTGCGCGACCGTCAACACACCGCCGGTCGCGGCAAAATACGGATTTTCCACAGCCTGCGGCAGAGTCAGGATCGGTGCCGCGGGCACGCGGCCGCCCAGGCATTGCATCCATTCGCCGGTCGTGGCGCGGCGGAAAACCGCATCCAATATCTCGACCAACGCCTCACGATTGCCGAGGCGTTGCGGGAAACCGATGAAACGCGGGTCCGTGGCAAGGTCCGGCAGGCCGATCGCCTCACACAACGCGGTCCAGAATTTCGGCGTCATGCACATGATGAACAGCGAGCCGTCGGCGGTGGGAAACATCTCGCAGGGGACGATGGCGGGATGACCGGAACGCGGGCGCCGTTCGGCGGTGGCGCCTTCGTTCATGTACCACACCGCCGGATAGGTAAGCTGGTGCATTGCCACGTCGTACAGCGTCACATCAACGTCGCAGCCCTTGCCGCTGCGGAACGCGCCGAGCAAAGCAGCGGTCAATGCGAAGGCCATGGTGACGCCGGACATGAAGTCGATGATGGAGAGTCCCATCCGCGTGGGCGGCCCGTCCGGTTCGCCGGTGAGATGCAGATAGCCGGCCTCTGCCTGCGCCAGGTAGTCGTAGGCAGGCCAGCCGGCACGCGGCCCGGTACGGCCATAGCCGGACAGATGCGCGCACACCAGCCGCGGATTGACCGCGTGCAGATCCGCATAGGTCAGGCGCAGTTTTCCCGGCTGGTCGCCGCGCAGATTGTTCATCACTGCGTCGGCCTTCGCCGCCAGCTTCAGGAACGCCGCGTAGCCTTGCGGCCGATGCAGATCCAGCACGATGCTGCGCTTGTTGCGGTTGAAACTTTGGAAGAACTGGCTGTCGTTCGGGCCAAGGAAAAACGGCCCGGCATGACGTGCGCTGTCGCCCGGGGGCGTGTTGCCGCGCGCGGGCGCCTCGATTTTCACGACCTCGGCGCCGAGATCGGCGAGGTGCATCGTGCCATACGGTCCGGCCCCGTAGGATTCAACGCTCAGCACCCGGATGGCCTGCAATGGTTGCATCGACGAAACTCCCTCAGTAGCCGGCCTTCTCCTCGGTATCGAAGCCGCGCTTGCCCACCAGGATGGTGCGGTCGAACACGCACACCACGGTGCCGTGCTGGTTGAAGCCGCGCGTCTGCACCGTGACGATGCCAGCCTGCGGCCGCGATTTGCTCTCGCGCTTCTCCAGCACTTCCGATTCGGCCGACAGCGTGTCGCCGATGAACAATGGGTGAGTCAGCCGGATCTCACGCCAGCCGAGATTGGCAATCGCCTTCTGGCTCACGTCGCTGACGCTCATCCCGGCCATCAGCGCGACTGTCAGCGGCGAGCAAACGATGCAGCGGCCGAATTCGCTGTGCCTGGCGTATTCCGCATCAAAATGCAGCGGATGCTGGTTCATGGTCAGCAGGGTGAACCAGGT
>DATKPQ010000084.1:0-11008 GCA_035523995.1 Acetobacteraceae bacterium | reverse complement strand
GGTGCCGGTGTCATGTGGAGTACCGAAACACTGCCCTCGCTGCATGATGGCATGAAAGTCCTTCTCAGGGGATGAGCAGGACGAGGACGGCCGATCCCGATCATGGGGGGTAGATGGACGGGTGATTCCCGGGTCAAGCTGCGGGGAGCATGGCCCGGTCATGACGAGCGGCGCCAGGACATTCGCCGCACCGGCGGTCCCGCGCTACATCCCCACCAGCCCGCGCGCAAAATCCCCCGCATCGAATGGCCGCAGATCCCCCGCTTGCTCGCCCACCCCCACCGCGTGCACCGGCAGCCCGAACGTCTCCGCCAGAGCCACCACGATGCCGCCGCGCGCGCTGCCGTCGAGCTTGGTGACCACCAGCCCGGTCACCTCCACCATTTCCTTGAACACCCGCACCTGCTGCACCGCGTTCTGCCCGGTGGTGGCGTCCAGCACCAGCAACACCGAGTGCGGCGCCGAGGGATCCTGCTTGCGCAGCACGCGGATGATCTTGCGCAGTTCCTCCATCAGGGCGGCCTTGTTGTGCAGCCGACCGGCGGTGTCGATCAGCAGCACGTCGGCGCGCTCCGCCTGGGCGCGGGTCAGCGCATCGAACGCGAGCCCGGCGGGATCGGCGCCGGCGCCGCCGGCCACCACCGGAGCACCGACGCGCTCGCCCCAGATCTGCAATTGCTCCACCGCCGCGGCGCGGAACGTATCGCCCGCGACCAGCACCGGCCGCTTGCCTTGCTCGCGATACTGCAACGCGAGCTTGCCGATGGTGGTGGTCTTGCCGGTGCCGTTCACGCCCACCACCAGCACGACATGCGGCTGCTTCGCCGGATCGAGTTCCAGTGGCTTCGCGACGGGGGCAAGGATCGCGGCGATCTCGTCCGCCAGCGCCTGCCTGATTTCGTCGTCGGTGACTTCCTTGCCGAAGCGGGAGCGGCGGAAGGCGGCGATGACGCGGCCGGCAGCCTCGGTGCCGAGGTCGGCCGATATGAGCAGGTCTTCGAGCTCCTCCAGCGCCGCGTCGTCCAGGCGGCGCTTGCGGAAGACAGTTGTGATGCCGTCAGTCAGCTTCTGCGTCGAGCGCGAGAGCCCTTCCTTGAGACGGGAGAAGAAGCCGACCGGCATGATGGTACCTACACCTCTCCCACATCGCGGGCGGGGGTAATGGCTACCAATCCGTTATCTGTCGCGTCCACCACGCTCGCGGTCACCACCCGCCCAGCACTCGCCTCTCCCTCCAGCCGAACCGGCGCGAAGTGTTCGGAGTGCCCAACATTCCCCGCTTCCACCAACACCGACACTGTCCGCCCCATCTGCGTGTCAAAGAACCGCCGTGCGGCACGCCGTCCCGCCTCACGCAACCTCGCGGCTCGCTCTCGTCGCAAAGTCACCGGGACAGCGGGCATGCGCACGGCCGGCGTACCGGGACGCTCACTATAGGGGAACACGTGCAGGAATGGCACCTCCGCCTCTTCCACGAACGCCAGTGTCTCCGCGAACAACGCTTCCGTCTCGGTGGGAAATCCCGCGATCAGGTCGGCACCGATCGCAATCCCTGGGCGCAATGACCGGGCGCGTCTTATGACCACCTCCGAATCCGCGACCGAATGCCGCCGCTTCATCCGCTTCAGGAGCAGGTCGCTGCCCGCCTGCAGTGACAAATGCAGATGCGGCAGCAGCCGAGGCTCCTCTGCCAGCAGCCGCCACAGGTCATCGTCGATCGCGGCTGGATCCAGCGAGGACAATCGCAGTCGCGGCAACGCCGGCACCAGCATCAGCAGCCGCCGCACAAGCTGGCCCAATCGTGGCGCGCCGGGCAGGTCCGAGCCATAGGAGGTAATGTCGACCCCGGTCAGCACCACCTCCTGGTAGCCGGCCTCCACCAACGCGCGCACCTGGGCGACTACGGAGCCCATTGGCACGCTGCGCGAGGGGCCGCGGCCGAATGGGATGATGCAGAATGTGCAACGGTGGTCGCAGCCCTGCTGCACCTGGACGAACGCCCGCGACCGGCCAGCGAAGTGTGTCACCAGATGCGGCGCGGTTTCGCGCGCCGCCATGATGTCGGATACAACCGACCCTGCGTCCGCCGCCCAACTCTCCGGCTTCAGCTTGTCTTGGTTGCCCAACACGCGTGTCACGCCTGGCAGCACAGCCCAGGCCGCCGGATTGAGCTGCGCCGCGCAGCCGGTGACGACGATTCGTGCGCCGGGTCGTTCTCGGGCAGCACGACGGATTGCCTGGCGCGCCTGGCGCTCTGCTTCCGCGGTGACGGCGCACGTGTTCACGATGATCGTGTCCGAGCACGCCGCGCGACCGCCGGGATCCGCGCGAGACGACAAGTCCCGCATCACCTCGGATTCATAGGCGTTCAAGCGGCAGCCGAAGGTCAGCAGGTCGGCTGTCATGATGGAAATGCGTCCAGCTCAACTTCGCCGAGGAAAGCGGTTGCGACGGGGCCGGTCATCAACACATGGCCATCGTCATGCCAGGCGATTTCAAGCTCGCCGCCATCCACCAGCACTATCGCACGCCGGCCCGTCAAACCGCGGCGATGCGCATTCACCAGTGCAGCGCAGGCGCCGGTGCCGCAGGCGAGCGTCAGCCCGGCACCGCGTTCCCAGACGCGTAGGCGAAGGCGGTCGGGCGAAAGCACCTGGGCGAAGCCAACATTGGCACGTTGGGGGAACAAGGGGTCATGTTCCAGCCGCGGGCCGAACTCTGCCACCTGGACGCCGTCGAGGTCTGGCACGAAAAAAGTCGCATGGGGATTACCCATGCTGGCTGCCGCCGGATCCGCCAAGGCACCAAGAGCCAAATCCAGGTGCAGCGTGTCCATCGGGCGCGCCAGTGGGATGTCAGGCCAGTCGAGCCGCGCTGGCCCCATGTCCACCGTTACCCGTCCGTCCGGCAGTACATCGGCCTCCAGGTCCCCGGCGGCCGTTCGGACGACCTGGTGAGTGTGCCCCGTCTGTTCCGCCAACAGCCACGCGACGCAGCGGGTGGCGTTGCCGCAGGCGCCTGCCTCGGTGCCGTCGGGATTACGAATCCTCATGAAAACATCGGCGTCAGAATCGGGTGGCACTTGTTCCACCACAATGAACTGGTCGCAGCCGATGCCCGTGCGCCGATCGGCCAGTGCCGCCGCGCGCGCCTGCGTGAAGCCAAGCGCGCCCGCCCGATCGTCGAACACGACGAAATCGTTGCCGCAACCATGCATCTTGCGAAAGCGAGTGCGCATAGCGGTGGATATAGAACCGCATAGGACCCGGCGCCACGTGTGACGGCCGTCCTGCGGGGCCCGTCGCAGGCGGCGAAATCGGTTCAGCGCTGGCGAACGTAGCGATTGCAACGCAGCACCAGTAGATCGCGGAAATGCGGACGGATTCGCCGTGTCCATTCGGTATTCGCGGCCCTGGTCCACGCCGCCCCCCGCGTTACCTCCGGGCCGGCAAGGTGGTAGAGCGCCAAGTACTTGCGCTCGCTGGCCTCATCCGACCGCCGGAAGCGGCGTGCGCACAGCACGCCCGGCACGGCCGCGAGCTGCGGTAGATGTTCGGCGTTGTACCATTCATTGAACTCGGCTTCCGCCGCGGCGTCGACGTTCATCGTCGCGACCAGTAGCGACGCTACGCCCGGCGGGGCAACGGCATCGCCCGGCACCAATTGCTCGCCTTCATAGCGCATGATGCGCTGGCACATCGCGGTGACGCGCCTGGTCCAGACCGTCGAGTTGTCGCCGCCGACCGCCTGGTATGGCGCGCTGTACAGCACGTGCGGACTGACAAGATCATAGGCGGCAACCGCGATGCTGCGGTTCTCATCGCCGATCCAGCGTTCCGCGTTCAGGAAGCCGGGAACGCGCAAGCGCTCGGGGATATGTTCCAGGTCGTACCAGTCGTGGAATTCATCGGCATGCGCGCCGGAGAAGTCGAACGATGCGAACAATAGGCCATTGGCCATGGCTGTGTCCTCCCGGTGTTGTTGCGGACGAAGCGCGGCAGTCGCGTGACGATCCTTGCACGCGATGCCGCTTTGTTGCCAGCCTCGGCGCTTTGCTGTCTTGTGGCGGCGCCACATGCAACGAGGCCGCCATGCCCTTCCTGACCGAACCCGAGCCGGACCGCGGCGCGGTGCTGCCGGTGCTGCCCGGCATTTCCCGCATCGTCGCCGCCAATCCCGGCCCGATGACGTATTACGGCACCAACACCTATCTCATTGAAACGCCCGACGGTATCGCCGTGCTGGATCCAGGCCCGGAAAACCATCCAGAGCATGTTCAGGCGATCATGCAGGCCACGGGTGGCAACGTCTCGCTGATCCTGGTGAGCCACACCCACCACGATCACGTCGGCGCGGTGCCGGAACTGAAGCAGGCGACGGGTGCGCCGACCGCGGGTTTTCGCGTCAGTGGCAGCGACAGCTTCGAACCGGACATCAGGTTGTCGGATGGCGACATCATCGCCGGCATGACCGCCGTGCACACGCCGGGCCACGCCTCCGATCACTTGTGCTTCGCGTTGCGGGTGACGGACGGCAGCAAGGTATTGTTCTCTGCCGATCACGTTATGTCGTGGTCCACCAGCGTGGTGAGTCCGCCAGGCGGCAACATGGCGGACTATTTCGACAGCCTGCGCCGGCTCCTGGCGCGCGACGATGAGGTCTTCCTGCCGGGCCACGGCCCGCAGCTTCCCGATCCGCGGCGCCTCGTGCGGGAGATGCTGCATCACCGCGAGCAACGCGAACAAGCGATTCGCGCCAGGCTGGAAGAAGGCGGCGCGGCGACGACGTTCTCATTGATGGACACAATATATTCGCAAGTGCATCCGCGCCTGCGCCGCGCGGCGGAACGCAATGTGCTGGCGCATTTGATGAAGCTGGAAAGCGAGGGCAAGGTGGTGCGCGACGGGGAGATGTGGCGCGCTGCATGAGTCGCCCGCGGCCGTCCCGGCGCCAAGGTTGGCCCGCGTCGGCTGTTCTGGTGACGGTGGTCACCAACCGGCCATCCCGCAGACGAGGCGAACGTTCAGCTCAAGCGGTGCCGGGGCCGTGCCCCATGCAGCCAGGCAAGTCAGGTCACCACAGATTTCATTGATCACACAGAATACCGCGCGGATAAAAAACCTCGATCCTGTCGGCCTTCCTGTGCACGCGTGCCGCGGGCAGCGCCGTCCGGCCGCCGTTCCGGAGGTTTCCGCACAAGCCCATTGATCGGGCGCGCCCGGCATGTTTGGCTGCCGTGCGATGGCAAAACGCGCGTCGAAAACGGGGGATTCGGCCAGGACCGGAGACCGGCTGAGCATCCGGATCGATCTGGCCTCGGGCGCCAGGATCGGCCCCGGCAAGGTCGCCGTGCTGGAGGAGATCGGCCGGTCCGGCTCGATTTCCGCCGCGGGACGCGCATTGCGCATGTCCTATCGCCGGACCTGGGAACTGGTCGAGGAACTGAACCGAAGCCTGGGAACCCCTGTCGTCGAAACCGCGGCAGGCGGCAGTGGCGGCGGCGGCGCAATACTGACGGCGGCGGGCAAGGCGGTCATAGAACGCTACCGCGCGATCGAAATGGACACTGCTCTCGCGGCACGGAAGCACCTGCTGGCGATCAACCGCGTTTGCGGCGGTCGGTAACCCCGGGCCGGCACATGTCGGATGGCGCGATTGAGCAACACCATTTCGCGGTCTCGACAGACCAGATCCACAATGAAGTGGAGGCCTAAACTAAGTTTCCCATGGAACCTGCAGCACCTTCGGATGTGGCGCGCTCTGCCCGAGCCGTTCTCGATCTGCTCACGGCGCGTTCCCCGCCTCTCGGATTACCGCCCCAGACATCGTAAAGCATTCCACCCCGGCCGCGCCGAGCGTCAGGTGCGGCCCAACGCGTCTGGCGGGCCTTATGCCATCGCGCGCGGGGCTGGCGATCCGCGGCGCCGCCCGCGCGCCAGCGCAACGCCAGCCAGTCCCAACGCGACCAACCCGGCTGAGGCCGGTTCAGGGACCGGTGCAGGAGGATCGACGGCGGTGAATGTCGCGTCATTGTTCTGCAAGCCGTAGGAGCCATCCACGCTGGTGTAGAACGAATACCCGCCAGGGCCGCTGAAATTGCCCCATATGTTGCCCTCCCCGCCGGCAAGCGCGAACAGGATGCCGCCGGTGTCGAGCAACGCACCATCCGCGGAGTTCGACGTCGGGTACAGGATGTTGTCGTAGATGAAGGCGCCGGACGGTGAGTACGCCTCGCTACCGCCCGGCTGGCCGCCCAGGAGGCCGGTGATCGCGCTGCCGTCGATGTCGCCGGCGAAAGACGTGATGTCGAACCCGCCGTTGTCAGCCGCCCCGGTCGTGAGGAACCCCGATCCGAAGTCGCCGCCGCCTGACAGGGTCCAGGTGTAATAGGCCGCCGACGCCGGCGTCGCCATCAATGTGGCGCCCGCCAGCGCCAGGGCCAGGGCGCAGGCACCGGGGATGGCATTGAGAAGTCGCATGGGTGGAAGTCTCCGGTCTGGGCAGGACTGCCCTTGGCTTGCGATAGGGCAACTTTGGCACGTCTGCTTGTACAAAAAAGTTTCACACAGCAAACCTATTTTTAGACAATCCTGTTTCTTGCGGAGTTTGGCGCCGCTGACCGGAGGGACGAACCCTCCGCCTGGCCTCGGTTCCCGAGGCGGAAAGGGTGCACTTCCATGTCATCGAACGCTACCGCGCAATCGCAACGGACACAGCTCTCGCGGAGCGGAGGCGTCTGCTGGCGATCAACCACACTTGCGGTGGGCGGTGAGGACGCGGGTAGTGCCGTACAGTGTCGACCGCCACGCCCCCACTCTCGTCGATCCACAACAAGTAGAGCGAAAAACTAAGTTTCCCATGGAACCCGGACTCGGGGCGACGGACGAGCAGAGCGCGGCGAGGCTCATGGCTCGTACCTCGCGCCGCGGTCCAGAAATGGCGTGCGGGGCGCGTGCGCACGCTTCGGTGCCGGAGTGCTACTGGCCGCACACCGGCGTAGACCTGTTCGGCCTCGTACATCGTGGAAACACTGCCCTTTGCCCGTCCCCAAATTCCGCGCTAGCACGTCGCCAATATTGATAAGATGCATGCAATCTTCTTTCGGTGCGTTTCGTCAAACGGCTTTCGGGGTTCTCTCATTGCTTGACGCATCACAACTGAGACGGCGTATAAGGCCAATGAAACCCGTAATTCTTGCTACTATTATTTCTGGTTGACGACTATGGTCCATCTCGTTTGCTTACCTTGGTCCGCGTGGACCCTACCGGTTTACACCAACGATCTGGAGTATCAATGCAGCATCGGGATGAATCCGCACCCAAACGCCGGCATGCGCCCCCGCAAGGCGCGGTCGCAACTGGCTCGAGCACGATGGGATGAGACCGCAAGGCTACATCGACGACCTCACGCGATTTTCCGTGGTTGGCTGGGCGGCCAATCTGGATGACTTAACCACACCATTACGCTTCGGCGTATTCGTAAATGGCCGCGGGGCCGCCACAATCACAGCGGACGAGTATCGGCCAGGCCTGGAGAAGCTCGCCGAGGGTGCGAGCGGACGGCACGCCTTCAAGTGCTATTTCCCCGTGCCATTGTCGCCGTACCAGCGCCACGAAGTGGAGCTGCGGTGCACCTCGGTGGACCTCACCTTGCGGATGGATCTCCCTGCGCTGCAGCCGCCGGGAGCACCCCGAGCGGACGACCTGTACCGGCCGCACGGACCGATTTTGCTGACCAGCGGCGGCCGCTGCGGGTCAACCGCCATCATGGAGATGCTGCGCAGGCATCCGCGGATCGTGGTCGCAGGCCAGCCGCCGTACGAAATCGAGATGGGCTGCTACTATGCCCATGCGCTGCGCACGCTCACGGCCACGGCTAATCACGAACGGTCGCTGCGACCGGACCGCATAACCGAAGTGGAGCAATATTACCATATCGGGTTCAATCCATACCTCGAACCCTTCGCTTTTGAGTCCAGGCAGGTAATGCAGGAGTTCGTTTCCGACAACGTTGCCGGTCGCGTTGCACAGGCATTTCGCGGCATCATACTGGATTACTATCAGGCTCTGGCGCGACAGCAGGGCAAGTCCTCTCCGGCGGCCTTCGCCGAAAAATCGCTGCCGGAACCGGATTCGCGCCTGGGAATTCGTTATTTGTTTGGCAACATCCGAGAGATCGTGCTGGTGCGTGATCCGCGCGACGTCATCGTCTCTTTTATGAGCCATGGCCGCGCCCCGTTCGAGAAGGCGCTAAGCGGTGCTATCAGCACGACGCGGCGCTGTTTGCAAATTAGGGCGGTAGCGGATGAGGGTGTGCATTTCCTGCGATACGAGGATTTCGTGATGCAGCCTCGAGAAACGGCCGAGGCGCTGTTTCGGTTTTGTGGGTTGGCGCCAACGCCATATGACGACGCCGGCATGAAGCAGCTCTTCGTCAGTCACGGCACCAGCCGGACGCCTGAGCAGTCGATTGGGCGGTGGCGGCGGGAACTGACTGCGGAGCAGTTGGAGGTGTGCCTGGACCTTAACGGATTCCTGGGCGCATTTGGTTACGACGCCACCCGTCAGCCAAGCTCGACCGAAAGGTGATCAGCTCTGCGCCACGGATCATAAATTGCGCCGGACGCCACCGGCCGGCATGCCTTCGAATTCTCACGTCCCCGCGTGCGTTGCCAACGCATCTTTCTTAACTACTATCAGGAGGTAGCACGCCAGCAGAACGAACGGTGTCCGCGGGCGTTCGCCGAAAAGACGTTGCCTGCGCCAGACTTGCGGCCGGGAATCCGCTATCTGCTCCCGAACGTAAAGGAGATCGTGGTGGGACGGCGGCGGCGGAACCTGAGCGCGGCGCAGCTCAAAGTCTTCACTACCGCACTTGAAGGCTTCGGCTATGAAATTGGGTAATCCCCGCCGATCACCGATTCTTGGCTCAGTCACCATAAGTTAAGGGGTTTTGCATCATGGCGCTGGCAGATCGATCGTGGGTTCAACTACGATATTCGCAAGCTCTTCTGCGGCCAGAAGTTCGATCCGCGGATCCGCAGCCATGGTATTCGCCCTCGGTCTCCGCCGAACAGGCGAGTCCTCTGATGCCGGCAGAGACGAAACGATGACGGCTGCCATGTCAGAATGTTTAAGCGACACCATTCGGTCCTCCTGCCTGGCCGAACTTGCGTTCTGGCGCGCTAGGCGCCTGTCATATGCTGATATCTCCGCGGAACACCGTCGACTGAACCAGGCCCGCCCCTGGAGCTTCATCTTCCAAGTTCGCGACGGCCAGGTATCGATCGCGGAAAAACCGGCCGATCAGCCACGGGATCGGGAATCGCAGCACCGCGCCCGCCTCTACCTTAAATTTGTCCAGAACGCAGTAACTTATCACAAGCTGGATGTGGAGACCAGCTTTGTCGTCGATGTGAGCGATGGCGGCCATCGCAGCGAGGTCGCGCCAATTTTCGTATTCCAGAAGCGTATCGGTAGCAACGCAGTATTGTTCCCCGACATCGATTTTCTGGGCGTCGGCAATTTCTACGCCAGTAGCGAGTACATTGACCGTTTCGACTACGACCAGAAATCGGCGTCGGCCATGTTCGTGGGCTCCACCTCGGGCGCAATAAACACCGAGAAGGTGGTGCGTACGTTGGCGTCGCCTCGCTTGCGCGCCGCCGAGTATTTCCGCAACAGTCCGTACGTTCAGTTTCTGCTGCCCCTGATCGTGCAATGCGACAGCAAGGCCACCGAAGACCTGCTGCGCGAAATGGGCCACGGCAACGGTGAGCGAATCCAGTGGAACCGACAGATGATGCACAAATTCATCATCTCAATGGACGGCAACGGCGCTACCTGCTCTCGCGTCGCGGTCGCGTTGAAAAGCAATTCGGTGCTGCTTAAATACAACTCACCGCAGGTGCTGTACTATTTTTCCCATCTTGTGCCGTGGCGGCACTATATCCCAATCGCCGCCGACGGTGATGTTGACGGGATCATTCAGTTGGAACAGGACCAGCCGGGACTGTTCCGCTTCATCGCGGATGCCGGGCGATCGTTTGCCGAGCGCTACCTGACCAGGGAAGCTGTGACCGCCTATGGGGCCGAGTTGATAGGGTTTTATGCCGAATCCTTCCGTCGTGATGCCGCCGTGGCAGTGCCGGCCCCCGCGCCGGTGGAAACGGCGGACGACACCGCCACCACGCCCGTCATGTTCGACTGTATGGCCCACATCCAAAACCGTGGCGACATCTGGGCGCCCGGCGGCACGCTCCTTGGCGAACCAGGCAGCAAGCTGATGATTGAAGGTATCGTGTTGCAGTGGACTGCGGATATCGGCGACCTGTCATACCAGGCCGTCCTCCCAGATGGCACCCTGACCGACGTCGCGCATCGCGGTGAGTTCTGCGGCACGCGGGGACGCAACGCCCCGCTCGCCGGCATACGCATTGTGCTGGGCAGCGCGGCGGCAGAGCGCTTGCAGTGCGAGTGTTCGGCGACCTTCGTCGATGGGTCATCCTGTGGTCCAGTGCCGGCGGGGCAACTCTGTCAGTCGAGTACGTTGGCGCCGCTGGAATCGCTGGAGATCAAACTCAGCATGCGCGCGCGGTAGGCTGGATCAACCGCCAGCAAGTAAAGCCTCCCGCCACCTCGACACGGACGTACCACAAGTTGGGCAGAATGAATGCGTCCCTTGCACTCCTCCTTGCCATCGCGACGGCGCCGGATGATTTCCTGATTTCCGAGGAGAGTGGCGAAGCCAGTCGAGCCGAGCCGTCTATTCGTTCTGTTCATCTACCTCAGGTCTGTTTGGCGTCTGGATAGCCACTCTCGGTGCATCTTAGCTCGGCTTTGCGCATTTCAGGCAGCGAGGCAGAGAGTCTGGAAGACTCGATTTAGCAGGGAGGTAGGAATTTCGATGGTCTCGGTCGATATCCGCGAGATGGAAAAATCCGGTGGGCACCACAGCACGCGCCGCACCGCGGCAATCGCATCACTGAATGTCGGTTCGGTCTTGCGGT
>DATKPQ010000083.1:0-6055 GCA_035523995.1 Acetobacteraceae bacterium | reverse complement strand
GCCGCGATCCGGCAAACGGCCAATCGCTTCTCAGCCAGGCGATTGATCACCGCGTGCCCCGCTTGCAGCGTCAACCCTGCGGCGCGCAGCCTCTGGGCGACAGAGATCGGCTTATCCAGTGGACCAACCAGTCTAAGTGTCAGATCGACCAGGTCGCCGGAAAACGACGGGGGAGGGTCGGCGTCCCGGACCGGCCCCAGACGTGCGAGCCGCGCCCTCAATTCGAAGTTCGTCGACATCCAGAAGCTCCATTACCTGCTGTGCGAGATCGCGCAGGACCGGCCACCCAACAACGTTCGGGCCAGCACCCTGAATGTCGAGCCTGCTAAACACCGCGGTTCGGGTTTGCAGGACGGCATAAAAGACAGCTTCCAGTTCCGCAGCGCCGTTAGAAAGCTGGACGAAACAGAAATCACCTGTTTCCAACTTCAAGTCGATGACGCGCCACATTGCCGCGATCCTCGATTGCAGCACAAAACACTCGGGCGACGCGCCTACACTGGCCCATACGCGAATTACGGATACCCTGTCAAGCGGCACATTCCAGCGCCGCCATTAGCTCCCCCCATTCCCGCTTATTCAGGCCGCTATCGGCCTGCCCCACCGCCTGCCCCGCCAGCATCCGCCGCACCACCGCCAGCATCGGTCCCGAAAGCGTGACTGCGCCCAGTCGATAGTCGCGAAACGCCTGGCAAGCGACGGGCACCCAGGCTTCCACCGTCGTCATCATTGCATCGGCATAGGCGCGGATTTCGTATTGCGCATGGGCGTCGGCACGCAGCGACAGGAAATGGAACAGGTTGTGCAGGTCGATCTTCCAGTACCATTGTGTGTAGGTGTTGAGCGTCAGGTTCATCCGCGCCAGCTCGCGCGCCAGCCCCTGGCGCGACGGATCCAGCGCGGCGCCGGCCGCATTCTCGTTCAGCATTTCGGCGTAATGGTCGTAGCAGCGCGCCGCGTCGCTGCGCAGCAGGTCCAGCACGAGCGCAGCTTCATCGCCGTCCAGCACGTCACCGCGGCCTTGGCGGTTGACCGAAGACTGAGCTGCCAGATGCTCCGGCGAGGGGATGTAGAACTCGCGGTCCAGGATCGAATACCGCGCCGAATATTCGTTCACGTTGGCGGTGCGATGGCGGATCCATTGCCGTGCCACAAAGATCGGCAGTTTCACATGATACTTGATCTCGCACATCTCGAACGGCGTCGAGTGGTGGTGGCGCATCAGGTAGCGGATCAGCCCGGCATCTTCCGACACCCGCCGCGTGCCGCGTCCGTAGGAGACGCGGGCCGCCTGCACGATGGCGCCGTCGTCGCCCATGTAGTCGATCACCCGCACGAAGCCGTGATCCAGCACGCGGAGCGGCTGGAACAACAGCGCTTCCAGCGCCGGGACGGTAGGGCGAGCAGTTTGGGACTGCTGGGCACGCGCGGCTTCGATATCCCGATTTTGTTGTTCAGTCAGTCGCATGCCGTACCCCTGAACGCCTGCTATGCGAGACCGCATGGAATGTTGGAATCGGCTTCCCCGTCCGCATCAGCGAAGCTGCGGCGGAACCACCTGCGGGTCAAGCGCCACGTGATACGTCGACGATAATGTTCGAAATGTTGCCACCGCGAACGCGATATTACGCACACTCTGCTCTGTGCTGCGTGGCCGCGCATAGCCAGAATAGTCGGCGTTGCAGTCGAGACGCCTTATCGTTACGCGGCAATGGGCCGCGCCGGCGCTGGCGGCCGGGGCATCGCGCTTGATCCGCAGCCGGTATCCGGAATGCGGGGCGTTCCGACGTTTGCATACCTCACCTCCCGTGCCGTCCGGCCTCGTAGGCGGCCACATGGGTACGGGCCAGATCGAGAATCGGCGTCGCTTGCAGCGCATCCAGATGCGCCATGCCGCTGAGGATCGGCAAAATCGCGGTGTCGGGGCCGACGGCGGGGGCGAATTGCTCCATCGCCTCGGTTAGCGATTATGCATTGACCGACACGATCACGAGGTGACCTGGTCGCTCACATCCCCGCCAGGAAGGTGGGAGCGGGTACCGCGAAATTGCCGTTCGGGATGGTAATTCCAAGCCTGTCGCGGGCCAGTTGCTCCGCCCGGCCGGGCCACACCCGGCCGCGTCCCGGGCACGCCCCGGGGACGACATAGCTCGTTGGCGGTCAGCCCTTTGCGCCGGCAACGCGGCCACCTATATTCACGCTGCCGGTCCGCCGGCTATGGCGATAAACGGTTCGTGGAATAAGCGTAGTGGACCCGGGGGCAGTGCCCGGCGCCTCCACCAGTTCCGCCCCGGGGCTGATCATCAGGTCCGGGGCGTTGCGGGGGCGACACAGGCTCGACACGCGTGGTAAAGACGGATTTTTCGCTCGGCATGGTTCCGCCGTTATCGGGCCGATCTACAAGTGCCAATGACAATGAGGCGCTCGCTGTCGCTGCATAAGCGATAAGCGCGGTTCGGGGGGCACCGGGCAACAGAAGCCCCCCAACTTACCCTGCTTCGCACGCCGGCCGCATCCAATGGGCGTCGCGTTGCTGCTCCTTCCTCGGGACCGCCAGATTGCCGCCATGGCGGTGCATTTCCATGACTGGCACGAGTGAATCGACTACCTAAAGGCATGCGACGTGGCGCGCCGTCTGGTGGCGGACCTGTCGATGATCGACGACGCCCGCGAGTGTCACATGGTGCCGGACCCGCATCAGCGCAAATACGTTCGGCAAATACGTTCGTATGTGACAGGAGATGCTGCAACGTGCACCGGCCGAAAGCGCGGCGGCGCTGACCGAGGACGGCGCCCGCGGGCCGACTGCCGCAGGAGACGCGCCCGGTGTTCGGCGCTGGGCTGACCTCGCATGAGGTCGCCGACCTGATCGCGCAGTCGAATGCTGCGGCGCCGTGATCTTGATCGCATCCTGCGGGCTGCGGCATCGCGAAAGCCGCCAAGGTGGCCTTTGTTGCGGACCGAGCTTCCCGACGCCGCACTGCCAACCGACGACTTGCTGCGCCGCCGGGAGATCGTTGCTCCCTCCGTATAGCGTTGTCGCGACAACGCCGGGCCGCCGGCGGAGTCTGCGGCGCCCGCACACAGAGTCACGATTTGGCGTGGCTGCCGCGGATCGCCATAGTCAGATCATCCGCCGACAAGGAGCCGTTCTGGATGACGCCGATACCTGCGAGCCCCGCGCCATGGCCGCGCATTGCGCCCACCGACGCAGGGTTCGATCCCGCCATGCTCGACGAAGCGGTACGCTTCGCGGGGGCGCACGAAACGCCCTGGCCTCGTGACCTGCGCACGCACCTCGAGGCCGGTCATTTCGAGCAACCGCCACAGAACGAATTGCTCGGGCCGATCCGGCCACGCGGCGCTCCGAACGGCCTGATACTGCGGCACGGCCTGATGGCGGCGTCCTGGGGCGACACGCGCCAGGTCGATTTCACCTTCTCTGTCGCCAAGAGCTATCTCAGTTTGCTTGCCGGTATCGCCGTGGCCGAACACCTGATTGCTGAGTTGGACGAACCAGTGGCGGCCACGGTCGACGACGGCGGCTTCGAGGGGCCACATAACGGCGCCGTCACCTGGCGCCACTTGCTGCAACAGACTTCGGAATGGGAAGGCACTTTGTTCGGCAAGTCTGATGTGGTGGACCACAATCGCAGCCTCGCGTTGGAGGGCCGGGGTCGCAAGGGCGACGCGCGCCTGTTGCGGCCGCCGGGCATGTTTTGGGAATATAACGACGTCCGCGTGAACCGCCTGTCGCTCGCGTTGCTGCGCCGCTTCCGCCAGGCCCTGCCGGAGGTGTTCGCGGAACGGATCATGCGCCCGGTTGGTGCGTCGGACGGTTGGCGTTGGCACGGCTACCGCACGTCCATGGTGGAGATCGAACAACTTATGGTCGAAAGCGTGTCCGGCGGCAGCCATTGGGGTGGGGGCGTGGAGACGCACGCCGAGGACCAGGCACGCATCGGCCTGCTGATGTTGCGGCGCGGGGCATGGAACGGGGAGCGCATCCTGCCGGAGTCCTGGATCGCCGAATCGCTGAAGCCGTGCCCGCTGAATTTGAACTACGGCCTGATGTGGTGGCTGAACACGGGTGGCGGACGGTGGCCCAGTGCACCGCATGGCAGCTTTGCCGCGGTCGGTGCCGGCGGTAACGTGATCTGGGTCGATCCGGAGCATGACGTCGTCTCGGTGCTGCGCTGGATCGATCCGGCAAGCCTAGACTCTTTCCTGCGGCTGTTGATGGCGGCGATCCGATGACCGACCTGGCGACTCTCAAGATCGAAGAACCGCAGCCGCATACGCGGCTGGTGACGCTCAACCGGCCGGATGCGGCGAATGCGATGAACACGCAGATGGGGATCGACCTGTTGGCGGTGTTCGATGGGTTCAATGCGATGCCGAATGCGCAGCGTTGCGTCGTGATAACGGGGGCGGGGCCGCGAGTGTTCTGTGCGGGCGGCGATCTGAAAGAGCGCAACGACATGACAGATCAGCAATGGCAGGAGCAGCACCTGATCTTCGAACGTGCGATCCGCGCCATTCGCGATTGTCCAGTGCCGGTGATCGCCGCAGTCAACGGGGCGGCTTTCGCCGGCGGTATGGAGATCGCTCTCTGTGCCGATTTCGTCTATGCGGCAGAGCAAGCGAGGTTTGCGCTGACCGAGGTGACACTGGGCATCATGCCCGGCGCTGGCGGCACGCAGAACCTGCCTCGCGCGGTGGGGGCTCGGCGCGCGAAGGAAATCTTGCTGACCGGCCGGCCGTTCACGGCGGAGCAGGCATTCGCTTGGGGCATGGTGAACAAGCTGTGCAAGGCGGATGCGCTGCTGCCGGAGGCGCTGGAGACGGCGGCGGTGATTGCGGCCAATGCGCCGATTTCGACGCGGCAGATCAAGCAGTCGGTGAATTATGGGCTGAATATGGATCTCGCCAGCGGCATGATGTTCGAGATCGAGGCGTACAACCGCATGGTTCCCACCGAGGATCGCCGTGAGGGCATCCGCGCGTTCAACGAAAAGCGCAAGCCAGTGTTTCGGGGCCGGTAGCCTCGTCTGCTAAACGGACCGCCGAGAAACCTGGCATGCGCCAAAACCGTCACACCCGCGCCGTTTCGTTGTTGGGCTGACCACGTGTAGCGGAAGCCCCGGCTTCGCGGACCGTGACCCGTACCGGAGCTTTGTTTTGGCCGGTCGCTTTGCTCAAACTGCTGCAAGAGCAGTTTTGCGTTTGGTGTGGGCCGGGGTGCCTCCGTTTTCGGCCTCGGCCAGCATCTTCCTGACATCGCGGAGGAATGCCATGCCAACCGCCGTGCGCTGCACCAGAATGCTGCGCCGGTCCAACGGATCCTGCTTCCGCCGGACCAGGTCGAACTCCGACAGACGGTCCAGAGCGCGCGTAATAGCGGGCTTCGCAACATGCAACGTGGCAGCCAAGCCGCGGACGGTTTGCGCCTCGGCTTCAAGGTAGCATGTCAGGAACACGCCCAACTGGCGGATGGTCAGGTCGATTCCCTCCCGCCGCACCAGTGCCACGATGGTCTGACGCAGAACGTCAACGTTCCGGTCAGCAGATTCCTGATCCATGACGAGACTCCATAGCGATACATTGCGAAGCTACTATATTCTTTACGCAGAAACGGATCACATTTTTGAGATGTGATGAGACGCCACCAAAACGGTGGCCGGGATGCCGCCCTGGACCCCAGGCAGTCGATGCACGACTAACAGCGGAACTTGGTGGAGGGGGTTGGATTTGAACCAACGTAGGCTGTCGCCAACGGATTTACAGTCGCATTTTTGAGACTGCCACGGGATACGCGTTCGGTGACATATGGTGCCAAAGCCGTTGAAAACATCGGATTTTCCTTGACCGCCAACTGACTTTCACCGACATAGAATGCCACCAAAAGACAACCTGCCAGATACGCTAGAGATACGCGGAACTAGAACCACTATGCCAACGATCACGATCACTGAGGACGCCGTCAGGGACGCCACCTTGCCGTCCGGCGCCACGAAGGCGGGCAAGCCAGTCAAGGACGTGATTCTGCGGGACA
>DATKPQ010000082.1:0-3471 GCA_035523995.1 Acetobacteraceae bacterium | reverse complement strand
CCAGCGCCCGGCGCCGCCGTCCAGGCCGCCGCCACAGGCCCGCCCTGACGGCATCGCGCACACCCGCAAAGCCTGACCAACGGGGCCAGCCACCGGCCGGCCCCGCCATACCGATTCGTCCCGCCGCTTCACGCCGCCGCCAGAACAAGCAGGAGAAACCGCAGATGCACGCAAATGAACGCGGATGCGACACGGACCGTCGATCCATCACGGCTCACCAGGATCAGACACTCCGCTGGAGTTGTTCGGAAACACCATGCCGGCCGCAGGCCCATCCGGGCCCTAATCGGCTCGTCGCATCTCCAGCATGAGCCACTCGTCCTCCGCCGCCGCGAGTTCGCCCTGCGCTGCGGCAAGCCGGCCGGTCGCCGCCGCGAATGCTTTGGGGTCGCTGGCATAGAGATCAGGGTCAGCAAGTCTCTCCCTCAGACGGGCAATCTCCGCTTCCAGCGCCGCGATGCGCTCCGGCAAATGCTGCAGCGCGTATTGCTCTTTAAAACTCAGGCGCGGCCTGGAGGGCGGCGGCGATGATGCAATCGCCACCGATCGACCCTTCGCCGCCACCGTGCGTTCGGCTGCCGCAGCAGCCGACCCCGCAACGGCTGCTCCCGCCGGATTCGGTCCCCCTTGTGCCAGCATGTCAGAAAAGCCACCGGCGTAGTCGAGCCACCGCCCATCGCCGGCTGCCACCAGCACGCTGGTCACAACCCGGTCGAGGAAGTCGCGATCATGGCTGACCAGCAGCACCGTCCCCGGATAATCCGCCAATTGCTCCTGCAACAGATCGAGCGTCTCCAGGTCCAGGTCGTTGGTCGGCTCATCCAGCACCATCAGGTTGGATGGCTGGGCAAAGGTGCGTGCCAGCATCAGCCGCCCGCGCTCGCCGCCCGACAGGACGCCGACCGGCGTCCCGGCCTGATTCGGGGAAAACAGAAAATCCTTCATATAGCTGACCACATGGCGGCGCTGGCCATTGACCAGCACGGTGTCCCCCGACCCGCCGGTCAGCGTGTCCGCGAGCGTTTGCGCCGGATCGAGCGCTTCCCGCCGCTGATCCAGCGTCAGCCGGGCCAGGTTGGTCCCCAGCCGCACCTCGCCCTGGTCGGGCGCCAGCTCCCCGGTCAGCAGCTTCAGCAGGGTCGTTTTTCCGGCCCCATTCGCACCGATGATACCGATCCGATCGCCGCGCATCACGCGCGTGGACAGGTCGCGCACGACCGCGTGGCCGTCAAACGACTTGCTGATACCATCGGCGACGATCACCAGCCGCCCGGACAGGTCCGCCTCCGCGGCGCTCAGCCGCAGCTTCCCCTGGGTTTGCCGCGCCTCGCGCCGCTGCGCCCGCAACCGATGCAGGTCAGCCAGCCGCTTGACGTTGCGCTTGCGGCGGGCGGTGACGCCGTAGCGCAGCCAGTCTTCCTCAGCGACGATCTTGCGGGCGAGCTTATGATGCTCTGTCGCCTCTTGCTCCAGCACGCTGTCGCGCCAGGCCTCGAACCCGGCAAACCCCTGGTCCAGCGTGCGCACGAGGCCGCGGTCCAGCCAGACGGTGGTGCGGCTGATCGCCTGGAGCAAGCGCCGGTCGTGGCTGATCGTGACGATGCCAGAGCGCAGGCCGGACAGCTCGGCCTCAAGCCAGGCGATACCGGGCAGATCCAGGTGGTTGGTCGGCTCGTCCAGCAGCAGGATGTCCGGCTCCGGCGCCAGCACCGCCGCCAGCGCCACCCGGCGCGCTTCGCCACCCGAGAGGACGCCGGGTTCCTCGTCCCCCGTCAGCCCCAGGCGCTGCAGCAGATAGAGCGCGCGATGCTTGTCCATGGCGGCATCCGTGCCGAGGCCTGCCTCGACAACGGCCAGCGTGGAGGGATAGCCGGACAGATCGGGTTCTTGCTCCAGGTAGCGGACGGTCGCGCCGGGTTGCACGAAGCGGCGCCCGGCATCCGGCGGCAGCAGCCCGGCGGCGATCCGCAACAGAGTCGATTTGCCGGCACCATTGCGGCCCACCAGGCAGATCCGATCGCCCGCGCCCACCACCAGCCCCGCATCCTCCAGCAAGGAGTGCGATCCGATCTGCAGCGAAATGTCCTGGAGCGTCAAAAGCGGCGGCGGCATGCAGCATGTTCCGTTCAGCGGCGGCCTTCGATCAGGGTTCGCATCGGCCAGCCCGCGGTTTGCACCGGCGCGACGGGGGCTGCCGCTCCTGCCGCGGGCGACCAGCCTCACGCATCATGCATGCGATTGCCCGCGGATGGGACGGGGGAGGCGATCTGGCCAAGCCTCCGGGCCGGAGAGGTAGCAGGCGGCCAAGGATGGTCAAGCTCGTGACAGGTATCGCGTGCTCTATGGGGCGTGGCGGCGGCGCTGTCGCCGATCCGATCGACGGCGATGCATCCGATGGCGAATGGCACTATACAGTTGCGATTAAGCAATGGTCGCCATGAAGCAGTTATGTGCCGGCCGACTCTTGCTCCGCTATCTGCTTCCTCCACACCGCGGGTTCCACCGCTCCCACCTGCTGCGTGATGCGCGCATAAGCTTCCGGGCGCCGGTGCTTGTCGAATGCGAAGATTGTGGTTCGGCCCAGCGTGCACATGTCCAGATTGCAGTCGGCCGTGATCAGCTCGTCGTCCCAGCTTGTCGCCATGGCGATGATTTCGCCTTGCGGGTTGACGATGATGGAATGGCCGAACAATTCGCAGCCGTCCTCGGTGCCGGCCTTGGCGGTGGCGACGGCGAAGCAGGCGTTCTGGTAACAGCCCGACTGGATCGAGAGATGGGAGTGGAACACGCGCAGATGATGCGCCTCGAACCCGCCCGCCTCCATGTTCAGGCTCGGCGTATTGTACCCCAGCAGCACCAGCTCGACGCTCTGCAAGCCCAGGACACGCCACGCCTCCGGCCAACGCCTGTCGTTGCAGATCAGCATGCCCATGTTGATCGCCGGTATGGCGCCCATCGGCGCGCAAATCACCGGAAACCCAAGATTCCCAACTTCGAAGTAGCGCTTCTCCAGGTGCTGGACCTTGCGCTTCGGATCATACTCGGCGTGGCCCGGCAAATGCACCTTGCGATACTTCAGCAGGATATCGCCCTCGGGCCCCACCAGGATCGACGTATTGAATCGATGCTTGTCCTCGGTCATCTCCGCATAGCCGAGATGAAATCCGATCCCGTATTTGCGCGCCGCCGCGAACAGCGGTGCCGTCTCGTTCGACGGCATGGCGGACTCGAACCAATGATCCGCCTCCGCGATGTCGGCATGATAGTGACGCGGAAAGAACGTGGTCAGCGCGAGCTCTGGAAACACCACCAGCTCCACCCCGCGTTTATGGGCGCGCTCGATCAGCCGGATCATCCGCTCAACGGCGACACCTCGGGATTCGGCCTTCTGGATCGGACCAAGCTGCGCCGCCGCCACCGTGATGCATCGGCTCATTCGACTTTCTCCATGATCAGCAAAGGTTCAATGCG
>DATKPQ010000081.1:0-65959 GCA_035523995.1 Acetobacteraceae bacterium | reverse complement strand
AAATGTGCTGTCCCTGCTCCCGCATGTAGCGCAGCGCGGCCATCGTATCGGCGGTCTCTCCGGACTGGCTGACGAGCAGTCCTAATCCGTCGCGCGGCAACGGTGGGGAACGGTAGCGGAATTCGCTCGCCACATCGGCATCGGTCGGAATGCGGGCGATCGCCTCGAAATACCAGCGGCCGATCAAGCCAGCGTAGAAGGCCGAGCCGCAGGCGCTGATAGTGATGCGCGAAACGCGCGCTAAGTCGAACGGCAGATCAGGCAGGGTGACCGCGCGGGTGGCTGGGCTGACCATCCTGTGCAGTGTGTCGCCGAGCACCGCCGGATGCTCGTGCAGTTCCTTTTCCATGAAGTGACGGAAATTGCCCTTGCCGATCGCGGCGCCCGTCAGACGCGTCAGCTTCACCTCGCGCTCGACTTCCGCGCCGTCTGCGTCAAAGAAACGCGCACCCTGGCGATCCACCACTGCCCAGTCGCCATCGCGCAGATAGGCGATGCGGCGGGTCAGCGGCGCGAGCGCCAGGCCATCGGAACCGAGGAACATCTCGTCCTCGCCAAATCCCACCGCCAGCGGCGCCCCGTGCTGCGCGCCGATCATCAGTTCCGGATGCCCGGCAAAAATGATTGCCAGCGCGTAGGCGCCCTCCAACCGGCGGAACGCGGCGCCCGCTGCTTCCACCGGCCCCATGCCGCGCTGCAAATTCAGATCGACAAGCTGCGCTACCGTTTCCGTATCGGTCTCAGTGCTGAACTCCTGTCCCGCCGCTTCCAGTTCCGCCCGCAATTCGGCATGGTTTTCGATGATGCCGTTATGGACAACGGAAACCCGTGCCGTGCCGTGCGGATGTGCGTTGTTCTCGGTCGGGGCTCCGTGCGTGGCCCAGCGCGTGTGGCCAATCCCGGTTGTGCCCGAAAGCGGCATACGTTCCAGGGCGGCGACGAGGTTGCCCAGCTTGCCCTCGCTGCGCCGGCGCTCGATATGGCCGTTCACCAGCGTGGCGACGCCGGCGCTGTCATAGCCGCGATATTCCAGGCGGCGCAGCGCCTCCACGATCACCGAAGCCGCCGGTTGCCGGCCGATCACCCCCACGATCCCGCACATCAGCGCTTGTCCTTGTTTGCCGCCCGCATCGCTGCCGCACGGCCCGGTTTCGTTGCCTGCCTGCCGCGCGCGATGGCGAATGCGTCGGCCTCCACGTCCTCGGTGATAGTGCTGCCGGCGGCAACGTATACGCCGTCACCCACCGTCACCGGCGCGACCAGAGTCACGTCGGAACCAATGAAGCTGCGCGCGCCAATCCTGGTGCGATGCTTGGCAGAGCCATCGTAATTACAGGTGATGGTGCCGGCGCCGATATTGGTGGCTTCACCCACGTCCGCATCGCCGAGATAGCTCAGGTGATTCGCCTTCACCCCCGCAGCGAGATGTGCCGCCTTCACCTCGACAAAATTGCCGATATGGACGTTTGCGTCCAACTCCGCCCCCGGACGCAGGCGCGCGTGCGGGCCGATGCTGCAGCCGGGGCCGATGTGGCAACCTTCCAGGTGACTGAAGGAGCGAACCAGCGCGCCGCTTGCGACCGATACGCCCGGACCGAACACCACGTTGGGTTCGATTATTACGTCCTGCCCCAGCTTCGTGTCCGCACACAGGAAGACCGAGCCGGGATCGATCATCGTGACGCCGGCATCCATCGCCGCCGCGCGGAGCCAGGACTGCACCACTGCCTCCGCCGCCGCGAGTTCGGCACGCGAGTTGATGCCGGCGACTTCCTCGGCCGACGCTTCCACCGCCGCAACGGTCATCCCCTCTTCAACCGCCAAGGCGACGGCATCGGTGAGATAGTATTCGCCCTTCGCATTATTGGCGCGGATGGCGTTCAGCCAGCGCCGCATATCCGCGGCACCGGCGCACAGCACGCCGGCATTGCACAGGGCGATCGCGCGGACTTCCTCGCTGGCGTCGGCCCATTCGACGATGCGCTCCACCGTGCCATGACGCGCGATCACCCGGCCGTAACGTCCGGGACCGGCGGGGCGGAACGCGAGCAAGGCCAACCGCGCGTCCCCGTTCTGCCGCCGTTGCAGCAAGCGCCGCAGCGTGTCGGGGCGGATCAGCGGATTGTCAGCATACAGCACGGCCACTTCGCCGTCACCGAAATAGTCGGCCGCCGCCAACGCGGCATGCGCGGTGCCCAGCCGTTCCTGCTGCACCGCGCATGGATGTGGCGCGGCTTCCTTCTGCACTGCTTCCATGTCCGGACCGACGACGACGACGATGCGGTCGAAGACTTGCTCGCAGCTTGCGAGCAAGTGACGCAACATGGTGCGGCCGGCGATGCGGTGCAGGGTCTTCGGCAGCGCCGATTTCATACGCGTGCCGAGGCCGGCGGCCAGGATGACGGCGGTTGCCTGCATGGCTCTCCCCTGCGACGGTTGCGGCGCGACCACGATTCCGGGCGTAGCGGCGGAACGGTTCGCATGTAAAGTCTGCTGTTAAGTGACTGGTTCAATTCGCATTGCGGAGTACAACAAGCTGACACCCACCCTGTTGCTGGACCTGGATGGCACGCTGGTAGACACCGTACCAGATCTCGCCGCCGCGATGAACCGCCTGATGGCAGCGCATGGCTTCGCGCCCTACAGCCTGGCGGAGACCGCCGCGATGGTCGGGGACGGCGTGGCCAAACTGGTGGAGCGCGCGCTCGCTGCTCGCGGTGCAGCGTTCGATCCGGGAGATGTCGCGGCGTTTTCCGCAGACTACAGCAGCCATGTCGCCGTGGAGAGCAAATTGTTTCCGGGTGTCGCGGAGACGCTCGATGGGCTGGCCAGCGAGGGCTGGAAGCTCGCGGTATGCACCAACAAACCAGGTCTGGCCGCACAAAGGCTGCTTGAGGCGGTCGGCCTGGCGGGTTCGTTTGCTGCCATCGGAGCAGGCGATAGCTTTCCCGTGCGCAAGCCCGACCCGGCGCATCTGCTCGCAACGTTGGAGGCGGCGGGGGGCGACCCAACCTGCGCCGTGATGGCGGGCGATCACCGCAACGACGTCCTGGCGGCGCACGGTGCCGGCTTGCCCTGCGTGTTCGCAGCGTGGGGGTACGGTCCGCTGTCGATGGGGGACGGGGCCCAGGCCGTGGCGCGGGATTTCCCGGAACTCGGCAGGATTGTGAGAAGCTTGCGACCGATCGGTCTCTCATAGGACCTCTTGCCCAGGGCGGAAGCTACACGGCTGCCATTCCCCACAGACCTGTTCAACCTGCCTGCCAGCCACGCTCCGCACGAGCCTCTTCTCCGGCTGTGCATTTGGTAAGGAGCGCTTATCATAGGCGATATCTATTTCCGCCCGCGCCGGGCTTCCAGCCGGGCCAACAACAGGATGTAGCCGTTCGGATGCAGATGCCGGGACGTTTCCATAGCCGCAGGGACCGGGCCATGCGGCGAGAGGCCGCTCACAACTACCGCATGCCGTCCCCGGCGGCACCCACGTAATGGACGCACCTTCGGCACCTGACACCCCGCTCGTCCTTCGGCCAGATCCTCAGGACTGGCAGCGCACCCTGTGGGTGATGATGGGCATCCAGCTCATCATGACCCTGTCCTTCACCGTGCTCAGCCCCATCATGCCGTTGTTCCTGCCCTATCTCGGCGTGCATGACCCGCAGGCTATCGATCTCTGGACCGGCATCCTGAACGGCTCCACGGCCTTTGTTGCGGCGTTCGTCTCACCGCTGTGGGGACGATTGTCGGACCGCAAGGGACGCAAGCTGATGCTCCTGCGTTCCGGCATAGCGATCAGCTTTTTCACCGCGCTGATGGGGCTGTCGCTGAATGTCTGGCAATTCTTCGCCGCCCGCGCCCTGATGGGGGCGTTTGCCGGCTTTTCCGCCTCGGCGATCGCGCTGGTGGCGACGCAGGTGCCGGAGGACCGACTCGGTTTCGCGCTCGGGTGGCTGAGCACGGGCCAGCTTCTCGGCGGGCTGATCGGGCCGGTGATCGGCGGCGTGATAGCCGACGCCACCGGCAGCTACCGTATCCCGTTCTTCTTCACCTCGTTCCTCTGCGCCACCGCCGCGCTGCTGGCATGGCGGCTCGTGCGCGAGAATTTCGCCGCGCCGCAGGGGCGCCGAAAGCGCGAGTCGACGTTCCGCTCCCTGCGCATGGTCGCCGCGTCAGCCGGCCTGCTGCCATTGTTCCTTGTCCTGCTGTTCGCCCAGTTCAGCGTGCGCACGGTGCAGCCGGTAGTGACGCTCTACGTGCAGCAGCTTGTCGGCAACGTACCGAATCTGGCGACGCTGGGCGGCGTCGCGTTCTCCGTCACGGGATTGGGCGACGTCGTCGCTTCTCCCTTCCTGGGCAAGCGGAGCGACCGGCTGGGCTATCGCCGCGTGCTGCTGATCTGCCTTGCCGGCGCCGCGCTTTTCAGCGTGCCGCAAGCGTTTGCTCACAGTTACTGGGAATTCGTGATCGAGCGCTTCGGCGTCGGCATGTTCATCGGTGGTATCCTGCCGACGGCGAACGCGCTGGTCGGCCGGCTGGCGCCTCCAGACCAGCGCGGCACCGTTTATGGACTGACCGCTTCGGCAACGTTTCTCGGTAACTCCCTCGGACCGCTCACCGGCGGCGCCGTAGCAGCGTCGCTGGGGCTGCGCTGGGTGTTTCTGGTCACCGCCGGCGTGCTGCTGACGAACCTGGCCTGGGTGGCGATTTCCGTGCCTCGCTCGGCGGACCGGCCGAGACGATAGCAAGGGCACGGCGCCACCACCGGCTCCTTGGCCTTCCGACACTGCCTGGCCGATGTGCAGATGCGAACGCACCAACTCCAGAGGCGTCAGCTTCAGCCACCGATTCAATGATACGTCCGCGTAGCGGTCACCGCGGAGGACTTCCAGGAAACGCAGCGGCGTACGGCCGGTGTTTTCGACATCGTGGCCCATCGCGAAGGGGACATACCCCGCATCCCCCGCACGATGATCGAACGTCCGTACTTTGCTCTCGGAGGTCAATACCGTCATGCGGTCCTCGCCATCCAGATAACATTGCCGGTCGCTGTTGCCGCGCGGCGGCATCACTGAACGGTGGCTCCGGAATGCGGGGACCGCTTCGCTAACGCCTCGCTTTTCTGTTCTTGATCTATTACATGAATGTCCCGGAATCCTCTTTCTGGATGTCCAGCGAGAAGAGCGATGCGCCCTTGAGGGACGTGGTCTCCGGAGAGTACCTGAAGAACCTGGCGCAGATCGTCATCATGATGCTGGGGTTCTGGTTCGGCTCCCAGTGTCTGATCGGCGTCATGCCCAGCGTACTGATCCACCAGTTGCACGTGCCCAGCAGGACCATGACCAATGGTCTGCTGATTACCGGCTTCGTGCAGTTCTTCGCTTTCGTCGGATTCGGACTGCTGGGCCAGATGATTGGGCGGCGGGCAGCGATCGTACCTTTCGGGTGTCCTGATCCTGATCGGCGGCACTGGCCTCTATCCGCTGGCGATCTCCCGCGGGCTGTCCGGTGGCAGCGCCGTATCCACCACCGTCATCGCCTGTGCCTGCTATTTGCTGGTGATTTCGCCGTGGGGTATCGTGACGACCGGTATCTGCGAGCGGTTCCCCACACACATTCGCGCCTCGGGCTACGGCATCGGCTACAGCCTGGCGGTGATCGTCCCGGCGTTCAGTGGCGCCTATATGTGAGCACCTCAGGCGATCCTGCCTTACGCGTACACACCGGTGGTGATGATCGCGCTGTCCGGCGCACTGGTCGTGGTGGGAGCGTTGATGGGACCGGAAACGCGCGACGTCGAACTGGGCGTGACCGACCGTGCCGTACCTCGGACGGTGCCGGCTCCGGGAGAATGAGGCAACCCACATCCGGTGGCAGCCGGGTGCGATCCGCTCGCCAGACCAGCGCCTATGACCTGCCGGCGCGTCGTTCCAGTAACCCCTGTGCGAGGCTCGCCGCTTCCGCATGGCTGCGCGCGCCGAGCAATGAATAGAGCCGCGCCAGCTCTACCTTCACCATAGCGACCCCCATATCCGACTGCCGTGCCATATCGTGTACGGAACACCCGTTGGACAGCAGTTGCGCCATTTCGACTTGTCGCGTCGTAAGTTCATCCGATGGTTCGGTTAGCAGCGGAGCGGCTGGAGGCGCCTGTCTGTCGCCCAGTGCTGAACCGCCCGTGTTGCGCTGCCATGCGTCCCGCCAGCCAGGCACCACCTCCACGGGCATAGGCGGCGCTATCAGGAAACCCTGCATGTCGCAGCTCCCGAGTTGCTCCAGCAGCTCTGCCGTTTCCTCCGTCTCCACGCCCTCCGCCACGCATCCCATTTCCATGTTCGCTGCAAGGTCCATGATCGATTTCACGATCACGCGTGAATCGCGAGACGAAACGGCATCGCTGACGAAGGACTGGTCGATCTTGATTTCCGAAAACGGCATCTGCCGCAGCAGCTTCAGCGACGAGTAGCCGGTACCGAAATCGTCGATTGAAAGCTGCATGCCCTTCAGGCGCACCCGGGTCAGGATATCCATCGTCATCGCGGCATCCTTGAATGCCGCGCTTTCAGTGATCTCCAGGCACAGATGCTTCGCCGGCATGTTGCCCGCACGCAGCCGCTGCTCCAGCCGGTCCGGCACTGTCAGGTCATGCAAGTTCAGTGTGGACATGTTCACCGCGATTGGCATTGTGATGCCAAGCGCGCTCAGCATCTGATAAGCGTCCACCGCCGTGCCAATGATCCAATCGGTCAACGCGTCGATCACCGTGACATCGCTTTCTGCCAGCGGCAGGAAGCTCGCAGGTGACAGTCGCCCGGCGGTGGGATGCTCCCAGCGCACCAGGGCTTCCAGCTTCTTCAGCATTTTCGGCTTGCGCGACACCACCGGCTGGAAATCCAGGCTCAACTCGTCGTTGCCGACTGCCGCTAACAAGCGTTCCGCGGATGGCATCTGGCCGGCGGCCTGCATCCGGTCCAGCACCCGCTCGAGCTCCGCAATGCGCAGCGGCTTTTCCAGTACCCCCTCAACCTTCAGGCCCATCCCCTGTCCCAGGGCACGAGCGGTGGACAGCACGCGCGGATCGAACCCGCTCATCAGCACCAGCCGACCGCTGTACTGGCGGTCTGCGAGCAAGCGCAATTGCTCGATTCCATCGGTCTCGCCGAGTTGCAAATCGAGCACGACGATCTGGGGCGGCTGGTTACGCAGGCTTTCAGCGAAGGCAACAGCGGTGGTTACCGCTGTTGCCTCAAGCCCGGTCATGCGCGCAACCCGCACAACCAGCCGGCCAATCGCGGCGTCATCGTCGAAAACCAGGACGCGCGTGGTCATGGCGACGATCTTAGCAGGAATGGCGCCTGAATTACACCGCACAAGTTACGATCCGGCCTCGGCCCGGACGAAATGTCCAGCCGCCTCGGTGCCCGCGAGGAGCGCAGCTGCATCCAGTACCTCGCGAAACCGTCGCGCCAGTTCGTCGTAGCGGTAGGGCTTATTCAGCATTGGGAACGGGCAATCCAACCCGTTGCGATCGGCGCCGCGCACGCCCGAGAAGCCCGAGGTCAGCAGCACCCTCAATCCCGGCCGCAGAGCGGTTGCCCGGTGGGCCAGGGTCAGCCCGTCCATGCTGCCGGGCATTACCACGTCCGAGAACAGCAGATCGATCGCCATGCCACCGGCCAGCAGCGCGAGGGCCGCATCCGCATGCTCGGCCTCCAGCACCTGGTAACCGAGCTGCATCAATTGCCGGGTCGTTGCCCGTCGCAGCCGCTTGTTATCCTCCACCACCAGCACTGTCTCATTGCCGCCCGGCGCGACGATATCATCGGCTGGACGGGCCGCCTCCGCGGGGCTTTCCGCAGGAACCGGCAAATATACACGGAACGTGGTGCCCAGCCCACGCTCGCTGTACACCGACAAATGCCCGCCCGACTGCTTGACGAACCCAAATGCCATCGAAAGACCAAGGCCGGTGCCCTTGCCGGGTTCCTTGGTGGTGAAGAACGGCTCGAAAATGCGGCCGATGATCTCTGGCGCGATGCCGCACCCGGTATCGCTGATCTCTATGCACACATAGGCGCCGGGCGTCACGTCGGGATGCATCGCGGCATAGCTCGCATCCAGCGTCACGCCGTTGGTGGCGATGTCGAGCCGCCCGCCATTCGGCATCGCGTCACGCGCATTGGTGGCGAAATTGACCAGCGCCGCTTCTAACTGTGCCGGGTCGGCCATCACCGGAGGCAACCCGGCGTCCAGATGCAGGTTCAACACGATGTCCTCGCCCAGCACGCGGCCGAGCAAACGCGTCACCTCGTTCACTCGCGCGTTCACATCTGTGCTTTCGGGGTGCAGCGACTGCCGGCGGGCGAAGGCGAGCAAGCGCCGGATCAGGTCCGCACAGCGCGAGGCCCCGTCCAGAGCCTCGCCGCACAGCTCGGCCGCTGCCTCGTCATTGCCGACCAGCCGCTTCAGCAGATCCAGATTTCCGATAACGACGCCGAGCACGTTGTTGAAATCATGCGCCATGCCGCCAGTGAGGTTGCCGATCGCCTCCATCTTCTGCGCCTGTGCGAGCTGGCGTTCGATCTGCCGGCGTTCGGTAACGTCCTGCATGGTGCCCGCGATGCGGCGCGCGACGCCGTCCGCGTCCCGCACCGGCCGCCCTTCGACACGCAGCACTCGAATCTCCCCATCCGGGCGCACAAACCGCGGCTCCACCGCAGCCTGCACTTCGCCGGTCATCAGCCTGTCGATCCAGCCCTGTGCCATCGGATAATCGTCTGGGTGCAGGTATTTGCTAACGGTTTCGATGGTCGGCTGGAACGTCTGCGGATCGAGGCCGCGTAGCCGGTACAGCTCCTTCGACCAGACATAGCGCTTCGTCGCAACATCCAGTTCCCAACTGCCGATACCCGCGATCGCCTGCGCGCGGTCCAGGCGTTCCTCGCTGGCACGCAGTGCAGCCTGCGTCTGTTTCAGTGCGGTGATATTGATACGCAGGCCGGCGATGCCGCCGTTCTTCATCCGGCGGTCGATCGTGAGGTAGAACGATCCGTTGGGCCGTTGGTTTTCGGCCGAACCGCAGGCCTCGCGATGCAGCCGCATGCGTTCGTCGAGCCATGCCTCCTCACGCCCCCGCGCCTCGACATTGCTGCCCCGGCTGATCATGCGGCGCAGCAGATCTTCGAAGCGCACGCCAGGACGCAGAATGTCGCCGGCGTCGGCATAGATCCGGCGATACGCGTCGTTGAACATCACCAGGCGGTCGTCCTGGTCGAAGATCACAAGCCCTTCGGAAATACTGTCCACCGCATCGCGCAGCAACGTCTCTGCTTGCTCCGCCCGTTCCTTGGCCCGCTCCAGCTCCTGCTCCGCCTCGATTTGTTCGGTGATGTCGCGCCCGATGCCCCGGTATCCGGTGAACGTGCCGCCCGCGTCGAACACGGGAACGCCATGGATGCTGATGTGGCGCATGCGCTTGAGGCCGTCGGGGCGATGATAGCGGAAGTCGCGGAACGGCCGCCGTGCGGCGATATCGGCCTTGTGTGCCTCCCATTGTGCCGGCGTCGTGCCGTCCGGATACATGTCCCAACGTGTCCGTCCGGCATAGGGCCTTCCCCCCGGCCGCCTGTCGCCGTGTCCCTCGGAGATCCATACGAAATTGGCGTCCGCATCCTGTTCCCAAAACCAGTCGGATGCCATCTCGGCAAAGCCGCGTAGCCGACGCTCGCTGTGGTGCAGCGCGCTTTGGATGCGCTTGAAGTCGGTGATGTCCACACGCAGGCCGGCGAGGCCGCCATCCCGCATCCGGCGCTCGACCACCAGGGTCCAACGGCCATCATTGTGCTGGGTTTCCAGCTCACCCACAGCCTCGGCGTGGATACGCAGAAAGTTCTGTACCCATTTCTCCTCGCGGCCGGCGGCGTCCGGATAATGGCCGCAGGCGAGCGTGTTGCGCACCAGGGTTTCGAACTTAACCCCCGGCACCATCAGGTGCGCGCTGGCGGGGTACATGCGACGATACGCCTCGTTGCACAGCACCATCCGGTCGTCCTTGTCGAAAATGACAAAGCCTCCCGAAAGGCTGTCCATCGCGTCGCGCAACAGCGTTTCCGCTTGCTCGGCGCGTTGCAGGGCTTCGACCCGGGGGGTCTCGTTACTGGCAGTACCGCGATAGCCGCGAAAAGTTCCATCGGCGTCGAACACCGGCTTGCCGCTGACCACGAAGTGGCGCATCGCGCCGGCCGAATTGCGCGCCGAATAACGAAACTTGCGGAACGGCCGATGCGCATCAAGGTCAGCCTTGTGCTGCCGCCACGGCTCATCGTGCTCTGGATTGGCCCGTGCGAGGTCCCATCGCGCCTTGCCGATGATTGCATCGGGATTAAGCCCGGTTTCTTCGGCAAAGGCCTCGGCCGCGATGGAGGTGAACCGGTGTTCGGCATCGGTTTCCCATATCCAGTCGCCACTCACCTCCGCGATATCCTGGAACTTCTGCTCACTGTCACGCAGCCGCTGTTCTACCTCCGCACGGAGTGCGATATCGGCGGCGAGGGCAGCGCGTTCGCGGGCAAGCTGTGCCTCGTGCCGGGCGCGCCGTCGTATCTCGGCGACCAAGGCCGCGAGCAAGCCGCTCACCAGAACCGACAGCAAGGCGGCGGCGATTTCGAGTTGGCGGGCATTGGCGCGAACCGGGGCGAGCACTTGGCCAAGGTCCAGGCCTACGCCAACCAGCAACGGATATCCGGGGATACGGCGGTCGCTGTAAATGCGGGTAATGTGGTCCAATCGGCTGGTGCCGACATGCACGACATCGCGCAGCGTGCCGGTTTCAGCGCGGCCGCGCAGTGGCGGAATCGTCTCGCCGGCGCCGACCGCGCCGTTCGGACTGTCAACGCTGAACCGCGCGCGGACAACGTTGTCGGTACCAAACAATGCGAACATGCCACCCGGGCCGAGATCGACGGCGCGATGCAATGCGGTAAGCTGCCCGGGCACCACGGAGAAGACCACCACGCCCAGGAGGTGGCCATCCACCGCGTCCACACGCCGGCTCATGTATATGGCGACGCGGCCGGTTTCGCGATCGACCGTCGGGACGTTGATGTATATGCCGTGCCAGGCGCCGCCGAGAGGAATCCGGAAATAATCGCTGCCACTTAGGTCAATCGACAGGGGATGTAGGTCGCCGGTGCTGGAAAGCAGCCGGCCATTCGGACCGATGATAAAGGCGTGGTCTGCCGGCGCGGCAAGCAGCGGCACTTCATGCGCCCAACGATACATGTCGAATGCGTCCGGCGTCGCGCGCATGTGTTGTGCCACCAATTCCATAGCACCAGAGATCGTATTTAATTCGTGGCCGATCTCCTCCTCAAAGGCCGCGCTGAGGTTGCTGACATTGACGCGGGCATGCGCCATCGCCATGTGGCGTTCCGATTCAATCAGGACAAACACGGCGACCCATAGGCCAATGACGAACGCCACGCCCGCCGCCACGATAGCTCCGAGCAGGACGAGTGTGCGGCGTTGCAGCCCGGCGGGGGCGCCGGAAGCGGGAGGCCTCGGGCCGTGCCGACGCTCGCCAGGTCGCGGTCTACTGACCGGTGTGTTGGCAGAGGCCGCTACCGACGGCTGACTTGAAGGCTTGGCTGTGCCGTCGGTGCGAGGGGCCTGCATGACGTCGGTCAGCATGGTTTATCCTGCCTCACGGCAATGCCATCAGGCTTTCCCCTGGCGAGAGCACATGTCACTGGCGCAAGCGATGCAATGAATCCGGTGTCGGAGAGATGGACCATACCGTGAGAAGAGTATCGCCCAAGTTGCGAGGGCTCGCGTGCTTCGCGAACGTGACGCCCCGTCCGGCGACGTTTAATGGCTATGTTACCTTTCTCCTTGTGACTTTCGCGGACCCATTTGGGTCGCGACGCGTCACATTATCGCAAATTTATTCAAGAAAAAAGAGACATCGCCGGTGCGTTTTTCATGGAATATTTACGAAATGGCATTGGTTGGCGTCTGCCGGAAGCCCGCCAACGCCGAATCCGGTCCGTGCAGCGTTCGGGGCTAGCGCGCCAGATCCGGGGGCGGCGCGGCGCTGCTAGCCGCGGAGGATGCGGGCACAACCGGAGGGCCATACACGTCTTGCGCGCGTTTCTGGAACGCATTCACCATTCGTCGTACGGCTTCGTTGAACACTACGCCAATCGCGGATTGCAGGATGCGGCTGCGAAACTCGAAATCGATGAAAAATCCGACTTCCGTACTCTCCCGGTGTGGCAGAAAGTCCCATTGATTGTTCAAATACCGGAACGGGCCGGTTTCGTAGCGCACTCGCACCGAACGCGGCCGGTCCAGCGTCACCCGGCTGACGAAGCTTTCGCGGAACGGTCCGAAGCCGATCGTCATGTCGGCCAGCAATTCGCGTTCGACGCGGTGACGCACGCGTGTTGCGACGCACCACGGCAGGAATTGCGGGTACTTTTCAACCTCCGCAACCAGGTCGAAGAGTTGGTCGGGGCTATACGGCACGACGCGGTGCTCGGCGTGGGTCGGCATCAGTAAGTGGGATGCGCTGCATGCCCTGCCGCGCGCGCGGCGCGCAGCGCGGCGAAATCGGCGACGGCATGATAGGAACTGCGGGTCAGCGGCGTGGCGGAAACCAGCAGGAAACCCTTGGAACGCGCCAGTGCCGCATAGTCCGCGAATTCCTCCGGTGTCACGAAGCGGTCGATCGCGGCATGCTTTATGGTGGGCTGCAAGTATTGGCCGATGGTGAGAAAATCGACATTGGCAATTCTCAGGTCGTCCATGACCTGGGCAATTTCGGTGCGGGATTCACCAAGCCCCACCATCAGGCCCGACTTGGAGAACAGAGCAGGAACGTGTTGCTTGACTGAGTCGAGCAAGCGAAGCGACTGGTAATAGCGCGCGCCGGGACGGATGCTGGGATAGAGGCGAGGCACCGTCTCCAGATTGTGGTTGAACACGTCCGGCCTGGCATCCGCCACGATCTCCATCGCGCCGGGTTTGCGCAGGAAATCGGGCGTCAGGACCTCGATGCTGGTACCGGGCGCGGCATTGCGGATGGCGCAGATGACCATGGCGAAATGTCCCGCGCCGCCATCCGCCAGGTCGTCGCGGTCCACCGAAGTGATGACGACATGCTTCAGCCCCAGCCGGGCGACCGCGTCGGCAACGCGGGCCGGCTCTTCCGCGTCCAGCGCGAGCGGCTGGCCGGTGCGCACGTTGCAGAACGCGCAGGCGCGGGTGCAGGTGTCGCCCATGATCATCATGGTGGCGTGCCGCTGAGACCAGCACTCGCCGATATTGGGGCAAGCGGCTTCCTCGCAGACCGTGTGCAGGCGGTTCTCCCGTATCAGAGCACGGGTGGCGTGATAGACCGGGTGGGTGGGTGCCTTGACGCGGATCCAGGCGGGCTTGCGCTGGATCGGGTTGTCCGGCCGGTGCGCCTTCTCCGGATGGCGGAGGGCGGCACCGCCGGTGCGGTGGTCTATGACGAGGTGGGTGGACATTGCGGGGTACAAGTGGCGGGCGGGGGTGGGGGCGTCAAGCGCGGCCGGCCGCGGTTTCCGCGGGCGTGGCTGGGCGATCCGGCAGGACGTTCGGGGTGGGGTAAAGCTGCAGCAACAGGTCCATGGGACGGATATTCGCGCTGATCAGCCGCACGTCTTGCTCTACCGCGGTGACGAAAATCAGTGCACTGCGCGGATCACCCGGGTCGAGCAAGCCGATGCTGATCGCCAACTCGGCGCAGGCGACGCCGCAGTCGTGCACCATGTAAAATCGCCAACTCGGCTGTTGTTGCCATAACGGACGAGCGGAAAGCGGCCGCAATTCGGGCAATATACCTGGCGGGCCAGCCATGGCGCAGTAAGAACCCGTGCGCGTTGTCGGCCACTTCGATAGGCAACGGCTAGAGCCGCATCAAAATGCAAATCCATGGTTTCCCAGCCCCGGCGCATGGCTATTGCGCTGAGGCAATCTATCGTGAGCTCGGCATCAGCACCATGCATGCGAGCGGCCCAGGGCAAGCCCGTACCGCACCGTCGCATTAGGCCAATCCCTTGCCACACGATCTCACCCCAATGTCCGTGACGCGGTTGTTCGTAACAAGAACTCCGCTACGCTGGCGACGCTGACCAGTGCCCACCCGGCATAGCCACGGAGCCCCGCATGCCCGCCAACCCCTTCGATCTGACCGGCAAGGTCGCCCTGATCACCGGCGGCAACTCCGGCATCGGCCTGGGCATGGCGCTCGGCCTGGCGCAGGCGGGCGCCGACATCGCCATCTGGGGCACCAACGCCGCCAAGAACGAGGCCGCCTGCGCCGAAATCGCCCGCCACGGCCACCGCGTACAATCCTGGCTGTGCGATGTCGGCGACGCAACGGCGGTGAACGACACTTTCGCCGCCACCCTGGCGGCGTTCGGCCGCGTGGACGGCTGTTTCGCCAATGCCGGCGTGGGCGGGCGCGGCGTTGCGTCGTTCCTCGACATGACGGACGCCGAGTGGCGGCGCGTGACCCGCGTCAACCTGGACGGCGCCTTCCACACCTTCCGCGCCGCGGCCACGCATATGGTGGAGCGGGGCGGCGGCGGCGTGCTGGTGGGCACTGCCTCGCTCGCGGCCATCGAGGCGGCGCCGCGATCAGAACATTACGCCGCCAGCAAGGGCGGCATGATCTCCATGGTGCGCGCGCTGGCGGTCGAGCTCGCCCGCCACGGCATCCGCGCCCATGCGATCCTGCCCGGCTGGATCGCCACCGAGATGACCGCGAACGCCTTCGCCACCGAAGGCTTCCGCACCAAGGTTTTCCCCCGCGTGCCGATGCGCCGCTGGGGCACCGGCGATGATTTCGCCGGCATTGCCGTCTATCTGCTCAGCGATGCATCGCGCTACCACACCGGCGATACGTTCGTGATCGACGGCGGCTATTCGTTGTTCTGATCCAGCGCGATGACCAGCACGATCCGAGCCGGCCGCGATGCCGACGCCAACTCACTGATCGCTTTGATTGCGGCATGTTGGGGGATGTACCCTGGTATCCGCATGGACGTTGACGGCGAGATGCCCGAACTGCGTGCGCTTGCATCCTACTATGCGAAGGCTCGCGGGGTGTTGTGGGTCGCGGAGGATGGTGGTGCCATTCTCGGTATGGCGGCAGCACGGCCGCATCATGCCGGCGCGCACGGCAGCACCGGGCACGACGCAGGGCCCTCGCACGATTGGGAATTGTGCCGCGTCTACGTACATCCTTCGCAGCACGGGTCCGGTCTTGGCCGCGCTTTGGCCGATGTTGCCGAGGCGCATGCCATGGACGCCGGCGCAACTCGTCTGATGCTGTGGAGTGATACGCGGTTCGACCGTGCACACCGGTTCTATGAAAAGCGGTCCTACGTTCGCGCGGGGCCGATCCGCGTGTTGCAGGACATCTCGCATTCGCTGGAATTCGCTTATGCCAAGCCGGTGAACGGCGTCGAGGTGTTGGACGCTGCGGGCGCAAGCTCCGCCGAACGGCGGCTGGCCGACATCCTGGTCGCCTGTGTTGACGGCGGCGCGGGGCTTTCGTTTCTGCCGCCGCTGGCACCATCCGTTGCGCGAGCCTACTGGAAGCGCGTCGCCGGCCAGGTGGCGAACGGCACACGGATACTGCTGTGCGGTTGGGCGGAGGGCGTGCTTGCGGGCGCGGTAATGCTGGATCTTGGCATGCCGCAGGACCAGCCGCATCGGGCAGAGGTGAAGAAACTGATGGTGCATCCCGATGCTCGCCAGCGGGGGCTGGGGCGCGTCCTGATGCAGCGAGCGGAGCAGGAGGCCGCACGGGCTGGGCGGTCGCTGCTGACGCTGAATGCGCGGGCGGGGGCCGTGGCCGAAGAACTCTACCGTGCGATCGGTTGGCAGGAAGCGGGACGGATCCCGGGCCATTCGATGAGCGGTGACGGTACGGCATCGGATACGCTGGTATTTTATAAGCATATCCTTGGCGCGGTGTGTCATCCCGCGGCGTGACCTGACGCAGCGGGCCCCGGATCCCGCTCAAAAAGTAACGCAGTAGACGCCGACGATCTCATTGGATTTGAATTCAGCAACCAGAAATTCGAACCGTGCAAAGCAGCCGGACATTACGTTGTACGAGCCATGGCACCAGCGATTGCCGCCTTGAGGCCGGCCTTCACGGAAGCAGGCAACACGCCCGACAGAACCTTGCGCAATCGGTTGAGCGGGGTGCGGTCGGGCGGAACGAAATCGCGCCACTCGGTCATGCGCAAGTACCTGTCATACTCGGTTCGTCGTGGGTGATCGCAGAAGTAGCTCCAAGGCTTCGAGCCACCATTGAAATGAATGATCCGTGCCTCGCGTCGGACTGCTGCTATTTCCCTTTGCTTCAGCGGAAGTGTCGGGGGTTCACGGTAGAACGGCCAGATCACGTTCCATGCATAATCGAGCCGCTTGGTTCGGCTGTGAAAACACGCATTTAGTGCGTCCTGATCATAAAGCACACGCTCCGGATTAGCGCGAATATAGTCGATAACGGTTTCCTCCGCGCGTGTGGCCCGCCATTGCGCCAGGTCGATGAGCAATACGCCCGAATTGAAATAGCCGTCTTCAGGACGCATCGCGAGCCGCGTTACGCCGCGGTCGGACCCGGGAATGTCAACGGCAGCCATCAATGCTCCGCCCAAATCAGCGTTCCACAGCGGGGCAATGCTGCTTACGACCACCATATCGGCATCAAGGTAGAGGACGCGGGTAACCTGGGGTGGGAAGAATTCTCCGATCCACAACCTTGAATATACGTCCGGGGTATAGTGTGCCAGCGGATTGAGCGGCAGCAGAAGATCCCGAGGCATTTGGAATGCGCGGAAGTTCAGCGACTGGTTGGGGAATTGCGCCATCGACCGCCGCAGCTTGGCTTCGTCGAGGCGTTCGCCCTGCTGACAAACGATCATGATATCGAAGAACAACTCAGGGTTGTTCATCACGAGAGAGACGAGGCACACCGCCATATGTTGAAGATAGGTGGCATTGGTACAAAACAGCGTGTGCACAGTGGTTGCTGCGGTCCGCGATTTCTGCACACCCTGCGCATCAATCTTAGTGAGGTTGCTCATACGTTGATCTTTCATCAGAATCCTGTGCAACGCATACATCAGTGTAATTGGTACGTGTGCATACCTCAATTCCCATATACCCCTGACGTGCATCCATAGTCACCGTTGCGACGACCGGGAAGGCAGCGCTCGGTTTTTGGCTTTCGGTACGAATACGCTAACTGAACGTAATTCTCTCCGCGGTGCGGCGTGCGGCAGAGACTATGCGATGCCCGCCACCGTTGTGCGGTGCATGTCGCGCGATTGAGTCTCGTCGAAGCGCGTCACGCGGTGCATGGTGCAGCGGTTGTCCCACATCACCACGTCATACTGGCACCACACATGCGAATAGACGAGCGGGCGCGTCGTTGCATGCTCCGTCAGCTCACGCAGAAAAGTGCGAGCCTCCGGCACCGGCCAATCGACCACTCCGCCAGCATATGCCGACAAGAACAACGATTTGCTTCGGGTCTTCGGACGCACGCGCACCAGCGGCTGGACAGCGGAACAGTACACGTTCTTCCTCGGTCACTTTGTCCCGGCAATCGGCTGGATCGTGACGGTGGTGCGCCGCATATCGCGCGGCTGCGCATTGTGGTAGCGCCGCACGCGATGCAGTGTCGCACGATTGTCTCACATCAGGCGGACATGTGCAGCATGTGGCGCATCGCGAAACCGAAACGGAGCCACGTGAAGCCTTGCACCAGCAGTTCGATCCCGATCAGCGTCCCCAAAATCCATAGGCCGGACCAAGGAAGCGTGGCGTACAGCATCACCGCGAGGATAACGCTGATGATACCGCTGAGTAACACAAACCACCAGCCCGGCAGCTCCCTGTGTTGTAAAGAGATCACGATGCGCATCACACCGCCGATCAGCAGGGCGGCAAGCACAAACAATGTCAGGACCAGGGAACCGGCCACCGGCTCTTGCATGATCAGGAAGCCGCCGATCACGTAGAGGAAACCGGCCAGGAGGTTGAAAAAGAACGCGCTCCATTCCCGCGTCATGAAGGCGTGGATGATCTGGAAAATACCGCCCACCAGCAGCATCGCCCCGATGAAAATCACGCTGACCAGCGTGAACATGACGACATCGCCGAGTGCGAAGATCCCGCCCAGGATCATGATGCTGCCGAGCGCGACGAACCAGCCCCACTTGGATGCGGCCGATCTATATCCCAGGCCACGCGGCGTTATGCCAGCCGGCAGGTCTGACATGGCGTTCCCCTGTTGTTCCAGGTCTTTGGCCGCCCAGCATGCACTATCTGTGACCAGCATGCACTATGGGTGAATCGCGGGTCCTGCGGTTCGTGTCGTCGCGAGCAGGGTAGCGACGGAGCAATCTTATTTGAGAAGCCGCCCGCACCGTTCGTGCTCCGCGTGACCGGGGGTGCTTCGTCGCTTCGCTCGTCGCAATGATATTTTACTCTGCCGCTTGCAGCACGGGCGGGGCGGTGACGCCGGTACCCTTGATCGACGTCCGGCGCAGGTCGCGCACCTCGTGCAGATCGTCGAAGCGGCGCGCCCGGTGCATCACCGTGCGGTTGTCCCACATCACCAGCGCGTTCACGCGCCACTTGTGCACGTAGACGAATTCCGGCTGTGTCGCATGCTCTTGCAGGTCGCGGATGAAGGCGCGCGCCTCCGGCACCGGCCAGCCGACGATGCCGCCGATATGCGACGAGAGATACAGCGACCGGCGTCCCGTCACCGGATGCGTGATCACCAACCGGTGCCGCACCGGCTTCAGCTTGTCCGCATTCTCGCCACCTTCCACGGCAAAGCCGATTTGCTCGCGCGAAAACACGATCGAATGCTCGCAGACCAGGTCTTCGATTTCGGCCTTGGTGGCATCGTCCAGTGCATCATACGCGGCGCGCATGTCGGCGAATTCCGTGTTGCCGCCCTTGCCGGGCACCACGCGTGAGTGCAGCAGCGTATAGCCGGCGCCATGCGGGCGGAAGGACGCGTCGGAGTGCCACAGCCGGTTGGCCAGCGCGTACATCCGTTTCTCGTCGTCGCGCGCGCGGAGCTGGTTGCGGGCCGTGAGGTTGGAGATGTCACCCAGCTCCAGCCGGTCACCCAGCCGCCGCTCCTCCGGCTTGCTGAGTTGGCCGATCAGCGTCACCTCCAGCTCGCCGAAATTCCGGGAAAACATGCACTGCTGCTCGTCCGTCAGCTTCTGGTCGGGGAAGGCCAGGACGGCGTAACGGTCCATGCCCGCCTCGATGGCGGCGACCTCGTCGCGAGAGAGCGGGCGGGTGATGTCCAGGCCGGTCGCTTCGCCGGCAAAATGCGGGTGCAGCGGACGGATGCTGAGGCTCATGGGCGGTTTCCTCCTGGTCCCGGCGCGGGAAGTATAGCCACGGCGGAGGGCCGCGCCAGATGGGAGTTCGGCAGACGGGAGTTTGGCAGGACCGCCCGATCCGCTATACAGGCCCTCGCGCGCGAGAGTGGCGGAACGGCAGACGCAGTCGACTCAAAATCGACCGCCGCAAGGCGTGGGGGTTCGAATCCCCCCTCTCGCACCATCACCACAGCGTCGCCATGAAGCGCCCATATCGGGTCTCCATGGACAGACGTGGTCAGGATGCATATCGCGCAACTCACCATCGAACAGCTGCGGATCAAGCGCGTGGAGGAATCGCGGTAACAGCACGGTATCGAACCAGAAAGCGCCGCAGCGCCGCAAGCCGTTCGACGATGGCTCGGTTTCATCCGGCCGATCGTTGCGCCGGTTCATCGCTGTTGCTCCGTCGCCGTCTCCAGCGCCGGCCTATCCACCAGTTGGTCGCGATCGGCTGAGCACGATCCCCGGGGACGGCCCGCACCGCGCAGGTTCTCCGGTCCGCCAGCCTGCAACTTGTCGCGCCAGCAATATAGCAGCTTGCGTTCCAGCCCGAGTTCCTGGGCCAATCCGACGATGTTCCGCGTCTCGTTCATCCGCGCCAGGGCTGTGAGCTTGAACTCCCGGCTGAAGCCGCGGCGCTTGCGTTTGGCTGATTCAAGGTCCGACATGACCGTTCTCCTTTAAGAACAGTACGTCACAGTGGTCTGTGGCATTGAGCGGGGATCGCGCATCTCAGTGCGCTCCGGCTGCGGATGCAGCGCCTTTGCGAAGCAAGCCAACCGCCAGCATCGCGCCCAGCAGCATGACGCCCAGCAATGCGAAGGCATCGGCGTAGGCCATCAGGGTCGCTTGCGCGCGGATGGTCTCGCCGACCGCGACGATCGCGCGGTGCATCGCTTGACCCGGGTCGGGCACGCCATGCTCGGTGAAGTATTGCTGCATGGCCGCCAGCCGCTTCACCGTTGCCGGCTGCAACAGCGAGACATGGGCATTGATGATGAACGAGTGGTATTGTTCGCGCTTGGTGACGAAGGTTTCGATCGCCGCTGTGCCGACTGCGCCACCCAGGTTGCGCAGCATGTTGAACAATCCGGAGGCAGCGCCTGCCTCGTTCGGCTGAATGCCGACCATTGCGATGGCGGAAAGCGGCGTCATCACCAAGGCCTGGCCGAACGCCCGCACCACGTTGGGCTCGAACAGCTGCGGGGCAGCGTAATTCGCGTCCAGGTGCATGTTCATGAAGCAGCTTGTCGCGAATACCGCGAGGCCGATCGCGACCAGCAGGCGTGCATCGAACTTGCCCATCAGAAACGGCACCAGCGGGATGACGAACAACTGCGGGATGCCGGTCCAGGCCATCACCTCGCCGCTCTGCTGCGCGTCGAATCCCTGGGTCACTGCGAGGTACTGCGGCAGCACGTAGGCCGACGCATACAGCGCGAAGCCGAGCAGGAAATTCGCCAGCGTGCCGAAGCCGAAGCTGCGGCGGGCCAAGAGGCGAAGCTGGATCAACGGCTCCTTGCGGATCAGCTGCACGACGATGAAAGCGCCGAGTGCCACCGCGGATATCAGACTCAGCCTGACGATGAAGGAGGAACCGAACCAGTCGTAAACGTTGCCTTCATCCAACACGGTCTGGAACGTCGCCAGACCGACGGCCATCAGCGCGATGCCGAGCCAGTCGGTGCGCCGCAGCAGCCCCAGGCGCGTGTCGGAACGGGGCAGGGCGTAAATCAGTGCGGCAAGCATCACCGCGCCGGGCACCAGATTCATGTAGAATATGGTCTGCCAGCCGTAGGTGTCGGTGAGCCAGCCGCCGATCGTGGGGCCAATGGCGGGCGCGAAGGTTGCCGTGATGGAGAACCCCGCGAACCCCATCGCGCGCTTCGAAGGCGGCAGCATCGAAACGATGATGGAGAAGGACAACGGGATCAGCACGCCGCCAAAGAACCCTTGCAGCGCGCGCAGCACGATCATCTCCGGCAGACTGCTCGCCTGTCCGCACAACGCCGAGAACACAAGGAACAGTACGGTGTTGGCGATCAGGTAGCGGCGTAGCGAGAAGACCTGGCTCATGAAACCCGTCATTGGGATCACGATGATCTCGCCGATCAGATAAGCCGTACTGATCCAGGAGCCGTTGATGCCGCCGGTGCCGATGCCGCCCTCGATGTTGGGCAGCGAGGAGTTGGTGACCTGGATGTTCAGCACTGCCATGAATGCCCCGATCAGCGAACCGCCGACCGCGATCCAGGTCTTCAGCGACACGTTCTCCTGCGCGAGCGAAGGATTATCTGCCATGGCACTCACCCGTGGGCGGGCTTGGTATCGATGGTGGGCTCGACCGACATGCCCGGGCGCAGCCGGCCGATCAGCGGATCGTCCGGGTTGATTGCGATCTTCACCGGGATGCGCTGGACGATCTTGGTGAAGTTGCCGGTCGCGTTATCGGGCGGCAGCAGCGCGAATTCCTCGCCGCTGGCGGGGGCGATGCTGTCCACCGTCCCATGCACCACAGCATCGGGGAAGGTATCGACGTCGATTGTCACCGGCTGGCCCGGCTGCACGTTGGTAAGTTCGGTTTCCTTGAAGTTGGCCGTGACGTAGACGTGCCGCAGCGGTACGACGGCCATCAACTGCGTGCCCGCCTGCACATACTGTCCCACGCGTACCGTGCGGACGCCGACCGTACCGGCTACTGGCGCGGTGATCGTCGTGTAGCTCTCGTTCAGTTCTGCCTGGTGCAGCGCGGCCTGCTTCTGGGCCAGCACAGCCTGGGCTTGAATCTGCTGCGCCTTCAGTACGTCCACTTGCTTCTGCGCCAGGCCGAGATCAGCCGTGTCATGATCCAGTTGGGCGCGCTTCGCGTGGAGCAGCGAGGTCGCCTGCTGCGCCTCCTGCATCGTGCCTGCCCCGCTGCGGGAGAGGTTCTGGTACCGGTCGTAGTTCTGGTCTGCGAAGGTCAGGTCGGCCTGATCTGCGACGATGCTGTCCCGCGCCGCTTCGACTGCAAGCCGCTGGGCCCCAATCTGCTGCTGCAGGACGCCAATCGCGGCCTGCTGCGCCTCGACATCGGCTCGGGCCAGCGCAACGGCGGTGAGGTAGTCACGGTCGTCAATGCGGGCCAGTACCTGGCCGGCGCGAACCCGTTGGTTGTCGTTCACCGCGACCTGGGAAATGTATCCGGAGACCCTTGGGCTGACCAGGACGTTGTGCGCCTGCACGTAGGCATCGTCTGTCGAAACCAGGTACTGCCCGGTTGTCCAATAATACTGGCCGTAGAGGATGCCGCCCGCCAGAACCGCCGCGCCGGCGGCGCCAAGCAAGATCGAGCGCAACGGCAGCCGAAGGCGGCGGCGACTCCGCGTCTGAACATCGGTATAAGACCGCTCGGACGTTTGGGCCGGCTCTTTTTCGATTGTGGTGTCCTGATGCATTGGCCCCTCCCACAAGCTTGGTCCCTCGGCATGAGGGACTTCCCGCTGGTGACGCGATGGAGGTAGGCCTTTTGGCTGCGCGGAATAATCCGGCGCCGGGGAACATCATCTGTGTCTATTTTCGGCAAGTCGGGGCAGGGGGCCGAGTGGCGCATTCCCCCACCCCTTGTGGGACTGGGTTAGGGCGAGGGGGTGGCGGGGGTTAGGGGAAGCGAACGGGTGCGCCGCCGGCCCACATGTCCCGTCCTCCTATCCTTGGTCCACTACGCGGTCGAAGCCCGCATGGGGAGGGGGGATGTTTCCAGCCTTACCGCCGCAGCTCCATCTGGATCGGGCCCTCGCGGCGGCCGTGGGTAAACTGGTCCACTTCCGGCACGCCCGTGTCCATCAGATCCGACGCGGGGCCCCGCCAGATGATCCGGCCCTGGTAGATCATCGCTGCGTCGTCGCCGATTCGGCGGGCGCTGGCCATGTCGTGGGTGATCGCCACCGCCGTGCTGCCGAGCCGTTTGACGCAGTCCACGATCAACCCGTCGATCACTGCACCCATGATCGGGTCCAGGCCGGTGGTCGGCTCATCGAAGAACATGATGTCGGGGCGGGGCGCAATGGCGCGGGCCAGGGCAACGCGCTTCTGCATGCCGCCGGAAAGCTCCGCGGGGTAAAGGTCGCCGACGCCGGCGGCCAGGCCGACCTCGGCGAGGAACCCCGCGGCGTGAGCAGGGGCCTCGGTACGGGTCGCCTTGCGCTCGGCCAACAGGCCGAAGGCGACATTCTCCCAGACCGGCAGGCTGTCGAACAGGGCGCCGTTCTGGAACAACATGCCGATGCGGGCGCGGATGGCGTCGCGCTCGCGGCGGGGGAGGCGGAGGATGTCGGTGCCGTCGATCTCGATGGTGCCGGCGTCCGGTTCGAGCAAGCCCAGGATGCATTTCAGCAGAACCGATTTGCCGGAGCCGGAGCCGCCGATCACGACCATGGAGGTACGCGGCATGATGTCGAGATCGATGCCGTCCAGCACGACCTTGCCGCCGAAGCGCTTGTGGAGGTTGCGGAGACGGATTTTGGGAGTCGCGCCGTTCATGCGGGGGTGATGGCGTGCGGCGGGGGTTTGGGCAACACCTCGCCTCGCCTTGGGACCCCGGGACCACGCCCCTTGACGGCGGTGGATTGCCCCAACAATCGGCACGTGTTGCGCCCCAGCTTCGCCACGGTCTGCAACATCAGGAGGATGTCTCCCACCACCGTGGTCGGCCCGATGCCCCCACGCAATCAGTCGTCAGGGCAAAGGCCTGAGGGGCCGGAACCCCTGCGCCACCACGTACAACTCGCTCGACTCCTTCCGGCTCGCCGGCGGCTTGGCGTGGCGCACCGTGCCGAACGCCTGTTTCATCCGCGACAGCATTTCGCGTTCGCTGCCGCCCTGAAACACCTTGGCGACGAAACCGCCCTCATCGGCCAGCAGGTCCAGCGCAAACTCCAGTGCTGCCTCGGCGAGGGCCATGATCCGCAGATGGTCCGTGGCGGCGTGGCCGGTGGTGTTCGGTGCCATGTCGGACAGCACCAGGTCGGCCTTGCCGCCCAGAGCCGTTTCAACGCGCGCCGCCACCGCGGGATCGGAGAAATCGCCCTGCAGTACGACCGCTCCGGGCACGGCATCCATCGGCAGCAGGTCCAGCGCCACGATACTGCCGGCCCCTCGCTGCAGCGCGACCTGCGACCAGCCGCCCGGCGCTGCGCCCAGGTCGATCACGCGCGCGCCCGGACGGATCAGCTTGAACCGTTCGTCCAGCTCGATCAGCTTGAACGCCGCGCGTGATCGCCAGCCTTGCGCCTTCGCCGCCGCCACGTATGGGTCATTCAACTGGCGCGTCAGCCACCGTTGGGAAGCCGCGCTGCGCCCCTGCGCCGAGCGCAACGGCACCGCCAGCCCGCGCGGTGCACCGCTTCCCTTCCCGCTGCCGGGCTTCATGCCGGCCGGTAGAATCCCGCCCGCCGGCCGCGTGCCTGCTCGCCGTGGATCATGCGCAACAGCATGCCTTCCCGCAGGCCGCGGTCGGCCACGATCACCTTCGGCGCCGGCCACAGCCGGGTAATCGCGGCGAACACAGCGCAGCCGGGCAGCACGAAGTCCACCCGGTCCGGACCGACGCAAGGATGCTGCGCCAAGCCCTCGCGCCCCATCGTCCGCAGGCTGGCGACCGCCGCGTCCGCCACGTCGGCGCTCAGCACCACGCCATCCACCAGGGGGCGCCGGTAGCGCGTCAGTTCCAGCGCGATGCCGGCCAGCGTGGTTACCGTGCCGGAGGTGCCCAGCAGGGCTACGCCGCCGTCGCGGATCTCATGGCCGATGCAATGAATGGACTCGAACGCCGCCAATCGGGCAGCGACATCGTCCACCATCGCGTCGAAACCATCGGTGGTGAAGCCGGCACCGCCCCAGCGCTCGGCCAGCGTCACCACGCCGACCGGCAGAGAGTCGTAGCCGATCAGTGCCGGGCGCCCTTCGCTCAATCGCACCCAGGCCAACTCCGTCGAGCCGCCGCCGATATCGAACAACAACGCCCGTCGACCGTTACCGGGGAGCAAGGGGGTACAGGATTCAAGCGCCAGTTCCGCTTCTTCCCGGGCCGAGATCACACCGATTTCGAGCCCGGTCTCCTGCTTCACCCGGGCCAGGAACTCGCGGCCGTTGATTGCGCGGCGGCATGCCTCCGTGGCAATGGCACGCAGCCTGCGCACAGGGCGGCGTGCCAGGCGCGCAGCGCAGGCATGCAACGCCGCCAGGGCGCGGTCCATCGCGATTTCGCTCAGCGCGCCGGTGTGATGCAGACCTTCGCCCAGCCGGACGATACGCGAGAAACTGTCCAGGACCCGGAAGCTGTCCCCGGCCGGGGCGCCTACCAACATGCGGCAGTTGTTCGTCCCCAGATCGAGCGCGGCAAAGGCCGGGCCGGCGATCCGGGGACCAGGCGCTGACCGGACGGCGGAGGGAACCGCCGACGGAACCTCCTGCGGCATCATGCTCCTATAGTCGTACGCGTGCCCCGCCTGCTGCAAGTGCGTAATGCATGCTGCGCCATGAACTTGCCACGAATTCACCCTCGTGAAGGGCCGGGCGGCAACTCCGATCGAATGCCCGGCGTTCGGCTTGCACCAAACGCGATGGTCAGCCCCTGTTTTAACCGCTCCACCGTTCCCGTGCTTCGGGGATACGCCGTGCCTCCGACGGTGCGCCTCCCGCCATCGACCGAGATGGTCCATGTGTGGCCAACCACGGCATGAGCGACGAACCCAAGCAGGCGGTGGAGCACACGAGCCGCTGGCCGGGATGGATCTGGGCCGTGCCGATCGCTGCGGTTGCCATCGTCGCCTACCTCGCGTTCCAACAGCTTGCGGCGAGTGGACCCGACGTGACGGTGATCTTCCCCACCGGCGGCGGGATCGAGGCAGACAACACCAAGGTAAAGTGGGAAGGGATTGTCGTCGGTCAGGTGGCATCGGTCCGGTTCATGAAGGACATGCGCCATGTCCGGGCCATGCTCAGCATGAATTCGGACATGGACGGCCATCTGGGCAAAGGCACCCGCTTCTGGATTTCCGGCCATCCCGGCATCACCAACCTGGCCTCACTGAAATCCGCCCTGACCGGGCCGTTCATCGGCGTCGAGCCGCATCCGGGACCAAAGCAGAAGCGCTATCAGGGGTTGGCGGAACGCCCGCCGGAGGTTGGTGGCCAGCGGGTGACGCGATACGTGCTGCAGGCCGACAGGCTCGGCACCATCACACGCGGCTCTCCGGTTTATTACCGGGACCTGCAAGTGGGCGTGGTGGGCGGCGCGCGGCTGGAAAGCGACAACCGGCATTTCCGGATCGAGTTGTTCATCAACGCGCCCTTCAACGACCTGGTGCATGAAGGGACACGGTTCTGGAATGCGAGCGCGGTCCAGATCTCGATGGCCAATGGAGGCCCGCGTCTGCAATTCCAGTCGGTCCCGGCCCTGTTCCAGGGGGCGGTGGATTTTGAAACGCCGCGTGGCGCGCAAAGCGGCCCGCCGGCAAACGCCGGCGCGATGTTCCCGCTGTACGGCAACGCAGCCGCCGCAGAGCATGCCCCCGCTCCGGAAGATGTGCTGTATCGCGTGGTGTTCCAGGCAGAGGAGGGGGGTGCGCTGAACGCCGGCGCACCGGTGACGCTCGACCAGAAGCGCATCGGCAGCGTCACCGAAAGCACATTGCAATACGATCCGCGCACCGGCCAGTTGCAAGATCTGGTAACGCTGGCGATCGAACCGGACGACATCGTGCTGGCGGGTGGCAACTGGGCGGCATACGCAAAGCCGCAGATGGATGCGATGCTGCGCCGGCTGATCGGTGAGGGGCTGCGCGCGCGGCTGGGCAGCTCCATCCCGGTGGTGGGCGGCAAGGCGGTGCAGTTGGCGTTCGTGCCGCATGCCCGGCAAGCCAGCCTGGGCGAGGGGGCAATCCCGGAAATTCCCGCCGGTCCGGAGTCCAGCGTCAACAGCATCATGGCATCGCTCAGCGCCGTGGCGGTGAAGTTGAATGCGATGCCGCTGGATCGGATCGCCGACAACGTCCATCAGGCGACCAAGCGGGTCGCGGCATTGACCAAATCGCCGCAATTGACCGCCAGCCTGCGGCACCTGGACGAGTCGCTGGCCAACATAGAGCAAGTCACTCGCAGTGCGCGCGTGCAGGCCGGCCCTGTGCTGGCGGATCTGCGTCGCGTCGCTTTCGAGGCACAGGGCACGCTGGCGGACATGCGGCAGCTCGTCAGCAGCAACCCGCTGTCGGCGTCGGCCGAGCAACCGGAGACGGCGAGCATGGGTCACACCCTCTATGAGTTGAGCCGCGCGGCCCGCAGCCTGCGTGAGCTGACCGACTATCTCGACCGCAATCCGCAGGCGCTGCTGATGGGAAAGAGGTGAAGCGGGATGCGATGGCTGCTGGCGGCGGCGTTCGTGTTTGGGCTGGCCGGCTGTGGTGCCGGCCCGAAGACGCATTTCTACACGCTGGTGCCAGTGGGACCCGGCCATCCCGCGGACACGGATTTTCCGGGCCTGCCGTTGAAGGTGGGCCATGTGGCGCTGCCGGCTGATCTGGACCGCGCCTCGCTGGTGACGCTGGGGCCTGGGACCACGGTATCGGTCTCTGACACCGAGCGCTGGGCGGCGCCGTTGGACCAGCTGGTGAGAACCACATTGACGTCCGATCTACAGGCGCGGCTGGGAGAATCCGCGGTGCTGGCCCCGAACGACCCGGTCTCGCCAAAGGGCGCGCGTACGTTGGTGCTGGCAGTGCAGCAGTTCAGCGGCGACAGCGCCGGGCAGGTGGTGCTGGAGGCAGACTGGACGCTGGCCCACGGCACTCCGCCCAAGCCGGGACCGCTTCACCATGTGCGGATCGTAGAGCAAGCGGGTTCGACACAGGGCGAGGCCGTCGCCGCTGCAATGAGCCGAGCGCTGGCACGGTTCGCTGATCGCATAACCTCGCCCGCGTAAGCGGGAGAGGTTTACGTCCTACCGGATCCGTTCCCAGATGCCGGTTTCCTCATCCAGCCGATCTTGCTCCAGGCCGCGGAAGTCGCCGCGCGAGACCACCCCGATCACGACTTCCTGCTCCACCACGGGCACGTGGCGGAAGCCGCCGTCGCGCATCAGCCGCAGCGCCTCGATCGCAGTCGAGCGCGGCGGCATGGTCGCAGGCTTCTTCGTCATCACGTCGTTGAGTTTCGTCTCCTTAGGATCCTTGCCTTGCGCCAACACGCGTACCGCGTCACGTCCGGTAAAGATCCCCAGCAGCCGGGAATCGCCGTTTGTCACAAGGACCGCACCGACCTTTCGGGCGTGCATCCGCTTGCACGCCTCCTGCACCGTGGCGTCGGGCGCCAGTTTCAGCGGGTCCTGATGGCGGATGATCTCCAACATTTCGCGATTCATGGCGGGTCTCCCCACAATGCACCTGGCAGTAGCGTGTGACATACCTCCGGGGTTTCGCCATTGACCGAGATCAACGGTGGCGCAGCCGGGACCGCACACCGGCATTTCCCACGCTGCATTCCCGGGGCGCGATGCTGCACGAGTTTGGCGTCACACCACCCGATGTAGCAGCGCTTCTCCGGCCGCGAGCCGCCGGCAGTTTTCCGCCGCCAGAGCAAAACTGCGGTCGAAGGTGCCCGTCGTGATCCAGGCGACGTGCGGCGACAGAACCACGTTGGGCAGGTGGAACAGTGGCGCGCGGAACTCCGGGGGTTCCGCTTCGAATACGTCCAGCCCAGCCGCGGCGAGGCGGCCCGACCGGAGCGCTTCGGTCAGCGCCGCCTGGTCCACGAGGCCGCCGCGAGCAGTATTGATCAGGATTGCTCCGGGCTTCATCCGTGCCAGAGTCGAGGCGTCGATCAGGTTCGCCGTTTCCGGCGTCAGCGGCACGTGCAGGCTGAGGAGGTCGGACCGGGGCACCAAGTCCGCCAGCGTGCACCAGTCGCCCAACGCGTCCTGCTTTGGCGCGCGCGCGGTGTAGAGCAAGCGGCAGCCCATCGCGGCGAGGATCGGGGCCAGGATCCGTGGGATGGCGCCGTAGCCCACCAGGCCAACGGTGCGGCCGCCCAGTTCGCCTAACCCGTCCTGCAACAACGGATCGGACCATACGCCTTGCCGCATGGCTGCATCGAACCGCGGCAGCCGGCGCAACGCGGCGAGCATCAGCGCGAGGGTCAGCTCGGCCACCGCGCGTGCGTTGGTGCCGGGGAGATTGCACACCGCCATGCCGCGCGCCTTCGCTGCGTCCAGATCGATGGTGTTCACGCCGACGCCGATTTTCTGGATCAGGCGCAGCCGCGGGGAGGCGGCGATCATGTCAGCGGTACAGCGTTGCAGCACGTGCCACAGCACTTCGGTTTCGGGCAGCAGGCGGAACAGGGTGGCGTCGTCACCTTCGGGACAGACCGAGATCGTGAGGCCCGGTATCGCCGCGAGCCGCGCCGCCAGGTCCGGCGCTACCGCGTAATGAAACAGCACGTTCATCGCCTGCCCGCTTTAGATGCGCCGTGTTGCATGCGTTGCCCTGCCCGTTATGGCCGGGCGAATGAAAGCATTCCCGCTCCGCCTGTGCGAGGGGGCGGGGGGAATGCGTTACTTTGCCCGCGTCTTATCCTGAAGTCATGGGCTTGTGAGCCGGATCACACCCATTCGGCGTCTTACTAATCAGGTTCGAAGTTTGCAGGAGGGTCCATTGTCATCGGACGCTCCGAAACCGGACACGGCAAATCGATGCGCCGCCGCGCGATTGGGCGCGCCAAGCCAGCCGATTGGGATGCGATTGCGGGATCGCGCAGAAGACCGTTTCGATCTGCATTGTCGGCGACTGCAAACTGCTCGTTTCGAATGTCGAGTTCAGCCGCAAGCGGCGTAACTTCAAGCTGATCAACAACCCGTTCCCGGCGAAACTCCATCCGGGTTCGTGTCTGGGCGTGGTGATCCAGTACCGGGCGGACTCCGAGCCGGAGGCCTGCGAGCTGGTCATCCACAGTGACGATCCGCATTCGCCGGTCAAGGTGCTGGATGTCGTCGCCTCCACCAAATGCGTGAAGAAATGCACATGCAAACAGACGCCGTGCTGCTGTGATGACCCGTGCGACGAGCGGCGTAGGGACGATTGCTGGACTCCAACAGCCCCGGCCGGACCCGTTACGCTCGTGCTGCCAGGTCGGAGCGAAAAAGCGAAGAATCCCCCTCCTGTTCCAGGAGGGGGTGGCGTCAAATGGGATCGGCCGTGACGCATGGCTCGGGTTATTGCCCGCGTGCATGATCGGAAGTAGCGCGCCACCGCCTGAGCATCTGCAGGAACAGCGCGGTGACAGTGATGGCAACGGCGAGAGCGGCCAGCGAAGCAAGAATCGCTCCCCGCGCCGAGGCCGCCGCCTGCACCGCGTAGTACAGAGCACCGACCAACGCGACACCCGAGGCATTGCCAATCTGCGACACAGTGCTGATGACGCCGCCGCCCGATCCGGCATGCGCCGCCGGAACCTTGGCCAACGCCAGGCCGTAAAGCGGTGCCATCACCATCGCCTGCCCCGTACCCCAGACGATCAGCAACGCCGCCAGTAGCCGTGGTGAGGCGCCTCCCGCAGCCAAGGCGATGCCGACGATCAACAGGCCGACAAGCTGCACGCCACATCCCTGAAGCAGCGCCGCAATCCCAAGGCGCTGCGCGCGCGGCCCGGCGATGCGCGACATCAGCGCAAACGCCAGGGCCAACGGCAGGACAACGCTTCCTGCCTGCAACGCGGGCAATCCAAGCCCGAGCTGCAGATACAGCATCATCACCAAGTAGAACGAAAGATTGGCGAAGGTGAAGCAGAATACGGCACCGAGGCCGATCGCGAAACTGCGGTCGCGCAGCAGGTCGAGGTGCACCAGCGGCAGTCCGCCGCGGCGGTGCTCGACCCAGCTTTCGATCCGCCACAATGCAACAAGCAAGGCCACGCCCAAGGCCATGATGGCGAACAACCAGGCCGGCCAGCCACGGCCGGCGCCGAGCAACAACGGACCAAGCAAGCATACCAGAGCACCCAGCAGCGCGGCGGCGCCGATCAGGTCGAGGCGCTTGCCCGGTTGTCCCGGCAAGGCCGGCATGAGCTGCCAGGCGGCCCCCAACAGCACGAAGCCGATCGGCACGTTGACGAAAAAGATCGTCCGCCAGCCGAGCCCGTCGATGTCGAGCGACAGCAGCCATCCGCCCAGCACCAGCCCTACCGCCGCGCCGAAGCCAAGCGTGAAGCCATAGGCACCGAAGGCGCGTCCGCGTTCGGCGTCGGGGAACAAGCGATGGATCGATGCCAACACCTGCGGAATCATCAGCGCGGCCGCTGCACCCTGCACCGCGCGCCAGGCCACAAGCGCGCTGCCCGACTGCGCCAGTCCGCACGATAGGGAGGCCAGGGTGAAGCCGAGCAAGCCATACAAGAACACCGGCTTGGCGCCGCTGATGTCGCCCAGGCGCCCGCCAGTGATGATCAGCGTCGCGAACGCAATTTGGTAAATCACGATCGCACCTTGGGTTTCTCCGATCGTTGCGTGCAGTTCCGCCCGGATCGAGGGAATGGCGACATTCAGTACAAACGCGTCGACCACGAACATGAACTGTGCCGCGACCAGGATAGAGAGCACCCACCACCGCCGCTGGCTTTGGCCAGCGGTGGTGATCGCGATGGCGGAGGGCATCAGCGGGGCCCTCCCATGAACAGGTAATCGGTGCGGATGCGGCCGTCGGGGTCCACCAGCAAGACCGCAAAGCCATGCGCCACGACGCGATCTTCGCTCGCCGGGCGCATCTCCCAGCCGAAGGTGACGAGATCGCGCAGTTCGCGGACATTCTGCACGGCGTGGAAGCGATGGCCGCCGTCACGCACGTTCTTGTTGTACGAACCGACGATCCGTTGCTCCAGCGCGTCATGCCCGTGCGCTTCGCGGACATCGACATAATGCTGGCCGCCGGGCGTCCACAATTCGGCGATCTGTTGGCGGCGGCTCTCGGCGTCGGCTTCGTTCCAGACTGCCACATAGCGGTCAGCGAGGTCTTGAGCGTTCAACATGACAGGTTCCTTGGTTGGTGTCACAGCGAGATTGCTGTGGCGCCAACATGGGGGACGCTGTCGGTGACGATCGATGACGCGACAGGTCAAAAACCACGCCGATTGCTGGTCGGAACTTGACCTTGCAGGTCATGGCGCGGCGACGCTGTCCCGCGATAGGCTGCGGCATGACCGAGAAGACAATCCCATTCGGAGTCTTGCTGCGCCGCTGGCGGCAGAGCCGCCGCATGACACAGGAAGACCTTGCGCTGGCGGCGAGCAGTTCGACCCGCCACCTTTCGTATCTGGAAACCGGGCGTGCGCAGCCGAGCCGCGATATGGTGCTGCGGCTGGCAGAGCACCTCCAGGTGCCGCTGCGTGATCAGAATGCGCTGCTGCTGGCAGCCGGTTTCGCGCCGATGTTCGAAGAACGGTCGTTGGCCGAGCTGGAAGCCGCGAAGCAAGCGATCGAGCAAGTGTTGCAGGCGCACAAGCCTTATCCGGCGTTCGCACTGGACCGGCGATGGAATGTCGTGCTGTCGAATAGTGCGTTGCCGCAACTCTATGAGGGGTGCGCGGCGGAGCTGCTGCGCAAGCCGATCAACGCGGTGCGGCTGGTACTGCATCCGTTGGGATTGGGACCACGCATCGTCAATTTCGTCGAGTGGCGCGCGCATACGATGACGGTGCTGCGGCAGCAGGTGGCGACTCGGCCCGACCCCATCATCCAGGCGCTCCTCGCCGAGGTGATGACCTATCCTGCGCCCGCCGGCGGGATCGCGCCGGCCGTCACCGAAGGGCCGCAGCGTTATGCGACGCCGCTGCAAATTCAGACGAGGTTCGGCACCGTGTCGTTCCTCAACACGACGACGGTATTCGGCACGCCGACCGAAATCACCCTGTCAGAACTGGCTCTGGAAATGCTGTTCCCGGCCGACGCGGCGACCGTTGCAATCGTAAAGGCGATGGCCGCGGAGGAAACCGTGTTGGCGTCGAACGAAACGGTGTTGCAGAAGGCGAGCTAACATAGTCCTCGCCAGGGCGGGACCGGGAGTCTCGATCACCCTCTCACCGCCGGTCGATTCAGCTTCCACCCACCGCCAATCCGGCGCCGCGCGGATCGGTGGCCCAGCGGCAAGTGCCGTTCTCGCCCGGCAGAAAGCCGGCACAGCCGATCACGTTAGCCCGACCAGGGTCAGGCACTTCTGACGCCATTGGCGCACCGGTTCTCAACGTATTGATCATGCCGACCGCCGCGGCCAGCGCTGCGCCGGTTTGGCCGGATCCGCCCGCCTCGGCGCGGAACGCCTGCAAATTCGCGTTCCAGGCCAACGCCGCCGCGAACAAGGGCAGCGGCACGCTGGCCGGTGATGCTGCGAGCAGGAATCCCATCCCCGGCACGATTCTTCCGGTACCGAAAAGATTGTCCAGGCTGGCGGTGCAGACAACCGCATTGCCATCACGGTCCAGCGTCGCCCAGGTCGTGGAAGCCGGGAGCGGCGGCAGCGCCGCCTGCGGGAGATTGGCGGCCTTCAGCAGCGCGTCCGGAGCCACGCCGCCCTGCCGCCACCGCGCCGCAACTGCCAGCGAGCGCGCGGCGGCACCGCTCAGGTCTGTTGGATTCTGGCGCAGCGTCTCGAATGCAGCGGCGGCCGCCAGGCCGCCATCCGCGGGGGCTGGAAGGAATGCGACTTTGTCACTGCGATACGACTCGATCAGCGGGTCTGCCAGGCTGGGGAGTGCATGGCGCAGGTCGGCGAGGGTTATCGGGCCACCGACCAGCGGCGACGCCTGTGCCAGCCGGCGCGCCCAAGTCCCCTGATACAGGTCCCCCACGCCGGCGACACGCAACTGGGTCAGCGTCGCGGCGAGATCCTCCTGCAACAGCGGATCGCCTTCCTTCAGCACGACGCCGTCGCGGCTGAATACGGCGCGCGCGGCCGGATCGGCCATCAGGGGGCCGGCGACAACCGACAGGTCGTTCGCCAGAGCGCGCGAAACGGGAATGCCGAAACGCGCCATGCGCTCGGCTGGGATGATCAGGGTCTCGAACGGCAGGCGCCCATAGCGCGCGTGCAGCAGATACAGGCCGCGCGCGAGCATAGGCACGGCCGCCGGTCGATCGGCGTTGGGGCCGACCTGCGCGGTCGGGAGCGGCAGGAACATGATCGCCTGCGGCGTGCCGGCGTTTACCGATTTCGCGCCAGGGGAATACGCCAGGCACGCGCCACCGGCACCCAGGCTGGCGCGCGAGGGCAGGGTGACCGCTAGCGCCAGCCCGACTGCCACCGCCGCATCGGCGGCATTCCCACCCAGCGACAAGATGTCTCGCCCGACCAGTGCGGCGCGTGGCTCATCAGCGACGACGCCGCCCAGGAATCCCTGGACGTGGCCCAGTTGCCCCACCGGCGGCGCCGAGTTGCCGAACGGGCTGATGCCGGACAGTGTCGCGCAGGAGGCATTGAACAAGGTCAGTCCGGACAGGACGACGGCACGCCAAGTCGCTAGGATGGCGCGCATGCTCCGCGCCGGTACCACGCCATTGCTCCGCAAGTCTGCCGATCCTTGTTCGGGGCGGCCGGCCTTGCAGGGGCTGGTCCGCGTCGTCCTGGTGAGGAGGCGTGCCATAAACAGGTTCTCAACCAGCGGCAACTGCCCAAAGGATTGCTCATGCCTCGCCTGATCTGCGCCTGCTTCCTATCGCTGGCTGCCGTGTGCCTGCCTGCCTTGCCCGGCGCCGCTGCCGAGCAATTCACGCCGGCGCAGCGCGCCGAAATCGTCGCCATCGTGCGGCAGGCACTGAAGCAGGATCCATCCATCCTGCGCGACGCAGTGGCCGCCTTGCAGGCCGACGACGCTGCCCACGCGGCGGCCGAGTCGCAGGCGGTGCTGGCGGCGCATCGCGACATGCTGGTGACTCCGGCCGATCCTTTTGCCGGCAATCCGCATGGCGACGTCACCATTGTGGAATTCTTCGATACCCGCTGCCCCTATTGCCGCAGCATGAATCCCGCGATGCAGAAGCTGATCGCCGAGGATCACAACGTGAAGGTGGTCTACAAGGATCTGCCGATTCTGGGGGCGGCCAGCATGCTGGGGTCCAAGGCGTTGCTGGCCGCGCAACGCCAGGGTGCATACGACCAGATGCGCGAGGCGGTGATGCAGATGCCGTCCGACACGACGCTGCCGATGATCGAGGGAGCGGCGGAGAAGCTGGGTCTGGACTGGCCGAAGCTGCAACATGACATGCAGTCACCGGCGATCCAGCAGCAGATCGACACGAACCTGAGGCTGGCGCAGGCGCTGAATATAGATGGAACGCCGGCGCTGGTGATCGGTAATTCGATCGTGCCCGGGGCGCTGAGCCTGGCGGACCTGCAAAAGGAAGTCGCAGCGGCACAGGAGACGGCCAAGCGTTAGGAATGACTAACGTCAAGTCGCAGCAAGGAAAAGCCTGCTCCCCGGCAGGACCGCTGGCTGGGAGATATCACAGCCGGTGGCCCGGTCGGACGGTGAGGATTGCTATTTGGCACAAAGTGTAACTATTACGCCGCGGTTGACCGTGCCATCACCCCGCCATAGATTATGTCAGGAGATAGTGTCGGGCGCGCGCTTTGTGGACAAACGGCCCGGGAAGGCAAACGTCACCGTCATGCAGAAGAATCCCCGACACTTCATTCGATCGCATCAGACCGACCGGCCATGGCATCACTGAGGTGCGTGAGTCCGAACCACGTCTGGCCGCCCTGCAGTTCTTCCAGGTAGCTCCGGCATCCTTTGCGTTCACCATTCTTCTGGGATTGTTCGCGGCGCTGCCTGCTCTGTCGATCGATCTCAGCGCTCCGACCCTGCCGCTTCTGCCGCGGGTCCTGCAAACGACCGTCACGATGGCGGAACTCACACTGTCATGTTTCATGGTCGGATTCGCACTGGGGCAACTCGGCGCGGGAAGATTCTCAGACGCTCGGGGACGCCGCCCGGTATTGCTGGCGGGACTGGCATGTTTCACGCTTTCGGGGATCGCTTGTTCACTGGCGCAATCCGGGCTCGAATTGCTGGCCGCGCGATGTGTGCAAGGTTTCGGCGCGGGCTCCTGTGCGGTCATATCGTTCGCGATGGTGCAGGATCTTTTCGAAGGAGAAGCCGCGCGCGCCAAAAGATCATACGTGGCAACTGTTCTCACCGCGGTGCCGGTACTTGCGCCGGCATTGGGTTCGGTGCTGGTGGATCGGTTCGGCTGGCGATCGGTCCATGTGGTGCTCGCCGTGGGCGGCACCGTCTTGCTCGCGGCTGTTGGCTGGTGCGTGCCGGAAAGCCTTCGGGGACACCGCGAAGTGCGGCAGCGCGCGGGTGGCGACGGCCGGACCTCACTCTGGAACGACCGTGTGTTCCTGCGCACGGCGCTGGTCAATGCACTGAGCTATGGAGTCATCTTCTCTTACATTGCGGGATCGCCGATCATCATCATTCGTCAAATGGGTTATCCGCCGGCAGTATTTGCCGCGGTCTTCGCGTCCACCGCGGTGGCGCTCACCCTGGGCGCCGCGAGCAGTGGGATGCTGGCGCGGAGGGGGATCAGCGCAGAAGCGGCGATCCGGGTCGGCCTTATTGTTACGGTCGCCGCAGCGCTGGGGCTTGCAGGGTTCGGCCTGGCCGGCATCTCTGCGGCTATCATCCTGCCGCCGCTGCTGGTGGTGTTGTTCTGCCGCGGCATTCTTGTGCCGAACCTGCAACACGTCGCAATAGAGCGCTGGAGCGAACGAGCGGGAACCGCCTCAGCGCTGGTTGGCGTCTCGCAATTGCTGGGCGGCGCTTTCGCCAGCGTCGTGGTGGCGGCGCTGTTGCCCTATCTGCGGTTGAACGCGGTGCTGGTGCCGATGGCAGTTCTGGCCGCGGCGGCCTGCCTTATGTGGAGGCCGGCTCGTCCGTGAGTTGATCTTCTTCCGCCGGTTTCGTTGTCGCGAGCAGCGATGGGTCGAACGGACAGAGCCGCCGCTTGCGGACCATGACCGCGTACTCGCCCTGACGGATCGTCGGGTGCGGATTGGGCAGCAATACCTTGCCAAGCCGGTCCCAGTCGTCGGCTGACAGGTCGGAGACATCCGAACAAGCGAAGCAAGAAAGCGTCTCTTCGCGATACGCAAGCTGCGGCAGCGGCTGGACCTGAATGATGGGGACCTGCGACCTGATATGCACGGTCGTGTCTGTCTTGGTCAGCCGGAAATTGGTGAACAGGGGGCCGAACCACAGGTCGGTCTCGATGATGCCCTCCCACGGGACAAGGTTTGGGATGGCGGGGATGTTCACCGGGGGCCGCACGGAAAGGCTCCAGCCGGGGCGGGTTCTGGCCAGCAGGCCGGTCCACATCTGCACGCCCCCGACTTCGGGCAACGCGGTCAGGAACGGCGGCGAATATCCCCGCAAGGCATCCGGTGCCGCGGCGTCGAATTCCACCGCGTAGTCCGGGAACTGGACGGCGCCACTGTCGGTGCCGCTGAGAGGCATCCAGCTTTCGTCTTCGCCGTAGGACCAGAAGATTTGCTCGCCGTCCCACAGCAAGCGGATGTCCAAGGGCGGAAACACCCAGTAGCCGAAGCCCGTGGCGGAGGTCAGGGCGTCGCAATAGCGCAGGCCGCGGCTTGGCAGATAGCCGGCGGCGGCCCGCTCGGCCCGCTTGGCAGGACGCGTCGAGCGGATCAGGCGAAAGAATTCGACGATTGGAGTTTCAGTCATTGCAATTCAGGCGGAACCGCCAAGCCTCCCTGCCCTGAGGTCGGCTTGGCTGCATTCCTGCTCCTTCAGAGTACTGGTCAGAAGGAGATAGTCCCACCGCCAATTCGCGTACGGCCAGCATCCTTGGTCTCGGGACGGCGTTGTGTGACCTCGTCATAGTGGATCGTCCCACCGCCGATGCGCACACGGCCCGTATCCTTCGTTGCCTTCGGCTCGACCGACTTTGCCTCAGCGACAGCCCCGATATCATTCTTGCTCATTGTCAATCCTTTCCAGGTTGAGGCGGCGCTTTTTGCGGTGCGGCCTCACCGAAACTATTATGAAAGTTTTTCATGTCTGTAAATGATTTCTTGTCGAATTGGCTTTTCGTTAAATATACGTTATATCATTGTTATTTTTGGCAATATGCCTGGTGCTGCGGGTGCGGCTGCTGTTGGTCGCCAGCTTAATCAAGCCGGGAGCATTTCTGATTCGCGACAGAGCCGTTCCAATGAATGATCGGTCGGACGCGCTCGCACACGGATTTTTCCTGCGCGACGTCCGGTTGCAATGGAATTGGAAGGACTGCCGGGGCAACGTGGTCACTCGGTCGCTACGGAGGTGCGAGGGATTGGACCCGCACGCTGTGGAACGCGGATCACCTGGGCGGCCATCCCAGGTTCAGCCGATGACCGAGGGAAGCGACAAGGATTCGGAACCGCAGAAAGTATCGGACAGTGATCATCGACCGCGGATTGTTGCTGGAGCATGTTGCGCACCTGGCAGCCGATGTAACCGGAACATCTTTCGCGATGATCCAAGTGGTGAGCGAGCGAAAGGAGCTCGGGGCCAGGAGGGCGGCGGTGGGGTTGTCGGCGCCTCAAGTGAATGCGTTGCCGCAACTGGATAATCTCACAAATCCAGTGCAGGAGTTGACGGTCATTCCGGATGTGACCGCGGATGCACGGTTCGCCAGCCTTGCACCGGCTTTCGCCGGCTCTCGGTTCCGCAAGCTGATCTACCGCAGGCTGGTATCATCGGGAGATGAGCGTCTCGGCTTCATCTGCCTGGTTGACGATGTATCTCGTGCCGATCCGACCGCCGCCCAAATCGAGTCTCTGAATCACGTTGGAAGTATTATAGTTTCTGATAGGCAACGAGAGCAGCGGCACCTGCACCTGGTTCACGTGGCCGACCGCGCGCTCCGGATCGAGCAAATGCTTCACCTGGTCTCGGAGGCCGAAACCTGCGCAGACGCGCTGAGCAGAGTGCTTGAGGCACTGTGCCGATTTCATGGCGCCACGATCGGTCAGATTCATCAGCTCATCCGGCCCGACACGCCCTTGTTCGAGATCAGCCGTTACGACGATACGGCCCGGGGCGAGACCGAGCGCGAATCCGGAGAAACACTCGCTGCGCTGGACACGCTCGCGATGGAAGCAATCCGTCGCAATAAACCCTTCGTCACCCATCGCTCGCAGATCGAGCCACCGCATGTCGCGGCCGACCTTGCAGTGCTCAAGGTTCTTTGCCACGTTTCCGTGCCTGTCTGGGTACATCAACAGCGCTTCGGCATCTCTCTCGCCTTCGCCACTGACAAGTCAGAGCTCGATCTTGTGGCTGCCGATATCATGTCGCTCGGGGACGCGGTGCGGCCGGTATTGCTGCAAAAAGTGACAGAAGAGCGGATGCGCTTCGCCGCTTACCACGACGACCTGACGCGGCTGCCGAATCGTCTTATGTTCCTTGAGCGGCTGGGGACCGCGATCGCCACCGCGCGATCCAGCGCGCAGAGCTTCGCCGTCTTGTGTCTGGATCTCGATGGCTTCAAGCTGGCGAATGACACCTTTGGCCACGGCTTCGGTGACAATCTTCTTGTCTGCGTGGCACAGCGGTTGCGGGAAGTGGCCGCGGGCAGCAATACCGTGGCCAGAACGGGGGGCGACGAATTCGCAGTCATCCAGGTCGGCAACGATCTGCCCTCCGAGGCCACGGATCTCGCCGAACAAATACTCGCCGCGATCTCCCAGCCGTTCGAGTTGGCGGGACAGAGCGTGACCATCGGAGTTTCGATCGGCATCGCGCTGTACCCGCAGCACGGCGAAAGCCCCGACTTGCTGCTGCGTAGTGCCGACCAGGCACTCTATTTCGCTAAAAGGGCCGGCCGGAATACGTGTCATGTCTGCGATCCTGAGCTTCAGGCGGCGGAGCGCGCCTCGTCGCAAATCGAGAGATATCTCAAGGAGGCGATCGACGGTGGTACGCTAACACTGGCGTACCAACCGATTTTCGACGTCGAATTGTCGTCGGTTGTCGGATTCGAGGCTCTTCTGCGATGGCATCATCCCGTGCTGGGCGATGTGGCGCCTGACAAGTTCATACCGATCGCCGAGCAGAGTGGCTTGATTGTGCCGCTGGGGCGATGGGTCCTGGAAACCGCCTGTGCCGATGCGGCCGCATGGGAGCAGCCTGTAACAGTCTCTGTGAACCTGTCGCCCCTGCAGTTCCGCCAAGCCGACCTGCCGCGGCAAATCGCCGACGTACTCAGCCGCACGGGCCTGCCGGCCGAACGCCTCAAGTTGGAGGTCACCGAGGGACTTCTGCTGGACGAGTCGGAACTCGTCCTCAGGACCATGCGTGAACTTCATGCACAGGGGATCCGCGTCGTGCTCGACGATTTCGGAACGGCCTATGCCGGCATCAATTACCTGCGCCGGTATCCGTTTCACGGCATCAAGATCGATAAATCTTTCGTTCGGGATCTCGATGAGGATAAGGCAACTCTGGCCATCGTGGAGGCGACCTTGTCACTCGCCGATCGTCTGTCTCTGGCCGTCGTAGCCGAGGGCGTGGAGACCGAGCGTGAACTGGACGTGCTCCGGCGGCTAGGATGCCGCCTGATTCAAGGATATCTGGTGGGCAGGCCGATGACCGACCGGCAGGTGCGACTGCTGTCGCGATGCCCCCGGGCAGAACATGCCATCCTTGATCCTATAACTGCGCGACGACAGCTCCCGGCGGACCAACCTCGCGTCGCACCTGTGACCACGGCCAATCCATTGGCCGACGTACTCGGGACCGCACCTTATCGCGCGAGCGAACAGCAAGGCGCAATACGGCGAGACAGGCGTAACGAGCTCAGACCAACTCGTGTGCACGCCGCCGCCGAGAAATCCGCATATTCCCAATCTGTTGGCCTAATGGATTGAATCTGCCACAGCTATGCTGCGTATAGATCCCACCAGGCATCACTTGGGATGGCGGTTGGCGGTGTTCCCGTTTCGCAGCATGGGGCTGTCGGCGGGGCCTGGGATCGCGCTTGGCATGGCCGAGGAAATTTCCACCGCCCTCGCGCGGTTCGGGCTGCCGCGCCTTGTGGCCACAGCCACCTTCTGGGATGGAATTGGTCCTGCGTCGGATGCCAAGTCGATATGTCGTACGCACCAGCTTGATTACGTCATTGATGGCACTATTGAGACCAAAGGAAATGATATAATAGTCGAAGTATCGCTGCTGGATGTTGTGCTCGATTTCGAAGTGGTCTGGCATGGGCATTTCGGCGGCACGCTGGACGATCTGTTCTCGTTGCAGCACCGCATCGCCTTCCAGACGGTGCGGCATGTCGATCCTGACATGTCGCATGGGAGTGCGGATGCCTTGGCGCCGATAAAGACCGAAATCGCCGCCGCACATCAATGCGTTCTGACTGCAATACAGGGCATATTCCGCGTCGACCGCTCTACATTTCTTCAAGCGCGGGATTACCTGCTGCGCGCCATAGAGCTCGATGACGAGTACGCGGCAGCCCACGCTTGGCTAGGGTATTGGAGCATTATCGCTGTCGGCCAGGGTTGGGTCGAAAATCCAAGCGCAGTTATGGAGCTCGCCGGCGCAGCCGCTTCACGCGCCATAGAACTCGACCCGTTCGACGCACGTGCGGTCGCAATCGCTGGTCATGTCCGGGCCTATCTGTTTCACGACCTGCAACATGCGCTGGAGCTGCTTACCAGGGCGATCGAACTGAATCCAAATTTGCCGATCGCGTGGACTATGAGCAGTTGGTCGAGGATTTATAATGGAGAACATGTGACTGCAGTGCGCCATGCCATGATGGCGCAGTCGTTATCGCCGCGCGATCCTCACATCTGGTTCGCCGAGCATGCCTTTGCGACGGCGCAGCTCTTCAACCGGAACCTGGAGGAAGCCGAGGCGCTGAATGCGGTTGTGCTCGAACGGATTCCCGGCCATGTCTCCGCGCTGATTGTTCGACTGGTAATTCTCGGGCATCTTAGGCGCACGGAGGAAGCCAGTCGCTATCTCGCAATGCTCATCGAGTTCGACCCTCAGGTGACCGTCGCGCGAATTGCAGCCCGAATCGTGTTGCAGCCAGCAGACAAGGGCTTCTACATGGAGGGACTGGAGCGGGCCGGAGTCCCTCGGTCCTAACGATGCTCTGCCGCGAATGCCCCTCGGACAGGAAAGAACCGGCAATTCTGACATAAAAGGTCATGGCCGGCACGCCTCCGGCCAGTACACCCGCGCGTGCGTCCTAGTCAGCTGACACGTTTCCCATCCCCACCGAAACCCGGCGTTCAACCCGGTCCGCCAACGCCTCCAGTTCCTCCGCTAGCCCCAGCACGCCGCGTTGCGCGTCGTCGTGGCCGGACAGAACCGTCGCGTAATCCCGATACCGTGCGGCCCGCGCCCGTATCCGCGCCGGCGCCTCCAGGACATGTAAATTTCGCTCCTGCTCCATAGCCCTCGTAACGGACGGCTTTCCGAAAAGTTCTCTCTGGTTAACTGTACGGAACCTAATGCTGGATTTAGCATTACGTCCCGGCCTGCCGCACGCCATGCGCCTTCAGCCGTTCCTGCATCAATCGCACCAGGGCAGCGCCAGCATCGGCGCGTTCCTGGCGGGGCAGGCGGTCGGCGACGGCATAGGCCACGCCCTCGATCAGCACGCCAATCACCGCATAGGGGTCGATGTCTTCATCCAGAGCGGAACGGATCGCAGCACTGAGAGACTGCAAACCGCGGTCGCCCTCATCGCCATTGTCCACACCATCCATCCGGACAGGTTAGGTCGTCCCGCCGGTATGGGAAATCCCCGCTGCAAGCGCACGCCGGGACGGCAACCAGAACCACAGGCGCCTATTTTCGCCGCAACAGCAACAGACGCGCCGCGAGGCTGACCACCAGGACGAATGCAGTGGTCAGAAGCGCAGCCGCGTAGGCCAAAGCGTTCGCGGACGCGAACGGTTCGTTGATGAAGGCCCAGATCACATAGGTGAGGTAGCCGACCGGCGACCGCACCAGTTGGCCGTTCCACAGATAGTTCGACCATCCGGCCGTGTAGAGCAAAGGCGCGGTCTCGCCGACCGAGATCGCCAGCGCCAGCAGAACCCCGGTCACCACGGCGGGCAGCGCATATCGCATGCTCAGGCTGAACGTCACGCGCGCCGGGCCGGCACCGAGCGCGTAGCCGGCTTCCCGCAATTCCGGCGGGACCTCACGCAGCGCCATTTCCGTGGTGCGGCAGATATAGGGCAGGCACAGCACCGCCAGCGTGATGCTGGCGGCGGCAATCGAGAAATGCCAGCCCAGCCATTCCACCATCGTGATATACCCGAAATACCCCAGCACGATGGACGGCACGCCCACCAGTACGTCCGCCAGGAATCGAATGGTCTGCGCCCAGCGCGTCCAGCGGTATTCCGAGACGTAGATGCCGGCCGCGATGCCGAATGGCACCGCCAGGATCAGTGTGCCGGCCGCGATCGCCACGGTGCCCTCGATGGCGTTCAGCAGCCCGCCGCCGGTTCCCTGGGTGACCTCGGTGAATATCGTCAGGTTCAGCGCGCCGATGCCGCGCACCAGCACCATGCCGAGAATCCACAGCATGGCGCCACCCAACAGGGCGAGCGATCCCGCGCACAGCGTCCAACCTGCCGCGGCGAGCCATTCGCGGCGCCGCTGGAGGATGCGGTTCGCACTGCGCTGCAGCGTCACTCCGTGCGGGGCGGGAAGAGCAGACGTGCTCATGCGTTGCGCCGGCGCTGGTCGAAGCCCGCCAGGATCACACGCGCCGCCGCGTTCACCCCAATCGAGATGATGCACAGCACCAGCGCGATCTCGGCCAGGGACCGCACCGCCAGGCCGGTCGGGTCCTGCAGCGCGCTATCGAGCTGGGAGGCAATGAAGGCCGCCATCGTCGAGATTGGCGCGTATATCGTTTGCGGCAGCGTGTTCAGGGCGTTGCCGGACACCATCAGCACCGCCATTGTTTCGCCCAGCGCGCGGCCGGTGGCCAGCACGCAGGCACCGATCAGGATCGAGCGCAGGCCTGGCAGGATCACGCGCCACACCGTTTCGAACCGTGTGGCGCCGAGGGCGGCCGCTGACTCGCGCACCGCCGCGGGCTGGCTGTCGATCGCGTCGCGCAGCGTGGCGGCGATCAGCGGCACGATCATCAGCGACAGCACGATGCCGGAGGTGAGCAAGCCGAAGCCGCTGCCCGTGGGCTGCCCGAATCCGGGGATCCAGCCCAGCACGTCCGCCATCGCAGGAAACACGTAATGGGCCATCAGGGGCACCACGGCGGCATAGCCCCACAGGCCGTAGACCACGCTGGGAATGGCCGCGAGCAATTCGACCAGGAAGGAAAGCCATAGCCGTGGGCCCGGCGGCACTGCTTCAGCCAGAAAGATCGCCGCACCGACGCCGATCGGCACCGCGAGCAATAACGCAATGAAAGTCGAAAGCAGGGTGCCAACGATCAGGAAGAAGATGCCGTAGCTGGCCCCCGGCAGGATATCGACGCCGGCAACGGTGATCGGATTGGCGTAAAGGCTCCCCAGGTTCCACTGCATACCGCCGAGGAAGCTGATCCCGTTGTAGTCGATCGCGGGCCAGGAATAGATGGCAAGGAATGCCAGGATGGCGATCATGCTGGCGGGCACCAAGCCCCCCAGCATGGCCAGGAGCGTACGAAACTTCATGATGGCAGGATAACCCCCCGGCCCTGGCGTGGTTTCGCCAGGAGCCGGTGGAATCGGAAGCCTGATATCACCCGCCGATCTTCGCGATCTGCGCATCGCTGAGCTTGCGGACGCTGGCCGGCAGCGGCACGAAGCTCACCTGCTGCATGAACGACTCCGCGTTGCCGCCGGTGCCATTGAGCGCCCACCGCAGGAAGGTCTTCAGATCCGTCGCGGACTGCGCGTCCCCCTGCTTCGACTTGATGATGGCATACTCGTAGTTGATGATAGGATAGGAGTTGGCGCCCGGCGCGAAGATCAGGCTGATCCGCTCGTCCTTCGGCGTCTTGGCCACCATGGAATTGGCCGCCGACTGCACCGTTGCAGTCGTCGGCAGCACGAACTTGCCGGAGCGGTTCTCCAGCATGGCCTCGCCCAGCTTGTCCTGGTCGGTCGCACCTTTGAAGCTGATGCCGATATAGGCGATCGAATACGGCGTCTGGTTCACCGTGTTGACCATGCCTTGGTTGCCCTCGGCACCCAGCCCGCCGCTCACGGACGGCCAGCTGATCGTGGTGCCGTAAGCGATGCTCTTGGCCCAGTCCGGCGAGGTGTCGGTCAGGTACTGCGAGAAGATGAAGGTATCCCCGCTGCCGTCGGTGCGGTGCACCGGCACGATGGTATCGTCCGGCAGCTTGACGCCCGGGTTCAGCTTCGCGATCGCAGGATCGTTCCACTTGGTGATCTTGCCTTCATAGATGCCGGCCAGTACCGGGCCGCTGAGCTTGAGGTGCTCGCCGTTCAGCCCGGGCAGGTTGTAGTTCACCATCTGGCTCGAGATCGCCAGCGGGATGTTCAGCATCTCGGGGTGCTGCTTCTCCAGCGCGTTGCTGAGATAGGCGTCGGACGCGCCGATCTGCGCCAGGCCGGAGACGGATTCGGAGATTCCCGTACCGCTGCCAGTGCTCTGCGTGGTGATCTGCACGCCGGAATGGGCTTTGGTGTACACCGGCACCCAGATATTGAACAATGGGTACAGCAGGCTGGAGCCGGTCTCCAGCAGGCGGCCGCTTTCCGCGGCCGAGGCTCCGCCGGCTGTCGCAACGCCGAGCGCGACCGCGCCAAGCAGGGCAAGTTTCGACCATCGGCGAGGGCGCCGCGCGTCCATGGTATCCTCCGTTTGCGGACTGGGGTGGCGGATAGCTACCGAACGCCGAGACGTTGCGCCATCGCGGGCAGGAGATGGACACGCTGATTCATAAAAACTTCAAATTCCACGAAATGTTGATTGATAATGAACGCGATTTCATCATCCATCCATTTCGACGAAAGAAGAATCTCCGCGGGACGCTTCCGCGTGCTTTCCTATGGATTGCCTCTTCTAACCCACTACATTGTGTCGAGAGATATTAATTCAATCCCGGCTGCATGCGCGTAGGGCTAATCTCCATTCTTCGAATTATATCTGTACCGAACTCACCGCGGTTTCGAGTTCCTCAAATGTCGGCATATGCTGGCTGGGCACCATCTTGCGACCGGACTCGACGCTGACCTGCGGGGCATTCCCATGCAGGTGCGTAACCAAAACCGCACGAATGACTTCGTAGAACTTGGCTTCCTCCTCCACCACGCCCTTCAGTCGGCCGGCGAACGGTCCCACCAGTCCATAGGCAAGCAGCACCCCCAGAAATGTCCCTGTCAGCGCGCTGGCGATCATTCCGCCCAGGATCGCCGGCGGGCGGTCGATATGGGACATGGTCTTGATCACACCCAGCACCGCGGCAACGATGCCCAGGGCCGGCAACCCGTCAGCCATGGTCTGCAGCGCATGTGCGCCGTGCAACTCCTCATTCAGCGTCTTTTTGAGTTCCCGCGCCATCACGTCCTCGATCTGGTTCGGATCGTCGGCGTTCATACCCACCATGCGCAGGTAATCGCAGATCGTCGCGGTCGCGAACTCGTTCGCGAGGATCCGCGGGAATTTCTGGAAGGCGGCGCTCTCCTGCGGCTTCTCGATATGCGGCTCGACCGCCATGTTGCCTTTCGTGCTCGCCAGGCGCACCAGGAAATACAATAACGACAGCAGATCGACATAATCCGTCTTGGTGAACGCCGCGCCTTTGACGATCTTGCCGAACTTGCCCAACGCGTGCTTCACGTCGTGCATGCTGTTGCTCATTATGAATGAAGCAACCGCAGCGCCCCCGATCGTCCACATCTCGAACGGCAGGGCTTCAGCGAGCGGCGCCACCGCACCGCCCGACGCAAGATAGCTGCCGAACACGCAGGCCAGAAGGAAGACCAGTCCGCCGAGCGAGAGCATGGCGCGCCGCTACCGCGCCAGAGCGCCCGGTGTCGCGGTCGCTTGTGGCACCGCGGCGGGTGCGGCTTCGCCGGTGCCGCGCAGAACGATGATCGCGATCCTCCGGTTGGCCGCCGCCAATGGGTCTTTTGGCACCAACAGGTCACGGTCGGCGTTGCCGGTCACCGAGCGGATGCGCCCGTCCGCCAGCCCACCCTCCACCAGCAGTCGGCGGGTGGCGTTCGCACGCTCGGCGGAAAGCTCCCAGTTCGTGCGGTCCGGCCCGGGAAACGGCGCCGCATCGGTATGGCCGGCAATGGAGATTTCCTGCGGCAGCCTGATCAATACCGGGGTGACCTTCTGCAACAGCAGTTTCGCCCGCTCATTCGGTTCCGCCGAGCCGAACGGGAACATCGGCCGCTGGTCTGCATCCAGGATCTGGATCCGGAGGCCCTCCGGCGTCATGTCGATGACGAGTTGCCGCGCCAGTTCGGCGAGTTTCGGGTCACTGCCGACCGCCTGCCGGATTTGCTGGGCGGCCCTGTCGAACTCGGCCTTCTCCTGGCGCTCCTGTGCAGCTTTTATCTCGGCATCGGTAGGTTGGCGTGGGCCCCGTGCGAGGCCGGGATTGGATGGCAGCGGCGCCGTTGCAGCAAAGGGTGCGGCTGCCGGCGCGGTGAGGCTTGGAGGAGCGCCTGCCGGTGCGGTGACGGACACGCCAGCGGGCCCGGACGCATCGGCCGGCGCTGCCGGCGGCGGATGCGGCGGCCCCATGGTTGTACTTGGCCCCGGCGGCGGCGGCGCCAGGGGCGGGTTCTGCTGATTGGCGCCCGGCCCCTGGTCGTCATCTGATCCGGCATGTTCTGGCGCGTCCGGATGCGCATCGGCGTCCGACGGATCGATCGGCGTCGGGCGCGTGCCTACCAGCGCCTGGACGGCGCCACGGTCCGACACCAGCGCGCCCTTGTCGAACGCGGTATGTCCACCGAACGGATTGCCGGTTCCAGACGACGCATGGCTCAGTACACTGTTGGGGCTGAAATAGTCGGCGAGACCCCGGCGCTGGTCCTCGGTGGTGGCGTTCAGCAGCCACATGAGCAAGAAGAACGCCATCATCGCGGTGACGAAGTCGGCATAGGCCACTTTCCATGCACCACCATGGCCAGCGGCCTCGACCACCTCTTCTTTTTTTATGATGATGGCAGCCTGGTTGCCGGTGATCCGGCGGTTTGCCTTGCTCATCTGCGCCTCGGTCTGGCGATCCGGGCTGCAGGATGCGCACAGTTGTCTTAATGTTCGGTTGAACATTGGGGGGCGCGACGCGCGGCGAAGCGGCCTTTTTCATCTGTCGGGCCAAAACGTTGGTTCGGTCTGGCGATGGCAGCTCTGCGGCTACCGCATGAGGCGGCGGGGGCCCTTGTCAACGGCGCCTGATCGCCCGATGTAGGCTGGTGTCTGGACCAACCAGGTCCTGTTTGTCCCCTGCGCGTGAGGTCAGGCCGCCATGTTTATCGAGACCGAAGGCACCCCCAACCCGGCGACACTGAAATTCCTGCCCGGCCGCTACGTGATGGAGGCCGGCACCGCAGACTTCGCCGGTCCGTCCTCCGCCGAACGCAGCCCCCTCGCGCTGGCCCTGTTCGACCTTCAGGGCGTCGCGCGCGTGTTCCTGGGCAACGACTTCATCACTGTCACCAAGATCGACGAAATCGACTGGGCATCCCTGAAGCCGCAGGTCCTGGCGACCATCATGGAGCATTTTGTCTCCGGCCGTCCGGTGCTGGAAGGTGCCGTGGACGAACTGGACGAAGAGGATGTCGACCCGGCCGATCAGGAGATCGTCGATCAAATCAAGGAACTTCTGGATACGCGGGTGCGCCCCGCGGTGGCCGGTGACGGCGGCGACATCGTGTTCCGTGGCTATCGTGAGGGCATCGTGCGGCTCTACATGCAAGGCGCTTGCTCCGGCTGCCCGTCGTCCAGTGCCACGTTGAAGCATGGCATCGAGAACATGCTGCGGCACTTTGTGCCTGAAGTCGTTGCGGTAGAGCAGGTGGAGTTCTGACGCGAGCGCATTAGCCCCGCGTTCACGCGGCCGTGGCCAATTTGCGCCAACGCGCCGGTGCAGGTTCGGCCGTGAGTGCTGGACGCATACCTTGGTCGACTCCTGCGCACGAGTCCGACATCGGCTGAAATTGGAAATCGCGAATACGCGCGCCGAGCCGCTGAGATGGATGATTGGTCTGGTGATGACTGCGGTTCTGCTGAATGCAACGCCAGTGCTCGGCAGCATGGTGGCACTGAGCAAAGCCGTGGGTCGCTGAGGGTAGCTGTGGCACGCACCACGCGTCGGTCACCCGGACAGACCGGCTGCAGGGGCGACCCGTCGAACAACGTCCCGCGCCATCTCGAGAGTTGACGCCATGCATCCGCATTTCCATGCTGCACAACAGCGTTCATGCCAGCCAAGGAGTTCCGAATGACCATCGACGCCACCGGCCTCGATCTGCTGTTCCGCGAGGCGCGTACCCACAACAAGTTCAGCGAAGAACCGATCCCTGACGAGACACTGCACGAACTTTACGACCTGCTGAAATTCGGTCCGACCTCCGCCAACAGTTCTCCCGCGCGCTTCTTGTTCCTGCGGACCAAGGCGGCGAAGGAGCGGCTGGCCCCGGCGCTTTCCTCTGGCAACCTGGCCAAGACGATGGCGGCGCCCGTGACGGTGATCGTCGCCTACGATCCCAAATTCTACGAAAAGCTGCCGAAGCTGTTTCCGCACAATCAGGATGCGACGTCGTGGTTCACCAGCAACGACGCACTGGCTGCCACCACGGCTTTCCGCAATGGAACGCTGCAAGGTGCCTACCTGATCGTCGCTGCCCGCGCACTGGGACTGGACACAGGCGGCATGTCTGGTTTCGACAACGACAAGGTGGACCAGGAATTCCTGACCGAGTACGGCTGGCGCTCGAACTTCCTGGTCAATCTTGGCCGTGGGGATTGGTCCGGCGTGTTCCCGCGTTCGCCACGGCTCGATTTCGACGAAGCCTGCGTGCTGCTGTAGCGGCAAGGGCGCTCGGTTCTCAACCGGCATCGCCGTACCCGATGGACAGAGCCAAAGCAGCACCGCAACCGCCGCGCGAGCCCACCAGGCGGCCTCTCACCTCCGTCATGGCAGCCCTTGCCTGTGCTTCTCCGGGAAACGATATTGCGCGCTTCACGAAGAGTGAGTTCGCGGGAAACGCGGCAGCGCCCGTAACCATGAAGAAACCCTCGCCAGACCTGCCTGTCCTGGACGCAATCGACCGCCGCATCCTGCATGAGCTGCAGATCGACGGGCGCATCACCAATGTCGAGCTGGCACGCCGCGCAGGCGTCTCTGCCCCGGCTTGCCTCCGTCGCGTGCGCCGACTGGAGGAAGCAGAGATCATCCGCGGCTATCATGTCGACCCGGATCCGCAAAAACTTGGCTGGGAGATCACCGTCTTCGCCATAGTTGGCCTGGATAGCCAAAAGGAATCGGTCCTCGCCGATTTCGAGCAATTGGTTGCCACATGGCCCGAAGTACGCGAATGCCACATGATCCGCGGCGGCGGCGATTTCCTGTTGAAGCTGGTGGCACGCGACACGGCGCACGAGAACCATCTGACGCAGCGTCTGACCGGCTCGCCCACGGTCAGCAAAGTGCAGACCTTGCAGACCATCCGTACCAGCCGCTCGCTGGCCGGCGTGCCTTTGTAGAGACTATCGGATCACATGCCTGCCGCGGACGCCGTTATGCCCGAAGTGCCCGCTATGGCGTCCGCTACGCCACCCATGCTGAGCGTTGTCATCCCCAGCTATAACGAACGTCCGAACGTCGCACCCATGATCGCCCGGCTGGATACGGCGCTGGCCGGCATCGCCTGGGAAGCGATCTATGTGGACGACGACAGTCCCGACGGCACCGCCGCCGAGTTGCGCCGCATCGCCCAGACCGATCCGCGCGTCCGTTGCTTGCGGCGGATTGGCCGGCGCGGGCTGGCTTCGGCCGTCATCGAGGGCGCGCTGGCGTCATCGGCCCCTTTCGTCGCCGTGCTCGATGCTGACCTGCAACATGACGAGACGCGGCTTCCGGTCATGCTTGAGGCGTTGCAAAGCGGATCCTACGATCTCGCGGTCGCCAGCCGTCACGTGGCAGGCGGCGACGCTGCCGGCCTGGCCAACCGCTGGCGGCATGTTCTGTCGGGTGGCGGCATTCGCCTGGCGCGATGGTTCCTGCCCATCCCACTGTCCGATCCGATGAGCGGCTTCTTCATGATGCCGCGGCCTTTGTTCGAGGAACTGGCGCACCACCTGACCGGTCAAGGCTTCAAAATTCTGCTCGATCTTGTACTCAGCGCGCCGGCGCCGCTGCGCGTGCTGGAAGTGCCCGCGCAGTTCCGCGCCCGAATGGAAGGCGAGAGCAAGCTGGACATCCTGGTGCTGACCCAGTTCGGCGGGCTGCTGATCGACAAGATCCTGGGTGGCCTCGTGCCGCTGCGGTTCATCTCCTTCGCAGCGGTCGGCGCACTGGGCGTGCTGATAAATATGTTCGTGCTGGTCTTGTTACGAAAAACCACAGCATTTTCGTTCGAAACGGAAGTGGCGGCAGCGACCATCGTCGCGATGGCATTCAATTTCGAGTTGAACAACGCGGTGACCTATCGCGACCAGCGGCTGCGGGGGCCGCGGCTATGGCGCGGCCTGGTCTTGTTCATGCTGGTCTGCGGCCTGGGCGCGATCGCCAATATCGGCATCGCGCAGACGCTGTTTGCCGAGCATATACGCTGGACGTTCGCCGGCGCGATCGGTGCGGCAATCGGCGTGGTGTGGAATTACGCCGTCTCGGCGACGCTGGTGTGGCGCGCGCACTGACGGCTGCGTCAGGCCTTATAGCCGGCCCGTGTCATGCCGCTTCCGGCGATATCGAGGAATGTCCGGTTGTCCTCCGGCGTCATATGCTGTCGCCAGTTTTCCGGCATGCCCTGCCGCAGGAATGAGGTGCGATCCTCTACGCCCGGCTGCCGCCCGCCGCTCATTGTTTCAAATTTTCCGGCCTCGACGCAGCGTCGCAGAACACCGAGCGACACATCGACCGAGAGGAACTGAAACACCATACGCATCGTCTCGCGAGGGTTTGCCACCAGATCCTCATAGCGCACAGTCAGGCAACGGCCGGGATTCGCGGCCTGGAACAAGAGCCCCCGATCCACGTAGCCGTTCCAGCTTTTCGCCATGAATGCGACAAAGTCGCGCATTGTGGGGTAGCGCCGTTGCGTCTCCTCGGGATTGATACGCAGGTTGTGGAACCAGGTGGACACAACGCAATCGCGTCCGTCGCGCAACACGTGCAGGAACTTCGCGCGCGGAAAGATCGCGGCAAGTTTCGTGAAATGAAGGACGTTATCCGGCGTCTTCTCGCCAACCACGCGCACCCGCTGATAATCGGTGGCGCGCATCATCATCAGGCAGATTGCCGATGCAACCAGATAGGTGAACTCCTCCTGCCCGAACACGGGAAACGGTTCGAATTCCCGGAAAATCGAACCATTCTTGCGCGCGATGAGTTCACCGTGCGTTTTTACCGCCGTTTCGAGCAAGGGCGCAAAGCGATTGATGAAATGCCCTTCGCCGCTGCAACTGATTTCCGGATGCGCGTTCAGCATGACCTGTAGCCAGGTCGTCCCGGATTTCGGATGCGCGCCGATAAAGAACAGTTCCTTCGTCAGGAATTGCTCGATACCAGCGTGTATGTTTTGGTAGTGGAATGACTCTTTTGAAGCACGGCTTGTGCCCGGCATGGGACCAGCGACCTCCATGACCGGGCTTTGAGCACGCTGGGAAGATGATGGCGCGGTTTGAAACAAAACGTTACCCGCTGTTGTGCATTCCACCGTATGAACACGTGCAGCGAAGTCAAGCAAAAGTTATCCGTGCGAGGATCAAGATGCCGTTTGCCAAACGGCAATATCTGTCGTTTCATCAGTCGTCCTGACGGGCCGTCCCGGACTGCCGCGCATGCGCTGCCGCGCCGGTGAAGACCCGCGTGCTGTCCTCGTTCGATGCGACGCAGCAGTGGCCGTCCACCGGACGGAAGAGGTAATACATCGCCCCAACGGATACGCCAGGAAGGGCATAGGCAATGACTCATCTCGCTCCGAACTCGGTGCAGGCACGCGATGTCGCCAGCATCGTCCATCCGCAAACAAATCTCGTGACGCATCTGGAACAGGGGCCGATGGTGATCGAGCGCGGCCAGGGCTGTTACGTTTATGACGATAACGGCGCGCGCTACCTTGATGCCGCGGCGGGGCTTTGGTGCGCGTCGCTTGGTTATGCGTCGGAGCGCCTGGCGCGCGTGGCGTATGAGCAAATGCGGACATTGGGGTACTACCATCTCTACCGCGGCACGACGAACGAGTCGGGGGTCAATCTGGCGGAGAAGCTGCTGCAAATCGCGCCAGTGCCGATGAGCAAGGTACTGCTGCAGTGCTCGGGCTCCGAGGCAAACGACACCGCGATCAAGCTGGTGTGGTACTATCACGCGGCGATCGGCAAACCAGGGAAGCGCAAGATCATCGGCCGGCGCATGGGATATCACGGCAGCACATCGGCCTCGATCAGTGCGTCCGGCAAGCCCGATATGCACGCGGATTTCGGGCTGCCGTTCCCTGGTTTCCTGCACACCGAGTATCCGCATTACTACCGGCTGCATCATGACGGGGAGAGCGAGGAACAATTTGCGTCGCGCATGGCGGACGCACTGGAGCAATTGATCCAGGCGGAAGGCCCCGAGACCTGCGCTGCGCTGATCGCGGAACCGGTGATGGGAGCGGGTGGGGGGCTGACTCCGCCGCGCACCTATTGGGAGAAGATGCAGGCGGTGATTCGCAAATACAACATGCTGTTTATTGCCGATGAAGTGATCTGCGGATTCGGCCGCACCGGCAGCATGTGGGGATCGCAGACATACGATCTGAAGCCGGACATGATCACCTGCGCCAAAGCATTATCGGCCGGGATGCAGCCGATCTCGGCGCTGCTGATCAACCAGCGCGTGTTTGCGGCGATGCTGGATGAAAGCCGCAAGCTGGGAAATTTCGCCCACGGCTTTACCTATGCCGGGCATCCGGTGACGACGGCCGTGGCGATGGAGACGCTGCGGATTTACGAAGAGACCGACATGATCGGTCACGTGCAGCGAGTTGGACCGTATATGCAGCAGGTGCTTCAGACGTTTGCCGATCATCCTCTGGTGGGTGACGTGCGCGGTGTAGGGCTGATGTGCGGGATCGAGGTTGTGGCCGACAAAGCCACGCGGCAGCCGTTCGATCCCGAGCTGCGTGTCGGCGCGATGGTCGAACGGCACGCACGGGCGAATGGGTTGATCGCGCGATTCATCGGCGATCGCATCGCATTCTCGCCCCCGCTGATCATTACGGAGTCGGAGGTTGATGAGATGGCGCAGCGGCTGCGGGCTGCACTGGACCTGGCATGGCAACACCTCTCCCGCGCGCAGCCCGGCAGAGGTTAGACAGGCTCGGTATCCAGCGCGTACCCTGCCGTTCTTACCGTCCGCACCACGTCCAGCTCGCCCTCGCCGTTGATCGACTTGCGTAGCCGCCGGATGTGCACGTCCACGGTGCGCGGCTCCACATGGATGTCCGGACCCCACACCGCGTCCAGCAACTCCTCGCGCGAGAACACCCGGCGCGGGTGCTGCATCAGGAACTCGAGCAATCGGAACTCGGTCGGTCCCAAATGCACCCGCCGGCTGCCCCGCATGACCCGATGCGATGCCAGGTCCATCTCAATATCGTGGAACGCGAGCTGCCCCTTCGCGGGAACTGCCCCTGAACGCCGCAGCAGTGCCCGCATCCGCGCCAGCAGCGAATCGATGCTGAACGGCTTGGTGATGTAGTCGTCCGCGCCGGTATTCAGCGCGCGCACCGCGTCCTGGTCTTCCGTGCGCGCGGTCACCATGATCACGGGCAGATCGCGCGTCGCGGGGCGGCGGCGGATTTGCCGACACACTTCGATCCCCGACACGACAGGCAGCATCCAATCCAGCAACACCAGGTCCGGCGGTGTTTCGGCAATACGGGTCAGGGCTTCCTGGCCGTCGGTGGCCTCCTCCACGCGAAAGCCTTGCTTCTCCAGGTTATAGCGCAGCATCGTCACCAATGGAGCCTCATCCTCCACTACCAGCACCAGTGGCTTGGCAAGGCTGGAGACGGCGTCTAGCATTTTTGTTCTTCCCCTCTATGGCTTACTCCTTCGGCCGCACCACGGCATAGGCTGCGCTGTTGCCTTTTGGACGTGTGTCCGGCAGCACTTCCCCCTTCTGGGCATAGTAGACCATCTCGGCGATATTGGTCTCATGATCGCCGATTCGCTCCAGGTTTTTGGCAATGAACAGGAGGTGTGTGCATGGCGTGATATTGCGCGGATCTTCCATCATGTAGGTGATCAGCTCGCGGAAGATCGCATTGTACATGTCATCGACGATCTGGTCGGAACGCCAGACCTCCACCGCTTTATCGGCATCGTTTTCGCCGATCGCATCGATGATCGTCTTCAAATGCTCCTGCACCAATGTCGCCATATGGGCGAGCCCGGCGAGCGAGTAGGGCAGGGAGAACTGCGACAGCACGATGCTGCGCTTGGCGACGTTGGCGGCGTAGTCGCCGATGCGCTCCAACTCACCGGTGATTTTCAGGGCCGACACGATGCTCCGCAGGTCACTTGCCATCGGCTGGCGCAGCGCAAGCGTGCGAATGACGAATTGCTCCGCCTCGCGCTCCAGCGCATCGACCTTGGGGTCTTCTTCCACCGCGCGCGTCGCGGCGGCGGCATCGCCGTCCATGATCGCCTGCGCGGCCAACGCCACCTGATTTTCGACGATACCGCCCATCTGCGTCAGCAGGCCGCGCAGACGCTTCAGGTCGGTGTCGAAGCTCTTGACCAGGTGTTCCGGCTCTTCGGGCATCTTTCGCTCTTTCCTTCGGTCAGCCGAATCGGCCCTTCGGTCAGCCGAATCGGCCGGTGATGTATTCCTGCGTGCGGCGTTCCTTCGGCGCGGTGAAGATCTTGGCCGCGGTGTCCACTTCCACCATTTCCCCGAGATAGAAAAACGCCACCTGGTCGGCGCAACGGGCCGCCTGCTGCATGTTGTGGGTGACGATCACAATAGTGAAATCGTGCTTCAGCTCGTCGATCAGTTCCTCGATCTTCAACGTGCTGATCGGATCCAGCGCGCTGGTGGGTTCATCGAACAGAATTACTTCGGGCCGCACCGCAATGGTACGGGCAATGCAAAGACGCTGCTGCTGACCGCCGGAAAGCCCCATGGCTGAGGTATTCAGCCGGTCCTTCACTTCCTCCCACAAAGCCCCGCGGGTCAGCGACCATTCCACGCGCTCGTCCATCTCCGACTTCGACAAGCGTTCATGCAGCTTCACACCGAAGGCGATGTTGTCGTAGATCGTCATTGGGAACGGCGTGGGCTTCTGGAACACCATGCCGATCTTGGCTCGCAGCGCATTCAGATCGACATCCGGGGAGATGATGTTCTCGCCATCCATCATCACCTCGCCGGTCGCACGCTGCCCCGGGTACAAATCGTACATCCTGTTCAGCACGCGCAGCAGGGTCGATTTGCCGCAGCCGGAGGGGCCGATCATGCCAGTCACCTGCCGGTCCGGAAACTCAAGGTTGATCGTCTTCAGCGCGCGGTTGCTGCCATAGAAGAAATCAAGATTGCGAATCGCGATTCGTGGCGCGTTGATGTCTGCATCCGACCGAGCCTGCACCCCGCCGAAGCTTGCCGATTGGCTCATGGTTTCGCTCATTTCCGTTCAGCTCCTGCGCAGGGCGAAGCGCGCAACAATGTTAAGCGCCAGCACGCCAACCGTGATCAGCAATGCGCCGACCCAGGCAAGCTGCACCCAATCGTCGAACGCCGACCCCGCATATTGATAAATGGTCACCGGCAGGCTGGACATCGGCTCCCGCAGGCTGATCGACCAGTTCAGGTTGCCCAGGCTGGTGAATAGCAGCGGCGCCGTTTCGCCGGCAATGCGCGCGACCGCGAGCAGAACGCCTGTCAGGATGCCATCTTGCGCCGCCCGATAGCAAATCAGGACGATCACCTTCCATTTCGGCGCGCCGAGGCCCACGGCGGCCTCTCGCAACGAGGGGGGGACAAGCCGCAGCATGTCTTCGGTGGTGCGCACGACAATCGGGATGACGATCACCGCCAGCGCCATGCAGCCGGCCAGGCCGGAGAAGCCGCCGAACGGCTGCACCGCGATCTGATAGATGAACAGCCCGATCAGGATCGACGGTGCCGACAGCAGCACGTCCGATACGAATCGCACGGCGTTGGCCAGGGCACTGCTTTTGCCGTACTCCGCCAGATACGTGCCCACCATCAGCCCGATCGGCGTGCCGATCAGCGTGGCTAGCCCGGTCTGAATCAGAGTCCCGACGATGGCGTTCAGCAAGCCGCCATGGGATCCTGGTGGCTTGGTCGTATTGGTGAAGACCGTCAGCGACAGGCCCCCCACGCCGCGCCAGAGCAATGTCATCAGGATCGAGGCGAGCAAGATCAGGCCAATGATGGTGGCGATCATGCACAGCGCTTCGATCACGAAATTCGTGCGATGGCGGCGCTGGCCCAGGCGACGGGCAACGCGCTGATCCTTGGCGGGCCCCGGTACGCTGCCGGTTGCAACAGTTGCGCTCATGTCGTCACGCCTTCAGCCGCGGCCGCAGCATGTAGCGGGATATCGCCAGCACGATGAACGAGATCACGAACAGGATGAACCCCAACGCGAGCAAGGACGCAAGTTTCAAGCTGCCCGCTGGGCTTTCAGGAAATTCCAGCGCCACGATCGAGGCAATGGTGTTTCCCGATGAGAACAGGCTGCCGGAGATGCGGTCCGCATTGCCGATGACGAAGGTCACCGCCATGGTTTCGCCGAGCGCCCGGCCCAGGCCCAGCATGATGCCCCCCACCACCGAGACTCGCGTATAGGGCAGCACGATGGAACGCATGACTTCCCATGTGGTGCAGCCGACGCCGTAGGCCGACTCCTTGTAAACCGCGGGCACCGTTTCAAACACGTCGCGCATGGTCGCGGCGATGAAGGGAATGACCATCACCGCCAGCACCATGGCCGCGGTGAACAGGCCGGTGCCGAAGGGGGGGCCCGAGAACAGATCTTCCAGGACTGGAATGCCGTCGAACAAGTCGATGACGAAGGGCTCGACGTATTGCGACATGATCGGCACGATGACGAAGAAGCCCCACATGCCGTAAATGATCGAGGGCACCGCTGCGAGCAATTCGATCGCGGTGCCAACCGGCCGGCGCAACCAGTCCGGTGCCAGTTCGGTCAGATAGAAGGCGATGCCGAACGCCAGCGGCACCGCCAGTATCAGCGCGATGATCGACGTGATCAGCGTGCCGTAGACCGAGACAGCAGCGCCGAAGACCTGATGCACCGGATCCCAGGCCGTGGAGGTCAGGAATGCGGCGCCGAAGGCACGGAAAGCCGGCAGGCCGCCGATGAACAAGGACAAGATCAGGCTGCCGAGCAGCAGCAGCACGAACACACCCGACGCACCGGCCGTGGCGGCAAAGATGGGATCGCCAATGGCGGTACGCCGGCGGGATAACGGAGCTATTGCGACGGCTTGCTGCACGAGATTTCAATTCCATCTGGAATTTCAAAATTCCCCGTCGTCATGGCCGGACGCTTGGCCCGGCCATGACGACAGGCATGCGTCACATCGTACCCGGCACCTGCTTCTGCCAAGCCGCCCGGATGGCATCGTGTACGCTCGCCGGCAGCGGGATGTACAGCAGGGATACGGCGATATCGTCGCCATGCGAGAAGCCCCAGTTGAAGAACTTCTTCACGGAGGCACTCTGATTCACATCCTTCGGGTCCATCGGCAGCAGCACGAAGGTCGCGGACTCGATCGGCCAGCTTTCGTCGCCTGGCTGGTCATTCAGGTCGATGGCGAAGTTCTGCACCGTCGACCAGTCCGCGTTGGCGGCGGCGGCCTTGAATGAGTCCATCGTCGGCGTCACGAACTTGCCGGCCTTGTTCTTGAGCTGCGCTGTCGTCAGATGATTGTTCGCAGCGTAGGCGCTTTCGTCATAGCCGATACCACCGGGAATCTGCTTGACGGTCGCGGCGACGCCGTCGCTGCCCTTGGCACCTGCGCCGACCGGCCAGGCAACGCTGGTGGAGGAGCCGACCTGGCTCTTCCATTCAGGGCTCTGCATGCCGAGATAGTCGGTGAAGACGAAGGTGGTGCCGGACCCGTCTGCGCGGTGCACCGGCGCGATCGCCGTATGCGGCAGCTTCAGGTCAGGATTCAGTGCGGTGATCGCCTTGTCGTTCCAGCGGGTGATCTTGCCAAGATAGATATCGGCGAGGACCGGCCCGGTCAGCTTGAGCTGATTCGGCTGCACACCGGGAATATTGACGATAATGTCCACGCCACCGATCACCGTTGGGAACTGCATCAGCTTATGGGCGGCGAGCTGGTCAGCTTTGACAGGCATATCGGAGGCACCGAAATCGACGGTGCGGTTATTGATCTGGTTGATGCCGGCACCGGAACCGATGGCCTGGTAGTTCAGCTTGATGCTGGTCGTCGGGCTGGAGGCGTCACCCCACTTGGCGTAGATCGGTGCGGCGAAGGTGGAGCCCGCCCCGGTGATTTGGGTTTGTGCGTTCGCTTGCTGCGCGGCAATCAAGCCGGCTGCGAGCACGGTAAGCAATGCGCGTCGCATGATTGGTTCCCCCGAAATCAGTACATGTGCAGCGATGCTGCCGGGGAAAAAAAGAGAGCAACAACCATGCAAGGAAACGACTGTCAAGCGGCCGTCAGGCAGTAGGCCGAAAATATTGTTGATAACTGCAAAATTGTTTGGCGGTTCCTTTTAGAAGCGACAAACATCCGATGCACGCGCCAAGATTCACAATCTTGGCGGATCGCTGGCCAATCGCCCATTCGAAGCGGCATCCCGAAGCACCGGGACACTACTCAATGACCATGGCTGTCATATTTCATTTCAATGACAGTTCGGTGACATCGGATCGGCTATTGGCGCGGTCCGGCAGCGGCGCCGGATGGCTCGGAGTTCAGGCTCCGGCCAATTGAATGACCCCGCCGCGCGGCGACGCAGCATGCTCTTTCAGCACCGCATCGGTGGCCGGCTCGATCTCCTTCAGCAGCACGTCGTAGCCCCAAAGGTCCGCGAGATGCTGCAGAACCAGCCGTGTGTCCTTCTCTTCCAGCAACACGCGGTTCAGCGCGCGATGATGCAGGATCAGCCGCCGGTCGCCGACCAAATTCACGTCCACCACCTGGATATCCGGCGTATTCCAGGCCACGTCGTACTGCCGGGCCAGCGCCCGCTGGATCTTGCGATAGCCGCGCTCATCATGGATCGACTGCACGCGCAGGTTCGGCTCGCTGGCATCGTCCATGACGTGGAACAACCCGAACTGGCGGATCAGCCGGGGGCTGAGGAACTGGAGGATGAAGCTCTCGTCGCGATAATTCGCCCACACGTCACGCAGCACGGCCATCGAGTCCGGATTGCCGGCGATGTCGGGGAACCACTGCTGGTCTTCGGCGGTCGGCTCGGAGCAAATGCGCTCGATGTCCTGCATCATGGCGAAGCCGAGCGCGTAGGGGTTCATGCCGCTATAGCGCGGATCGTCAAACTCCGGCTGGAAGACGACGTTGGTGTGGCTGCGCAGGAACTCGACCATCGCGCCGTCGTTGATCAGCCCCCTTTCGTGCAGACGGTTCATGATGCGATAGTGCGTGTAGGTCGCGCACCCCTCGTTCATCACCTTGGTCTGCATCTGCGGATAGAAATACTGGGCGATGATGCGGACGATGCGCAGGATCTCGCGCTGCCAGGGGGCCAGCCGCGGCGCGACCTTCTCCAGGAAAAACAGCACGTTCTCCTGCGGCAATTGCAGCAGCGCCTTGCGCGTCTCTTCCGCCGTCGGGTCGTGCTTGGCATTCGCCTTCCCCGGCACCGTGCGCCACAGATCGTTGAACACCTGCTCCTCATGGATGCGGCGTTCGCGCGCGCGCTCTTCCTCGCTGCGCAGGTCCATGGACCGGCGGCGCGGATAACGGTGCACGCCGTGAGTCATCAGCGCATGGGCGGCATCCAGCAGCCGTTCCACCTGCGCTTCGCCGAACTTCTCCTCGCAATCGGAGATGTACTTCTTGGCGAACTCCAGGTAGTCCAGGATGCCGTTGGCATCGGTCCACTGCTTGAAGACGTAGTTGTTCTTGAAGAAGTGATTGTGGCCGAACGCGGCGTGGGCGATCACCAGAGTCTGCATCGTCGCCGTGTTCTCCTCCATGATGTAGGAGATGCACGGGTTGGAATTGATGACGATCTCGTACGCCAGACCCTGCATGCCGGCGCGATACAGCGCTTCGTTGCGGGCGAACTGCTTGCCGAAAGACCAGTGCTTGTAAAAGATCGGCATGGCGATCGAGGAATAGGCGTCGAGCATTTGCTCGGAATTGATCACCTCGATCTGGTTCGGATAGGTGTCGAGTCCGAGCTCGCCATGCGCGATTTCGGCCACCGCATCGTGCACGCGCTGGATGGTGCTGAATTCCCAATCTGCACCTTCGTAAAGCGGGTGGGCGGCGCGGGTCGTGGTGATGCTCATGCGTGAATCCTTTTCCCGTCATGGCGGGCGAAGGCCGGCCACCCACGACCTATTGAGCCACGAGCAACAAAGCCTTGGATCGCGGGCCTCCACCCGCCATGACGCCGGGCAGTCATACCGTCTCTTGTTCCTGTGCGGTCTTGCGGGCGAACAATTCGCGGAACACCGGATAGATGTCCCGGCGGTGGCCCACTTTCCGCATTGCCATCGGCGCGCCGCTGCGGCAGATCGCGGTATAGGTCTGCCACAGATCGGAATCGCGCCGGATGAAGCCGGGCGGGAAATGCTCGGAATCGCGGCCGACTTCCAGATACGCGTAGTACTGGCACACCGGCAGGATCACATCCACCAGCAGCGCCGCTGTCTTGTCGTTGTCCGACGCGGTATTGTCGCCATCCGACGCCTGCGCTGCATAGATATTCCAGTTGTCCGGGCTGTAGCGTTCCTCGATCACCCGCTGCATCTCTTCCAGCGCGGTGGAAACCACCGTGCCGCCGGTCTCTGGCGAGTGAAAGAACGTGTCCTCATCCACCTCCTGCGCCTGGTGCGTGTGGCGGATGAACACCACGTCCACATTCTTGTACCGGCGCTTCAGGAAGATGTAGAGCAATACGTAGAACCGCTTGGCCAGGTCCTTCATATGCTCGGTCATCGAGCCGGACACGTCCATCAGGCAGAACATCACCGCCTGCGCCACCGGCTTCGGCTGCGCCTCGAACCGCTTGTAGCGCACGTCGATCGGGTCGATATACGGGATCAGCGACGTGCGCCGCAGCTTGCGCTCCAGCTCTGCTTCCAGCTCCAGGCGGCGGGTTTCTTCCTCGCCATCCGACGCCAGCGCGGCAATTTCGTCGCGCAACGCCTGGATGTCCGCCGTCTTCGGCCGCCGCAGCGCAATCCGCCGCGACAGACTGTTCCGCACCGTGCGGTTCAACGCCAGATTCGCCGGCGACCCGGTCACCGAATAACCTGCGCGATGCCAGGTCACCGCTTCGGCATTCACCACCCGGCGCTTGGCAAGATCCGGCAGTTCCAGATCTTCCAGGAACAGATCGACGAATTCATCGCGAGACAGGGCGAAGCGGAAATCGTCCTGCCCCTCGCCGTCGGGACTGCCCTCGGACCCACCGCCCCCCGAGCCGCCCTGCGGCCGCGGAATGGTGTCGCCTTCGATATACTCCTTGTTGCCAGGCAGCAGGTGATCGCGAATCCCGCCGCTGGCGCTGCGGTGCAGCGAGGGCTCGTGCACGCCCTGCGCCGGCAGCGAAACCTCGCCTTCCTGGTCGGCATCCTTGATGCTGCGGCTGGCGGAGGTTTCGTGCACCGCCTTGCGGATGAGCGATTTCGCCCGCCGCATGAAGCGCTGCCGGTTGGCGAGGTTTTTTCCGCTCGGGTTAAGGCGCCGGTCGACGATGTGCATCTAGGTCACGTATCCATTACTGGTTCTGGTCGTCATCCTGCCTGCTTCACGCGCATATACCACTCAACCAGCCGCCGAACCTGCCGCTCGGTATAGTGGCGCTGGGTCATGCGCTCGACGAACTCGGTGTGCTTCTTCTCGCTTTCGCTGTCCTTCTTGGACCCGAAGCTGATCACCGGCAAAAGCTCCTCGACCTGGGAGAACATCCGCCGCTCGATCACTTCGCGGATCTTCTCATAGCTGGTCCAGGACGGGTTCTTGCCGTTGTTGTTGGCACGCGCCCGCAGGCTGAACTTCACAACCTCGTTGCGGAAGTCCTTGGGGTTGGCGATCCCCGCGGGCTTCTCGATCTTGGTCAACTCTTGGTTGAGCAACTCCCGGTTCATCAACTGCCCCGTATCCGGGTCCTTGAAGTCGATGTCCTCGATCCAGGCATCCGCATAGGCCACGTACCTGTCGAACAGGTTCTGGCCGTAATCGGAATATGACTCTAGATAAGCCTTCTGGATTTCATTACCGATGAATTCGGCGTAACGCGGCGCCAACTCGCCCTTGATGAACTCCAGGTAACGTTTTTCTGTCTCGGCCGGCAATTGCTCCCGCCGGATCGCTTGCTCCAGCACATACATCAGGTGCACGGGATCGGCGGCAACCTCGGTGGTGTCGTGGTTGAACGTCGCCGCCAGCACCTTGAAGGCGAATCGGGTGGAGGCGCCGTCCATGCCTTCCTCGACGCCGGCCACGTCCTTGTATTCCTGCAAGGAGCGTGCGCGCGGATCGGTCTCCTTCAGGCTTTCGCCGTCATAGACCCGCATCTTGGAGAACAGGGTGGAGTTCTCGTGCCGGCGCAACCGCGACAGCACGGAGAAGCGAGCCAGCATCTCCAGCGTCGCCGGCGCGCAGGGCGCCGCCGACAGTTCCGACCGCGAGATCAGCTTCTCATAGATCTTCTGCTCTTCCGTCACCCGCAGGCAGTAGGGCACCTTGATGACGTAGATGCGATCGATGAAGGCTTCGTTATTGCGGTTATTCTTGAAGCTCTGCCACTCTGCCTCGTTGGAGTGGGCCATGATGATGCCGCTGAACGGAATGGCGCCGATATTCTCGGTGCCGATGTAGTTGCCTTCCTGCGTCGCGGTCAGCAACGGGTGCAGCATCTTGATCGGCGCCTTGAACATCTCGACGAATTCGAGGATGCCCTGGTTGGCGCGGTTCAGTCCGCCCGAATAGCTATAGGCATCGGGGTCGTTCTGGGCATGCAACTCCAGCTTGCGGATATCCACCTTACCCACAAGTGAACTGATATCCTGGTTGTTCTCGTCGCCAGGCTCGGTCTTGGCGATGCCGTATTGCCGCAGCCGCGACGGCATCAACTTCTGGACACGGAACTTGGAGATGTCGCCGTTGAACTCGTCCAGGCGCTTGATGCACCACGGGCTCATCAGACCGGTCAGCCGGCGGCGCGGGATGCCGTAACGGTCTTCCAGCAGCGGTCCCATACGCTCCGGATCGAACAGGCCCAGCGGGCTTTCGAACACCGGACTCAGGTCGTTGCCGGCCTTCAGCACATAGATGGGATGCACCTCCATCAGCGCTTTCAACCGCTCGGCGAGCGAGGACTTGCCGCCACCGACCGGGCCAAGCAGGTACATGATCTGCTTGCGCTCTTCCAGTCCTTGCGCGGCATGACGCAGGAAGCCGACGATCCGCTCGATCGTCTCCTCCATGCCGTAGAATTCACTGAAGGCAGGATACGCCCGGATCGTGCGATTCATGAAGATGCGGCCGAGGCGCGCATCCTTCGAGGTGTCCACCATCTCTGGTTCGCCGATCGCGGCGAGCAGGCGTTCGGTCGCCGTCGCGTACATCATCGAATTATCGCGGCATGCTTCCAAATATTCGGGAAGCGTCATCTCGGCTTCGCGGTTTGCCTCGAAGCCCCGCGCGTAAGCTGCAAATAGATCATCCAGCGGATGCATCGGCTGCTCCGTCAATTGGGGGAACACCACTCGCACCTAATGCAAGATAGGTGCGAGCGTAGCGTATCGTGTGGGTGTCGCGTGAATGTTTTTTTGCTTCTGCGATGCAAATTGCGCGCGTGATGTGTCTGGAACACGCATGACCTGCTAGTCTCCTGGCCGAGTTGGGTCGGCTTACTCTCGGGAACACGCCGAAGCGTGGTGACTTTGTGGCGGTTCACGCCGACGTGGCGCCGAAGCGCCAATGGTGGCCACGCGATCCGACTGGATGAGACGGCCGGCCACTTCCACCGCCAGTTGCCGGAACAAGCCCCCATCGGAACA
>DATKPQ010000080.1:0-37610 GCA_035523995.1 Acetobacteraceae bacterium | reverse complement strand
GCGCATCGCGTTCTGGGACTTCCTCGGCTCCCGCCTCGGCATTCCCGGCGCCCAGGTCATTCCGCCACTTGCCGGGCTCATCCGATGCCGCGGTCAGCCCGCCTGATCGCGCCAACCGCCCGGGGTTTTGCCCCTATTACGGCACCATCTAGTAACCTGTTGGTCTAACTAGGCAAATCACCCGTCAGCCATACTCGCTTTTATCTTGCCGTCTTTGTCGAGCCGTCTTTATCGGGCTTCCAAAGACTGCCATGATCTCGACCGCGCCCGTCGTTAGGGAGTGGGCAGAACGTCGAGGGACACAACCTTATCTCCGAACAGTTGGCGCGCATCATCCACTGCCGCCGGCGGGACAATCACTCTCGATATGGCGTCGGTCACGGGACCATCGCCGAATTGTGGGATGACATGCGCCATGTCGATGCGTCGTTCGGGAGGCGTGCCGATCACGGTAGTCCAGAAGCGCGGATCGATCTCGATGACGCGTTGCTTCTCGACTTCAGTTAAAGAGCGGCTGTGAACAGTGCCGGCGCTGGTAAGGCCGCGGCCAATGCGCCATTCTCTCTGGCGATAATAGGCAAGAGCCTCGTCGTGAATCGTGTCGTCGGTCGGATAGAAGAGGCTCTTTGCATAGCCGAGCGCGTTCATCATCTCGGCATAGGGCGCGTTCTTGAAGCCGATGAATGTCAGGACGTCGCGGATGGCTCCAATCGGGATGGCGAAATCGTTTGTTGTGGTCCCATCTTCCTCGGTGTTGCGCAGATTGACAATGCACTCCGGTGCAACATGGGTCGCTCCGGGGTTCGCAGCGAGAAGCTCCCGCTCATTCGTGTTCACGCGCAGCTGTTCGAGCATGCGGATCGTGGCCTCGACGTGGTGGATTTCCATGACAAGCATGGGCCCAATGGCGCTGAGATCACCCGTTGATACCTGCTGGGGCATGTAGATGACGGGCAAGGCGCCCATCTGCCGCAGGCGATCTATTTCGAATTCCAGAGCGAACGGACCAAAGCGCAGGGCGTGTTGGCGGAGCTCGCTCTCATGGAGCTCCGTGAAGCATATGCGAAGCTGATCGTATTTTATCGATCGCTGTGTGCCGCCTTGTAAGGGCACGTGCCATTCCACGATTTCTGGCGCGACGATCAGCCCGATGTCCTTAATGAGTCGCAGAATTGCCAATCCCCTGGCGTTCAGCGTTTCCGGGGTGTCGGAAGGCCGTGGCCGGGGAAAACTGTGAAAGAATTTACGCCCAATCGCTGTCACAGCTTGCTCTATAGCTCAAATCATCCGTCATGCGAATTCGTCATTCATGGACGTAGCGAGGCACCGCAGCCCGTGGATGCAAGCCCGGTGTCGCGTAGAGCGCCGGCCCGAAACAATTTCTTAGCGCCAAACTGGCATCCGAGCTATCGCCCTAAGAGGGCTATGGCGTAGACATAGTGCTCATCATCATCGACGCCGGCACGCCATTCCGATCCAGCCAGCCTAACCTCTTGAAAAACCGAAGAGAATTCCCCCCAGCCGAGCAACCTCTGGTAAGGTTCATGGTCGCTTCGTCGGTTCTGGTAATCTCTGGTAATCCTCGGCCAGTACCGACCACGATCCGGCCGCCGGATCGACCAACGTCAGGCCAATCCTCACCGCCCAGCCTCTCCACCACGGTCGCCACGACGATCGCGGCACCGAGGTCCATCGTCTCTGCCCGTCCCCTGATCCTCCTGCCGGCGTATCTGCCACCCATACGACAATCGTTGACCGCCATCCTGGTCCCCAACTGCAATGTGGCATCGCTCAACGAACAAGGGGAAAATGGCATGGTCAGCAAACGGCTGGCGACCGAAGTTGGGACGATCCTGCTGCCGCTGGGGTGAGCATTGTGGCTTTGAGACGATGAAGGATGGGGTATCCCGACAGCAAATCGGTGCTGCCGCCGCATATTGACCAGTGGATAAGTTTTACTGAACAAGCGCTCTGCCAGACATTCAACAAGTATCGGATGATGGTTTCGAAGTTGCCTGCTTGGAGAGACGGCAATATTCGGCATATGCCTCCTTGGCGAAACCTCTCTCGAACCCGTGGACCAAAAACTCCTGAATTTCCGATGAGGTTAAGTGAGACATCCTCTCCATCGTATTGCCAAGCGCACGAGAATACTGCTCCTTGCTCATCAGCCCCTTGCGATGCATATAATACTCGGTATGCAACATGTTCAAGAAGATGTAAATGATTGAGTCATCCGTCTGTCCGATCACAGGTGCACGGATTCTCTTTATGATGCTGTCCCGCCCTTCCTCCTTCGAATACCGTTCATCATCAATACAGACCTTGTGCCAGTTTATATACATATCGTTTATGTTCTTTATGCTGGTGGCTTGAATATTTTTGATGGTATATCTGAGCGTAGCCGTGGAGATCATAATCAGCGATATTGCGCTCAACCATGGCGGAATGTTCCTGGCATCCGCCCCAAGGACATGAATCCAGACTACATTTGGCAATCCCGATATCGAACACCAAATTGAGCGTGCCGTCGAAATCCATTCGTTCAGCATAGCTGTCCCCTTCGCTGCCAGGCAGGTTATGGTGCTTGGCAGCCGATGAGTGGTGGCAAGGCTCGCCACCACCCCGATACTGGTGTTGTCGTCGACCTATCTGGCAGGCTTATAGGAAACGGCGCTCGCCTTTTTCATGCCTGCAACGGCTTGATCTCCGCTCATCAAGACGGTCGTCTTCCCAGCCTTGCACGCACCACCCGCAGCTATCGCCAAAACTACGGCCGCCATGCTTTCGTGGTCAGGCATGTCGGCAACGATGACAATGTCATAGTCGCCAAAACAGTACCACGCACCGATAAGTTTGCCGCCAGCGGACTCGCAAGCCTGACGACCAACAGACTCAACTCTGTTTGCCGGGTTCTTGAGTTGAGCAGCCCAAGACTCAGAAGTGTAGGCACCTTGCCACATATAAAGGGCCATGCTTCGTCTCCCTGGTTATGGTTTTCTGGCGTTGGATCGGCATGATTGACCCGCGGTGAGGCTTGCCTAGGCGTCCCACTGCCGTTTTACGTTAAATCAAGCTGCCGGAATGGGCAATCTTGTCGAGATTTTTAGCGGTCACGGACCAGGCTGCCAGCCGAAATCTCGCCCGCCATGAAACGCCTGCCGCCAACGCAGACCTGCCGAAGAGCGTCCACTGACCCGTTCTTCATCCGCGGCTGGTCACTACCACGTGATACGGCAGGAAAGGAAGTTGTAACTTGTGCCTCGATAGCGTGCGCTGCACAGCGATAGCATGTTTGCCTCGGCGTATGTCTGGGGGGCCCGATGCCAGAACGGAGGAGGGACAAATGCATCAGCGCACCACGCATGGCCTGAAGCTCGACTACTTTGCCAAAGCGTCTGCTTCCCTCTGTTTCAATGAATGTTCAATGCTCTGGAATACGGCGAAACGGCACTTGCGGGGTTGGTCGGCAGACTTCTTTACCGACCCCTATGGTGATCTCAATCTGATGATCCTGCCGCCAAATGCAGACGACGACTTTGGGCCAATGTTGATAATCTACAAGCGGCACGGATTCTACATGATTGATACATTCCGGTGGGATGAGTATAGCAACGCGAAGACTTGCTTCACCTTTGAAGAAACTGCGGCTGCCATTGAAGCAGTAGCGTTGTCAGTGCCGCCCACTACGGTTTCGGCAGCGATCCATTAGGCTGTGATAGTACGGGCTGGGGAAACAGTTGATTCCAACCGTAGTCGGACGACCATTCATCTCATCGGCGTCAATGCCAGCATCCGAAGATGCCGCTCAACCATGATCGCAGCTTCCCGGTGAGCGAGGTCTGGGGCACACGTGTCCAGCAGTCAATTGCGGATCCGGCCCCGTCCAACGCCTTTTGGGACCGCCGCAACTACCCGGCACTCTGCCGTCGCGGCGAGGCCGAAGGCTGAGGCATGTGCCGTTGACCCGCTGCCCGCCAGCAGGCAAGGATGCATCGCCATGATCCTGCTGATCGACAACTACGACAGCTTTACTTTCAACCTGTACCACTTCCTCGGTGACGTGGGCGGACGCTGCGACGTCGTGCGCAACGACAAGCTGACCGTGGCAGACGCTCTGGCGCGTCAGCCGGAAGCAATCGTGCTTTCCCCCGGGCCCTGCACGCCGAACGAAGCCGGCATCTGCCTCGACCTGATCTCGGCCGCTGCGGGCAAAGTGGCCATCCTTGGCGTCTGCCTGGGCCACCAGGCAATCGGGCAAGCCTTCGGCGGCAGTGTGGTGCGTGCGCCCGCACCGATGCATGGCAAGACCAGCCGCATCTTCCACGCGGGCACCGACATCTTCGAGGGCCTGCCCTCGCCCTTCACCGCCACCCGCTACCATAGCCTGATTGTCGATCGCACCACCCTGCCGCGTGACCTGATAGCCACCGCCTGGACCGAGGACGGGCTGGTGATGGGCGTCAGACATCGTACCCTGCCTGTGTTCGGCGTCCAGTTCCACCCCGAAAGCATCGCCTCGGAGCATGGCCACAAGCTGCTGGCCAACTTTCTTTCCATCGCCCGCGGCAGCAACCAACCCGCGCGCGCCGCCTGATCGCGGGCCCGTGTCCAACAACCTGAAACCTATGCTCGCCCGTCTCGCCGCCGGCGAGACCCTGTCAGCCGCCGAGGCGGAGCAAGCGTTCGACATTCTGATGTCCGGCGAGGCGACGCCCGCCCAGATCGGTGGTCTGCTGATGGCCATGCGCCTGCGGGGCGAAACGGTCGCCGAGATCACCGGCGCCGTTCGCGCAATGCGTTCCCGCATGACCGCAATCACCGCGCCCAACGGTGCCATCGACGTCTGCGGCACCGGCGGCGACAATGCCGGCACACTGAACGTCTCCACCGCCGTCGCTTTCGTGGTGGCAGGCGCTGGCGTGCCGGTGGCCAAGCATGGCAACCGGGCGCTCTCCTCCCGCAGCGGCGGCGCCGACGTGCTGGCCGCGCTTGGCGTCAACGTCGACGTGCCCCTCGACCGCCTCCCCGACATCCTTCGTGCCGCCAACTGCGTCTTTCTGTTCGCGCCGCGCCATCACCCCTCCACGCGCCATGCCGCCGGCCCGCGGGTTGAGCTTGGCACCCGCACCATCTTCAACTTGCTCGGCCCGCTGACCAATCCGGCGCGCGTGCGCCGCCAGCTCGCCGGCGTGTTCGCTGCCGAATGGACCCGGCCGATGGCCGAGACCCTGGGTGCGCTTGGCAGCGAAGCGGCCTGGATCGTGCACGGCCAGGGACTGGATGAGCTATCGCTCGCCGGCGAGAACCAGGTTGCCCAGCTTCGCGACGGTGCGGTGACCACATTCACCGTCTCCCCCGAGGACGCCGGCCTGACCCCTGCCCCGCTCCAGGCGATTGCCGGGGGCGACGCCGCATACAACGCCGCCAACCTGACGGCGCTGCTGGAAGGCACGCCCGGCGCGTATCGTGATACGGTGGTGTTCAACGCCGCCGCCGCATTGCTCGTGGCCGGCCGCGCCGCCGATCTGCGGGAAGGTGCCGGCATCGCGTCCGACGCCATCGCATCCGGTGCCGCGCTCGCCGCGTTACAGACTATGCGGCGCGAAACCGGCCCGGCCGACACCGCCGCCCACTGAACGCCGCCTGCCCGACCGGCTGCCGAGGAGACTATGCCGAACGACATCACCGCGCCGCCGGACATGCTCGCCCGCATCTGCGCCGATACCCTTGCCGAGGTCGCGCGCCGCCAGGCCAAGCGCGGCACAGAGAAACTTCGAGCCGAAATCGCAACGCGCAACGATGCGCCGCGCGGCTTCGGCCGGGCCCTGATGCGCGCCGTCGCCGCGGGCGGCTACGGCCTGGTGGCCGAGATCAAAAAGGCTTCGCCCTCCGGCGGTCTCATCCGGCCTGATTTCGATCCGCCTGTACTGGCAGCCGCATATCGCGATGGCGGCGCCACCTGCCTCTCGGTGCTGACCGACGAGCGCTACTTCCAGGGCACCCCGGACCATTTGCTCGCCGCCCGTGCCGCGGTGGACCTGCCGGTGCTGCGCAAGGATTTCATCCTCGAACCTTGGCAGGTCTACGAAAGTCGCGCGATGGGCGCCGACTGCATCCTGCTGATCATGGCGGCGTTGGGAAACGACCAGGCACGCGAATTGGAGGGGGTGGCGCGGGCACTGGATATGGACGTGTTGGTGGAAGTGCACAACGAGCAAGAACTGAAACGCGCTTTGGGCCTCGAGAGCAGCCTGATCGGGATCAACAACCGCAATCTGAAGACGCTGGAAACGGACCTGACGGTCACCGAACATTTGGCGCCGCTGGTCCCGGCGGACCGGTTCCTGGTCGCCGAAAGCGGCATCCGCACCCACGACGACATCCAACGCCTATCGGCCGCCGGCGCGTGCTGCTATCTGGTGGGCGAAAGCCTGATGCGCCAGCCCGACGTGACGGCAGCAACCCGCACGCTTCTAACACCCCTGTCCCGTGAAGCGGAAGATCGAGCCGCGAAGCGGATCGCGGGATGAGGGTGAAACGAATCCCCGGAAGCCGGTGACGGTAAAAGCGAACCCCCCGAGCCGAGCGAGGGCGAAACAAATCCCGCGAACCGTGAGCCTCGCATGAACTCCTTCACCCATTTTGACCCCGCCGGAAACGCCGCCATGGTGGACGTCTCCGCCAAACCGGTCACCGATCGCACCGCGACGGCCCGTGCGCGCGTCACGATGCAGCCCGCAACCGCCGCGATGATCCGCGCAGGCACCGCAAAAAAAGGCGACGTGCTGGGCGTGGCACGCATCGCCGGCATCATGGCGGCCAAACGCACCGCGGAGCTGATCCCGCTCTGCCATCCGCTGTCGATCAGCGCCGTCACGCTGGACCTGGTAGCCGGTGACGGCGCGGTCGAGATCGCTGCCACGGTCCGCACCACCGGCCAGACCGGCGTGGAAATGGAAGCGCTGACCGCGGTCTCGATCGCTGCGCTCACCGTGTACGACATGTGCAAGTCCGCAGACCGGGGCATGCGGATCGAGGCGATCCGACTGGTGCACAAGACCGGCGGCAAATCGGGCGAGTTCGTGCAGGCGTGAGCCGGCATCGCCAGGCGTCGCGACAGACCAATGTCGGGGCATCGGCGGGCTGACGCGCAGGAACCCGCTTGGCCAAACGGCATTTCTTGCCGCGTGAGGGTCGCCGCGATACATCGGCGAATACCATCTCACGCAAAGCCATCTGCCCATGGACCTCAAGGACCACATCCGCGGCATCCCCGATTTCCCCAAGCCCGGCATCCTGTTCTACGACATTTCGACCCTGTTGCGGGATGCCGATGCCTGGCAGGTGGCGATGGGCCGCATGGCCAAGGCGGTGCGTGCCTATCAGCCGGATTTGCTCGCCGGACTGGAAAGCCGCGGATTCCTGATCGCCGCGCCGCTCGCGCTGAAGCTGGGGTGCGGCTTCATCATGCTGCGCAAGCGCGGCAAGTTGCCGGGCGAGACGGTGGGCCTGTCCTACCAATTGGAATACGGCACCGACCGCCTGGAAATACAGGCCGACGCCATCGAGCCTGGCCAGCGCGTCGTGATCGTGGACGACCTGCTGGCCACCGGTGGGACCATGTCCGCCGGCATTGCGTTGTTGCGCCAGGTAGGGGCGGTGGTGCCCGCTGCTGCGGCCCTGATCGAACTGACGTTCCTGAACGGGCGGTCGCGGCTGGATGTGCCGTGCGAGGCACTGGTCGCCTACGATTCCTGACCGCCGGTAACCGGCGTGGCGCGCGTTACGCTTCATGTTCCATCGCCCGCGCCGCAATGCGTATGGCACGGGCGTCTTCGTTCAATGCAGGATAGGCGGGGCGCGGCGCGGCGCGTCCAGCGCTTCGTTCATCGCCGCGGCCACCACCGCCAGGGTAAACCATTTGTTGTCCGCAGTTGTGGTGGCCATCGCCTCCTCATCGGCCACGATCGCCCGCAGCCGTGCCCGCCAAAATCGCTGGTCGATCCCGAATAACGGGCGGCGTCCCGCTGCATGTTTGTATCCGATCCCCCTTCGATAACAGCCGGAACAATAGCTGCTGACGCCGGCGGCCGGCATTTGCCCCGTGACCCTCTGGCTGACCAGCCGGGCGATTGATGCCAAACCGTGTTGCGACAGCGCAGTGTGCAGCAAGGAGTCCGTTCGCTACAGCGGCTCCGTCAAACTTGTAAGAACCATGCTCGCCTGGTCCCCGCCTCTGCGATCGGGTTGCGGCCACCGGCCGCGCTATGTTGGAAATTCTTTCCGACCCAACAGACATACGAGATATTTGCGGATAGAAGCGGCTGCGAATCGTCATGCCCCCCTCGTTGGTTGAGATTGCTTCGGCCGCTTCGGGGCCTCGTCATGACGGGGGAGGGCGAACGTTCAATCGGGCGGCTGTGCGGCGACGCGAAGATATGGCTTCACGGTCTTCCAGCCGTTGGGAAACTTCTGCGTTGCCGCGTCATCGGAGATGGCGGGCGGGATGATCACATCCTCGCCAGGCTTCCAGTTCACCGGCGTGGCGACATTGTGCTTTGCGGTGAGCTGGCAGGAGTCCAGCAGCCGCAGCACCTCGTCGAAATTGCGCCCGGTGCTCATCGGGATCCACCAGCTTGCGCGCGGCCAGCATCGTCTCTACCGTTCGGCGTTCTAGAACGTTACGCTGGACGCTGCGGTGTCGCTGCGGTGATGTAGCGGCTTCCTGCGCTTCGGCTTGGGAGGCGGCGTCGGGACCTTGCCCTAAAGCGGCGAGGGTGAGGCGATCGGGCCGTTACAGCGTGCCTTCTTCCCCTGACCGCCAACGCCGGATTGCCAGTTGAGTCGCTGCACCGCAATCTCGCGCGCGATGAGCAGCGCCTCTACCCGCAGATGAAGCGCGGCAAAGCCCGATCGGGATTGCTTCGTCGCTCCGCTTCTCGCAATGAGACGGAGGGCGGGCGGCGCCCGTGGCACGACGAGGGGGGGCGGCGTCCGCGCCGCGACCGCGACGGTCTGCCCGAAACGACCGTGGTGCTGATCACCGGCACCGACCCGGACGGCGATGCGGTGGCCCGTCCGGCCAGTTGGGATGCGGCGAACGGGCCGCCGCCGCAGATCTTCATGCGTCCGGAACCGCCGGGGCGTCCTGCGCTCGCGCCGGGTGAGCGCGTGCTGGCGCGGCTGAAGCCGGTCGGGGGCGGGCGATTTGAAGGACGCACCATGCGCCGGCTCGGCGAGGCGCCCAGCCGTATTCTGGGCGTGTTCCGCCGGGGCGAACACGAGAACAGGATTGTGCCCACGGATCGCCGTGCCAAGGCGGAATGGATCGTCCCGGCCGGTCAGGATGCGGGCGCAGAACCCGGCGAGATCGTGCTGGCGGAGCCGCTGCCTCATCACCATCGCTTCGGGCTGAAGCCTGCGCGGGTGATCGAGCGGTTGGGCAACATGGGCGACGCACGCTCGGTCAGCCTGATCGTCATCCACACGCATGATATCCCAAATGAGTTCCCGGACGATGCATTGGCGGAAGCGGAACGCGCCCGAGCCACGGCGCTCGGCGGTCGGACGGATTTGCGCGACCTGCCGCTGGTGACGATCGATGGCGAGGACGCCCGCGATTTCGATGACGCGGTGTTTGCCGAGGCCGATGATTCGCTGTCTCCCGGCGGCTTTCGCCTGATCGTGGCGATTGCCGATGTGGCGCACTACGTGCGTTCGGGTTCAGCACTGGACCGCACGGCACGGCTGCGCGGCAACAGCGTGTATTTCCCCGACCGCGTGGTGCCGATGCTGCCGGAGCCTTTGTCCAATGGCTGGTGCAGCCTACGTCCCGGCGAGGATCGCGGCTGTTTGTTCATCGAACTGCGCATAGACGCCGGCGGCCGCAAGCTGGCGCACTGTTTTGGGCGTGGTCTGATGAGAAGCGCGGCGCGGCTAACGTACACGCAAGTTCAGGCGATGCATGATGGAGGTTGGGGCGGACAGAATGATGCTCCCTCCCCCCTTGTGAGGGAGGGGCGGGAAGCGGGGACGAACCGCGCTGGCTTGTCGGTTGGTCCCCCCGCCCCAAACCTCGCCCACAAGGGGAGAGGGAGCCATGATGCCCTCCACCCAGCCGGGCTCCCGATCCTCTCCCTGTACGCGGCTTATCGTGCCTTGCTGGAAGCGCGCACCGCGCGCGGCACGCTCGATCTCGATCTGCCGGAACGGCAGGTGGTGCTGGATCCGGGCGGCAAGGTCGTCAGCATTACGCCGCGGCCGCGGCTCGATAGCCACCGGTTGATCGAGGAATTCATGATCCTCGCTAACGTCGCCGCCGCGGAGGAACTGGAAAAGCTACGGGGGACCTGCATGTATCGCGTGCACGCGCCGCCGTCAGATGAGAAGCTGCAATCCCTGCGCGATTTTCTTCATACGCTTGGCATCACGCTGCCGCCCGGCAATGTCATCCACCCGCGCGACCTGGACCGCGTGCTGCGCCGCGTCGCCGGCACGCCGGAGGAGCGGGTGGTGAACGAGGTGATGCTGCGCTCGCAATCGCAGGCCGCGTACAGCCCTGACAATATCGGCCATTTCGGGTTGGCTCTGCCGCGCTATGTGCATTTCACCAGCCCCATCCGCCGCTATGCCGACCTGCTGGTGCACCGTGCGCTGATCCGAGGCCTCCGCCTGGGCGAAGGCGGACTGGAACCGGAGGAGGCGGCGGCGTTCGAAGCAACGGCGGAGCATATCACCGCCACTGAACGACGGGCACAGTTGGCGGAACGGGATGCGCTGGACCGTTACCTCGCTGCATACATGGCAGATAAAACCGGCACGCATTTCACAGGTCGAATTTCGGGCGTGACGCGATTCGCATTGTTCGTCACTGTTACAGAAAGTGGCGCGAGCGGCATCGTGCCGATCGCCACTTTGCCGGATGACTATTGGCAACATGATACCCGGGAGCAGACGTTGACGGGCCGCCGCACGCGCCGGGCATACCGGCTCGCGCAGGAGGTAGAGGTGCGGCTGGCGGAAGCCAGTCCCGTCACCGGCGGTCTCGTGTTCCACATAGTGCCGGACTCGCAACAGCCAGGGAAACGGTCCCGCCGCAGGTGACCCGCCTCGCCGTCCTCCTGATTCTGCTTCTGATCGTGCCGGTGCACGCGCAGCCCATTGCGAATCCTGGATTCGATCCCGCACTGGTTGGCGATGTCTATTCCGTGGCGCTCGCGTTCATGGAACCGCGCATCCTGGAACCCGTGCCGGTGCCGGTGCTGACCGTGTGGGGACTGCGCGGGCTGACGGCGCTGGATCCTGATCTGTTGGCGACGCGGATTGGCGACAAACTCGTTCTGTTGGCGGGTCAGCGCGTCGTGGCGGAGGAAGCAACACCGAAGGGCGATAGGCCGGCAGACTGGGCGGCCGCGGCGGTACGGCTTTCCGAAACCGCGGCGGACGTATCTGACGCGGTGCGCAAGGCCGGCACGCAGGCCATCATCCAAAGTTTCTTCGATGAATTGTTCAACCATTTGGATCCGTACTCACGCTATGTGCCGCCGCGAGAAACGGCCATCGAGCGCGCCGCCCGCATTGGGACGGCCGGCCTGGGTGTCACCCTGGCACAGCGCGGCCCAAGCGTGCTGGTGCAATCGGTGATCGCGGATGGCCCGGCATCAATGGCGGGGCTGCATCCGGGCGATTCGATCCTGACCGTTGATGGCATGGCGATGCACGGCCACAGCGCCGCCGCCGTCGCGTCCTTGCTCGCCGGGCCGGATGGTACAACGCTGCATGTTACTTGGCGCGAACATGGCAGAACACGGTCGGCCGAACTGGAACGCGCCATGGTACCGCCGGAGACAGTGTTTCCCTTGCGCGTTGCCGATGTGCTGCTGATCCGGGTGACCGGCTTCGATCACAGCACGGCCGAACATCTCGCAAACGCGTTGCAGGAGGGGATGGCGGTGCCGACCCCGCCGGCCGGCGTCATCATCGATCTGCGCGGCAACCGCGGCGGCCTGTTGGACGAGGCGGTGGAAGCGGCAAATGAACTGCTGCCGGCGGGTGTGGTTGCCTACACGGCGGGACGCGATCCGGATGCAAGCCATGAATGGCGCTCCCAGCCAGGCGAGGAACTGGCCCGCAATGTGCCGGTGGTGCTGGTGGTCGACGGCCGCACCGCGAGTGCGGCGGAAATCATGACCGCTGCGCTGACGGATCGCGGACGCGCCGTCGCGGTGGGCAGCACGACGCTCGGCAAAGGGCTGGTGCAGACGATTGCGCCGCTGCCGGATGGCGGCGAATTGTTTGTGACCTGGAGCCGCGTGCTGGCGCCGCGCGGTTGGCCGCTTCAGGGATTGGGCGTGCTGCCGCAGGTCTGCACCAGCCTGGGCGAGGCCGCGTTGCGGCAGCAGCTTACCGCCCTGGCCGAAGGGCAGCAGCTCATGCAGGGCGCGATCGATGCGGAACGTAATGCACGCGCGCCGCTGACCCCGAGCCGGATGCTGGCGATCCGCAGCGCCTGCCCTGCGGCAGTGGGAACGGACGCCGACCTGGCGACCGCACGCGCGCTGATCGAGAACCCGGCGGCCTATGCCGCGGCGCTGCTCCCCCCGATGCGGTCGGCGGCCGGCGGGTAAAGGGGCAAACAGCCCGGGAGAGGGAAGCGTCCACCGACGCCTCGGCTGGCACGCACCCCGTCCCTGGATGTGGCGAAACCAGGTGGAAACCCGGTTTGTGCAAGTGCGGCTCCGGTACCCTGCGCTTGCAGAAGGCTACACCGGAATCTCGACAGCGCTGTACGCAGGACAATCGCATTTGCCCTTTATCGACCGGCTGACCAGCCGCACGGTCAAGGGCAACACTGGTGCGCAAGTGCCGTATGCGGAAAACCGCCGGTTCACCACAGATTGCGCAGATTACATAGAATAAGGCAGGAATGGATAGTTTCGATACACGGCGCACAGCGATCATATGGGGCGGCTTCGAGCAATCCGAGCCTTCCTCCGTGACACCTGTCCTGAACCGGCTCGCTTTGCTGCATGCGGCACGGGCATCGCGTCATGAGCCGCATGCTGCGGCCCGTCCCAATCCCAAAGCCGATTACCCTGGTACCGCAGGGGTGCCGAGGATCGCAGATTGACCAGCGAGCACAAAAACGCGCTCGTCCCCGTGCCTCATGCGCGACAGGTTGTTCGCCATGTGCGGGTCAGGCAGGACATCGCGGCAGACCAACCTGAGTTTCGCAGCGATATTCGCGACCTGGCGCGTTCACCACGACGCTTCGGATTCGCGGGCAATGGCGAGGCAGGCGGCTCCGGCGGCAGCAGCGGCGGCAGACAGGCCGTCGCGGCGAGGCGCTTCCGTTCGTCCTATATGATCGTCGAGCCGTCGTCGCCCTGGTCGGCGCCAGCCTTGCTGTGCCTGGTCGTCACGGGCTGGGCCGCGGCACTTCGTGGTTATCATCTTGGCATGGCGCCGGCGTGGCATGACGAACCCGCCGTGCAGGCACTGGGGAACGCAAGTCTGTGGCACCTGGTCAGCCTCCACCCGCTGATCCACGCATACCCGCCACTGTTCTCGCTGATTTATGGCGTTTGGATCCATGTTTTGCGGATGACCGCCATGGCGCAGCATGCGAACGACGTACGCATGTTGAGTGTCATGATCGGCGCGCTGACCGTTCCTTTCTTCTTTGTCATGTTCCGCCGCAGATTTGGCGAGCGCGTTGCATTGCTCGGTGCGACGTTCCTTGCGACCTCTCCGGCCCATCTCACGTTTTCCCAAAACACCGGTCCGGAAGCGCTGGGCCTGTTTCTGCTGGTTGCTGCTTTGGGTTTCACCACGCGATTGCTCGACCGCATGGAGGCGTATTGCGAGAACGAGGGATATGCCTCCGGTCTGTGGCAGGACGGCACGATTCGCACCCTTGCCGCCGGCTATGCCCTGAGCACGATTTTGCTCGGCTTGGCCGACAATCTGGGGTTTGCCGTACTGCTGTTTTCCTCGACCTTGGTCTTGGTGGATCTGGCCGGCGGCAAGCTGCCGATTGCGACGACGGCGCGGATCTGGGCGGCGCTCAACCTGATGATCGCCATTGTGTTGTTCCCATTGCTTTGGCTCCTTTTGGCGCATTCCGGCGCGGGACATGATTGGGCATCCAATATCGGAGCCCGCCCGGCCTTCACACGCGTCCTGCTGCCTCTGATCGATGCAGCAGGCGCGCCCGGAGCCCAGGTTCCGACCTTCCTGGTGCTGGCAAGCATGATGATCGCCGAAACGTTGCTGGTAATCGGCTGCTACCAGGTGCCCAGTGGGGGCTCGCGGCGCGCGGGCATTCTGATCGGTTTCCTGGTGGCGCTGGGGCTGGTGCTCGCGTGCGGTCAATGGCCGCCGGTTCTCGTTGCCGCGGCACCATCAATCTTCGCGTTGCCGTTCTTCGCGCTATTGGCCGGATTTGCGCTGGATATGCCGTTCCTGGACCGTAACTCGCATACCGTCGTCACGTTCTCGCTGTTGTTGCTCGGCGTCTTGATGCGAGTTGCATGAGACAGGCTGAGGCCTTCGCCCGGAGAGCATGGCGCGAACGGCGGTTCAATGACCTGGCGCAGCTTCGGGATTGTGGATGCCGCGACCGTGTCCACGCCGGCTGCGCCGCGCCGCCGGCCCATGATTGTTCTCCAGATTCAGTGCCGTGTTGATCAAGGCGAGGTGCGAAAACGCCTGCGGGAAATTGCCAAGCTGACGCCGCTCCTGCGGATCGTACTCCTCGGCGAGCAATCCGACGTCGTTGCAGAGAGCCAGGAGCTTTTGGAAGAGTGCTTTGGCTTCGCGCCGATGGTCCAGCAGCACCAGACAGTCAACGTACCAGAAGCTGCAAGCCAGGAACAATCCCTCGCCGGGGGGCAAGCCGTCCGCGCCATGCTCTGTGCGGTAGCGTTGCACCAGACCGTCAACCATCAGCTCGCGCCCGATGGCTTCGATCGTGCCCCGCATACGCGGATCGTCGGCAGGCAGGAACCCTACCAGCGGTAGAAGCAACAGGCTCGCATCCAGTTCGTCTGCGCCGTAGTACTGCACGAAGGCGCCCTTCTTTGCGTTGAAGCCTTCGCGGCAGACCGTGTCGTGCATATGCGTCCGTAGCGCACGCCATTCCTCCAATGGTGCGTCCAACCGGAACTCCTCCGCAGTGCGGATCGCGCGATCGACGGCGACCCAGGCCATTGCCTTGGAGAACGTGAAATGCCGGGCGCCGCCACGCACTTCCCAGATGCTCTCGTCCGGTTGCTCCCAGATTTCGGCGAGGTGTCCAACCAATCCCGAGACGAGGTCCCAGCCGGGGCCGGCCTCTACCAATCCGCCGTGCACCTCCTGATACAGCGCGTCGAGCAATTCGCCATAGACGTCGAGTTGAACCTGCGTGCTGGCGGCGTTGCCAACCCGCACCGGCCGCGCGCCCTGATAGCCGCGCAACCAGGGGATTTCGGCTTCGGTGATCCAGCGTTCTCCTGCCAGGCCGTACAAGGTCTGTACCTGGGATGGCGTGCCGGCGACGCTGCGCCGCAGCCAATTGCCCCAGGCGCGCGCCTCGTCCTGATAGCCGGCGTGCATCAGGGCAAGCAGGGTGAACGTGGCGTCGCGCAGCCAGCAGTACCGGTAGTCCCAGTTGCGTTGCCCGCCCAATTGTTCCGGCAACGAGGTAGTGGGTGCGGCTACGATGCCGCCGGTGGGTGCGTAGCTCAGCGCCTTCAGGGTAATCAGCGACCGCAGGACTTGCTCCCGCCATGCGCCGTGATAGGTGCAGCGGCCGGACCATTCGGTCCAGAACGCTTCGGTCTCGGCCAGGGCGGTGTCCGCCTCGGGCACATGCGGCCGCGACGTGTGGGAGGCGCCATAGGTGAGCACGAAGCGAACCCGTTGGCCGGCCGATACGTCGAATGTCGCGGCGTGGGAAAGTTCCTGCGGACTCAGCGCAACGTCGCTGTGCAGCACCGCCTGATCTGGTCCCGCGATCGCGGCCAACCCGTGCCGGTGGTTCAACCGCGTCACCCACGGCACCGCCGAGCCATAGACGAAGCGCAACACGATTCCGAGCAACATCGGGACGTGGCCGGACCGTCCCTCGACGATGCGCACGACGGACCTGCGTCCCGGCACCATGAAATCGAGCAATGCAGCGGTGCCGTTGTGGGTATGAAACGTGGTTTCCAGGATCAGCGTCCCGGGCAGGTAGCGCCGGGTGACCCGGACCTTCTCCTGCGCCGGCCTGATCTGCCAGCCACCGTTGGCGGGGGTGCCTAGCAAGGAGGCGAAGACGGCCGCGCTGTCGAACCGCGGCCAGCACAGCCAGTCGATCGAGCCATTGCGGCTGACCAGCGCCGCCGTGTGGCAGTCGCCGATCAGGGCGTAATCCTCGATCGCGGATGCGGCGGGTAAAGGTGCCGCTTCGGTATCGGATGGCGCGTCCTTGGTCAGCTCGCGTGCCCCCAGATGCGGTAGCCGCCATTGCCAGGGCAGTAACAGTTAGCCCCGGACGGTACCGGATGATCCATCGGGCAGACATAGGCGCCCGCATAACAGGATTGTCCCGCCGCGGCCGGTGCGGCGTCGGCTGATGCGGGCGGTGGCGCAGAATAGGCAGGCGCAGAATAGGCCGGCGCAGAATAGGCAGGCGCAGAATAAGCCGGCGGTGGCGGGGCGTAGTAGACCGGTGGCGGCGGGTAATAGACCGGCGGCGGATAATACGCAGGCGGCCCGACATAGAACGGAAAACCGAAGCCGATCCACACGCGCGCCGCTGCCGGGGTGGCGGTGGCACAGAATCCGGCCAGCGCGGCGCCAAGCGCTGCCGTGCCGGCCAGACAACGCAGAATCTGCGAGCGGGTGCTGATCATGGCAGAGGTCATGACAGCAGACTGTATCCAAATTGTGTCGGAAGACGAGATTGGCGCCCGGGCAGCGGTGCACGAATCACGGCTCCGTCAACACCCAGGCGCATGGATTACAGGACGATGGCCGAAGCTCCATTATTCGCCGGGCTTGTGCCGTAGGCCTGCATCGCCTGGGCGATGTCCGTGACCAGCGTGTTGGCTGCCGCCTGGACCGACGTGTTGCTGGTGGCGGTGTTGCTGGCGGATTGCGAAGTCGATGCGCTGGTCGCGGAGGTGTTGCTCGCTGTGCTTGCGCTGCCGGTTTGCAGCGCGTCAGCGATGTCGGTCACCAGGCTTGACAGGGCGGTTTGCATCGAGCTGCTGCCGCTTTGCTCACCACTGTCGGTCTGCAGGCCGTGGTGATGGTGGTGGTGCATACCCTCAGCGCCCTGCATTTGGCCGGGCTGAGGCTGGGTGGATGTGGCGGCCTGGGTGGCCGAGCCATTGTTCTGCATCCACTCTGCAAGGCTGGCCTGGAAGGCCGCGGCGGTTTGGGAGCCGGACGAGGAGCCGGACTGATCGGTACTGGATGGCAGGGTCCAGCCGGAGGCGATGGCGCTGATGGACATGAGCGGGTTCCTCTGATGGGCGGGTGCGAGGCCCATGCAGCAAGAGGTGTGCCGACGCGTGCGAACTGCGACCGGATGAAGGAGCGGAAGGCGGCGCGGTTTCCCCGCCCCACAAGGGGAGGGGGAAACCTTTCTGCCGTGCGTCGTTTCATCCAGGGCGGGTCGGTCGCCAGACCGGTGGTCAGCTCATGATGACACGGGCGTCGCTGTGCCGCGTTCCGTGTCCTGGGGCCTGGGCGATAACCGGAGGAGATGGGCCGGATTGTGCCGGCAGGCAGTTTCTACCCGGCATGCTCTGGCGTTGGGAACAGAAGAGGGAATGCGCTGTGGACGTGGGGCGGGAAGACCGCAGGGGCGCCCATGTGCAGGAATCCTGGGTTCAGCTCGGCCAGGCTGCGCGCTCCGGACAGGGCCAGGGCGACGCCGATCTCATGCTCCAGGAGTGTCAGCATCGTGACCACGCCCGAATCTCCGGCGGCGGCCAGCGCGTAGCAATACATGCGGCCCATCGCCACTGCGTCGGCACCCAGCGCGATCGCTTTGACGATGTCGGTGCCGCGGCAGAAGCCGCCGTCGATCATCACCTTGGCGCGGCCCCGCACGGCCGCCAGCACCTCCGGCAACACATCCATGGAGCCTCGGCCGTGATCGAGCTGACGCCCGCCGTGGTTGGAGACATAAACGCAGTCCACGCCATGCTCGCAGGCCAGGGCCGCGTCTTCCGCGGTGGCGATGCCCTTCAGGATCAGCGGAATCTTGTGGTGGTCCTTGAAGTGCCTGACGTTGTCCCAGGTGAAACCTGCCTGGTGGGCATGCCCCGTCGCCGCGGTGCGCCACGGTTTCACGAAGCGCCCGGCGATATCGCGTTCGCGCCGGGAGTAGGCGGCGGTGTCCACCGTAATGGCGAAGGCGTCATAGCCGGCGGCAGCCGCCCGGCGTGCGACGTCGTCCATCCAGGCGTTGTCGCCGCGGACGTAGAGCTGGAAGATCTTTGGGCCTGTTGCGGCGGCAGCGGTTTCCTCCAGGCCGGGCTTGGTTACCGAGCTGACGATGATGGGGATGCCGAATTCCGATGCCCCTCGGCCGGCGGTTGCCGCACCACCCGGGTGGAAGGATTCCAGCGAGCCGACCGGCGCCAGAGCGACCGGAATGCGCCACTTGCGACCGAACAAGGTGGTCGAGGTGTCGATGCGGGAGACGTCGCGACAGACGCGCGGGCGCAGTGCGATCGAATCGAGGGCCATGCGGTTGCGGCGCATGGTGGTCTCGCTCTCGGCGGCGCCGACCAGATAGCCCCAGATGTGCTCGGAAAGCTTTGCCCGCGCGGCGGGGATGAATTCGTGCAGGCACTGAAAGTCGCCGCCGGGTTCGTGCAGGTGGCTGGGTTCGTCGGGCATTCTTTCTCTCTCCCCTCGGGCTGATGCGGGCGGCATCAGGGGACATGCGAGGCGCGAGGGCAAGGGGGCGGGAGTCTCATCATCGTCTCAGTTCGTTTGTGGTGAGACGCTGTCGGGCGAGTGACAGACTGGCGCGCACTGGATCCGGCACGCCGGCAGCAGACTGCGCTGTTGTGCTGCGGCGTTAGTTGTGTTATTGATAATGACCGTCACGCCACGTTGCAAGGTCGATAGCAATGCCTGAACTTGCTGCCTCTTCCGGCGCCACCGCCCACCACCAAGCGCCGAGGCAATCCCAACCTCCATCTCGCCCCGCGCTGCGGCGCCCGCACGCGCTCCGGCTGCCCCTGTCTCGCACCCGCCATCCAGGGCAAGGCCCGTTGCCGCATGCATGGCGGCCGCAGCACCGGCCCGCGCACGCTCGAGGGCCTGCAACGCCTGCGCCATGCCCGCCTCGCCCAGGGCGCGCGCAGCGCCGAGTTCAGGGCGCAAGACTTCCTCATCGACGGCATGTGCCGTTATGGCCGCTTGCGCTGCGCAGTGATGGACTGCCGCGCCTGGCTGCCGCCGGAATTCGCCCAGCGCGTATCGCCCTCTCTGCCCTTCCCGCCTGAATTGGAAACGCCCGTCTTCACGCCAGGCCCCATGACGGTCGCCGAGGAACGCGCGCGGCGCCGCGAGCAGGAGAGTACGTTGGCCCCGTGGCGGCGCGCGATTGCCCAGGCCCGGCAGGCAAGGCGGGACGCCTGGCACGCCCGCGCCGCCGCGAGAGCCGCGCGCGCAACACCGCCCACCGCTGTTGTCATGCCACCCGACGGAGACCAGCCCCCGCTGCCAGCCCCGGCGAGCGGAGGTTTCAAAACAGAACCCCATGTACCAGAACCGCCTCCCTGCTCGCCCGTCGCCGCCGTCAGCCCGGCCCACACCGCGCCCGCACTTCCCGAAACAGAACCCCACGCACCTGGGATCGTCTGCGCCCCGCCCGCCGTCGCCCTCGCGCCCGCCAACGGCCAATACGGAGATTTCTCATCAGGACCCCACGCAACAGAGCCGCCCATCTGCTCGCCCGCCACCGCCGTCAGCCCGGCACACGGCGCACCGGCACTTTCCGCACCAGAACCCCATGCACCAGTGGTGCCGCCCTGCCCCCCACCGGGGTTGGACCGTCGCGCCAGGCGCCATTGGAAATGGCAACAGCGCAAAATGCGTAAGCACGGGCAAACCAATCAACACCGCCCGCCCGGCGCTCACGGCAGAGCACCTATCCTGACCTCCGCCTTGGCCTCCCCGCCTCGCCCGCTATAACCCGCACACCATGCCAGAAGGGGAGACCCCACCATGCTGACCCGGCGCTGGGACAAATCGAAGCTGCCATCCCGCCACGTAACCGCGGGGCCCGACCGCGCGCCGCATCGCAGCTACTACTACGCCATGGGCCTTACCGAGGACGAAATCGACCAGCCCTTTGTCGGCGTCGCCACCTGCTGGAACGAGGCCGCCCCCTGCAACATCGCGCTGAACCGCCAGGCGCAGTCGGTGAAGACCGGGGTGAAGGAAGCCGGCGGCACGCCGCGCGAGTTCACCACCATCACGGTGACAGACGGCATCGCCATGGGCCACCAGGGCATGAAGTCGTCGCTGGTGTCCCGCGACCTGATTGCCGACAGCGTCGAACTGACGGTGCGCGGCCATTGCTATGACGCACTGGTGGGTCTCGCCGGCTGCGACAAGTCGCTGCCCGGCATGATGATGGCCATGCTCCGGCTGAACATCCCGAGCGTGTTCATGTATGGCGGCTCGATCCTGCCCGGCCGCTTCAAGGGCCGCGACGTCACCGTGGTGGACGTGTTCGAAGCCGTCGGTCAGCACGCCGCCGGCAAGATGTCGGCCGAGGAACTGCACGAACTGGAATGCGTCGCCTGCCCCTCCGCCGGCGCCTGCGGCGGCCAGTTCACCGCCAACACCATGGCCACGATCAGCGAGGCGATCGGCCTCGCCCTGCCCGGCAGTGCCGGCTCGCCCGCGCCCTATGAGGACCGCGACCGTTTCGCCGTTGCATCCGGCCGCGCCGTGATGCGGCTGGTGGAGACCGGCCTGCGCCCGCGCGACATCGTCACCCGCCGCGCGCTGGAGAACGCCGCGATGGTGGCGGGTGCCACCGGCGGTTCCACCAATGCCGGCCTGCATCTTCCCGCCATCGCGCACGAGGCCGGCATCCGCTTCACCATGGACGACGTGGTGGAGATCATGCGACGCACGCCCTACATCGCGGACCTGAAGCCCGCCGGCCAATACGTCGCGCTCGACGTGCACAATATCGGCGGCATTCCGGTGATCCTGAAGGCATTGCTGGACGGCGGATTGCTCCATGGCGACTGCATCACCGTCACCGGCAAGACCTTGGCCGAGAATTTGCAAGACGTGGTGTTCCCGGTCGACCAGAAGGTCATCTATCCAGTATCGAACCCGATTTCGCAGACCGGTGGATTGACCGGCCTGCACGGCAACCTCGCGCCCGAGGGTGCCATTGTGAAGATCGCCGGCATGAAGAACCTGCGCTTCGAAGGCACCGCCCTGTGCTTCGATTGCGAGGAGGATGCGTTCGCCGCGGTGCAGGCGCGGGCCTACAAGCCAGGGGACGTGATCGTCATCCGCTATGAGGGCCCGAAGGGCGGCCCGGGTATGCGGGAAATGCTGTCCACCACGGGCGCGATTTACGGCCAGGGCATGGGCGAGCAAGTCGCCCTGATCACCGACGGCAGGTTCAGCGGCGCGACCCACGGCTTCTGCATCGGCCATGTCGGGCCCGAGGCGGCTGTCGGCGGCCCGATCGCGCTGTTGAAGAACGGCGACAAGATCGTGATCGACGCGGACAAGGGCACGATCGACGTGCTGGTGCCGGACGCGGAACTCGCCGCCCGCAAGGCCGCCTGGCAGCCGCGCAAGACCGACTACAACAGTGGCGCCATCTGGAAATACGCGCAGCTTGTCGGCCCGGCGCAGTACGGCGCGGTGACGCATCCGGGCGCCGAAGCGGAAAGCCATTGCTATGCCGATATCTAACGCTGCTTTCCCGCAATCGAGCGAGGTTACGTTCACTGGTCCGGCAGTTCCCGGAACAATACGGTCCAGTGGGAGCCTGCGCGGTAGAACACCGGCGGTTGGCCGATCGGGGCGGGCACTGTGGCGCGCGAGCCGCCACGGTGCGTCCTGCCTGACCACAAATGCGTCCAGTCCGCGCCAGCCGGCAGGTGGACGGACCAGTCCGATACGCCTGGTCGCTGCACGGGCGCTACCAGCAGATCGGGACCGTAGAGGTACTGGTCCTGCATCGCATAACATTCTGGATCATTGGGGAAATGCAAGAACAACGGCCGCTGCACCGGCAGGCCGCGCGTGGCGGCCTCTTCCGACAAGGCGCGCAGGTACGGGGCGAGACGGGACCAGACACGGGTGAAGCGGGCGAAATGTGCCAGCGCGTCGGGCGACTGGTCGATCTGCAAGTTCGCCTGCGGGCGATTGCCCTCATGCGTGCGCATCACCGGGGTGAAAGCGGCCATCTCGGTCCAGCGCATCAGCAGTTCCGGCGTGCGCACGTTGCCAAACAAGCTGGTGTATCCGCCAATGTCGCTGTGGTGATAGGCGTTGCCAAGCAATCCGCTGGACAGCGCGCCGGAGATCACACTGGGCAGCCCGTCGTGGCGCGAGAAATCAACGCACTGGTCGCCTGCCCATAGCAGCGGGCAGAAACGTTGCACACCCGTGTAGCCGGCCCGCATGAAGAACAAGGCATCGCCGGTGCGTCCGGCGCGGGCGACCGCATTCGCGTTCACCTCGGCCCAGAGCGTAGGCCAGGCATTATGCAGCAGCATCGCGTCGCCATGGGCGAGGCGCGCATCGATCGGCAAATACTCGCCGAAATCCGCCATCCAGCCGGAAAGGCCCAGATCCAGCATGTTGGCGCACAGGATACGCGCGGCGAACCATTCGCGTGCCACCGGATTGGTAAAGTCGACGATTCCAGCGGTGAACTCCCCGAAATCGACGCGATAGGGGCCGGGTCCCGGGCCGCGGGCGAGCAAACCCAGGGCGTCCGCTTCCTGGTACAACATGCCGTCGGTGCAGAGATACGGATTGGCGTAGCCCATGAAACGGATGTTCCGGGCCAGCAACTCGGCAATACGCTGCGGCAGGTCGGGGTAACGCGCCGGATCCCAGCGCCAATCCCAGAACAAGCGCGTGCCGAAGGAGGTGGTGCGGACGCCGGCCCAGTCCTCGCACCACAATGCGGAGACGTGCGCGCCGGCCTCCAGGTATGTTTCCAAACGGGCGAAACTGTTGATGCCGTCCTTCAAGCCGATGATGGCGCCATTATAGAGCCATTCGGGCAGGCGCGGCGGCCGGCCGAAGCGGACCGAGACACCTTCGATCAGCGCGGCGAAGCTGGGTGCCGCAAGAAATTCGAGCCGTTGCGGTGCTTCCCAGGTTTCCAATTCGTGGAAATGCTCGTGACGAAAATCGAAGGCGCTGTACGCGGTGGTTTCCACATGGGCGGCATAGCAGCGCGAGGAGATGAAACTGGGTTGCGGATAGTTGGTGGTGTAGTAGTCGCCGCCGGAATGGTTGTAGGCATCGGCCTGGAAGGTGATGAGGCTGGTTTTGTCGCGGCCGACGCCAGGCTCGCTGGTCCACAGCGGAAAGCGCCGGCCACGCAGATTGAAATAGGACAATTGCTCGCCGCAGCCCCAGACATGTTCTCCCGGCGCGGCGGCGATGCGGAACCAGAAGCGGTTCAGCCGCGGATCGGCGTGGCGGATATGCAGCGTGGCTGTGCCAGGGGCGCGTTGCAGTTCCAGGGTCAAAAGAGTGGGATCGCCGGGTTGGCGGCGGAAATGCAGCAGCGTGCCATCGATGGTGACATGCGGCAGGGGTGTACGCTCCACCACGTAGTCGCTGATGTCGAAATTGCCGCGGTGCATAGCGATGGTCGCCTCGCCGGCGCCGGCAAAGACGCAGGGCGCATCGGGCGTGTGGCGCAGCAACGACTGTCCGCCAAGCGACAGAGTAAAACCGTTGCCGGTGGCAGAGAAAGTGAAACCGGCGGACGCGGCACAACTCATGGTCACCCCTTCACCCCGCCCGCGGTGAGGCCGGAGATGACACGTTGCTGGAACAATACGATCAACACCGCCACCGGCACGATGCCAACAACGAGAGCGGCGGAAATTTCCGGCCACGGGAAGGCAAATTCGCCCTGGTACAGCATGATGCCAACCGGCAGGGTGCGCCAGCGCGTCGCAGAGTTGAATGACAACGCGAGCAAGAACTCATCCCAGGAATTGACGAACGCCAGCAAACCGGCGGTGAACACGCCCGGTGCCGACAGCGGTACCACGATTCGAAACAGTGCACCGACCCGGCTGCAGCCGTCGATCATCGCAGCGTTTTCCAAATCGAGAGGAATACTTTGGAAGAAACTGATCAGCACCAGCGTGCAGACCGGCAAGCTCAGTACCGCATAAGGCAGCACGAGCGCGCCATAACTGTTCAGCAATCCCAGCGCGCGCATGGTCTGGAACAAGGGCACCAGCAGCGTCACCAGTGGAAAAGTAGAAACCGCGATGATGGCGGCCAGAGCCAGGTCACGATAGCCGATTTTCAACCGCGCCAGCGCGTAAGCTGCTAGCGTGGCGATGAACAACGTCAGCGTAGTTGACAACAGAGCGACAGTTAGACTGTTGAACAGATAGAGAGCCAGGGGTTGATCATGGAAGGCACGCACATAGTTGGTAATGGTGGGTGCGTGAGGCAGCCAGGTGATGGGAACGTGGGTGAGCTCGGCCTCGGTTTTCAGGGACGTGAGAAAGATCCAGATCATTGGAAACAAGCCGTTGACGATCACCGCGAGTGCAGCAAAGCGGCGCAGCGCGGCGGGGGCCAGCGATTTCATAACCCGGCACGTATCTGGCGCAGATACAGGGCGCTGACACCCATGCTGATGAAGAAGAGAACCACCGCCAATGCTGCTCCATAGCCGAGATCGAGGAAATCCACCGTGTTCTGATGGATATACATGGCGAGCGTGATGGTGGCAGTGCCGGGGCCGCCGCGGGTCATGGTGAGCGGGATATCGAAAGTCTGCAGCGAGGTGATCATGCGGAAGATCACCGCAACTGCGATGGCAGGACGCAGCAACGGCAGCGTGACGAAAAAGAAGCGGCGCAACGGGCCGGCGCCGTCGACCGAGGCGGCTTCGTAAAGCTCCTGCGGAATGGTTTGCAGACCGGCCAGCAGGACCAGCGCGACAAAGGAGGACGTCTTCCAGGTGATGGTGAGGCAGATTGCGAAGAAGGACAGCCAACCGGAGTTGAACCAGATGATCCGCGTGGAACGGAAATGACGGAGGATGTCGTTGACGACGCCATAATCGGATTGGAAGAACCAGCCGCCGATCATGCCGACGAAGGCCAGCGGCATGGCCCAGGGGATCAGCAGCGACAGCCGCACCGGCCAGCGGACCCGGAACGGCAGATTGGCAATCAGCGCGAGCCCGAGGCCGACCAGAAGGGCGGCGGGGACGGTGATAACCGTGATCAGCAGTGTATTGGTGAGCGCGGTCCAGAATTCGGGGTCGGTGAAGGCCCACCCGTAGTTGTCGAGACCAACGAAACGGGCAGGCATACCGGAGGTGAGGTTGAGGTCGAGCAAGCTGGTCCAGAACAAGCGGCAGACGGGGTAAACCACGATGAGGAGGAGAAGAACAAAGGTCGGGGCAAGGAGGACGCAGGCTAACGCGCCGTCGCTTGCGTCTAACACCGAAAACCTCGCCCGCGAAGCGGGAGAGGCCAAGACGCGAAGCGTCGTGGGTGAGGGTGATCGAGTCGGTACACTGCCAAGCTTCCCACCCTCCCGATCGCGATCGTCCTCACCCTCGGTGCTTCGCACCTCGCGTTGGTCTGCTCCACGGCCCACCCCCGCGCAGGGGGAGAGGTTCTGTGGTTTCGTCACCGCAGCACCCTTCTCAGCCTCGCCTCCATCTGCGTCGCTGCTTGCTCCGGCGTTTCCGAGCCCGCCAGCACCGCGTTCGTCTGCGTGCGGATAACGTTGCTCACGTCGTTATAATACGGCGTAACCGGGCGCGACTTCGCATGCTCCAGGACCGGCAGCGCTTGCGGCAGCCAGGGCATCGCCTGATCCAGTGCCGGATCACGGTAGAGCTGCGGAAACACAGGCAGCAGCGAGGCTTTCTCGGCCAACAGCGTAGAGACCGGCACCGAGGAAAGGAACTTCACCAGCTTCACCGACTCCGCCGGGTGCCTGGAAAACGCAGAGACACCCCATTGCCAGCCTCCAATGCAGGTGACCGGCTTGCCGCCCTCCACCGCGGGCAGTTCCGCTACACCCACCTTGCCCGTCACAGCGCTGTCGGCACTTTGGAACAGGCTCCACCCATACGACCATTCGATGGCAAAGGCCGCCTTGCCGGCTTCGAAATCCTTGCGCGTCTGGTCGGTGACGATCTCCGCGGCGTTACGCGGGGCGACGCCCTGTTTCATCAGGCCGAGCCACAGGTCGAACGATTTCACCGCGGCGGCGCGGTCGAACGTCAGGTGGCCGTTCTGCATCAGCGTCTTGCCCATGCTCCAATAGGGGAGCAGGAAGGTGCAGACCGTGCCCTCGATCGGTGCGCCCTGGAAACTCAGGCCCTGAAGCTGGGGGTCATGCTCTCCGGCCTGGATCGTCTTGGCTTCGCTGGCGAGCTGGTTCCAGGTCGTGGGCACCGACAGATGGTATTTGTTCAGCAGATCCTTGCGGTAATACAGGAACATGGCATCTGCAAAGGCCGGCAGCGCGACCAGCTTGCCATCCACCATGTCGGCATCTGCGTAGGCGGGCAGATATTGTTTCAGGAACGTGGTGGGGCTGCCGACATCTTTGTTCAGCGGCAGCGTCCAGCCAGTGGCAGCGAATTGCGCCGGGCGAATGATATCCAGCATCAGCACATCCAGCGACCGGTCCTTTGCCGACAGCACCGTGTTCAGGTACTGCGCCTGCAGGTCGCTGGTGGCACCGCCGAGCTGGGCGGTCACCTTGATGCCGGGATTGGCCTTCTCGAACTGGTCGAAAGCCTGACGCATCACCTCGGGACGCAGCGCGCTGGAGATGAAGACGTTCAGCGTGGTTTCGGCATGCGCCGGCAGAGAGAACAATGCGGCAAGCAGAAGCAACGTCCGGAGCATACGATTCACCTGGGGCCTCCCTGGGGTTCTGATTGTTGGGCGGAGAGGAACGCGGCTCGGGACCGCGGTCAAGGCGGTTGCGGCGCCTGCGAATGCGATCATGCCCCGTTGACGCGCCGCAGGGCGGAGGCTACACCGCGCGCCCACCGCTTTCCCGCCTGCCGTGCGGGACGCCGAATTGCCCAGGTGGCGGAATTGGTAGACGCGCAGGTTTCAGGTACCTGTGGCCGCAAGGTCGTGGAAGTTCGAGTCTTCTCCTGGGCACCAGATCAGTTGTCAGTGGCCGGTCTTCAGTTAGCAGAATGAGCACGACACAGTTCATGCCGGGCGGAACCATTCATTTGCATCGGCACGACCTGCCGGAGGGGCTGATCCTTGGGCCGGTAGTCGCGGTGGATACCGAAACGATGGGGCTGCGGCCGTATCGCGATCGGCTATGCCTGGTGCAGCTATCCGGAGGCGACGGGCACGCGCATCTGGTGCAGCTTGTGCCGGCATCCTTGGGCGGGTTGGGATATGATTGCCCGAACCTGAAGCGTCTGCTCGCGGATCCGGTGACGGTGAAGCTGATGCATTTTGCGCGCTTCGACGTTGCGGTGCTGCAGCACAGCCTGGATGTGACGGTGGCTCCGGTGCGCTGCACCAAGATCGCCGCGCGGCTGACGCGGACGTTCACCGACAAGTACGGGCTGAAGGATCTGTGCAAGGAGTTGCTGGGCATCGAATTGTCCAAGCAACAGCAATCGTCCGACTGGGGCGCGGTAGAGCTGACGGCAGAGCAATTGGCGTATGCCGCCTCGGACGTGCTCCACCTGCACGCACTGTGGGCGAAGCTTGAGGCGCTGCTGGTCCGCGAGGGGCGGCTGGAGCTGGCAGAGGCGTGCTTCGGGTTTCTGCCGACGCGGGCGCGGCTGGATCTGCTGGGGTACGAAGACCCGGACATTTTCGCGCATTGATGGCTCACCGTCGTTGCCCGGCTTACGCCGAGCCATGCTCGCACAATCGATCGGGGCGCGTTGCGCCGGTACTCGATCGTTGCGGGACGGTGGCGCGGTCGAGCCCGGTAACGACGAGTGGGGTAGGCGAGTAGCCACTATCGGTGAAGCACGAAACAGCCCGCAGCATGTCATTGCGAGGAGCGAAGCGGCGAAGCAATCTCGGTCGTCTATGCTCACGAACGGTTCGCACGCTTTCCCACAGGAGATTGCTTCGTCGCCTCGCTCCTCGCAATGATATGGTGGACGTGACTCACGCTTCTCTGATAGTGGGTCTTTAGGGAACCAGCACCGTGCTGCCGGTGGTTTTGCGGCTTTCCAGGGCGATATGCGCCGCGGCTGCGTCCTTCAACGAGAAGGTCTGGTTCACCTGGATCTTTACCGCACCCTTTAACACCACGTCGAACAAATCCGCGGCAGTTTTTTCAAGGTCGGCACGCTTGGCGGTGTAGGTAGCGAGGCTTGGCCGCGTCAGGAACAGGCTGCCCTTCGCGGCCAGAATGCCGATATCGACCGGTGGTACCGGGCCTGACGCATTGCCATAGCTCACCATCAGTCCCAGCGGCGCTAGACAGTCAAGGCTGATATTGAATGTATCCTTGCCGATGCTGTCGTACACCACGGGCACCATGGCGCCGCCGGTGATGCGCTTCACTTCTGCAACGAGATTGTCGTATCCGACCACGGTGTGCGCCGCTCCGTGAGCCTTCGCCAGCGCCGCCTTCTCTGGCGTGGAAACCACGCCGATGACGGTGGCGCCGAGAGACTTCGCCCATTGGCACAGGATCAAACCGACGCCGCCGGCCGCGGCATGCGCCACGATGGTGTCGCCCGGCTTCACTGTATAGGTACGGCGCACCAGGTACTGCGCCGTCATGCCTTGCAGCATCATCGTCGCGGCAGTGGTGAAATCGATGCCGTCAGGCACTATCACCAGCCGGTCGGCGTTGATCACACGCTCGGTGGCATAGCCACCGATGGCACCCGCATAAGCGACGCGGTCGCCCGGCTTCACATTGGTCACGTTGCCGCCAACCGAGACGACGGTGCCCGCCCCTTCCTGTCCGATCACCAGCGGCAGGCTGGGGGCCTTGTACAAACCGGTGCGGAAATACACGTCGATGTAATTCAGGCCGACGGCTTCCTGCTTGATCAGTGCCTCGCTCGGGCCGGGTTCCGGGGTGGGCACGTCCTCCCACTTCATCGCGTCCGGACCGCCGGGTTGGTGAATGCGGATGGCCTTGGTCATCGTGTTTTCTCCGTATTGGCACCGGGTTCGTCCCGGGCGAGCTTGTCGTGGACACGGGTCAGGGCAGGCGGTCGCGCGCCTCCAGCGCGAGCAGGTAACGTTTGGTTGGGAGGCCCTCGCCGCCGGAATAGCCTCCGAGATCATGCGCGGCGACGACCCGATGGCAGGGGATGATAATTGGAATCGGATTGCAGCCATTGGCCTGCCCGACCGATCGCGCACTGCCTCCGGCCGCGGCGGCGATGACGGCATAGGATCGCGTTTCGCCATAGGGTATGGCGCATAATGCCTGCCAAACTCTTTGCTGATAGGCGGTGCCGGCTGGGGCAATCGGCAGGTCGAATGCTGCGAGATCGCCATCGAAATACGCCTGCAACTGCGCGCGGGCGCGTTGCAGCAATGGCGTCTCAGCCGAGGCATCGCGTCCCCATCCCCAATCGACGGAAACGACCGCGCCGCCTTCTTCCGAGACGGTGATGTCGCCGATCGGGGTATGCAATCCGAGCTGGGGCAAACGGTGCCGATCCTGGAGTTGTCGGCGGATGCGAACCTTGCGTCCGGGTAGCTGTCAAGAGAGCGGCCGGTGTGGCAAGGATCGCGCGCACGCACGGATCGGAGACCGCAATGCCCCCAAAACTCGGTTACCTGTTGCCCACACGAGAGCAGATTATGGAAGGGCGCCCGGATGCGCGGCCGTTGCTGGAACTGGCCATGCAAGCGGAGGCGTTGGGTTATGCATCGCTGTGGGTCGGCGATTCGTTGCTGGCGCGGCCGCGGCATGAACCGCTGACGTTGCTGGCTGGCGTTGCGGGGCGAGTGCCGCGTCTGGAATTGGGTACGGCCGTGTTGCTGCCGGCACTGCGCAATCCCGTATTGCTCGCGCATCAGGTCGCGACCCTGGATCAGGTCAGCGAGGGGCGGTTGATTTTGGGCGTGGGGTTTGCGTCGGACCGTCCGAACATCCGCGCAGAATTCGCCGCTGCCGGCGTGCCGTTCGAGAAGCGGCTGGGGCGGATGATGGAGGGGCTGCGGCTGTGCAAGGCACTGTGGACCGGCACCGCGGTGGATTGGGACGGCCGCTGGCAGGTTGCGGGTGGGATGTTGGCGCCGACGCCATATCGCGCGGGAGGTCCTCCACTATGGATCGGCGGCAACCTGCCGGCGAGTCTGGAACGTGCGGGCCGCTGGTTCGACGGCTGGTTCCCGAATTCGCCCGATCCCGCGACCTACGCCGCACGTTGGGCAGAGATCCGGGCGACCGCTCAGGCCGCGGGGCGCGATGGCGGGGTGCTGACCGGGGCGATCTATCTGACCGTGTCCCTCGACGATGATGTGACGCGGGCCGAGGCTCGGCTGAATTCGTTCCTGGAGGGGTACTATGGGCAGCCGGCGGAGGTCACGCGGCGGCGGCAGGTTTGCTATGCGGGGCCTGCGGCCGGGATCGCAGCGTGGCTTGCGGATTATGCAGCAGCCGGCGCCAGCCATTTGGTGCTGAGATTCGCCGGTGATCATGCGCGGCATTTGGCCGCAGTGGCGAAGGTTAAAAGCGAGTTGGGGTGGGGATGACGTAACCTCTCCCGCGCGCTGTTCGCGCGCGCGGGAGAGGTTTCTTTACTTCCGCTTCTTTCGCGACGTGACCCACCAGCGGATCGGCTTGGATTCCCGTGTCGGAGCGGCGGCCTTCTTGCGGGGGCGTCCAACCTTGCGCGGCTTGGGCGCTTCGGCCACGGCTACCGTCGCCGATCGCGGCTTGCGGCCTCGGCGCGGGCGGGGGGCCGGCGGGGGCACTGGCTCGGCGACGGACGCGGGCTCGGCGACGGAGGCGGGCTCGGCGACGGACGCGGGCTCGACGACAGGCGTGGCGATTTGCTCCCGCAGCGATTCTAATGCGCGCTCTGCGGTTTCCCGGGCTTCCCGCACCTCGGCGATCTGGGCCTGCGCTTGCTGTAACTCGGCGCGCAGGGGTTCCATCGCTTCGCGCTCACGGCGCAGCGCTTCCACGGCTTCCTGACGCGCCAGATCCGCGTGGCCTAATTTCGTGCGCAGGTCGTGCACTGCCGCCTGCGCTTCCTGAAGCGTGCGCTCTATCCGCTCCCGCGTTGCAATTTCCGCCGCCAGCGCGGCCTCGGCGATCTCTAACCTGTTCGTGGGCGCCGCGTGGTTGCCGTTGCGGCTGCCATTGCCGTCGGCATGGTCTCGACGCCCGGATATCAACCCGTGCACCACCGTGACGGGCACCTCACCATCATGCACGAAGCGGCGCTTATGGCCGCCGGGAACGAACCGCTCCATTGGACGGGGCGGCGGCTCGACACGTTCCTGTGGGGGGCGGGGGCGCAATTGCTCGCCGTCGAGCCCTAGCGCACGGCGCATGCGAGCCTCGGCGGCTTGCATCGGATCGGCGGCAGACTCGGAATTGAGCATGAGAGTCGGCCGGTTGGTTTCCAAGTTTGGCTTTTCGTTGTCAGACACGATGGTTTTGCCCGGACGTGATTGGGTGGCGGAGCGTTGGAATGGCTTTCCTTGCACAATTTGCGTGCACAGCCGTCCCCGTTCGGCTGCACCCGAATTGCGCTATCGGAACGAGAGCATGCCCTCGCGGTGATGGCAACTGGGAGGCGGCGGCCGGTTCGGCGTATGGACCGGACCAAAAAGTACCGGATCCGTGCCCGATTCGGCAATGCGCCGCCTGGACCGCAGTCACATAGGGCCAACCCACGACAATAGCAAGTGATGTCCCGAAAGTGCGTCTTCGTCCCTTCGCCAGGACTTAGTTAAGGTACCGGCAATGCGACGCAACCCCGCGTCGCCCGTACCAGGAAGCCATCGGATGAATCGAGACAATGCGAGCATTGTGGCGATTGTCGACGACGACGATGAAGTAAGGGAAGTGTTGCGCGGACTATTGGAGTCGGAGGGCCATACTGTCGAGACGTTCAAGTCCGGCCTCGACTTTCTGGACAATGCCGCCCTGGAGACGATTGCCTGCCTGGTGGTCGATCAGCGCATGCCGGAGATGAGCGGCGTGGCACTGATCTCGGCCGTGGCCAGCAAGGGTGTAACGATCCCGTCATTGCTGATCACCGGTGCGCCGGACACCGAAGTTGCCCGCGCGGCGGAGAACCTTGGCGCGATGACAGTGCTTGAGAAGCCGCTGTCGCCGCAGGAGTTATTGCGGTTCGTCCAATTTTCGGTGGGGTGACCAACTGTTGTCCACCGATATCGTGAACGCCATGTCCTCGCGTGGCAGGGCTCCGCCGGTGTCGGTGATCGCCGCGGAGGGTCCGACCGTGGCCGCGATGAAGCTCGCGCCGGTATAATTGGCCGACGGCGCCAGCGTATCGACGGTGACGCCATTCGAAAGCACGGCCAGAGTCGTACCGTTCGCCGCGGTCGCGACATCGGCGCTGATGCCGTACAGTACCAGCGAATCGTCGAGATCGAGTCCAGCCAGTGTGCCGCTATACGTCAGTGGCGTGTCGAGCGTGGGCGCCGAAGTCAGACTGTCATCTATATAGAGGTTGCCGTTGGTGATGCTGCTGACGATTGCGGTTTCGCCGCCGGCGATCGTAACGATGTCGCCGATGCCCGCAACGGAGATGACCGCGGCGGCGGTGTTGGCATCTTGGTAGCTGGTGGAATTCCAGTCCGCCGGCGTTGCCCAATCCGCACCGACTCCGGGTTGCCAGGTGTAGGTAGTGATCACAGCGCTCAGTTCGTGACGCTGCCGTAGTGGCTTGCCCGGCAGGTCCGCCGGCAAGCGCCATTTTGATGCTGCATTGCCTGCACCATCAGTTGACCGCTTCCAACGCCTCTTCTGCAGTGAGCCACGCGGCCTCGGCCGCCGCTTGCTCGCGCGCGATCGCGGCCAGGCGGGTATTTGCCGCAGTCACTTCTGAGGCTCGGCCAGGCGCATAGAGCGCCGGATCCGCCAGACGCGCTTCAAGCATGGCACGTTCGGCAGCAAGCTTGCCGAGCTTCGCCTCTGCCTCTTTCGCCTGTCGCCGCAATGGAGCCACGGCGGCGCGCGCTTCGGCCCGTTCTCGGCGTTCATCGCGCCGCGTTACCGACTCGGTCCGCGACATCGGACGCGCGCGTTCCGCAAGCAAGGCACGATAGTCGTCCAGGTCGCCGTCAAACGGACGTGCGGTGCCGTCCGCTACCAGCCACAGCCGATCGGCGATCAGCTCCACCAGATGCGGATCGTGCGTGATCAGCAATACCGCGCCCTGGAAATCGGCGAGCGCCTTCACCAACGCTTCGCGCGCATCGATGTCGAGATGGTTGGTCGGCTCGTCCAGGATCAGCAGTTGTGGTGCGTCGCGCGTAGCAAGCGCCAGCAGCAAACGCGCCTTCTCGCCGCCGGACAGTTTCTCCACCGGCGTTTCGGCGCGATCCGCATCCAGGCCGAACCGGGCAAGCTGCGACCGTACCTGCCCTGGTGTCGCACGCGGCAGTGCGCGTGCCATATGGTCGATCGGTGTTTGCTGCGCAACCAGTTCTTCCGTCTGATGTTGCGCGAAATAACCCACGCGCAGCTTGGGACCGCGGCGGATCTCGCCGCTGAGCGGTGACAGGCGATCAGACAGCAGCTTTGCCAATGTCGACTTGCCATTGCCGTTGGCGCCGAGCAAGGCGATGCGGTCGTCCATGTCGATGGTCGCGGAGACGTTGCGCAGAACCGGCACGCCGTCATAGCCGATGCTGACCCGCTCCAGGGCCAGGATCGGCGGGGCGATGCGGGTGGGTTCAGGAAAGTCGAAACGGGTCGGCGTCGGATCGATGACCGTTTCGATCTGCGGCAGCCGTGCCAGCGCCTTGATGCGCGCCTGCGCCTGGCGTGCCTTGCTCGCCTTGTAGCGGAAACGGTCGATGAAGGACTGGATATGGGCACGTTCCGCGGCGATGCGCTCGGCGGCGCGGTTCTGTTGCAGGGCGCGTTCGGTGCGGATGCGCACGAATTCATCGAACCCGCCGGGGGTCAGCGCGAGCTTGCCGCGGTCGAGAAAAGCGATGGCCTGCACTGCGCGATCCAGCAGGCCACGGTCGTGCGACACGATCAGGGCGGCGCCGGGAAAGCGGGACAGCCACGATTCCAGCCACAGTGTCGCTTCGAGATCGAGGTGATTGGTCGGCTCATCCAGCAACAGCAGATCTGGGTTGGCAAACAAGGCGGTGGCGAGAGCGACGCGCATCCGCCAGCCGCCGGAATATTCGTGCACCGGACGCTGCTGGGCGGCCTCATCGAACCCCAGGCCGGCGAGAATGGCGGCGGCGCGCGATGGCGCGGCATCCGCTCCGATGGCGCGCAGGCGGTCGTGAACCTCTGCAAGACGGGAGGCGTCCACGGTTTCTGCCTCGGCGAGCAAGGAAAGCCGCTCCGGGTCGCCTTGGAGGACGGTTTCGAGCAAGGAGGCACTGCCGGAGGGGGCCTCCTGGGCGACCGTCGCGAGGCGGGCATGGGCCGCCAGGCGGATGTCGCCGCCGTCCAGCGGGATTTCCCCGGCGACCGCGCGCAGCAGGGTGGACTTGCCGGCGCCGTTGCGCCCGACCAAGCCGATGCGGCGGCCGGGGTCAATGACCAGGTCGGCATTGTCCAGCAGGGTGCGTCCGCCGAGGCGGATCGTGGCGGCGGACACAGTCAGAAGAGACATGGCGGGGCGAGCAATCCGGCGTTCGTCGATGCGGGGCGGTGAGCAGTTTAGCCAAGATAGGTGCTGGCGCGGAGCCACGCACGCTCGAGATGGCACTGATGCCTCGTAAGCAGCCATGGCCGTCGCGGGCGCCTGCCGCGTGTGCCGGAAAATTCTACCGGTTCTCACAAAAGTACCTGTGTATTCAAATGCTTGCATCATTTTCAAATTGTCAGCGGATGGCGTTAGTTTTGCTTTTGTTCCCTATGTCTTCGCCACTGACGGCCCCTGTCTACCGCCACCAGGCGGCGCGTCGCCGAACCCTTGAGGGGGTGGAACGCCCCACGGCCATGCTGTGGCCCGCCAAATCTTTGCTGTTGCTTTCCCGGGCCTGTCGCTATAACGTTTTTTTAACGCTGTATAAACGAGTTCGCCCTCCTCTCATGAGCGACTTCTTCAACGACGCATACCGCCGCGCGCGCAGCCGCTTCACGACGGAACAATGGCTCGCGCTGACGCCACAGCAGGTGACGCAAGCGATCTACCAAGCCATGCGGGAAATCGATGCCGCCAGTGCGAGCCGGATGGCGGCACGAAGCCAGGAGAAGACGGCAAAGGCGTCCCTTAAGAACCACGGCGGCAACCCGTAGCGCCCGCCGGGCGCGGCGCCCCGCGCGCACTCCCCCCTATTGGCAAGACGTGACATGCGTGCTTTCTCCGCCTCCCGTAATAGGAAGTGCCGAGAATGCCAATCACTGTTGCAGGCCGGCATGTCCTGCAAACGCCGGGACCGACCAACGTTCCCGGCCGCGTGTTGCGCGCCATGGACCGCAACGCCATCAATCACCGCGGCCCCGAATTCGGTGCTCTCGGCCGCGAGGTCGTGGCAAAGCTGCGCCGTGTGTTCCAGACCGAGGGCATCGTCGCGATTTTCCCCGCGTCCGGCACCGGCGCCTGGGAAGCGGCCATGGTCAACACGCTGTCGCCCGGCGACCGCGTATTGATGACTCGCACAGGCTGGTTCGCCCATCTTTGGGAGGAGCTGGCGGTGCGGCACCGGCTCGATCCCGTGTTCCTGGACACGGACTGGCGGCGCGGCGCCGACCCGGAAGCGATCGGCGGTGTCCTTGCCGACGACCGGGAGCATCGCATCAAGGCGGTCTGCGTGGTGCAGTGCGAGACCTCGACAAGCTGCATGACCGACGTGAAGGCGGTGCGTGCCGTGATGGACCGTGTGCGCCATCCGGCGCTGCTGATGGTGGATGCGATCTCGTCCCTGGCCTGCGCCGACCTGCGCCACGACGCGTGGGGTGTGGACGTGACGATTGCCGGCTCGCAGAAGGGTCTGATGGTGCCGCCAGGCCTGAGCTTCAACGCGATCAGCGAGCGTGCCCTGGCGGCTATGGCCACCGCTCGGCTGGATCGTTGCTACTGGGACTGGGCGCCACTGATCACCGCCAACCGCACCGGCTTCTTCCCCTATACCCCGGCGGTCAACCTGCTGTTCGCACTGAACGAGGCGCTGGCCATGTTGCTGGAGGAGGGGCTGGCGAACGTCTTCAGCCGCCATGCGCGCTACGCGGAAGCGACGCGCGAGGCGGTTCGCGCATGGGGGCTGGAGCTGCAGTGCCTTGACCCGACTGCCTACGCGGGGGGGGTGACCGCGGTGCGCGTGCCACAGGGTTGCAGTGCGGACGGCCTGCGCAGCGTGATCCTGGAGCGGTTCAATATGAGCCTGGGCAACGGCCTGGGACGGATCGAGGACGTGGTGTTCCGGATCGGCCACATGGGCGATCTGGGCCCGCTGCAGCTTGCCGGGGCTCTGTCCGGGGTTGAACTGGGGCTGCGCGCGGCCGGAATTCCGCACCGGCCGGGCGGCGTGCAGGCGGCTTTGGAGGTCCTGTCCCGCGATCTCGGGTTTGGGCCGCGCGGCGGAGCAAAGCTGGGGTGAGGGCGCCGGCGCGATAATTGGTCGCTGGTGAAACAGCCGGGGCGTGGTGCACGGCCCTGCCGAACCGACCCGCTCGACTTTAGCCATGTAACCGCCGGACGTTACCATTTGGCAGGTGGTTACCAGGCTATTCGGCACGGTTAGCGAGTGGCGGTGGCGAACGGCGCGATAGCGTTCGAGGTAAAGGTAGGTGCCCGCGCATGCTCGACCGCCGCGCAACGGGGAACACGAGTCAGGGCGGCGGGGCCGGCGGTGGTCCGGTCCCGTGCGCTGATATTGCGAATATGCAACCATATCGCTCAGGCCGGTGCCGCTGCGGCGACCTCCGGCGCCGTTGGTGGCGAAACCGGCCAGTGCAGGGCTGGCGCGGTTTCCGTTTGCTCCAATACTTTACCTGAAGCCGTGCACGGTTCGGCTGCCGGCGCTGCATTTTCGGCGTACGATGCCTGTGGCGGTGGATGATCACGCGACCGCTCTTCCGCCGAAAGACAATTGGGGCGTTGGTGCTCCGCCGGCGCCTCAAAGCGCGGCGTCTCGATGCGAGACGCAGGCGCGTTGCGCCGGTCAACCTCCGCGGTGAAGCGTTTGAGAGAGCCGCCGAAGCGGGCGATGGGGGCGAGCAACTGGTCCCACAATGCGCCGGCGTTTTCCGGGGTC
>DATKPQ010000079.1:0-32735 GCA_035523995.1 Acetobacteraceae bacterium | reverse complement strand
GCGCAACCGCCACCCCGGATCGCCGCGACCGATATCACCGCACCGGCATGACCGCGCCGTCTGTGGTGCCGACCTCGCGACGCGGCGCCGCGGAAAACCCCGCCCGGAGCGGATTCCTGGCGGCGAGTTGCGAAAGTCGGGTTCAGCCCGCCACACGTTTTTAAGCCCGCCACACGTTTTTAAGAAAGTGCGGCTTCAAGAAAGGGCGGCGGGTCACACGTTTTTCGCCATGACCTGGCTTGACCCGGCCATCTTCCCGCGATGATCAAGGGCCAAGCGACGTTCGATCCTGGCCGCCAGGCACCAGCGCCCCAGTCTACACCCCGATCGCCGCCTTCACCTTGTCCCGCGTCAGCGGCAAATCCCGCAGCCGTTTGTCCGTAGCATGTGCGACCGCATTGGCAACGGCCGCCGCTGCCGGCCCCTGCCCGCATTCGCCCGCGCCCAGGAACGGCGCACCGGGCCGGTTGATCAGGTGCACCTCCACGCTGTCGGGCACCGCGTTGAAGCGCATGATCGGATAGCTCGCCCAATCCAGGCTGGTGACGCCTGCCGCGTCGAACGTCGCGCTTTCATACAGCGTCCAGCTCGCCGATTGCAGGATCGCGCCCTCTACCTGATTGCGCAGCCCATCGGGATTCACAATCTGCCCGGCATCCACGGCGGCAACCGCGCGCACCAGCCGTGTCTGTCCGGTTTCCCGTTCCACCGACACCTCCACCGCGACCGCGCAATAGGCCGCCAGGTTCTTGTAGCGCGCGAAGGCGAAGCCATACCCATGGCCCTGTGGCGGTGGCTTATCACGCCCCCAACCGAACCCCTCCGCTGCGCGCGTGACCACGGCTTTTGCCCGCTCATCGTCCAGATGCTTCAAACGGAACGCCACCGGATCGGCGCCGACGGCCAGCGCCAACTCATCCATGAAGCTCTCGATCGAGAATACGTTCATGTAGCCGCCCAATGCCCGCATCGCGGAAACCCGCAGCGGCATCTGCGGAATGAAATGGTAGATCACCCGCGCCGACGGCAGCGTATAGATCGGAATCGAATTGCGGTCGCCGCCGCCCTCCGGCATCGGGATCGGTTTCGGCGGCGGCGGGGCAAAGGGCTTTGCCACCAACTGTCCCGCCAGCAGCGACCCCGCATTGCCCGGCCGCGTGGAGTGCGTATTGCTCCACACCGCATAATCCCAATCAACGATGCGCCCCCGCGCATCCAGCGCGGCCTGCACCTCCGACACCATCGCCGGTCCCAGCGGTTCCCACCCGTTCTCTTGCTCGCGCATCCATTGCACGCGCACCGGCTGCCCTGGCACCGCGCGCGCGATCAGCGCCGCATCCGCTGCCGCATCGTCGGCACCGTTATGGCCGTAGCAGCCCGAGCCCTCGACATGGATGCAGCGCACCTGTGCCGGCGGCATGTTCAGCAGCTCGGCGATCGCGGCACGGTCCGGATACACGCCCTGGGTATGCGTCCAGATCGTCATAACCCCGTCCTGCAATTGCGCCACGGCGCAGGACGGTCCGATCGAGCCATGCATCTGATACGCCCGCGTAAACCGCGCGCGCAGTGTCTTCGACGCGCTCGCGGGCGGCCTTCGCGAGTCCAGCACCGTGATGTCATGCGCCGCCAACCCGGTGAGATACGCAAAAATGCCCGCCTGCTTCGGCAGCGCTTCCGCGGCCGATTGCCACCGCGCGGCGACGTCCAGTGCACGCATGGCCTTGATGGCCTGGAATTCCTTCCGCGCCACGACGGCGACGAAGTTGCCGTTCTGCACCACCTGCACAACGCCGGGCATCACCGAGACGGCGCTCGTGTCCAGCCCTGTTAGCTGCTCTCCGGGATGCGGCGGCCGCACCACGCGGGCGTGCAACATCCCCGGTAGCCGCATGTCCTGCACGAAGGCCTGCCTGCCGGTGACCTTCGCCGGGATATCCACGCGGGGCACGCTGGTACTGACCACGGTGTAGGTGCCGGGCGCCTTCAACTGCGTGGTCGGCTGCGCCACCACATGCAGAATGCCCGGCGGGACCAGCGCACCATAGTTCAACCGCCGCCCATCCGGAGCCTCCACCCCTCCATCCTTCAGCCGGAGCTGACTTAACGGGAGCTGGAAGATTGCCGCTGCTTCGCTCAGCAAAATCTGCCGCACCTCCGCCGCGGCGAACCGGATCGCTGTGCCGCTGTCCTGCATGGAGTGGCTGCCCGCGGTGTACCCCTCATTCGGCGTCCGCGCCGTGTCCGCCGTGACCAGCTTCGGGCGATCGGCCTCCACCGACAGTTCCTCGGCTGCGACCTGCAACAGGGCGGTCTTGATGCCCTGGCCCAGTTCCGCCTTGCCGGTGAACACGGTGATGGTGCCGTCGCTGTCGATGCGGATCCAGGCGTCGAGATACGGTGCCTGCTTCAGGCTGCCGGGCAGGTCTTTGGTATCCGGCGGGACTGCCGGCGGCGTTTGCGCACGGCCCCGCACGGGGACACTGACGATCAGCGCGCCAGTGCCGGAGAGCAGCGTACGGCGGGAAAGCGCTGTCATCCGTGCGCCTCGGCCTGGGTGCGGACCACCGCCGCCGCGCGCCGCACCGCACGCAGGATCCGCACCTGCGTGCCGCAGCGGCACAGATTCGGCTGCATGGCCGCACGGATCTCGGCATCACTCGGCTGGTTATTGCGGCGGAGCAAGCCCTCGGCCCGCATGATCATGCCCGCGGTGCAATAGCCGCACTGCGCCGCTTGCTCCTCGATAAACGCATGCTGCAGCGGCCCAGGATTTTCAGGGCTGCCGAGGCTTTCCAGCGTGACGATGCGCTTGCCTTCCAGCGCCACCACGGGCGTGACGCAGGAGAACACCGCGCGATTCTCCACCAGCACGGTGCAGGCGCCGCATTGCCCCAGGCCGCAGCCGTATTTCGCGCCGTTCAGCCCCAGTTCGCCACGCAGCACGTACAACAAGGGCGTGTCGGGATCGACGTCGACCGTTTCCTGCCGGCCGTTGACGTTGAGGATCATCGCGTTGCCTCGAGCTGGGCGGTGTTGGCGCGCGCGGCCTTCACGGCGTCTTCAATGCCGTCCCGCGGATGCGGCGCGTCGAAGCGCGTGCGCAGATAGGCGATCAGGTCCCGGGTCTGCCGCGCGGTCAATACGGCACCAAACCCCGGCATGATCGGTTCCCGGGTCTCGCCCGTGGCGGGAATGCCATCGGTGATGATGTTGGCCAGGTTCGTCGGAGTCGGCGCGCGCAGGGCACTGCTGCGGGCGAGGTCGATGCCGGCGAACGGCGGACCGTGACTGTCGCCATGGCAGACGGCGCAGGCCCCACGGTAGAGCGCCTCGCCCGGACCGGCTTTTGTGGCAACCTGCGGGCCGGGCGGCGCGTGCTTGCCGAGGCCGGCGGCGATGTAGGTGGCGATGGCGTGGAGATCGTCATCAGGCGCGCCGGCAAGATCGTCGGTGACCTCGCGCATCGGTCCGAGCGCGTCGCCGTGCTGTACCTGCCAGCCGTGGCGCAGGTAGTGGTAAAGGCCGTCGGCGGTCCATGCGACCGGCGCCGGCGAGGCCTTGTTCAGGGCGTAGGCATACCAATCCTCCGCGTCGCCGCCGGCGAAGGCGTCTCCGGATTCCTCGGCACCGAGAAAGTTCCGCGGCGTGTGACAGGCGCCGCAATGGGCCAGGCCCTGCACCAGATAGGCACCGCGGTTCCATTGCATGCTCTCTGCCGGCTCCGGATGGAATGGGGCGGTGCGCAAGAACAGAAGTTTCCAGGCGGAGATCAGGAAGCGATAGTCGAAGGGAAAGGACAGGTCGTTCGGCGGGGCAGTAGCGCGCACCGGCGGCCGGGTCATGAGATAGGCGTACAGGTCGGCATCATCTGCCGCGCTGATCTTGGTGAAATGGTCGTAGGGGAAGGCCGGGTAGAGCTGTCGCCCGGAGCGGCCCACGCCCGCGCGCATCGCGCGCCGGAAGGCGGCTTCGGACCAGGTGCCTATCCCGGTCGCCGGGTCGGGGGTGATGTTGCTTGTATAGATCGTGCCGAACGGCGTCTGCACTGCGCGTCCACCGGCAAAGGGCGCGCCGCCGGGCGTGGTGTGGCAGGACATACAGGTGCCCAGCGCGGCCAGCTCGGCGCCCTGCGCGATGGCGGCGGGCGGAAAGCTGGCGCGCGCCGGCGGCTGGATGGGGGCGATGGCGCTGTACCAGCCCAGCCAGACCAAGCCTCCGGCGCCGAGGAAAACCAGCACGGCCGCTGCGAGCACAACGTAACGCATGGCCGGCTCACTCGCGCGTCGGTGACCGGGAGGCAAGTGACGAGACCGACATGTAAGCGTGCCATGTCATTGCGAGGGGCGAAGCGACGAAGCCACCTCGTTCAAGAAGCTGATGCGTACCCTGTCATTGTGAATCGATCACCGGCCTGACGCTCGACCTGCGGCTGGATGAAACGCGCGGGCGGAGGGTTCCCCCTCACAGGCGGTAACCTGAAGCGGGAACGGTGCAGTTTTCTCGTCATGCCCGGCCTCGAGCACGCCGGCCGCCGCGCGACAGCCGTTTGCGCCAATCCCACCCCGCCGCGGCGGATTATTTTCGCCGCCGCATGTTTTTTTCATTGACCTCGCCGGGCAATTATACTAACAAACAGTCCTGTTCAACCCGAGACGAAAGGCACCCGCGTAACCGCACCGCCATGATCACCAGCACGCAAGCCGCTCCGCCCGAAGCCTTTGCCCGCCATGCAGATTGGCCCGGACCGGCAATGCCCGAAAACATCGCCCGTGTGCTCCATGTCGTCCGCATCTTGCTCGAATTCGGCCGCCATATCGCCGCCACCATCGAGCACCGGATGGCCGGCCCCGGCGCCTGGATCTTTACCGCGGTCTTCGCCACCACGAAGCTGCCGATCATGCGCGCCCATCTCCATCGTGGCATCCTGCGCGCCGCCGCGCTCGAATCCCTGCTGCTGAAGCGTGCCGCAACCGGCCGCGATGTGGCGCCATTGCCGCTCCCCGCGCCCGCCGCGCCAGGCGCAGGTCCGCCCGGTGATCCGTGTCATGAACCGTTCCCGGCCCAGGTCGCGCGCCTGGTCGCTGCCCGACAGCAATACGACGCACCCGTCGATCCGGACCATCTGGCCGATGCAGAGGCGATCGAGGCCGAAGTGCGCGCCCGTCCCATCGGCCGTACCATCGCCGACATCTGCCGCGATCTCGGTCTTGTCGCGATGATGTGCACGGGCGAATTCTGGGACGCGGCCACGCGCGCGATCGCCGGCTACCCGCAAGGCGCGGCAGCGGAGTGCCTCGAACCGACGCCACCAGCTCCTGAGCCGCTCCAGCAGCAACCGGACAAAATTCCGGATGCAGAACATATGCCTTCGGCCCCGATGGATCGGGCGCCGATGACGTACCCGAGCCGGACACCGGCATTCCAAACCGGCGGACGGCGTTTCGTTTCATCCCGCTCCAGGCCAGCGCCGGCCGCCTCGCGCGGCAACGTTCTGGTGTTGCACAGATACCCGGCGCGAGCGCCCGCTGCCACCGGTCCGCCGCAGCGCGCGGCGATGCAACCTGCCGCATGACTTGCCTCAACAACACAGACGAACCGACCGGGACCGGGGCACCTCCAGCCCCGCCGTCCTGATTCGTGCCGCGCCATCAGCGCACCCTCCAAGACAGACCGGCGGAACAAGCCGCAGCCGGGCATCCCGGCCGCTGGCGCATCGGCGTTCGTCTGCGTGCATCTGCGGCGCGACTCTTTCTTTCTGCCAACCGCACGGTACGTCCGGCGCGTCCCGGCATCCGTCGGCCCACCTTGCCGCAAACCGCCCCAACTCCGTCTCATCGGATACGAATTGAGACGCACATGAGATTCGCCCGGCGCACAGGCAGCCACCAAGGTCGGCCGCATGCGGACGCAACAGCCGAGACCCGGCGACGGCAGCTCATCAAGCGAGTCACCTCATGGACATAAGCATATCTTTATGTCATTAAGCCCTCATGGAATCCCTCCTCGCCGCGCTCCGTGCCGCCGCGGAACCCACGCGCCTGCGCCTGCTGGCCCTGGCCGCGCGAGGTGCCTTCTGTGTCACCGAGCTGACCGAGATCCTTGGCCAATCCCAGCCCCGCCTGTCCCGCCACCTGAAACTCCTTTGCGATTCCGGCTTGCTCGCCCGCGAACGCGAGGGCGCCAACGCCTGGTTCGCCCTGCCCACCGGTGCCGATGGCGATCTGGCCCGCGAACTCGTCGGCCACCTGCCGGCGGACGACGCCACGCTGGAAGCCGACCGCCGCCATGCCGCCCGGGTCCTCGCCGAACGCGCCCGCTCCGCCAGCGAGCGATTCCGCCGCCAGGGCGCCGACTGGGACGAGATGCGCGCCCTGGACCTGCCGGCCGCCGCCGTGGAAGCCGCGCTGCTGTCGCTCGTGCCGCAGGACGCGTCGGCCCGCCTCCTGGACATCGGCACCGGCACCGGCCGCGTGCTGGAATTGCTCGCCCCGCGTGTGGGGCAGGGGCTGGGCGTGGACGCCTCCAAGGCGATGCTGGCGCTCGCCCGCGCCCGTCTCGCCCGCGCCGACCTGACACACTTCGCAGTGCGGCTGGCCGACATGTACCGCCTGCCACTGTCCGACGCATCGTTCGATATCGCCGTGATGCAGATGGTGCTGCACTACGCGGAAGATCCCGCCGGTGTCCTGGCCGAAACTGCCCGCGTGCTGCGTCCCGGCGGCAAATTGCTCGTCATCGATCTCGCCCGCCATGGGCGCGACGACATCACCGCAAAACTGGCGCATCGCTGGCCCGGCTTCGACGACGCCGCCATGGCGGACTTGCTCAACGATGCGGGCCTTGAGGGTGGAATGCCGCTGATCGTGCCGGGACCGCTGGAAATCCGCATCTGGCCCGCGGCGCGACATGCCGCTGCGGTTGCGCCGGCCAGTCATGCTCTGGCCGTCTAAAGGAAATTGGAACCGCAGATGAACGCAAATGAACGCAGATGCCACCCGTCATGGCCGGGCTCGACCCGGCCATCTACACACGATGGGCCGCGTCGCCATACCAGCACACGCGCCCGATTTGCCGGGGGAGACCGCCGGGTCAGGCCTGGCCATGACGAGAAATGCGCAGGCCGCCAGGCTGAACGTGGTGCCAATCGGCCGTCGCCCGGCTTGACGCGAATCGTCTGCATTCATCCGCGCTCATCTGCGGTTCCATCCCTTTTCGCTCACCCGCAGCACTGAACCCCATGTCCCGTCCTCACCTTCTCGATGTACTGCGCGACACTGTTCTTCTCGCCGACGGTGCCATGGGCACCCAGGTTCAGGGCCTCACGCTCGATGTCGACCGTGACTTCTGGGGCAAGGAGAACTGCACCGAAGTCCTGAACCTCTCGCGTCCCGACCTGATCCGCGACATCCATCGCGGCTATTTCGCCGCCGGCGCCGACATGGTGGAGACCAACAGCTTCGGCGGTTCCCCCGTCACGCTGCGCGAATTCGAACTCGCCGACCGCGCCTTCGAAATCAACCGTATCGCCGGCGAACTGGCGCGCGAGGCAGCGGACGAATTCACCGACGCCCGCCATCGCTGGGTGCTGGGCAGTATCGGCCCCGGCACCAAGCTGCCGACCCTCGGCAACATCGCCTACGACGCGTTGGAAGCCGCGCTGGCAGAGCAATGCCGCGGCCTGATTGCCGGCGGTGTGGATGCGATCCTGGTGGAGACCTGCCAGGACCCATTGCAAATGAAAGCCGCGGTGAACGGTGCCAAGACCGCGCGTGCCGAGGCCGGCAGCGACATCCCTGTCTTCGCCCAGGCAACGATGGAAACCACCGGCACCATGCTGGTCGGCCCCGACATCGCGACCGCTGCCACTGTGCTGAACGCGCTCGACGTGCCGCTGATGGGACTGAACTGCGCCACCGGCCCGCAGGAAATGGCAGAGCATATCCGGTGGCTGTCCGGCAACTGGCCCGGCCTGCTGTCGGTGCTGCCCAACGCCGGCTTACCGGAACTGGTCGATGGCCAGACACATTATCCGCTGGGCGCGGCCGAACTCGCGACCTGGCTGGAACGCTTCATCGTCGAGGACGGCGTGAACCTGATCGGCGGCTGCTGCGGCACCAACCGCACGCATATCGCTGCTCTGGATGCGATGCTGCGGCAGCGCGGCGCGTCGCGGCCGACGCCGGTGCAGCGTCGATCGGTCTGGATTCCGTCGGTTGGCAGCCTATATAACGCGGTGCCGTTGCGGCAGGAGAACGCGATCTTCGCCATCGGCGAGCGCTGCAACGCCAACGGTTCCAAGAAATGGCGTGAGGCGCAAGAGAAGCACGATTGGGATTCCTGCGTCGCCCAGGGGCGCGAGCAATTGGGCGAAGGCTCGCATGCTTTGGACGTGTGCACCGCGTTCGTCGGCCGCGATGAAAACGCGGAGATGACGGAAGTCGTGCGCCGCTTCACGGGAAGCGTGAACGCGCCGCTGGTGATCGACAGCACGGAAACGCCTGTCATCGAGGCAGCCTTGAAGCTGCACGGCGGAAAACCCATCATCAACTCGATCAATTTCGAGGATGGCGAGAAACACGCGCATGATCGCCTGACATTGGCAAAACGGTTCGGCGCGGCAGTGATCGCCCTGACCATCGACGAGAAGGGCATGGCGAAGACTGCGACCGATAAGTTGCGGATTGCGCGCCGTCTGGTCGATTTTGCCTGCAGCCGGCATGGGCTCGCGCCGGCGGACCTGCTGATCGATCCGTTGACCTTCACCATCGCCACCGGCAACGAAGACGATCGCAAGCTGGCGCTATGGACGCTGGAAGGCATTGCTGCGATCAGCGCGGAATTTCCCGAGATCCAGATCATCCTGGGTCTGTCGAACGTGTCATTCGGTTTGAACCCGGCGGCGCGTGCGGTGCTCAATTCCGTGTTCCTGGACCACGCGATGCGCGCCGGCATGACCGGCGCGATCGTGCATGTCTCGAAAATCCGGCCGCTGCATTTGCTCGCGGCCGAGGAAGTGAAGGTCGCCGAAGACCTGATCTTCGATCGCCGCACCGAAGGCTACGATCCGCTGCAGCGCATGCTGGAGATTTTCGCCGACCGCAAAGCCGGCGATGCCACGCTGAAGAAGCGCGCCGAGACGGTGGAAGGCCGTCTGAAAGACCGCATCGTCGATGGCGACCGCAAGGGCCTGACCGCCGATCTGGACGAGGCGCTGCGCAGCATCCCGCCGCTCGACATCATCAACAACGTCCTGCTGGACGGCATGAAAGTAGTGGGCGAGTTGTTCGGCGCGGGCAAGATGCAGTTGCCCTTCGTGCTGCAAAGCGCCGAGACGATGAAGACCGCCGTCGCTTATCTGGAACCGTTCATGGAGCGGGTGGAAGGGCAGGAGAAAGGCACGATCGTGCTGGCCACCGTGAAGGGTGACGTGCACGACATCGGCAAGAACCTGGTCGATATCATCCTGACCAATAACGGCTATCGCGTGGTGAACCTGGGCATCAAGGTCCCACTGGCGGAGATGCTGCACGCGGCCCAGGAGAACCGCGCCCACGCGATCGGCATGTCGGGCCTGCTGGTAAAGTCCACGGTGGTGATGCGCGAGAATCTCGAAGAAATGTCGCGCCAGGGGCTGGAAATTCCCGTGTTGCTTGGCGGGGCCGCGCTGACCCGCACCTATGTCGAGGACGATTGCGTCCGCGCCTATGCAAGCGGTCGCGTCGCCTATGCGCGCGATGCGTTCGACGGGCTGCACCTGATGGACAAGGTTACCGGCAACGCGTTCGACGATTATCTCGCGGCGGTGCAGGCGCGGCGGTCGGGCAAGGCGCGCAACACGTCGCGCACACTGGGCCAGGCGGATGCGCGCGCGTTCCGTCCGGTCGATGTGGCCGCAGTGCAGGCGCGGCGGCGGCGGCTGACTCGGGATGTGCCGGTGACGGAGCCGCCGTTCTGGGGTGCGCGCGTGATCGAAGCGCCAAGCAAGGCGCTGGTGCCGTTCGTGAATGAACGTAGTTTGTACCAGTTCCAGTGGGGGTTCCGGAAGCAGGGGCGCTCGCTGGATGATTTCCTGGGGTGGGCGCGGCAGGAATTGCGGCCGGTGATGCGGCGAATGCTTGCTCTGTGTGAGGAGCAAGAGATTTTGCAGCCGCGGGCGGCCTATGGGTACTGGAAGGCGGCAGGGCAGGGGAACGAACTGATCGTGTTTGAAGCCGATGGTACGACCGAAGTCGCGCGCTTCAACCTGCCGCGGCAGCCGAAGGAAAATGGCGAATGCATCGCAGATTTCTTCCGCGATGTGGATGATGCGGACCGGGATGTGATCGGGTTGCAGATGGTAACGGTGGGACAGCGCGCCTCGGAGATCGCGCGCGACTGGTTCGCGGACAATCGGTATCAGGACTATCTGTACCTGCACGGGCTTTCGGTAGAGATGGCCGAGGCGATGGCGGAATACGTGCACAAGCGCATCCGCGCGGAACTCGGCTTCGCGGCCGAGGACGACCGCGACATGGAGAAGCTGCTGTCGCAGGGGTATCGCGGCTCGCGCTACTCGTTCGGATATCCGGCGTGTCCGAAGCTGGAGGATCAGGCCCCGCTGTTGTCCCTGTTAAGGGCGGAGCGGATCGGAGTGGAACTCTCGGACGAGTTCCAACTGCATCCGGAGCAATCCACCAGTGCGATTGTGGTGCTTAACCCGCAGGCGAAGTATTTTTCGGTTTAGTACCTGGGATCAGAGAAGCACGAGCACAGCGCAGATCATGTCATTGCGAACAGTATGTTATTGCGAACAGCATGTCATTGCAAAGAGTATGTTATTGCGAACAGTATGTTATTACGAACAGCATGTTATTGCGGGGAGCGAAGCGACGAATCAATCTGTGGGAAAACTCACAGACGGTTCGTGCGCCCAAACGATCGGGATTGCTTCGTCGCTACACCGCCTCGCAATGACACGGGGCGCGGGAGGCTTTAGCCGCCGCTGATTGCCGTCATGATGAAGACGTCTGCTCCCTCGCGAAGCTTCGTGCTCAGCGTGGCCTTCTCGCCATCCACGAAAATATTGATATGCCGCCTGATCCTTGGCGTTGAATCGCACAGCCGGTCTCGCATCCCTGGCCATCGCGCATGCAACGCATCCATCACCTCTTCGACCGTCGCCGCCGCCAATTCCAACTGCCGCTCGCAGCCCGGGAACAGACTGAGCAGTGCCGGGGGGAGCGAGACAACGACCATTCAGGTCGCAACCACCAACGTCTCGACGGAGAAGATCGGCGGCAGGTTCTGCGCAATCGGCGCCCAGCTTTCGCCCTCATCGGCGCTGCCGTACAAAACCCCCGTATTGGTGCCGAAATACACACCGGCGGGCTCCAGCGCATCCGTCGCCATTGCCTGCCGCAGCACGCCCCAGAACACGTTGCCCTGAGGCAATCCCTCACGCAGATCCTGCCAGCTTGCGCCGCCATCGCGTGTGCGCCAGACGGCTGCGTTGGCGTCCGGCACGTAGCGTCCGCGAATATCCCCGTTCAATGGCAACAAGTACAACCCTGCCGGATCGCGCGGATGCACCGCCGCGGGAAATCCGAACGAAGACGGCAGCCCTTCTTCGATACTGTTCCAATGTGCGGCGCCGTCATCACTGCGGTACATACCGCAATGATTCTGCTGGTACAACCGGTCGGGCATGCCCGGCGCCATCACCAGACAATGCACGCACTGCCCGTATTCGGGATAACGTTGCCCTTCCGGCAGGAAATCGCAGCGCGTACCCTGGTTTCGCGTCTCCCAATGCGCCCCGCCATCCGCTGTATGGAACACGCCCACCGACGATATGCCCACCCAGATCTGCTGGCGATCGGTCGGATGCGGTATCAACGAATGCAGGATCAGCCCGCCACCCCCGGGCTGCCAATTGGGCCGCGACGGATGGTCTCGCAGCCCGGACACATGCTCCCAGCTTGTGCCATCGTCGCCGCTGCGGAACAATCCGGCCGGTTCGACTCCGGCATAAAGCCCGCCAATCGACGGCGCCAAGCTCCACACCGACTTGATCGGTTGCTCGCCCGTCCCATATGCAAGGCCGTCGCTGGAATGCGTCCAGGTTTCGCCCAGATCAGTTGATTTCCACACTGCCGGACCGAACCATTCGTTACCGCCGGCGGCATAGACGGTCCCGCTGGCCTGGTCTGCAACGACATGATTGATCGGCCAGGTGTCGCAGAACGGGCCTCGCAGTTCCCAGGATCGGCGGCGCGCGTCGCCGGCGAGGATGAACGCACCCTTCTTGGTACCGAGCAAAATGCGGACCTGCTTTGCCATGCCTGGCCTCCCCGTCGCCGCCGCTTGACGTCGAACAGTTGATATCAACATGATCCGGCCATGTCAAAGCGGAACGCGTTGTCTTTCGCCACCACGCTTCACGTGCGCGATACGTGCCTCTGTCTGCATGTGCAACGCGCGGCGCGCGCGCTGGCGCGGCGGTTCGATGATGCGCTGCGCCCGGCGGGGCTGACCAGCGGGCAATTTTCTCTGCTGATGGCGCTCAACCGGCCGGAACCGCCCCGCATGGGGGAAGTCGCCGTACTGCTCGGCATGGACCGCACCACATTGACCGCCAATTTGAAGCCGCTGGAACGCCGTGGTTTGATGCGCTTAGCAACGGATGAAGTGGACAAACGCGGCAGACGCCTGATGTTGACGCCGGCAGGACGTGCCGCACTCGCGGCGGCCCTGCCGGAATGGGAACGGACCGAGGCGGATATCGAGCGGGCGCTGGCTGACGCCGATCGATTACGCAGAGAACTTATATCGTTGCCGTGACGCAAACGGCCGAAACAAGGGGGCGCTGACATGTGTGCTCAAGAGGCTGCAAATCCGGCTGCGGAGTGGCGAGGGACCGGTCGTTACTTTACCTGGCAATCCCTTGCTCCGGAAAATCGCGATCGCCGAGTAACTTGGTCTCGCCGCTGCGGGTCGCGGATTACGTTCGGAACACGGCGCTGAAGCCGCGTGCGGCGCCGGCATCCTATTGGATCCTGCCGTGCGCCAATCACTATCTGCAGCACGATCAGCCGGAGGCGTTGGCTGCGGTGATCCGGCTGGTGCTTGTCGGCAGCGTGCTGGCTGCACCGTTCAATCTGTCGAGGGACGCCTGCGCTCCGGCGTTGGTGGCTGCGAAGTGAGGCACGGTCGTTACGGTCGCTGCCGTCACCCTTTGCTGGTCGCCTCGCCGATGTCTTTGCCGGTTTGTGCCAGCGTGATCGCATAGGTCAGCCACCATTGTGCCTTCTGCATCTCACGCGCAGCCTGCGCATGGCGAGCGCAGCCTCGCGCGACAAGCCGAATTCCGTCAGATGGTCGGCGAAGGCTTTATATGCGTCCCACGTCACGGGCCTTTCCGGGCGACATCAGTGGCGGTTGGGGCGGGATGAAAGCTGGTGTGGCATCGCTCACGGGCAGCTTCCTCGGGTGGTGTGCCGAGTACATGTCCCTGGTGCTGCTGGACAGGATTGAACTGTCGACCTCCCCCTTACCAAGGGGGTGCTCTACCACTGAGCTACAGCAGCGCCCTGGGCCGCGGATATAGCCATCGGCTGCCGCGCAACGCAAGGCGGGCAACGCAAGGCGGGCAACGCAAGGCGGGCTTGAACCGCGGCGATGCCCCGGCGATGCTGGCCGGTATGACTCGGGAGCAGACCCCAGAACCCCCGCGCACAAAGGGCGCAAAGCCGGCGGCCAAAGCCGACCGGCTCGCGCGCGAGGCCGCCGCGTTGCGTGCCAACCTCCGCAAGCGCAAAGACCAGGCGCGGCATCGTGCCGATCCAGCCGATCCGCCGAAACGGGGCTGAGGCGCCGGCAGCCCACGCCCTTTACCGCTGGTCACCGTGTGCTGTGCGGCACAGCAGCCTTGTTTTGTCAGGGACAGCAACTTTGCGGTTTGCGGCTCGCTTGCCGCCTGCGCTACACGGTTACTTCGCGAACACCCTGCCCGCCGGAGTCGCCCCGCATGGCCGTGATGTCGGACCGCTGGATACGCCGGATGGCGCAGGACCACGGCATGATCGCGCCCTTCGTGGAAGCGCAGAAGCGCGAGGGCGTCATCAGCTACGGTCTCTCCAGCTACGGCTACGACGCGCGCATTGCCGACGAATTCAAGATCTTCACCAACATCGATTCAGCTGTGCTGGATCCGAAGGATTTCTCCGCCACCAGCTTCGTAGACCGCAAGACCGATACCTGCATCATCCCGCCGAACAGTTTTGCGCTGGGGCATACGGTGGAGTACTTCCGAATCCCTCGCGATGTTCTCGTGATCTGCCTTGGCAAATCCACCTATGCGCGCTGCGGCATCATCGTGAACGTAACGCCGCTGGAGCCGGAATGGGAAGGCCAGGTGACGATCGAAATCTCCAACACCACGCCGCTGCCCGCCCGGATTCACGCCCACGAAGGCATCTGCCAGTTTCTGTTCTTGCAGGGAAATGAACCGTGCGAGACCAGCTATGCCGACAAAGCCGGCAAATACATGCGCCAGCGCGGCGTCGCGCTGCCGAGGCTATAATGCAAACCCTCCCGCGGAGACTCTGAATGGCCCTCGACCGCATCCGCATCCGCGGAGGCCGGCCGCTATCCGGCGAAATCCAGATTGGCGGCGCCAAGAACGCCGCTCTGCCGCTGATGGCGTCGGGCCTGCTGACAGATCAGCGCGTGGTGCTGACCAACGTCCCCAGGTTGGACGATATCAGCACCATGTCGTTGCTTCTCGCCCAGCACGGCATCGCGGTGGACCCGATCGGCAATGACGGCCGCACATTTTCCGTGGGCGGCGCCATCACCAACACCGAGGCACCCTACGACATAGTACGCAAGATGCGTGCGTCCTTCCTGGTGCTGGGGCCACTGCTCGCACGCTCTGGCGAGGCGCGCGTGTCGCTCCCCGGCGGCTGCGCCATCGGTGCCCGCCCGATCGATCTGCATTTGAAGGGCCTGGAGCAGATGGGCGCGCAGATCGTCCTGGACGGCGGCTACATAAACGCCCGCGTCAACGGCCGTCTGCACGGCAGCACCTTCCTGTTCCCGTTCGTTTCGGTCGGCGCAACCGAGAACCTGCTCATGGCGGCGACACTGGCGGAAGGCCGCACCGTGCTCGCCAATGCCGCGCGTGAGCCAGAGATCGGCGATCTCGCCGAATGCCTGGTGAAGATGGGCGCCCGCATCCAGGGCATCGGCACCGACAAGCTGACGATCGACGGCGTCGAGCGCCTGGGCGCAGCAGAGCACCGCGTCATCCCCGACCGCATCGAAACCGGCACCTATGCCTGTGCCGCGGCGATCTCCGGCGGCACCGTGTTCCTGCGCGGTGCGCGCGCAGAGCACCTCGGCGCGGTGGTGCGCACGTTGCGCGAGGCCGGCGTGGAAATCGCCGAGGAGCCCAACGGCTTCCACGTGCGACGACTGAACGGCCTGCACGGGGCGGACGTGATGACGGAGCCTTATCCGGGCTTCGCCACCGATATGCAGGCGCAGTTCATGTCGCTGATGGCGGTGGCCGAGGGCGCGGCCATGGTCACCGAAACGATTTTCGAAAACCGCTTCATGCACGTGCCGGAGCTGAACCGCATGGGCGCGCGGATCAACGTGCACGGCGCCAGCGCGATCGTGCGAGGCGTCCCGTCGCTGTCCGGCGCACCCGTCATGGCCACGGATTTGCGCGCGTCAGTGTCGCTGGTTCTGGCGGGGTTGGCGGCGAAGGGCGAGACGATCGTGAACCGCGTATACCACCTGGACCGGGGCTACGAAGCGGTGGAACGCAAGCTGGCGGCGTGTGGCGCGGAGATCGAGAGGCTCGAGGAGTAAAGAAACCTCTCCCGCCATAACGGGAGAGGTCGAGGTGCGTCGGCACCGATGGTGAGGGTGATCGGGTCGGTACGCAGCAAGCATACCCGCTACACCGCTTACAAATTCCCCGCGATCCACTCCTTCAGCCGGCTCTTCGGCAACGCGCCGACCTGCGTTGCGGCAGGTTGTCCGTCCTTGAACAAGATCAAGGTCGGGATGCCGCGCACTGCGTAGTTGGTGGGGGTCATCGGGTTGTCGTCGATATTAACTTTGGCCACCGTCAGCTTGCCGGCGAACTCGGTTGCGAGTTCCTCCAAAGCGGGCGCGATCATCTTGCACGGACCACACCATTCCGCCCAGAAGTCGACCAGCACGGGTTCCTTGGCCTGCAGCACGTCGGTGGCGAAGCTCTGATCGCTCACCGGCTTGGTGTTAGCACTCATTGGGGTGTCCCTCTTTCCTACGAATTGCGAACGACGTGGGGTGGCAGGGTTGGTCGATCAAGCAAGCATCGCGTCAGGGCGGCCGCGTGCCGGGAGCATGCGTGTCCAGCAACGCGTCAGGCAGCATGGCAACACGGCCAGCGCGGGTCCAGACCAGGGCGCAGCGTATTGCTCGGTCCGGGAAGACGCCGCGCAGCACCGCGCGATAGGCGGCCAACTGGCGGAGGTACATCACCGGCGTGTCCTCCGCATGTTCTGGGGCGTGGCGGTTGGTCTTGTAGTCCACGACCAGCACGCGATCGGGGAGGACAGCGAGACGGTCGACCAGCCCGCCGACGACCGAGTCGCCGATAAGACCGGTCATCGGGACCTCGGCACGGCTGCCGGGGCCGAAGGCGGGGGCCAGCTCGGGATGTTGCAGGATCGCGATGGCCTCGTCGGCAAGCGTCGCGGCGGCGCCGTCGGGCAGGCTTTGGCCCGGCCTGTCCAGCCAGCGCCGGGCGGCAGCCGCGCGTTCGGCCGGAGGCAGGTCCGGCAGGTGCTGCAGCAGCGAATGCAGCAGCAGCCCGCGGCGGAAGCGGTCACCCATCGCCTCGCGTTCGGCGAGGGGGGAGGCGGCGGCCGGAACGGATCCCAGCTCGACACAATCGGGGCGGCTTGGGGCGAGTGGCTGAGGGCGGGCCGGTTCGGAAGGGGGCGGATCGGAGCGCCAGTCGGGCGCAGCGCCGAGCCAAGCGGGGACAAGCGGTGCGGCAGCGGCGCGATCCGGCTGACCTTGCGCAGATAGCCTGGTCGAGTCCGGCCGCGACGCATGATTATTGACCCTTAGCAGCTCCCCCTGCCATGTCCCGAACGCTTCCCGGTCAGCCCCGAGCCGCACGAACCCGCGCTCGACCAGGTTGTACCAGCACCGGTCGGGCAGTCCTTTCCGCGTCTGCCAGCCGCAGATCACCAGGCGGTCCTCCGCCCGGGTCAGGGCGACGTAGAGCAAGCGGTTGTGTTCCGCCATGCGGCGGTCGGAAAGGCCATCGCGGATCTGCTGCGCGGCGAGGCAGCGAAATTCCTTACGCGGCGAGAACAGGGGGACGGGCGTGCGGGATTTCGGGTCTTCGGCCCAGAGGACGGCACCCTCGTCCGGGGGGATCGCTGTCGTGTCGGGGATGATGACCAGCGGCGCTTGCAGGCCCTTGGCGCCGTGGACCGTCATGACCCGGACCTGATGGCCGATGGATTCGGCCTCGCGCTTCACCTCGGCGCCGGAGCGTCGCAGCCAGTGCAGGAAGCCCTGCAGGGAGGGCGGATGCAAACGGGTATAGGCAAGGGCGGCGTTCAGCAGTTCATCCACCGGTTCGGCTGCTTCGGGGCCCAGCCGCGCGAACAGGCGGGCGCGACCACCGAGCAGCCCCAGGGCCTCGGCGAACAAGGCGTAGGGCGAGACGTAATCGACCCGCGCCAGCAGCGTGGCGAAGAAATCCCAGGCGCGCTGCCAGTGGGCGGTCTCGTGGGCGCGGGATCGCAGCGCCTCGAACAAGGGGCGTTCGCCGCGATCCATGGCCAGAGCCATCAGGTCGTCGTCCGTGAGGCCGCCGAGCGGGCTGGTCAGCAGGCAGGCGAAGGTCAGGTCGTCTTGCGGCAGCAACAGCGCATCGGCCAGCGCCATCAGGTCTTGTACGGCCGATTGCTCGGTCAGCACCAGGCGGTCCAGGCCGGCCACCGGCACGCCTCGGGTTTTCAGCGCGCGGACCAGGGCACGGGCGAAGGCATTGCGGCGGCGCACCAGCACCAGCACGTCGCCAGCGTGCAGAGGGCGACATTTGCTCGCCAACATAACCCCGCCCGAGGTCTCGTCGCGGATCCAGTCGGCGAGCGTGTCGGCCAGATGCTGTGGGGCGGACAGGTGATTGTAGTTTGCTTCCGCGACCTCCCAGGGCTGCGGGTCGGTCGCGTCGGGCAGCGGGGTGAGAGGCCATAGCTCCACGCTTCCCGGGTCGTCCGTGCGGTCGGCGTGGTGCTTCAGGGGTGGATCGCCGGGTGCGACGACGCCGCAGGCTGCTTCGGGATCGGCGAAGACGGCATCCACCAGGTCCAGCACGGGTTTGGTGGACCGGAACGACACGTCGAGCGGCGTGCGGCGAAACTCCTGGCCGGCCGTGCGAACGCGGCGCTCCAGGCGGTCGCGCGAGCGGTCGAACTCGTCGGCGTCGGCGCCCTGAAACGAATAGATCGACTGTTTCCGGTCACCTACGGCGAAGACCGTGCGATGCGTGTCTTCGCGCGCTCCGGCGCCGGCGAAGAACTCCGTGGTCAGGGCGTGGGCGATCTGCCATTGGGAGGGTGCGGTGTCCTGCACTTCGTCCAGCAGCAGGTGATCGAGGCCGCCATCGAGCTTGTACAGCACCCATGCCACGCCGGGATCGCGCATGATGGCGGAGGTGCGCCCGATCAGGTCATCGTAGTCCACCAGGCCGCTGTCCTGTTTGTGCGTTGCGTAGGCGTGCAGCACTGGCGCGGCCAGTTTCAGCAAGGCGGCGGAGAGGTCCGCCATGGCCAGGGCACGGCCGGAATCGAGGATGGCCAAGATACGTTCGCACTCGGCCAGGAAGATCCGTGCCAGGTCCGGGTGCTTGTCGGTGACGGATTTGCTGACGAAGCCGCTGTTGGCGCGGGCTTTGCCTTCCGACGTGAGGAATTCCTTGCACCATTGCGCCCAGTTGTCCGCCTGGGCGCGGGTGTCGCTGTCCAGGCCGAGCCAGTCCAGGATGCGGCCGGCACGCTCGGCGCAGGTTTTGGCGCCGAGCTGATGGACGATGCGGGCGGCCTCACGGAGATCGCGCTCTTCCTGCCAGTTGACGCCAGCGGCGATGAGCTGGGCTTCCGTGCTGCCGGTGATGTTGAGGGCGCGGCGCTGGGCGGCGGCGAGGTCGGGCAGGGCGAGGGCGGCGGCGAGGCGTTCGCGGTCGGTCTGGAGTGCGTCGACATGTCGGCCGAACTGGTCGGCGGAGGCGAGGCCGGCAAGGCGGCGCAGGGCGTCATGAAGCTCGTCCGAATGGGTACCGGAGAGCATGGTCTCGCGGGCTTCGGTCAGGGCGTCGGCGGCGTCGCGTTCGTCGATGAGCTGGAAATGGGGGGAGAGGGTGGCTTCCAGGGGGAAGCGGCGGAGCAGGGATTGGCAGAAGGCGTGGATGGTGCCGATGCGCATGCCGCCTGGGAGGTCCAGGACCTGGGCGAACAGGGCGCGGGCACGTTGGCGGAGGTCCTGGGTGGGGTCGATGGCGAGTTCTTGCAGTTCGTCGTCCAGGGCGGCGTCGTTCAGCGTGACCCAACGGCCGAGCCGGCGTTGCAGGCGTAGCGCCATTTCCGCGGCGGCGGCCTTGGTGAAGGTGAGGCACTGGATGCGCCCGGGCTTGGCGCCGGACAGCATCAGACGGAGCAAGCGGTCGGTGAGGAGCTTGGTTTTGCCGGACCCGGCTGACGCGGCGACGAAGGCGGACACCGCGGGGTCGGAGGCGGCCCGTTGTTCGGCGTTGGCGCGATCGCGGGGGCTTAACCTCTCCCGCGCGTCCTGGGTGTGGGGGTGAGCGGTGGAGCGGATCGACGCGCCAGACAGCGGCGGATCGGGTCGATAGCCGGAGTGCACCGTGCTCTCTCGATCACCCTCACCCTCGGCGCTATCGTGCCGTGACCTCTCCTGCTCCGCGGCAGAGGTTTCCAGCGCCTCCTGTTTCGCCCCTGCTTCGCCGGTCTTCCTCTCGCCCTTCATCATGCGTCCTCTCCTGCCGCGGACCATTCGGCGATGCGGGCCAACTGGGCGTAGTCGGAGAAGCGCGGGGCGCGGGCGGGGTGAGGCTGAGAGAGGTAGCAGCGGTCGGGGTGGTCGTAGGAGTCGATCAGCGTGCCCAGGTTGTCACGTGCCGATGTCACGGCAGTGGCGATCTCCCCGGCGTTGGCCTTGAACAGGGAACGGGCCTCGCCGGGCTCATAGCCGCCGGTCAGGTGCCAGTACACCAGTTCGCCTGCGCCCCCGGAGAAGTCCGCGCCGAAAGATCCTGAATTGGCCATGGCTGCTTCGAGCAGAAGCTGCGGTGCCAGGCCGGCATCGACCTCCTTCTGCGTGGGGGGCGTGCCGGTTTTGTAGTCCAGGATGGCCAGCAGGCCGTCGTCGCGGCGCTCGAGGCGATCGGCGCGGCCGGTCAGCAGGAAGCGTCCGCCGGGACGCAGGAGGGAAAATTCGCCGCTGGCTTCGGGGCGAAGCGCTTCGATGCGGTGGGTGGAGCGGCGGGCTGTCTCGGTTTCCGCGACCCAGTCAGCGATGCGGTCCAGGCGCGGCTCCCACCAGCGGGCCAGAGCCTCGCGCAGCCCGGCCTCCGCCAAGGCCCGCATCATGGCGCGGCGCAGGTGGGCCGCGGCGTTGGGAGGCCAGCGCGTTTCATGCTCCGCCAGGAAGAAGCGCATGCCGTTGTGGACCAGGGTGCCGTAATCGGCGGCGTCGGTGGCTTCGTCCAGCGGCTTCAGCGGCCTCAGGTCCAGAATGTGGCGGGCGTAGATGGCGTAGGGGTCGCGCAGCCAGGTCTCGATCTCGGTGACGCTGAGCCTGCGGGGGCGCTTCGCGATGGGCGGGCAGGGGCGCGGTGGGGCGGTCGGGCGCGGCCGGCCGGCTGGTTGATCCAGGGCGCGGGCGCAGAGGACTGCGGGATGGTCGAGCAGGCGTTGGTTATGGCCGGCCAGGAACATTTCCAGCCGGGTCAGCCAGCGGGCGGGGACCGCCGGGGCGGCATCCCGGCGCGTTGGGCAGGACAGCACGACGCGGGGGGCGGCCATGACCGCGGAGACGAAATCGTGTGCTGCCTGGCCGACGGCTTCCTCGGGCGAGGCCAGCCCGATCTTGGCGCGCATGGGGCGCGACAGCCAGGGGCCAGGATCGGTGGCGGGCGGCCAGACGCCCTCGACCAGTCCGCCCAGGACGAGGGTGTCCACTGTCTGCAGCCGTGCTTCCAGCAGGCCCCAGATGAAGATGCGGGGGTGCTCTGTGCCGCCGCGGCCTCGCAGCGCGCGGCGGCTGCGAACGACCTGGCCTTGCAGGACGGCGTCCAGCAGGCCCGGCAGGACGGTGCGACGCTGGTCGGGCAGCAGGGGAAGTGCGGCGTGTGTGGCGGCAAGGGCGGTGGCGAGGGCATCGCCTTCCTCGCCGGCCCAGAGCAAGGCGGGGCCGGCGGTTTCGTCCGTGGTGGCGAGGCGTTCGGCGGCGTCGATCAGGGCGGCGAGAGCGTCGGCGGGCGCGACCTCGATGGCGGTGGCGATACGCAGGGTGGGGGCGAGGCGGGATTCGAGACGGCGCAACAGATCGGCGGCGTCCGGGGGAGCGTGGGCGCGGTCCAGGGCGCGGCGGAGGCCGGAGAGGCCAGGTGACGGACGAGGCCCGCGCAGGCAGGCTGTTTCCAGTGACCGGGCGGCGGCACGGCAGGCGGCGGGGGAGAGGCCGGCAGCAGCCAGCGGGTGCTTCAGCAGGGCGAGCAAGGGGACGGGCGCAAGTTCTTCCGCGACCGCGGTGGTCAGCAGGCGCAGGAAGACGGCGGGCGGGGTTTCGGCCAGGGGCTCGCCGGCGCTGTCGTCGGCGACGACGCCGTGGCGGAGCAATTCGGCGGCGACGCGGCCGGCCAGTTCGCGGTCCGGGGTGACGAGGGCAGCGCGGGTGCCGGGCGTTTCCAGCGCGTCGCGCAGGACCAGGGCGATGGCGGCGGCTTCCTCCTGCTGGTCGGCGGGGGTCAGGCGGGTGATGTCGCCAAGAGGGGCCGGCGGGTCGGCGCGCCAGAGGTCTAGGGATTTGGCAGGGAGCAGGGCACGGGCGATTGTGGCGAAGCGCTGGGGTGGGACGGATGAGGGAGGCAGAACAGGCCAGGGGCGAAGGTCGCCCCGGATGGCGCCGATGCTGTTGAGCAAGCGGTGGAGGCCGGCCTGGGGGTGGGCGTCGTCCAGGTCATTCCAGGCCGCTTCGTCCATGGCGGTATCGACGGCGGGAAACAGGATGCGGCCGTTGGGCAGGCGGGCCAGCACGCGGAGCAATCGGGTGACGGCCGGGATGCCGGCGGTGATGCCGGCGGCGAGGATTGGGTCGTTGGGAGGAGTTTGTTCCCAGGCGGTTGTCTGCGCGTTGAGCAGGGCAACCTGGCGGGCGACCGGGTTCATCAGGCCGTTTTCCGCGAGGTGGGCGGGCCAGGCCTGGGTGACGATGTGCAGGAATTGCAGCGTGCGTGCCCAGTGGGCAGCGTAGGCGGAGTCGGCGGCGTCGGGGAGGCGTGTGCCGAGGTCGATTTCGGCACGTTCCGCTTCGTCCATCAGCAGGGCGAGTTCGCCGGCGAGAAGCCAGGCACGGTCGGCGGTGCGGGGCGCGCCGCCCTCGCCCTTGCGGGCGAGGATCAGGCGGGCGAGCGCGGCCAGGCGCCGGGTTGGCTCGATGGCGGGGGGGAGGTCCAGGGCGCCGGTGAGGGCAAGGGGGGTTTCGTCGAGGGCGCCGAGTGCGGTGATGCGGGGGAGGAGAAGCGGGGTGCCGTTGGCGGCGCGGAGGAAGGCGTTCGCCAGGGAGCGCGCGGCGCGGCGGGTGGGGAGGAGGATCAGGCCCTGGGCTCGTTGCAGCGGGTCGGGGGTGCGTTGGAGCCAGTCGAGGGCGATGGCGTCGAGGAAGGGGAGGTGGGGCGGGAGGTGGTAAACCTCTCCCGCGTCGCGGGAGAGGTTTTCGCCTCGACCACTCACCGCGTTTCTCCTGTCAGTCTTGCCTGGAGTACGGATTCGGCGTCGGCCAGATCCGAGGGCGTGGAGAGGTGAAACCACAGGCCGTCGTGCACCACCGCCCGCAGGCGGCCCGCTGTCATGGCGCGGTCCCAGGCGCGGTTCATGCTGAACGGGCCTGCGGGCATATCGTCCAGCAGCGCCGGGGCGATGAGCTGCACGCCGGCATAGATGTATGGCACGACCTCGCGTTCCCGTCGGCGGCGCAGGTTGCCCCAGGGGTCCACCGCGAAATCGCCGTAGCCGACTTCGGCGTGCACCTGGAAGGTGCGGTGGACCAGCAGGATGCCATCCACCGTGGCATCGAATGCTTCGGCGAGACGCAGCAGGGCGGGGTGGGTGCCGTTCAGCCAGAATGCGTCGCCGTTGACGACGTAGAACGGGTCCGGCCCCAGCACATCGAAGGCCGCGCGGGTGCCGGCGCCGGTGTCCAGGAGGGCGGACTCGCGGCGAAGGATCGTATGGGGCGGGCGGCCTGAGGCGGTGCGGGCGGTCAGGTGGGCGGCGATGCGGTCCGGCTGCCAGAAGGCGTTGACCGCCACGGTTTCGACGCCGGCTTCGACCAGGTGGTCGAGAGCGTGGTCGATCAGCGCCCGGCCGCCGAGCGTGAGCAGCGGCTTGGCCGTGTGCTCCGTGAGCGGGCGCATGCGTTGGCCCAGGCCGGCGGCGAGTAACATGGCGGTTCGGGGTCGAAGGGTCATGCGGCGAGGCCTTGGGGGTTGCCGCGCCGGGAGGGCGGGATCCAGCGGTCCATGGCGGCGGCAAGCGGCGCAGCGGCCTGGTGGGACAGCGCCGATTCCAGCAGCCGCCAGGTGCGCGGGCCGTAGGCGAGGTAGTGGCGGCGGCGGTCGCGGACGGCCAGCCGCACCCATTGGCAGGCGACGCGCAGGTGGCGCTGCGCCGCGCAGATTGCGTAGGCGGTGCGGAAGGCGAGCGGATCCAGTTCGGGGCGAGCGGCCAGGTAGAGGCTGATGGCCTGGTCTTCGGTGGCCGGAGGGCCGTGGGAATCCTGGCGCGCGTCCTGGAGCAAGGAGACCAGGTCGTAGGCGGGATGGCCGAGCGCGGCGGTCTGGAAGTCCAGGATGCCGATGCGGCGGAGGCCTTCGCGTTGTGGCAGCCAGAGGAGGTTGCCGGCGAAGAAGTCGCGGTGGACGAAGCAGAGCGGGCAGCAGGTGAGGGGGTAGAGCATGGTGGCGAGTGCCGCGGCGAAGTCGTCGCGGGCGGCGGATGGGGCGGGGGCGTGGAAGGCCGCCGGCCACCACCAGTCCAGCAGCGTGCCGAGCGCTGTCTGCGCCATGGCGTCGGCGTTCCATAGCGGCAGGCCGGGTGGCGGGGAAGCGCGCTGGAGGGCGACCAGGCAGTCGATGACGGTGGTGAGAATCGGGGGAGTGTGTCGGTCGAGCGTCAGCGTTGCGATCAAACCGTCTCCCAGATCTTCCTCCAGCAGCAGGCCGTTCGTCTCGTCAGCGGCGATAATCTCCGGGGCGGACAGGCCAGTTCCTGCGATGTGCGCGGCGACGCGCAGGAACGGGCGAACGTCCTCGGGCGGGGGGGCGTCCATGAGCATGGCGGGGCGCGGGCCGCCGGTCAGGCGCAGGTAGCGGCGGAAGCTGGCGTCCTGGGCCAATTGCTCGCGCCTCGCCTCGGCGTAGCCGTGGCGGGCGAGGAAGGCGGCTATCAGCTGCTCCCGGTTCATGGCAGGGCGCCGATCCGATCTGGCCAGCCGGACAGCGTGGCGTGGCGTGAGTCCGCGGCGGTGGGTTGGAGGGCGATGGTCAGGGAGTCCGGCGGGCGGAGGGCGCCGAGACGATCGGGCCATTCCACCAGGACGATGTCGTTGCGAGCTTCATCCCAGCCGAGTTCCGGCAGTGCGTCCGGGCCATCGAGGCGCCAGAGGTCGTAGTGGTGCACGGTGCCTTGGGGGGTGAGGTAGGACTGGACCAGGGTGAAGCTGGGGCTGGGGACCTCGAGCTTGGGGTCTCTGGTGGCGGCGCGCAGAAAGGCGCGGGCGAATTCGGTCTTGCCGGCGCCGAGCGGGCCTTCCAGCAGGATGGCATCGCCGGGGTGGGCGAGGGCGGCGATCGCGGCGGCAAGGCGCGCGGTGGCCGGGAGGTCGGGCAGGGTTAGCAGGCGGGTGGAGGCGGGGCCGGACATCGGGGGCAATCTGCCCCAGCGGGCGAGTCGGGGACAACGGGCTGCGGACGTGGCGGTGCCACTATAGCGGATCCGGGTCGGATGTTCGGTCGGCTTGGGGCAGGTGAGGGAGGATTGGCGCCAGCACGGCCGGCGGGCAGGGCGTGGTGCGGTGGGATCGACGAGGAGTCCAACCGGCGTCTCATCAGGAACCGGGTGAGAATTCGGAGCAGAATTGAGATTTTGGTTTGATTTGTCTCGGAGTCGTCTCGTTTCGTTTCTTGTGAGACGGCGCGGGCGCGGTTTGGCGGTCGGGTGAACTTGTGCGGGACGTGGGAGAAGAGGCGGGTGACGCATATGACGCGCACACCGGCCTGCGGCGGGATGCCGCGTGACGGCCCGATCGACTGGGGGTTCTTCATGCGCTTCGGGATTGGGCCGGATCAGCCGTCGTAGCGGGGATCTGGTGGAAGCTGCCGGCTGCGCTGCGTCTGTGCTGGCTGGGGCTTGCCGGTTCGAATTCAGGCGCCAAGAGGCGCGGGACAAGCGCATGGGTCGGGCGGTGACGCATGAGGCATGAGACAAGCGCAGGGGTCGGTTGGTGACGCATGAGGCGCGGGACAAGCGCATGGGGCGGGCGGTTATGCATGAGGCACGGGACAAGCGCATGGGTCGGGCGGTGACGCATGAGGCGCGGGACAAGCGCAGGGGTCGGGTGGTGACGCATGAGGCATGGGACAAGCGCAGGGGTCGGTTGGTGACGCATGGGGCGCGGGACAAGCGCATGCGCCGCGCGGTTACGGGTGGCCGTGCGGCCACGCTGGGTGGCAGCGTGGCGCGGTGACGCGAATCGGGATGGCGGAGACGGCGATGACCCGGCCCCATGTTTCAGGCTTCGATTGGCGGCGCGATGAGGTCAGGGCGGGCCGGTTCCAGCGGGCGCGACAGGCGTGGCACGTGGGCCGGGGGTGGCCGGGTCTGGCAGTATGGTAAACGGATCGAGCGGCGGTTCGCCGATCAGGAAGCTCAGTATCTGGTGGATTTCCTCGCGCGTCTGCGCCGGCCGGTCCAGGTCTGGATGGTCGTTGCGCTGCTGTTGCTCGAAGTATTTCTGCCGGCGCCGCATTTCCCCGAACCACTTGTCGAAGCTGCCGCGGTAGCAGCGGAACGCGCGATACAGGCTTTCCCACATCGGGTTGGAACACAGCATCGGCGCGGCGCCGAGATCGTTGCAGATGGCGACGAGCGTGCGGCCGATGGGACGGCGGCGGACCTCGGCTTCGATCTGCCGCATGGAGGGCAGCGTGTCGAGCGTTAGTGCTTCTTGTGGAAGGGTGCGCCCGGCGGGGCGGTGCGCGGCGGATCGTGCGGGTGGCGAGCCGGCCTGGGGCGGGCCGGCAGCGGCGTCCGGCCATGACGGGATGGCGGCACTGACAGCGCGCCGGCGCTGTTGGCCCGGCTCGAAAATGACCAGGTCGCGGCCTCTTTGGGCGCGCTGGAGCAGCAGGCGTTCGAGCGCCACCGCCCGCATGATGCCGCGATGGAGATGGGCGAGGATGGTCGAAACTCTCGATGTGCCGAAGAACTGTGCGATGGAGGCGAAACCGCGCCGGAGCGCGCGATGCTGGATGGTGTCGGCGAGGTGGCGGCCGTATTGCGTGAGGATGGCGACGATGCAGAGCATGTCCGCGATGCGCTCGGGCATGGCCATGCCGGCGCGATCCGGCTGCGGATCGGGCGGGGTCGAAAGGGCGGCAGTGGCGGGGGTCGCGGCGGTGCTCATAGTTTGGTATGCTAACGGCCGGGCGCGCCGACGCGGGGCAGTTCCGGCGCGATCGGGAACCGCGCTCTGGGATGTATTGTTTCGCCGGCAGTGTACCGCGCGATGTCCTGCGCCGCGCGGTGAAGCGCGGGGCGCGATGCCTGGGGCCGGTGCGGAGGGATCGCGATGTGCCTTGCCAGCCGGTTGCGTCCTTTCATCAGCAGAGTTCCTGTCCTTGACTTGCTAACCAGGATGATATTCCTTTAACTCTGCCGCGTCAATGAAAATTTGCCGGGATCTGGCGGCAATGCGTGCTGACCGCCACCGCCACGTGTGCTGGGGAACCGTCTTGTGTCGTGACCCTGGCGGGACACGCCTGCGGTTGCGAGCGACGCGAAGCGATCTGCGCCTGAAGGACGTGCGATCGCGGGATGGGGATTGCTTCGCTTCGCTCGCAATGACATGTGGGGCGGTCACCATCCGTCGGGATCACACGACAACTCGTATCCTCGCATGAACGATCTGGCGCCGCCTTCCCTCTCCAATATTCCTGAATACTCCGTCTCGGAAATCTCGGGCGCGGTGAAGCGCGCGCTGGAAGGACAGTTCGGCCGCGTGCGCGTGCGCGGCGAGATCACCGAACTGAAACGATATCCCTCCGGCCATATCTATTTCTCGCTGAAGGACGAAGGGGCGAAGCTGTCGGGGGTGGTGTGGAAATCCGCGGTTTCCCGCCTTGGCATGGCGCCGGAGAACGGGGTGGAGGTGATCGCCACCGGGCGCATTTCGTCCTACGCGGAACGGTCCTCCTATCAGCTTATCGTCGAGCGCATGGAATATGCCGGCGCGGGCGCGTTGCTGGCGCGGATCGAGATGCTGCGCGTGCGGCTTGCTGCGGAGGGCTTGTTCGAGGCCGAGCGCAAGCGGCGGCTGCCGGTGCTGCCGCAGGTGATCGGCGTGGTGACCAGCGAACGCGGCGCGGTGATCCAGGACATCCGGACCACGATCGCCCGCCGCTTCCCGCGAACGCTGCTGCTTTGGCCGGTGCCGGTGCAGGGCGAGGGCGCGGCCGAACGCGTTGCCGCCGCGATAGCCGGGTTCGATGCGTTGCCGGTTGGCGGTTCGGTGCCTCGGCCGGACGTGCTGATCGTCGCGCGGGGCGGCGGCAGTTTGGAAGATCTGATGGCGTTCAATGAGGAGGTCGTTGTGCGTGCGGCGGCGGCCTGCCGGATTCCGCTGATCTCCGCGGTGGGGCACGAGACGGATACCACGCTGATCGACTTTGCCTCCGACCGGCGGGCGCCGACGCCGACCGCGGCGGCGGAGCTGGCGGTGCCGGCGCGGGCGGACCTGGTCGCGGACCTGGAGCATAAGGCGGCGCGCCTGGTCGGTGGTCTGAACAGATTGGCGCAGGAACGGCGGCTGCGGCTGTCTCGGGCGGAACGGGGGTTGCCGGATTTGCCCGGGCTGGTTGGGAGCGCGCGGCAACGGCTGGATGACCGGGCGGAGCGGCTGGTGCTGGCGCTGCCGAATCTGGCGTCGAAGCGGCGGGCGGCACTGGTGGCGGTGGAGCGCCGTCTGCCGGACCTGCCGGCGCTGCTGGCGGCGTGCCGGGAGCGGGTGCGGGAACGCGGGGTGCGGCTGGTGCTGGCGTTGCCGAATTTGGTGGCGACGCGGCGGTCCACGGTGGAGCTGTGCGGGCATAGGCTGGTGGCGTGCCTGCGGCATGCGGTGGCGCGGATCCATACCGATGCCGGCCGCACGCTGGGGCGGCTGAGCGCTGCGCCGGTGCGCGGGGGGTTGCGGGAGGCTCGGGCGAAACTGGGTGGGGCAGGGGCGCGGCTGGAATCGGTGTCGCCGCTGGCGGTGTTGCAGCGGGGGTATGCGCTGGTTTCCGATCCGGCGGGGCATCCGCTGACGAGCGCCGGTGCGGTGAAGCCGGGGGCTCGGCTGCGGCTGCGGTTTGCCGATGGGGACGTGGGGGCGACGGCGGACGGGGCGCGGCGCGGGGATCGGCAGGGGGAGTTGGGGCTGTAGGTTCGGGGCGCGGGGTTTTGTGCCGGCGGCTGGCTGCGGCGTTTCGACGTCGGGCTGCGAGCCGGCGTATGTGCGGACCTTTGGGCGCGTTCGTTTCGGAGGGCCGCTGTGGGTGGATAGCGCCCTTACGGTAGCCGCCTCGGGAAGGACCGAAGTCCACGCAATAGCCGACATTCTATTGCGAGCGCGATAGCCCTCATCGTAGAGTAGGAGTGTGGCGAGGTGGCTTCAGGCAGAGCATGTCCGTTGCCGGCGCTTTCGTCGGCCTGCCAGAGTTGGCACCCGGCCCTGATCGTGCTTCGACGCGGCGAACCCGCGTGCGCCGCCAAGGTCCGGCTCACGCGCGGCCGGGCTCAAAACTGACGCGGGCGCTGAGGCTGCTGTCGCCCGCTACAACTGCACCCCGCGGGTAAGCGCCCCGTCGATCACCAGATTGGCTCCCGTGGTGAAGCCCGACGCCGGGCTCGCGAGGAAAACTATGCCGCGTCCGACTTCCTCGGGTGTCGCCATCCGCCCGGTCGGGTTCAGCGACAGCGCGTGCCTGTAGAGGTCGGGCAGTTGCTTTTCCGCGCTCTGCCAGACCCCGCCGTCGAAATAGGTGTTGCCCGGCGAGACTGCGTTCACCCGGATCATCTTTGGCGCATACTGATGCGCGAGCTTCTGCGCATAGTGAACAAGAGCGGCCTTGAAGGCGCCATAGGCCGGACCGGTGAAGTCGACCTCGCGTCCCGACACCGAGGAGATGACGACAATGGAGGGATGCCTGGACTTTTCGAGAAAGGGTAACGCGGCATTGACCGCATGCACGGTATGCATCATGTCGACCTCAAAGGCCCTTTGCCAGGCTTCCTCGGTGTCTTGCACCGTGAGGGCGGAGGCATTCGCGACGAGGATGTCGAGGCCGCCGAGCGCGGCGGCGGCGGCGGCGATGAAACTTTTAAGCCCCGCCTTGTCGGCCACGTCGAGCGTGGCCCCATAAGCGGCGACACCCTTTTTATTCATTGATTCGATGGCGGCGCTCACTTCGCCTGGGTTGCGGGCGCAGATCGCGACATCTGCGCCCTCGTCCGCGAAGATGTCTGCCGCGCGACGTCCGATGCCCTTGCTGCCTCCGGTGACAACCGCCTTCAGGCCCTTCAATCCGAGATCCATGATTCCCTCTCTACGGTGTTAGCTTCGACGGCAGACAGGGCAGCCGAACGCTGATCCGCACGTTAGGCAGACCCGGCTACCGAAGAATTTCACGAATCGGATTTGCGTTACATTCGCAACGCCCCGCCCGCGCCGGGTAGGTAAGCGTGCGGCGTAGACTTGGGGCGTTTTGAGGGCCGCTGTGGGTGGATTCCGGCAGTAGCCGGTGCGGCCGCTGTACTGCTGCAACGGGTGGCTTTCTGCCGGTCCGGTTACTGGCAGAAATTACCAGGGCGGATGTTGAATCCAATCTAATCCGCTCGTGCACGAGGCCTGGGTGACGAAGCAGAACGTCGCCGTGCTTATTCCACCGCCGCTGCCGATCTTGCAGCTCGACCCGGCGCTTTCTTCGGCCGAGGGCGCCGTTGCATAACATCGGGATCTTGCGCCGGCGCGATGGGTGCGGATCGCCGCGTTGCCGGATTGACATCGTTGCTCGAACGATTTGTCAGCATGGCGCTCGCGATAACGTGAAAGAGATGGTCGGCCCGTGGCGCGAATGAGGGTTGGCCGGCGAGCCAGCCGAGCGCCGACATGAGGGCGAACAGGTCCTCCCCATCGATATCGGTGCGCGCTGTTCCTTCCGCCTGAGCACGGACCAGCAGTCGCGCGCCCACTGAATGTACCGCGGCGCATGAAGCGTAAAGGGCGGAGTGCGGGTCCAGGTGGGCGGCCGCCAGCAGGTCGACAACGCCCCTATAGGTTTGGACGAATGCCACGCCTTCGCGAAACCAGGACAACAGCGCTTCGGCAGGTGGGTTCGACGCTTCGAGTTTGCCTGCCCGCTGCGTCAGTGCGTCCAGATTCATACGCAGCAACGCTTCGAACAAGGCCTCTCGTGTCGGGAAATGACGAAACAGTGTGGCCAACCCGACGCCGGCCTGGCGGGCGATATCCCGCATGGACGCATCGGCACCATGCTGCGTGACGACGTCACGCGCGACTGCAAGCAGGTGGCGGTAATTTTTTCTGGCATCGGCTCGCATGGGGTGCCTTGACAATCGGATCAGTGATCCGAATATATGGATCACCGATCCGGATACACAAGTCGGCATCCGGATCAGTGTTCCAAAAGATACGGCGCATTCGCGCAGATGGGAACAGAGGCCCTGCCCGACAACACGAGAGGAGAAGTATCGTGGGAAAGCTCGATGGTAAGGTTGCCGTCATCACGGGTGGATCGAGCGGCATGGCGCTGGCGAGCGCCAGGCGGTTCGTTGAAGAAGGCGCCTATGTTTTCATCATGGGCCGGAGGCAGGAGGCGCTCGACGAGGCGGTCCGGCTGATTGGCCGGAACGTGACCGCCGTGCGCGGCGACGCGGCCAATCTCGACGACCTCGACCGCTTGTTCCACACGGTCAAACGGGAAAAGGGCAAGCTCGACATCCTGTACGCGAGCGCCGGCACGGGCGAAGCGGTCCCACTGGGCGAGATTACCGAGCAGCACTTCGATGCGGCCTTCGGCCTGAATACGCGCGGCACGCTGTTCACGGTGCAGAAGGCGTTGCCGCTGTTGAACGATGGCGGATCGATTTTCATGACCGGGTCAGTTGCTTCGGTGAAAGGTTTTCCTGGTTTCGGCGTGTATTCGGCGAGCAAGGCGGCGTTGCGCTCATTCGCACGCACGTGGCTCAACGAACTGAAGGGCAGGAATATCCGGGTGAACGTGCTGAGTCCGGGGCCGATCGCCACACCGATGCAGGACCAGGTTCTCGACGAGGAGGGGAAGCGGATGTTCGAATCCCTGATCCCGCGAGGAAAGATGGGGCGTCCTGAAGAAATTGCATCGGCCGCACTGTTTCTTGCCTCAGACGATTCGAGCTTCGTGAATGGGGTGGAGTTGTCTGTCGACGGCGGCGTCTCGGCGATCTGACATCGTGCCGAAAAGCGCGCGGGTGCCAGGCACCCCCGGGAACACATTTGGCATGCCCGGATCATTCCGGGCAACCAACCTCAACATCGATCGGATAGGTAACATGAGCTACGCAATCGTAGGTTTCGGCGCGGTCGGCCAGGCGCTGGCCCGCATGTTCGCCCGCAAGGGCATCGAAGTGGCTGTCGCAAGCAGGCGTCAGCCTGAAGAACTCGCGCCACAGGCAAACGCGATCGGCCCGACGATCGTTCCCAAGACCTTGGAGGACGCGCTCGAGGCGGACGTCGTCATGCTGGCTGTCCTGTACTGGCAACATCGAGAGGTCGCGCAGGCACGGACAAGCTGGGAGGGCAAGATCGTGATCGACGTGATGAACACGCTCGACGATCTGGGCGGCGTTCCTTCCTCTACGGTCGTGGCCCGGGCCCTGCCTGGTGCTCGATTGGTGAAAGCGTTCAATCATCTGCCTGCCCGCGTCCTGGCGGAAGATCCGGCCAGCAACGGCGGACGACGGGTTGTATTCCTGTCGAGCGACGATGACAGCGCGGCCGCAACGGTTGCCGCCCTGGTCGAGCAACTCGGCTATGCGCCGGTCAGTCTCGGCAAGATCGCGGAAGGCGGGCAGCTCGTGCAGGGGCGGGACAAGATCTGGGCGCCCCTGGTCTTCCAGGAC
>DATKPQ010000078.1:0-4484 GCA_035523995.1 Acetobacteraceae bacterium | reverse complement strand
GCGACATCCTCAGCCTGATCACCGACAAATTCCACTTCATGGGCAAATTCAACCCGCAAGCGCCCTGAACGAGCCGACCAATCGGCGCCGCCGAGCTGCGGCAGCGCCGGAGCGGCTGGTCGAAACCGACCCAGACGTGCTCCACGCCACCGCCAATCCGGCGAGCCGGCGGCTCTTCATTCCCTCTCCGGACCGGTGTGCCGGATTCTCCTGGCGCGCGGGTATATCGACACGCATCTTGCGCCCTTGAACAATCTTCTGGGCCTGCGCGATCTCCACGATCCGCTCATGGATCCGCTTGATTATCGCCGGACCCACCGCGATCCCCCAACGCCCCATGGTCTTGGCGTCAGGTACTTTCTCGCTACCGACACGCGTGAAGTCGCGGTACACCAAATTGGCACGCACCTCGCGCTCCAACACCTGATAGCTCCAGTTGCGCAGGTGTTTCAGGATCAGCAATCGCAGCACGATCTCGGCGGCGAATCCCGGCCTGCCGCGACGACGACTGTTAGGATGGCGCTGCGCCAAGGCTTGATGAACCGCAGCGATGATTGCCGTATCCGCGAGGATCGCGTCGACATGCGGCATCCATGCCTCACGCAGATCCTTGACCCCTGCCGCGATCAAGCCATCTCCGAAGCTGCGCTGTAGGCGTCGCGCCTGGATCACGCCGACTGCTCCAAACCGCCCTATATTTATCGTCGACAAGCATACAGTGAGTGAGCGGTGTCGCAGCCGAACAAAATGTCGATTTCACACTTGTGCTTTTAGCGCTGGTACGAATCTACCGTTCCGTATCCAACTCGGCTTAGTGCATCCATGCAATTCTCGACGCGTCACACCCACACCAATGGCCAATTTCCCGCCCAATTTTTGCGCCGGAAACTAGCTAGTCCGCTGCGGCAGGCTGCTGGATCCGTCCGGCTTCCGCCGCGTCCTCCGCTTGCCGCACCACGGCGATCGTACGCAGCAGGCTCGACGGGTTGACGCTGATCGAATCGATGCCGAGCTCGGTGAGGAAGCGGGCAATTTCGGGATAGTTAGCGGGCGCCTCGCCGCAAATTCCCACATGGCGATGGTTGCGGTGTGCCCCCGTAATCGCGAGCCGGAACATCTGCAGCATGCCCGGATCGCGCTCATCGAAGTCGAACGCAACGATGTCGGAGTCGCGGTCGACGCCGAGGTTGAGTTGCGTCAGGTCATTGGAGCCTATCGAGAACCCGTCGAACACCTTGGCGAATTCATCCACCTGGATCACGTTGTTCGGGATCTCGCACATCACGTAGAGTTCGAACCCGTCCTCGCCGCGTCGCAATCCGTGTTTGGCAAGTTCGGCCAGTACCGTTTCCGCCTCGGCCACACGGCGGCAGAACGGCACCATGACCACCAGGTTGGTCAGCCCCATATCCCGGCGTACCCGGCGTAAGGCCGCGCATTCCAGCGCGAAACCCTCGGCATAGGCGGGATGCGCATAGCGGGAAGCGCCACGAAAGCCCAGCATCGGATTGGCTTCCTTCGGCTCGAAGCCAGCACCGCCGATCAGTGCGGCATATTCGTTGGTCTTGAAGTCGGAGAGTCGGACGATTACCGGCCGCGGCCAGAAGGCGGCGGCAATTGTGCCGATTCCTTCCGCCAGGGTGCGCACGAAGAACTCGGTGGGCGAAGCCTCGCCAACGGTCCGCTCGGCGATCTGAGCGCGGTCCGCCTCGGCGACGCGCTCGGGATGCACCAACGCCATTGGATGGATGCCGATATATTCGTTGATGATGAACTCCATGCGCGCCAGCCCGACGCCTGCGTTCGGCATCATCGCGGTGCGGAACGCCAGATCGGGATTGCCGAGATTGACCATGATCTTGGTCTTCGGCATGGCGAGAGCGCGTGCATCGACCCGAGCCACGTCGAACGCGAGCGTGCCGGGGTAGACCGCGCCCACTTCGCCGCCGGCACAGGATACTGTGACGCTCACGCCGGTCCTGACCCTGGCTGTGGCGTCCCCTGCGCCGACCACGGCGGGAACGCCGAGTTCGCGCGCCACGATCGCGGCATGGCACGTGCGTCCGCCGTGATCCGTGACGATCGCGCCGGCGGTCTTCATCACTGGCTCCCAATCCGGCCTTGTCTCCGCGGCGACCAACACCTCGCCCGGGCGGAAGGCGGCGAGGTCGGCCACACCGCCAATGACCCGCGCAACACCCGCGGCGATCTTCTCGCCGACCGCCTTCCCGATAACCAGCGGCGTCGCGGTGCCGCGCAGCGTATACGTCTCCAGCATGCCCGCTTGCTTGCGCGACGCCACGGTTTCCGGGCGCGCCTGCACGATGTACAGCCGTCCATCGATCGCGTCCTTCGCCCATTCAATGTCCATCGGCTCGGCATGGCCGGCGACGGAGGAATAGTGATCCTCGATCCGGATCGCGTAGTCAGCGAGCGTCAGCACCTCGGCATCAGAGAGGCAAAACCGAGCGCGCAATTCAGGTGAGGTGCGATGGTCCACGGTGGTCGCACCGAAGTGCCCCTGTGCGAGCCCCATGGCGAGCTGCTTGCGGCCGAGCTTGCGTTGCAGCACCGCCCGATGGCCTCGCCGGAGGGTCGGCTTGTGCACATAGAACTCGTCCGGATCGACCTTGCCCTGCACCACGTTCTCGCCCAGGCCATACGAGCCGGTGATGAACACTACGTCGCGGAACCCTGATTCGGTATCGAGGGTGAAGATCACGCCGCTCGCCGCGCGGTCGGACCGCACCATTTTCATGACGCCGACCGAGAGCGCAACCTTGAAGTGGTCAAAGCCGTTGTTGACGCGATAGACGATGGCCCGATCGGTGAACAGGGATGCGAAGCAGCGCCGACAGGCTTCGACCACATCGTCGAGACCGGTGACGTTCAGGAAGCTGTCATGCTGGCCGGCGAAGCTTGCGGTGGGCAGATCCTCGGCGGTGGCGGAACTGCGCACGGCGACCGGCACAGCCGGGCCGTATTGGTCTACCAGCTTGGCATAAGCCTCGGCGATCAGGCCGCGCAGCCGCGCGGTGCCGGTTGCTTCATAGACGATAGCCCGCGCCGCCTCCGCCGCCTTGGACAGCGCGGTGACATCGGTGACATCGAGCGGGTCGAGCAGCGCATGCAGCCTGGGCCAGGCATCAGCGATCGTCAGCGCTTCCCGATACAGCGACGCGGTCAGCGCGAACCCAGTCGGCACCACGACTCCCGCAGAGCCGAGATTGCTGGCGAGCTCACCGAGCGAAGCATTTTTCCCGCCGACTTCGGGGATATCAGCGATCCCGAGCGTTGTGAACCAACGGATCGGCAGTGGAGATGCGGACATGGTTCCCCCTTTGATGGCGACGTGGCAACCGAAATAGCCACGGTGACATCGTGGTCGCCGCCGTGTACTCGTTAACGTTTGGCTAGCGCTGACGGCGGCTGCGATCATTGATCTGGATCAAGCTGAATAAGTTGCCTGCGACGCGAAACCATCGCAGGCCGAACAAACCACGTGTCCGATACGCGCGCATTCCGTTTGACCTGCGTCAAGGCCGATCACGATAATGCGCCTAAGTTGGTGTGCATTGTTCTGCAGGCCCATGTCGGACGCGGAAGAGAGTTCCAGCATGGCCCCACGGTCAGGAGACGCCGCATGCTGGATGCAATTGTTGCACCGCAAACCGACACCGGTCTCTTCTGCCCCATACGCTTGGGCCGCTACCTGTTGGCGAACCGCATTGCGATGGCTCCGTTGACGCGAAGCAGAGCGAGCGCTGACGGCACGCCGGTGCCGCTAATGGCGGAGTATTACGCGCAGCGGGCCTCGGCTGGGCTGATCGTTGCCGAGGGCACCAACATCTCACCCCAAGGGCGCGGTTATGCCTTCACGCCTGGGATCTACAATGCGACGCAGGTCGAGGCATGGCAGCCAATCACCCGCGCAGTGCACAATCTCGGCGGGCACATCTTCGTGCAGCTCTGGCATGTTGGGCGCATATCTCATATCCGTCGTTGCAGCCCAATGGTGCTCTGCCTGTGGCGCCATCGGCCATCCGCCCTCATATCGAGTCCTACACTGAGTCGGGTTTCCAACCCTGCGTGACGCCACGACCGCTGGAAACCGCGGAAATTGCCATGATCGTGGAGAATTACCGCCGGGCGGCAAGCAATGCGATCGATGCTGGATTCGATGGCGTCGAAATTCATGCGGCCAATGCCTACCTGTTGGAGCAATTCTTGCGCGATAGCACGAACAAGCGGACGGACGCATACGGAGGATCGCGCGAAAACCGGGCCCGCCTCTTGTTCGAAGTGGCGCGCACCGTCGTCGCAGCATGCGGCAGTGACCGGGTGGGCATTCGGCTGTCCCCGGTAACACCGGTCAACGACATAGGCCCCGACAGCGATCCGGCCACAACATACAGTTACGTCGTCGAGCACCTGAATAGCTTGGGTCTGGCCTATTTGCATGTCATCGAGGGCGCCACGCAAGG
>DATKPQ010000077.1:0-29426 GCA_035523995.1 Acetobacteraceae bacterium | reverse complement strand
CGGCTAGCCGGAGCGGGAGCCATTCAAACTGCCGCCGAACGCCGCTCGTCAGGCGACGGGGGCTTCTTGGGCGTGAGGGCGGGACGCTCTCAAAAGCGCAGTTGAACGTCACGATGGCGGGAGAGAGGTCCGGCCAACCCTTGTGCCTGGGCGCAATACCGCGACGGCTGCTGGTCCAGGCGATCGCATTGCCGAACGCGCCCCGGATCGACGCGGCCGGTTGCTCGGCGGAGCCGGGAGGCAGGCCCGACCGGCAGTACCCCGAGGACGGCCGCTTGCCGGCGCAGTACTGGCGGATGGCGAGCCAATACTCGCGCACGAGGAATGCGACCAGGACGAGGAACCGCACGAGCGCGTACAGCAGGGGCAGCCGGTGCAGCAGGCGCGCAGACGCGTCTAAACCGACCCGATCTGCATCTGGGGAGTAGGCGTAAGCCGGGGAGGTGAGTGCGTTGCTGATCATGGCGGTGGTTGCGGAACTGCCTTTCTTCGCGGGTTGAACAGAGCGGGCGCCAAGTTAGGGCATCTGAGCGAGAAAGTCAACCCCGATAACTGACAAAAATATCAGGCCAAAAGAAATCGGCAGAATGCGCGCCCCCATCCCGATGGCCACGGAGGCGGCCATGGGGGGCAACGAGCGGGGGCGGCCACGGTGTGGCCGTCGGCTTGGCTGTTGCGGCGGACCGGGGAGATCGGGCTCGTTTCCGCCGGGCACCGCCGGATGGTCCGAGGCAGCGGTTCAGAGATCGACCGCAGACTCAATGGCGGAGAGTACTCGCATAGGCAACGGCGGCGCCGGCGCATTGCACGATCCCGCCGGCGAGCATGGCCGCGCGCAGACCCGGCGCTCCGCCGTGCCAAAGGGCGAAGGCGGCACCCAGCATGGCGACTCCCAGCGTCGCGCCGGTCATGCGGGCGACGTTGATCAGGGCCGACGCGGTGCCGGAGCGCGCGGCGGTGACGGAATCGACCGCGACCGACATCAGCGGGCCGGTGTTCAACCCCATGCCGATGCCCGTCAGCGTGAGTCCGACGGCGGCCAGCGGCAGCGGCAGCCCGCCATGGGTGGTGGCCAGGACCAGCAGTCCGATGCCGATGATGGCGGTGCCGCCGGCCGTCATGGCGCGGACGCCGATGCGCTGCGTCAGATGGCCGGAGCGGGACGACACCAGGAAGAACACCAGGGCGCACGGCATCAGGGCGATGCCGGCGCCTTCCGGGCCCAGGACGCCGGACGCCTGCCAGACCAGCGGCATCAGGAAGATCATGCCGTAGATGCCGAACGTCATGCTGGCCGTCGCGACGATGGCGCCGCAGAAGGAACGGTTGCGGAAAAGGTCGAGGGGGACCAGGGCGGCGGGACCTCGGCGGCGTTGCAGGGCCAGGAAGCAGAGGAATGCGGCGGCGGACACCGCGAGCGCGGCGATCCAGGCATGGCCGCCCTGATGGCCGTCGATCGCGGCGAATGCCAGGCCGCCGAGCGCCGCGGCACCGGTGAGCTGGCCGGGAAGGTCGAAGTGGCGGTCTTGCGGGTGGGCGGTTTCGTCGATGGCCCAGGCGGCGAGGATCAGCGCCGCGAGCGCCAGGGGGACGGAGATCAGGAAGACGCTGGGCCAGCCGAAATGCTCGATCAACAGGCCGCCGAGCGTGGGGCCGATGACGAAGGCCAGGCCGTTGCAGCTTGCCCAGACGCCGAGGGCGCGGCGGCGCTCGGCGGGGTCGGTCCAGACGACGCGCACGATGGCGAGCGAGGCGGGCAGCAGCAGGGCAGAGCCGGCGCCGGCCGCGACCCTGGCGGCGATGAGGATGCCGATGGTCGGGGCGAGGGCGCAGGCAAGCGAGGCTGCGGCGAGGATCGCGGCGCCGGCCTGGAATGCGCGGCGGCGGCCGTAGAGGTCGGCGAGCAAGCCGCCGGTAAGGAGAAGGACGGCGTAGGTGAGGTTGTAGCCGTCCAGAACCCATTGCAGCGCGGCGACGGGGGCGCTGAACGCCATGCCGATCGGGTGGGCTGCCAGGTTGACCACCGACGTATCGACCTGCGCCACCAGGACTCCGAGGCAGAGCGTGAGCAAGATGATGCCACGCTGCGAGGTGGCGGTAGCGGCGTTGGGCTGCGCGAAAGTGAGGAGGGGCATGGGGGAGAAAGCCTCTCGGTTGGCGATGCCCGAGAGGTAGTAAGTGGCTGCTGACAGCGTGCTGTCAGGACGGTGGAAACGCTTCGGCGGCGGCCGAAGATTGGCGATTGGAGGCTTTTCCGTTGGGAGATCGTTCCGGGAACGGCGCACCGGCGCGGTGGGCGGGCGATTGCGAATGGAACCACGGTGTTTCTGATTTGGCGGAGATGCGGTGATGGTTTTGCTGCGGGCTGGCGCGGCGGAGCCGGCGGCTGTGTTCCGGGCAGGGGTACATGCGTACGCGCTCGCGGTCGCGGGATGGCGGACGCAAGTCGGCGCGGCGGGGACTGGTTTGGTCCGGCGCCCGTGGCGGGTGTTGCTACATGGGTCAAAGCGATGCCGGGGCGGCGACCTCCTGCGCCGGGCATGGCAAAACCGGCCATTGCATCGCTGGCGCGGTTTCAGTCTGCTGCGATGTACCGGTCGAAGCCGCACACGGTTCGGCTTGCGAAGAGGCACATTCGGCTGACTCTGCCTGTGGCGGGGGGCGATCGCGCAATTGCTCTGCCGCCGAGAGACAATTGGGGCGGTGGTGTTCTGATGACGGCCGCCCAAGACGCGGCGTCCCGACACGAGACGCAGGCGCTTGGCACCAGTCAACCTCCGCGATGAATCGGGTGCGACGGAAGCCCGGGCGGTTGATGGGGACAGTGAGATTGCCCCACACCGCGCCAGCGGTTTCCGTGGTGTCAGCGAAAATGAGGGAAATCGGTGGCAGGATGGCACCCGCTGCACGGCGGCTCAGTTCGTCAGCGACCGGCTGTGCCGTAGGTGTGTATGAGGGATCGGCGTTCTGCCACCATTCCGGATGCGTGGCTTTGGCGCGCGCGCTGTCCTGCCCGGCCTGGCCGGGGCGTGCATTCGCGGCGGCTTGCTCCGGCCTGGTGCGATCGGCCCGCAGGGCGGGCAGCGGCAAGGCGAGGGCTCGATTGGCCTGGTGCCGCAACGCTTGGTACAGCGCGACGCTGCGCATCATGGCGCGGCGGAGGTTCGTACGGATGATATTGATGGTGCCGGTTTGGCAGAACCTGCCGGTTCGGCCGTGGCCGGGTTGCGCGACATGGGCGCGGAACGCCAGGGCGAGATGCTTGCCGTGATCGGTGAGAGTGAAGACCAGGGCGACAAGGACGGCAAAGGCGTTAAGAGTTGCGGAAGCGCGGGCCCCAGCCCGCGTTAGATCGGGTTGGGCAGCGCAGGCGGATACGGTGGCAGAAGCTGCGTTCATGGCGGAGGGTTATCGCATGAGTCGACGGGCACCGTCAATATGTCAAACGAAAAAAAGTTTGTAACTGACACACTGAGGTGGGCGTCGCGCGCCGCCCGGCTATGATTGCGGGCTTGTCTCGGGCCTTGCAAGCGGGCGATCCCGGGGCCAACCAGGGCGGCGCGGTTAGCGAAAGGTTCAGGCTCAGTGCTCGGCCCAGATCCGGATTTGCCGGTGAACCGCACCGAGCGCCCGGGTGTGCTGCTGGCGCGCATCCGCGTCCTTGGCGGAACCTGCTGTGACGGCGCCACTCACGCTCCATCGCGAACGCGCATTCATCATCCTGGTCTCCGCGACGATCCCGCATCGTGCCAGCGCAGCCGGCGGCCGGTGAGAGAGCGCCACAGCCCGATCGGGTCCATCCAGGTGCGGAGCAATTTGCCGGCCACCATCAGCACGATTCGGGTGACGTCGGTCACCGGCCGGAAGTGGCTGGACCGCAATCCGGCGCCATAGACCGCCGGTATGTCCACGGCGACGGTGCGAAAGCCAATCCGGCCGGCCTCGATCAGCACCTCGCTTTCGAATGCAAAGCCGCTGGCGGCGCCGGGGCGCAGCGCCACGCGTCTCGCCACCTCACTGGGGTAGACGCGAAAGCCGGACTGGCTGTCGTCGATCGGGTGGCCCGCCGCCCAGGACACCCAGAAATCCGCCACCCGGTTGGCGATGGCTCGCGCACGTGGTGCGTTCGCGCGGGCTGCGCGGCGGGAGCCGACGACGATCTGGCCGGGCCAGTCCCGGCGGCATGCGAGCAAGCGCGGCAGGTCTTCGGGGCGGTGCTGGCCGTCGCCATCCAGCGTGGCGATGTCGTCCGCCCCGGCAGCGAGGGCGGCGCGCATGCCGTCACGCAGGCTTGCCCCCTTTCCCTGGTTGGTGTGATTGCGCAGCACCTGCGCGCCTGCCTCGGCGGCCAGGCGTGCCGTCGCGTCGGAGGAGCAATCATCCACTACGAAAACCTGCGATACCTGGGGAAGCAGGCGGCAGCGATGGACCAAGGCAGCGATGGTGGCCGCCTCCTGATAGGCTGGGATGACGACGGCAACGCGCGGCGCCGCGATCCGGCCGCCATCATCGATTGGTTGCGTTGCCGTGCCTGCCATGCTTCCGGTCATGGCACCGGGGGCGTATCGTCTTCAAGCTCATGCCGCGGAAGGTCTTGTGATGACGGGTCGGGCCACTGGCGCCGGCGAGGCCTGCGACGTGCTCGTGATCGGCGGCGGTCCGGCCGGATCGACCGCGGCTGCCTTGCTCGCCGGGCAGGGACGCGACGTGGTTCTGCTGGAGAAGGACGCGCATCCGCGCTTCCATATCGGCGAGTCGCTGCTGCCGCGCAATCTCGCGATTTTCGACCGGCTGGGCCTGCGGGATGCGGTGCATGCGCTGGGGGAGTTGAAACCGGGCGCCGAAATGATCTCAGACGCCACGGGATGCCGCGTTGATTTCAACTTCGTAACCGGCATCGATCGCAGCTTCACCTACAGCTACCAGGTTCGGCGCTCGGAATTCGACGCGCTTTTGTTCTCGCACGCGGCACGGCAGGGTGCGCGCGCGATGCAACGCATCCGCGTGGTGCAGGTTGACGGCATTGGGGCAGAAAGTCGGGGGGCAGAAAGTCGGGGGGCAGAAAGTCGGGGGGCAGAAAGTCGGGGGGCAGAAAGCCGGGGGACAGAAGGCCGGGGGACAGAAAGCCGGGGACAGGTGCTGGCGCAGCAGACAGACGGCACGATGCTGAGGTTTGCGCCACGCTTCCTGCTGGATGCTTCGGGACGCGACACGTTCCTGGCGGGACGCATGCGGCTGAAGCAGGCCGACAAGTCCAACAACACCGCGGCGGTTTACGCGCATTTCCATGATGTCCCGCGCCGCGACGACGCCATGGCGGGCTGCATCAGCATCCACCTGGCCGAGGATGGCTGGTTCTGGGTCATCCCGCTGCGAGACGGCATTACCAGCGTCGGCTTTGTCGGCACGCAGGCGGCATTCCGCCGGCGAGCCGGAACTCCGGCCGCGCTGCTGCAGCAACGCATCCTCGCCAGCCGCACGCTGCGGCCCCGGATGGCGCTTGCCCGGCTGGCGTCCGAAGTCATGACGGCAGGCAACTATTCGTATCGGGCATGTTCCGCCTGGGGCGAAGGATTTATGTTGATCGGCGACGCGTTCGGCTTCGTCGATCCGGTATTCTCCAGCGGCGTGCTGCTGGCGATGACCGGAGGCACACTGGGGGCGGATGTAGCGCATGCCTGGCTGGACAATGCGGCCGAGGGCCGGCGGCTGGCGCGCCAGGCCGAGCACCAGTTAAGCCGCGGCATGGACCGGTTGGGTTGGCTGATCTACCGCATCAACGATCCCGTGATCCGCCGCATGCTGATGTCGCCGAACAATATGTTCCGTATGCGCGATGGGGTCGTTTCGTTGCTCGCCGGCAATTTCGACGACCGGATCTCGTTACGGCTGCCGCTGCTGGCATTCAAGGGCGGTTATCATTTGCTGTCGCTGGTTGCCCGGCTTGGCCCGCGCGTGGCCGGATTCGCCAACTGATGCGCGCTGCCATGCGGTGGTTGCGGGTGAGCCTGGCGAAGCTGCGGCCGGTGATGTACCAGTGGATCAGCAGCGCCTCAAATGTCACCAGCGGCATATGGCGCAGCGGCGGCCACCGGGATTGCTCTGCCGCGCAGGGCACATGGCGAATCTCAAGTCCGGACGCCAGGAGAGAGCTGCGGGCGAGATGAAAGCGGCTGGTCACCAGGGCGGTTGGGCCGGCATCTGTGGCGAAACGCGCCCGGTAAAGCATGAGGTTTTCCAGCGTGTGGCGGGACCGGTCTTCCAGCAGGATGGCGGCGGTGGGGACGTTGCTGGCTTGCAGGAAAAGAGCGCCGGCAGCGGCCTCGGACGGCTGGCCTGCCGCCGTCCTGCCGCCCAGAATGACGATTTGTGCCTTGTCGTAACTTGCCTGGAGAGCGGCGGCTCTCGCGAGTCTGGCGCGATAATCGGGGCTGGGCTTGCCAAGCGCGTTGAGCCGCATCCCCAGTACCAGAATTCGCCGGGCGCTTGGCGTGTCGCACCGTGTGCGGCAGGCGATCCAGAACACGTAACACAGACAGAGCAACAATGTCGCGCCACAAGACAACACCATGAGCATGGTGGACAGGGCCAGCATGGCCAAGCCATCGGCGCCAATGACGATCGGTTCGAGTGGCGGTTGGGGGTTGGGGGTTTCCATGCCGGCGGATACTGACACTGCCGGTGGCGCTTATGCGACCCCTGCTGCGGAGAACAGCGCGCCGGAGGGGCGGCGGTGTTTCTGCCCGGACGATTGCGAATTGGTCTTCGCCGGCACGGCGGAACGTTATCGCGGCTGCGGCCGTCTTGTGCATGGCTATGTGTGTTCCAAGCTGCGGCGTGATCCGGTGCATCGCGATGTGCTGAGTCTGGCTGCGGCCGAGTGCTTTGGCGATATGGTGGATATCGGCTGCGGCCGAGGGCAGCTTGGCGTTGCGCTGCTGCTGGCTGGCCTGGCCAAATCGGTCCTGGGTGTCGATTGTCTGGCGGGGTGTCTCGCACAGGCCGATCAGGCGGCGGCGGGTCTGGCGTATCGGTCCATGTTAGTGGATCTGGCGGATGGTTTCGAACCGCCGGCCGCCGATACCATCCTGGCCGTGGATGTGCTGTATCAACTTGACGATGCTTCGCAGCAACGGCTGCTGCGGTCTGTGGCACAGGCGGCACGGCGTCGCGCGATCTTGCGGTTGTTGGATCCCCGGCTCGGGATGCGAAGTGCAGCGACGGTGGGGTTGGAGCGGCTATGGCGGGGCATTTCGCCGCATGCCGGCCGATGGGTAAATCCGTGGCCGGTCGGGCGGATCGAGAATGTCCTCCAGTCTGCGGGCTACGATACGACCGTCACGCCATGCTGGCGCGGTACTCCGTTTTCCAATGTCTTGCTCATTGCCCGCCGGCGTTTGCCGCGTTAGAGCAGTTGTCACAGGCTTGCTGGCGCAGAGCCTGAAGCAGGGCATCGATGCTGTCGTCATGATGGTTCAGGAACGATGCATAATCTGCGCGGATGGTGATGCGCAGGCTGGTTCCCTCGGCGATGACGTCGACGATCCGTGGGTTGGCAGCATCGGTGTTGACAACCCAGGTCACGTTGAAGGCGGGCATGTTGGGGCGCTGGATAACGGTCGGGACGTAGACGCCGTCCTTGCGCATCTCCGGCCGTCCGACGCTGACCTGGATACCGGCATCCTTCTGTTGCCCGGTGTCGATCTGTTGCTCGGTGTCGATTCGGCCAAGGACCGCCCGCAACAGCACGGCGTGGAACAACGCGACGTAGGTCTGCTGCTGCTGTGCCGTGGCCTGGCGCCAGAAACGGCCAAGGCAGAAGCGAGCCGCGGCAGGGATATCGACCACATCGTTGATCAGCTTTGTCAGGCGATGCTTGCGCATCTCCGAGGGCTCGGGGGAGGCGACGGTGGCGGCGATCTCGTTTCCCACGCGCCGGATGAAGGCCTTGGCCCAGGAGGCTGGATCTTCGGCCTTCGCGCGTGCCACCGGCAGCACGGCGCAGAGGCCCAGGCCAAGGAGCCTGCGCCTGGGCAGGGTTGACGCCGTATAGCAACGTGAGCGCCGTTCGCTGTGGTTACGCAGCACGATTCGATAATCCGGACAGAGGAGACATGAGCTACCGCAGGGCGTGATAAGATTGGAATATTCCCACCTCCGTCGTGCAGATTGGTTCAGCGAAGCCGCTTTCGGCCAACTGGGCGAGGATGATGCACGAAGGGACGCAATGCTCTATCGTATCCCAATAGTAATCCATCAGTACTGCCAACTGGGTGCGTGGTGATATCAGGCGGCTCACTGCCGGGAGCAGGCGCTTGAAGTAGAATTTGGCGCTGGCGAAGCAGATCGCGTTTCGTGGACGGCCGATCTCCAGCATGAGCAGGCGCCCGCCGGGCCGTAATACGCGGTGGAATTCACGGAACACGACGCCGAGGTCGCTGACATGACGCAAGGCGTAGCCCATGACGATAAAGTCGATGCAGGTATCCGATAGCGGCAAAGCCTCGGCCGATGCCTGGATCAGTGCGATATCCAATCGCCGGCGCGCCGCGCAGAGCATGCCGCCGCTGATGTCCAGCCCGACGATGCCGGCGCCTGTACCCAGGATGTGTTGTGCGGCCTCGGCCACCCAGCCTGTTCCGATCGCGACGTCCAGCAGGCGCATGCCCGGTTGCAGACCGGCAGCGGTCAATGCATGGCGGCGATACCAAGCGCCGGTGCCGAGGAAAAACACCTCGTTCGCCCAGTCGTACTGGGCCGAGGTTGCGTCGAACAAGGATTGCACGAAGGCCGCTCGATCCTGCTGCGATGCATAGTGGTTACGCAGGACAGGGTGCGGGGGCACGGGCTTTGTCACGATTTCGGCTATCGCATGTGGTGGTCGGGCAGGGCAAGCGGCAGGGACACGGCCCGCAGCCCGGCGGTTGTTAGAATCTCCAGCAGTCGCGGCAGCACGTCGAGCACGACCGGCGTGCCGCAGGTGGTGCGCCACGCACCGGTGTCGTGCAGCAGCACGATGTCGCCCGCTGCAAGGCCGCGCGTGAGCCGGTGCAATACTTTTTCCGGGCTGCGGCTGACGCGGTCGTAACCGCGCCTGGTCCAGGACACGTAGCAAAGCGGCTCTGCCGCGACCACCGGGTCGAGCAACGGGCTGCGCAGTCCAAGCGGGGCGCGGAAGAACCGAGGACGGGTGCCCGAGATCTCGCTGAGCGTGGCCTGGCATCGCTGCACGTTGCGGCGTAGCGCAGCGACGGAATAGAGGGCGAAACCGAGCGCATGGTTGTCGCTGTGGTTTTCCACACTGTGGCCGCGACGGATAATTTCCTTGACGAGGTGCGGATATGCGGCCGCATGCGTGCCGATGCAGAAGAAGCTTGCCTTTGCATGGTGTTGCTCGAGCAGATCCAGGACTCTTGGGGTGATTTCCGGGTCTGGACCGTCGTCGAACGTGAGGGCGACGACGGCCTGGCGACGGCAGGATTCTGGCAGGCGTGACAGATTGGGGCCAAGCAATGTGCTGCGCGGCCACATCCCGAAAACGCCGAGCAATACGTGGTTGAAGACGAGGGCGCCAAGCAGCCACGGCCATTGGGTTGGTGCCATGGCGAGTGCCGTCAGCAGGACGGCATGGAGCCAAACGGACAAACGCACAGCCGGGGCTGGGACCCAGGCGCGGTTGTCTGGAGGACAGGGGCCGGACATCACGATTGGGCTTTGGTCCCTTAACCCCACAGTCTTGGCATATTCTGCACTGGATCGCATCTACGCAAGAATCCCGTCAAGCCTGTGCGGAACGATGGTGGCCCCGGTTGCAGTTCCTGGCCGGTCGTCCCGCGTATCAATCAGGTCCTGGGGGTATCAGGGTGGCGGCGCCCCAAGAGCCGGCCCATGCCCGCCGCTTCCACCAGTTCTCGCATGTCCTATAGTCGCGCGTTAGGGGCTCGTGGGTCCGTCGCCGGGAGTGCAACATCCGCAATGAAAGTTACAGCGATTATTGTCGTTCTGCTGCTTGCAGCGGTGAACGTGGCGGCGCTGTTGCCCGCTGCTGACATCGTCCAGCCTTACCTGCCCGAAGTGTCACTGGCGTTGGCGGTTCTCGCGCTGGCCGTACTGTTGTTACAATTGCGCGACCGGGCGGCTGCTCCGAGTCCTGCCGTCGAGCCAGCCCGACCAAGCCTCCAGCCCACCAGAGCGACCCAGGCTGACGCCGAGATCGTCGCCTTTCTGGCAATGCTCCAGGAAAAGGGCCGGCTGGTGGATTTCCTGATGGATGACATCAACGCTTACAACGACAGCCAGGTTGGCGCCGCCGCGCGCGTGGTTCACGCCGGATGCAGCGGCGTGTTGAAGGAGCATTTCAGGATTCAATCGGTACGAACGGAGCAGGAGGGAACGACGATCACGGTTCCAACCGGGTATTCGGCAAGTGAGTACCGGCTGGTCGGCAGGATCGCGGGGCAGGCACCTTTCTCGGGCGTGCTGGTGCATCGGGGTTGGCGGACAAACGTGGTGCAACTGCCGAAGCTTCTGGCTGCCGCTGACGGCGAACTGCCTACCATTGCTCCGGCCGAGGTGGAGCTGAAATGAGGCCGTGCCATTGACGGGCAGGGCCATTCGCCGGTCCCGCCCTGGGCTTGCACGCCGACGCGAGGAAGACGACTTCTAGGCCAAGGCCCGATCCGCCCGATCACCGACATCGCATCATCAGGAGCCCATGTCCTCGAACCCGCGCTTCAGTCTTGGCATCGACCTTGGCACCAGCAATTGCGCCATGGCGCTGGCCGACCTCGACACGGATGAAACCGCAATTCTGCCGATTCCGCAGGTCGTGGCGGCCAACCAGGTGGGAGAGCATGCGACGCTGGCCTCGGCGCTGTATCTGCCCCATCCGGAGGAATTTCCGGCCGGCTCGCTGACGTTGCCCTGGGATGGCGCGGAGGAAACGGGGATTGTTGGCCAATTCGCGCGCGACCATGGCGCCCTGGTACCCGACCGTTTGGTGACGTCTGCCAAGTCCTGGCTCTCCAATCCACACATCGATCCGAAGCAGCGCACCCTTCCCTGGCGGTCCGACAGTGCGGAGGAGAAACTATCGGCGTTCGATTGCTCGCGGCGTTACCTCCAGCACCTGAAGGACGCGCTTCTGCATACGCTGCATGTCCAGGGCAAGGATTGGAGCGTTGCGGATGGGCAGATCGTGGTGACGGTTCCTGCCTCGTTCGACGAGGTGGCACGCAGCCTGACCGCGGAGGCAGCGGAGGCAGCCGGTCTCGGCATGGTTACGCTGCTGGAGGAACCACAAGCCGCATTCTACGCATGGACGGCGCAGTCCGGACGGCAGTGGCGGGACCTGGTATCGCCTGGCGAGATCGTCCTGGTGTCCGACATCGGCGGCGGCACCGCGGATTTCAGCCTCATTGCCGTGACCGACGTCGCCGGCAACCTGGAGCTGGAGCGCATCAGCGTCGGCGAGCACATCTTGCTCGGCGGCGACAATATGGATCTTGCGCTGGCCTATACGCTGCAGGCGCGGTTGGAGGCGGAAGGCAAATCACTCGACGCGTGGCAGATGTTGGCGTTGGTGCACCTGGCTTCCAGGGCCAAGATCACCTTGTTCGAAGACCAGAACCTGGCGGAAGCGCCAATCGCGGTTCCATCGCGCGGATCCAGCCTGTTTGCCAGGACGGTCAGCACGGCGCTTGACCGCGCCACGCTGTTGCAGGTCGTGCTGGACGGTTTCTTTGCCCGGACCGGCATCGACGATCTGCCACGTGAGGGCCGCAGAACCGGCCTGCAGGAGTTCGGTCTCCCCTACGCATCCGATCCGGTGATCAGCAAGCATCTGGCGCAGTTCCTGAGCCGCAGCTTGCAGAACGTGAAAGCGAGCGAAAAGCTCGCTGCACTGGTTGGACAATCCGCCCAGGGCCAGGCGCTGATACCAACCGCCGTATTGTTCAATGGCGGCGTCTTCAAAGCCGCAGCGATCCGCGCGCGCATGCTGGAGTTGCTGACTGCGTGGAATAACGGACAGGCGGTGCGTGAACTCGAAGGGTTCGCGCCGGATCTCGCCGTCGCGCGGGGCGCCGCCAATTACGGACGGTACCGTGCCACCGGCAAGGGGATACGTATCAAGGCTGGCGCCGCGCGTTCCTATTATATCGGTTTGGAAAGCTCGATGCCGGCGATCCCCGGATTCCGGCCGCCCGTCAAGGCGCTGTGCGTCGTGCCACAGGGCATGCAGGAAGGGTCCGACCTGCTGATCGAAGATCGTACATTCGGGCTGGTGACAGGCCAGGCAGCGGAATTCCGGTTTTTCTCCTCCGCCGTTCGAAGCGGCGACACGCCTGGCCAGGTGCTGGCCGATGCCGAGCGGACGCTGGAAGAGACCAGCCTGTTAGAGGTCGAGCTGCCGGCTCTGCCCGATGTTCCTCCTGGGCAGGTCGTGCCGGTACGGATCGAATCGGTCGTCACCGAACTGGGCACGCTTGAGCTCTGGATGAGGCACACGAACTCCGACCGGAGATGGAAAATTGAGTTCCAGGTCCGCACGGAATAGCGCGCTCGCATCGTCGCGCTGCGTGGTGGTGACTGGACCAGAGGAGCGCAGCATCGCTCGCAGCATGTCATTGGGAGGAGCGCAGCGACGAAGCGATCGCCGCCGCGTGGGCGCGCGGACGGTTCGGAAGCTCACCCCGATGAATTTGCTGCGTCGCTACGCTCCTGACAAGCGGCAAGGTTTCCCCCTTGCGCCTTGCGCAGTTTCGTCCAGGGGCGGGCCGGCCGCGCCGGCCGGTGGTCAGCTCGCAATGACATTGGGCACGTGACTTGCGCTCCTCTGACAGCAGGTACTAGCTCACCCGATGGCCACAACCCGCTTCTCGATCGGGATCGATCTCGGAACGACCAATTCCGCACTCGCGTACGTTCCGCTGGCCGGCGACGCACAGCCTGAGGTCCTTCTTGTTTCGCAATGGGAAACCCCGAACACGCTGATCGAAGCATCGACATTGCCTTCGTTCCTTTATCTGCCGGACGAGGCGCTTGCCGGGCAATTACGTGGCAAGGTTCCGGGAACGGCGGCGTGGATCGTGGGGCGCCTCGCACGTCGCGGCGCGGGCGAATCGCCAGGCCGTGTCGTGCGATCAGCAAAATCGTGGTTGTGCCACCATGCCGCTGACCGTTTCGCGCCGATCCTGCCCTGGGGATCGGAGGATCTTGCCAGCGCACAGAAGATTTCGCCGATTTTCGCTTCTGCTCTCATCCTGCGTTACCTGCGAGGCACCTGGAACAGTACCTTTCCTGATGATCCGTTTGACGCCCAGGAAATCACCATTACGGTGCCGGCTTCGTTCGACGCAGCGGCGCAGCGGCTGACCCTGGACGCGGCTGCGGAGGCTGGCTTTCCGAATAATGTTCGATTGCTCGAGGAGCCGCAGGCCGCTTTCTATTGCTGGCTGGCACAGCATGATATGGCCCACTTGTGGGAGGGCTCAACCGGGCAGAACCGCGATTCACGCGATATTCTGATCATCGATATTGGCGGCGGGACGACCGACTTCAGCCTGTTCAATCTGCGTTCCCGTGCGGCAGGTACGATTCCGGACATCACCCGGGTCGCCGTCAGCGACCACATCCTGCTGGGTGGCGACAACATTGATCTGGCCCTCGCTGCCATGCTCGAACCGCGGCTCGTGGCGGAGCGGGGGAGGATCTCGGGCCCGCAATGGGAGTACCTCGTTGCGGCGTGTCGCGATCTGAAGGAGAAGGCGCTCGCGGGCAGTGAAGCTGGGAATGACCGGTTCACTGTCGCGCTGCCTGGTCGCGGCTCGCGTCTGGTCGCCGGCGCGCAGACGGCAATCCTCGGAGGCGAGGAAGTTGCGCGGCTTGTCCTGGAAGGATTCTTCCCAACCTGTGATGCACGCGCGCGGCCGTATCGCACACAATCGGCTTTGCGTGATTGGGGTCTGCCCTACGCGGCCGACAGCGCGGTGACGCATCATCTGGCTGAATTCCTCGCGGACCGCCCGCAAGTTGATGCCGTCTTGTTCAACGGCGGTTCGCTGCGCTCCGCGGCCATGCGGCAACGGCTGCTGAATCAGATCGCGGCGTGGCAGGGCGTGGTCCAGCCTGTCGAATTGGAGAACGCGGAACCTGACCTCGCTGTCGCGCGTGGCGCGGCCCGGTATGGCAGATTGCTCCATGGCGAGTTGGGCCGCATCGCCGCCGGAGCTGCTTCCGCAGTGTTCCTGGAGGTGCAGCGGACCGAGAATGCGACGATTCCACCGGACCTGATTTGCGTTCTGCCTCGCAACGCATCGGCGGAGCAAACGTTCGAAATCAATTTGCCTGGTCTCGAAGTGCGTACCGATCAGTTGGTGAGTTTCCAGGCCTGCTCTTCGACCCGTCACGACCGGTGCCGGGCAGGCGATATCGTGCAGGGCGAGTCCGGTGCATTCCATGCTTTGCCGCCACTGCAAACGATCATCAGAACAACCGAAGGTGCGGAACCGGGCACGGACAGGACGGTGCCGGTGCGTCTGGCGGTGAAACTGAACGCACTGGGACTGGTGCAGCTCGCCTGTATCAGCGCCGATCCGCGGGAGCATAGGTCGTGGCCGCTTGAATTCAATCTTCGCCCGCAGGAACGATCCAGCGATGGCCCGGGTGGCCATCCGGCCGCGGCACCAGTTGCACCGAATGCGACAGCAGAGGCCCAGCAGGCGGCACAGCAACATATCACCAGCTTGTTCACCAGGCCGGCACGAGCATCGGGCAAGCTGACCGCGAACGGAGTCGTGAAACATCTGGAAGGCGTGCTGGGTCTGTCCCGGCACGAGTGGAATGCCGCGCTGCTGCGGACGATCTGGCCTGTTCTGCATCAACAGATGCCTGGCCGGAAGCTCTCGGTGGAGCATGAAGAGACGTGGCTGACATTGGCAGGGTTCCTGCTTCGCCCCGGGTTCGGCTTTGCACATGATGCGCTTCGCATGCAGGAGCTGTGGCAGTTGCGTAAGGCTGGCCTGTGTTATCCGGGCCGCCGCAGCAAGGTTCAGGAATACATCTTGTGGCGGCGCGTGGCTGGCGGGCTCACGGGCGAGCAACAGGAAATGCTGTTAAGCGCGGAAATCGAGTCGATTCGCCGTGCCAGGGCATCGCCTGAACTTCTGCGCCTCGTGGGCTCACTCGAGCGTCTGCCACGCGGAACGAAATCCGAGCTGGTCGAAACGTTCATTGCGCAGACGCTGGCTTGTGTGGAAACCAAGCAGCACTGTGCACCATATCTTGCTGCCCTCGGCCTTCTGTTGAACAGATCGCCGGCCTATGCCGGACCCGAGACAGTTGTCATGCCGGATTTGGTTGAGCGCGCGTATGCGGCGTTCCAGGATCTGGATTGGACCGAGCCCGAATTGCTGGAGCTACAAACTCTGTTCTTAAGGGCCGCGCGCGTCGTGGGCGACCGCAACTTCGACGTCGCGAAATCGGTGCGAGACCGGATCGCCACCAAACTGGAGCATGCCGGCGTCGTCGCCAGACGCACCGCAGTGGTCCGGGCATTCGCACCTGTTGGCCGCATGGAGCGTGCCCCTCTGTATGGTGAGGCGCTCCCTCCGGGGCTGGTGCTCAGCGAGTTTGGCCAGTACTCGTAAGCAAACGTGCGGCACGGCCAGTCCGCGCACCCACGCGGCGGGGATTGTTCGTCCATTCGGTCGTTACAAGAAACAAGGACCAGCCGCACGGTCAATGGCAACTATGGCACGCAAGTGCCGTATGGGGACGAACGCCACTTCACCACAGATTGCGCGGATCGTCATCGGGCAACGATTCGCCGCGGCGCGACCGGTGCGGTACGGATGCTGGCCACGTCAATCGCCGGCATGGGAAGATCGATCAGCTGAAGCACGGCGTTCGCGAGACTGTTGTAGTCCTTGAAGCTGCGGCGCAACCATGCACGCCAGCCAGGCAAACCGCCACTGGCATGCAACTCAAACGCCGATTCGCGCCCATCGAGCGATGACGCGACATGATCCCACACGAGTTGCAACAGCGCCGCACGCTGCCGTGCCGAGAACCCGCCACCGCCGAACGTTTCCTCAAGGCCCGTCGCCAGTTCCGGCATGTCCAGATCGCTGTCAAACGGTGCCATCACCAGCGAGGATCCGGGGATGATACGCAAGAGCTCGGACATGCGCTGTCGCGCCTTGAACAGGGAAATGCCGCCGGCCGCGAGATGCGCGTGGTTGGGGACGCAGTAGCCGGTCGGGGTGAAGTCGGGATCATGCTCACTGGCGATGATGCAGCAGCGCACGACCTGCACCTCGGCCATGAGATCGACGAGGTATCCAACGGTCGCCTCGTTCTGTTTGAGTCCCATCGCGTCTGTCAATGCCAGCGCCAGACCGAGCGTAAACTCGGCCCGGGCCAGCCAGCCGCGCAGGTGGTGCCACCGCAACCAGCGCGGGATTGCCTCCGGTTCCGGATCGACGGCGAACACGCGCTCCCACGGGATGAACACGTCGTCGAGCCACATCTGGCCGTCGAGTTCGTCGTAGCGCGCGGATAACGGAGCGGCGAATCCGTCACGGTCGCGGGCTGCCACCTTGCGGCACAGAACAGTGACGCCGGGGGCGTTGACCGGAACGATAAACCCAACTGGATGCTTACCGATTTCGAGCCCGGTCAGCGTACCGACGTAGACATCCTCGGCAAAGGCAGGGCTTGTGTGCATGCCAAGCCGGCCGCTTACCACCATGCCCTTGTCATTATCGCTCACGCGCTTAACCGAGACCCGATCCGTTGGATCGGCCTGCATCCGCTGGCCGATCACCGGTGCGCCGCCGCAAAAGGTGAGGAACCGGCCGGTGCTGGCGATCATATCGCGGTAGGCCATCGCGTTGGCGGTGTAATGCGCGCCGGCATTGCGGGTCTCGGCCGCGGTCAACACGCCGAGCGCTATCAGGTGGCCGTAGTGAGGGGTGTGGGTGATGTTGCCGGCATTGAGGAAGATCGTCCTTTGAATCGCGCGGCCGATGGCGATCACCTCCGCGCTCGTCTTCGGCAGCACGAAAGCCCAGGGCGCACGGATGCCGTCCGCATCGGGTGGCGCGAGCAATGTGTCAACCCAGGCGGTATCGAAATGGCGATCGTACCAAGCGGCATATTGCTCCACCATCGCGCTCGTCGTGGGGTGAGTTACCACGTCGTCGATACGGCCGTCGCCCATAACGAAGACCTTGCGGCCGTCGCGCAATGCTTCGCGATACTCGGCTCCTGTTCTCATGCGCGAATCCCTGGTGTTATGGCCGTATGTCTACTGGATGGGCGGCAAGGACGTTGCGATCGGAACCAGTGTCCAGAATCAGAGAAGCGCAGCACAGCCCCCACAGTATGCCATTGCGAGGAGCAAAGCGACGAAGCAATCACGTTCGTGGAGGCCTCCGGACCGTCCGAGTGGCCATACGATGGGGGTGGCTTCGTCGCTTCGCTTCTCGCCATGACATGGAGAGCACGACTCGCGATTCTCGAATAGTGGATACCAGAGAAACGCGGGACACATCCGCCCCGCATCCATCGTGGTGTCACCAATGGTTATCTGTTGCATGGCAGCCGTCCCCGCTGACTTCTGTCCAGGTTAACGAGCATCGGCGGTCCGGGCCAGTCGCCGTCGCGGATGCTGTTGTGGGATTGGGCCAAAGCCCGCACGATAGCCCGACGAGGCGGAATGGCGTATGCTTGCTGATCAGGTCGCAATGCGAGGGAGGGATGCATGAAGTTCGGCGGTGCAATGTTCTTTACCGAATACTCCATGACCGCGCCGGAACTGGCCGTAGCACTGGAGGAGCGAGGCTACGACAGCGTCTGGGCGCCAGAGCATTCGCATATCCCGCTGTCGCGTAAGACGCCGTTCCCGGGCGGTGGCGAGTTGCCCAAGCAATATGCCGATGCGATGGACCCGTTCGTGGTGCTGACTGCCGCCGGCTGTGTGACCAAAACGATCAAGCTCGGCACCGGCGTTTTGCTGGTACAGCAGCGAGATACGATCCAGACAGCGAAGCTCGTCGCCTCGATTGATCAGGTCAGCCAGGGCCGCTTCCTGTTCGGGATCGGCGGCGGCTGGAACCAGGACGAGATGGAGAACCACGGCACGGTCTACGCGACGCGTTTCAAACGGATGCGCGAGAGCGTCGAGGCGATGAAGGAGATCTGGACGAAGACGAAACCCGAATATCACGGTGAGTTCGTCAATTTCGATCCGATGATGGCCTGGCCGAAACCGGTGCAGAAGCCCTATCCGCCGATCCACGTCGGCGGCGCCTTCCCGCAAGGCGCCCGGCGCGCTATTCGTTACGGCGACGGTTGGATTCCGACCGCCCGCGGCGACCTGCTCGCCCAGCTTCCCGAGTTTCACAAGATGGCGCGCGATGCAGGACGCGATCCGGCATCGATCGAAGTGACCTCATTCGGACTCGCCGAGGATCTCGACCGTCTCAAGCGGCTGAAGGACGGCGGCGTAACCCGTGTCGTGCCCATGTTCCCGCCCGAGAAATCGGACAAGGTCCTGCCCATCATCGACCGTTGGACCAGGCTGATGCAGCAAGTGAACGGCTGACCGTAGGATTTCCACCCGAGCGGAGGATACCACCGTGGCGAACCAACCAGTCCCGGCGCGCGAGCGCGTTCGCGGCACTGTCCCGAAGATGATCGAGCTCTCCGAGCAAGTTATCTATGGCGACATCTGGGAACGGCCGGGACTCAGCAAGCGCGATCGTAGCATGATCGTGGTGGCGACACTCATCGCGAGCTATCGGCCGGAGCAATTGCGCGGTCATCTCGGTCGGGCGCTCGACAATGGGGTGACGAAACAGGAGATCGGTGAAATCATCACCCATCTCGCCTTCTATGCGGGCTGGCCGGCGTCCATGACCGCCGCACGCATCGCGTCCGAAGTCTATGAGGAACGTGGCCTGGCCTGATCGAGCAACGCAAACGACCCGCCTGCATCGCTGATCGGCATGGAGGAAACGATGGCCGAAATCCTGGCACTGGGAATCTCGCATTATCCGCCGCTGACCGGGCGCGACGACCGAATGGCGAGAATCCTGCAGCGCATGTTGCAGAATCCGGATCTGCCGGAGAACCTGCGAACCCCGGAGGGCTGGCCGGCGCCGATGCGGGCGGAATGGGGCGACGATCAGGGCACCACCGCGGCCGCCCGTCATCGCGCCGGTCTGGTCGGCTGGATGGATCGCGCACGCGCCGCGCTCGACGCTTTCAATCCGGATTTCGTCCTGATGTGGGGCGACGACCAGTACGAGAACTTCCGCGAGGACATCATCCCGGCGTACTGCATCAGCGCGTATGACAAGTTCACGTTCTCGCCGCCGCCCGACAATGTGTGGAGCGAAACCACCAGGACCTATGAGCTGGCCGGAAACCGCGACGCGGCCAAGATGCTGGCGACGCGCCTGATCGAGCAAGGCTTCGATACGGCCTATGCGTACAAGCCGCTGCATCATGCGCTCGGGCATGCGTTCACCAATGCGATCTACTATCTCGATTACCATCGCGCGGGGTTCGACTATCCGATCGTGCCGTTTGCGATCAACTGCTACGGCCGCAAGGTGGTCTCGCAGCGCGGCGGCGTGCCGGTTTTCGACAAGACCGTCGCCGATTCCGATTTGGACCCGCCCTCGCCCTCGCCATGGCGATTGTTCGATCTTGGCGCAGCGACGGCGCGGGTTTTGGCAGAGTCGCCGTACCGCGTGGCGCTGCTGGCGTCGTCCGGCTGGTCGCACGCCTTTCTTACCCGCAAGAACCACTTTCTTTACCCCGACACGCCGTCGGACCGGCAGATGTACGAACACCTGCGAGCGGGCAACTATGAGGCGTGGCGCAGCTATACGACGCGTGCCGTCGAGGACAGCGGCCAGCAGGAAATCCTCAACTGGATGTGCCTGGCAGGGGCGCTCAGCGCGCTGGAGCGCAAACCCCAGGTGACCGGCTTCGTCGATACCTGGATCTTCAATTCGTCGAAGGTCTTTCTGGTTGCACCACCGGCATGAACAAGGCGTGGGGGGCGAAACATGGCGTCGGAGTCCGCCTCCGCCCGGTATGACGTGGTCGTCGCCGGCGCCGGCCCGGTCGGTCTGACGCTCGCGATCGATCTCGGCCGGCGCGGCGTCAGCTGCCTGCTGATGGAGCGGCATCCGACCACCTTGCCGTGGCCGAAGATGGACCGCTCGAACGCGCGCACGATGGAGTTCTATCGCAGGATTGGGATCGTCGATCGGGTACGGGCGCTGGGTTATCCGGCCGACAACCCGATGGATGTATTTCTGACGACACGCCTCAGCGATCCGCCCATCGCCGTGTTGAAATACCCGTCGGTGGCGGAACGCCGCAAGCAAATCGCCGACTCTGCCAACGGTGCCTGGTTGCTCGAACCATATCAGCTCGTGTCGCAGAACAAGCTGGAGCCACTGCTGAAGGAAGTGGCCGAGGGGACGGCCAACGTCACCGTGCGCTACGGTTGCGAACTGGTCGACTTCACGCAGGACGATTGCGGCGTGACGGTCCAGGCCCGCACTGAGGATGCTCGCGATGAAGCGCTACGTTGCGACTACCTTGCCGGCTGCGACGGTGCGAGCAGTACTGTCCGTAAGAAGCTTGGCATCAAACTTGAAGGCAGGGGCGGCATCCGCGGCCTGGTGCAGGTGATCTTCTGGTCGGAGACGCTGTACGAACGTATCGCGACGGGAAAGGGGCGCCACTACCAGTTTGCCGATGCGGCCGGTTCCAGCATGGTGGCGCAGGGTGATCGCAAGGAATTCACGCTGCATACCTCGCTGCCGCCGGATACCGATTTCGAACCCGTTATTCGCGATCTGATCGGCTTTCCCTGCGATTTCACAATCCGCTACGTGATCCCGTGGCGTCATCACCTGCTGGTCGCAGACCAATACCGTGACCGGCGCGTGTTTCTAGCCGGCGACGCGGTCCATCTGGTGATTCCGACCGGCGGTCTCGGGATGAACACCGGGGTCGGCGATGCGTTCGATCTGTCGTGGAAAATTGCGGGCGTGATCAAGGGTTGGGGCGGTCCCGGCTTGCTCGATAGCTACGAGCAAGAACGGCGGCCGATCGGGGTGCGCAATGTTGCCGCAGCGGGCTGGGCCGCGGCGGGCGTGCCGATGTGGCGGGCGCTGGTCACGCCGGCGGTCTACGACGATACGCCGGAGGGGGAGGCGGTGCGCCGCGCACTGGCAGCGTCGTTCGACGTGAACCATCGCCGCATGCACGGGATGGTGGGGGTGGAGTCGGCGTATTCCTACGCCGGCTCGCCGTTGATCGCCGACGAGCCAGGCAACGTCGCGGAATGGGAAACCAGCAGTTACGTACCGCACGCGCGCCCCGGCGTCCGCATTCCGCATATGTGGCTGGGCGACGGCCGGGCCATGCAGGATGTGCTTGGCGACGACTACACCTTGCTCGATCTGGGCGGCGACTGCGACACCACGGTGATTGCAGCGGCATTCCACGCGATTGGTGCGCCGTTGAAGGTGCTGCATCTCAACGAACCTCGCGTGCGGGACGTTTATGGCGCCTCGGTGTTCCTGCTTCGCCCCGACCTGCACATCGCGTGGCGCGGCGATGGGCCGCCCTTGGACCCCGACGGGCTGGCTGCATTGGTAACCGGCCGAAGACGGCCTTAAGCGTCCCAATACTCGAGGTATTCGGCGAATTTCCAGTTCCGATCCCCCATGAGCTTGGCGAGGGCGGCCTCGTCGACAGGCGGCCGCCGCTTTGGATCAGACGCCTGCACTGGCGGGCCGCGGCTTCAATCCGGCATGCGATCCACCTGTGACGGAGGTCAACTTGGGCACCTCACGCAGGGGGCGAACTGGGGGTTAAATCGGCGGGAGCGGAAATTCACAAGTGGTCGTAATCGCTGGTTTTTGGGGGTCTGGCGGAGAGAGTGGGATTCGAACCCACGGTACGCTTTCACGTACACACGCTTTCCAAGCGTGCGCCTTAAGCCGCTCGGCCATCTCTCCCCGCACGCCCGCATCCAATAGCAGCCCTCGGAGGCACGGAAAACCCCGGTGCCAAGAGAACCACGGGAAGTCACGGCGCCTGCGTCGCTGCGAACGCGCACCACTTGCCGCGCGGCGGCCATCACCCCCAGGAAACGGCCGCCTACGCCGCCCGTCCAAGCCCCGCCCAGGCATCGCGGAACACCGCACCTTCATGCCGCAACAGCCATCGCTTGCGGTCCAGTCCCCCGCCGTACCCGGTCAGGGCACCATTTGCTCCGATCACGCGATGACACGGCACCACCACGCTGAGCGGGTTCGAGCCGTTCGCCGCGCCGACGGCCCGCACGGCGCTCGGGCATCCCACGCGAGCGGCGAGCGCCCCGTAGCTCAGCGTCTCTCCCGCGGCGATCGAGGTCAACGCCCGCCATACCGCCCGTTGGAACACGGTGCCGCCGGTGCGCCAGGCAATCGCGGAGAGACAACCAACCTCGCCATCGAAGTACCGCCGCACCAACCGCCGGATCTCCTGCGGCGCCGCACCCCGATCCGGCACCAGCGCGCCATAGTGCAGGCGCAACAGTCGCGCCATGCTGGCCGCCCGATCGGCCCAGTCGAACGCGCGCAGGCATCCGGCCTCGTCCGTCACCAGCAGGGCCTCGCCGATCGGCGTCGCCAACTGGTCCAGCCATAGGCGTTCAGGCAGCTTGCTGGTCATCGTCCACAATCTCCCTCGTGGCGGCTTCCGAAGCCCACAAATGCAGCGCGGCATAGGCGCGCCATGGCCGCCAGCGCTCGGCATGCTGGAGCAATGCCGCCGGCGACGGCCGCACGCGACCCTGCCCTGCCATGGCGCGCAACAGCCCGATATCGGCGGCGGGAAAGGCGTCGGGCTCGCGCAACTCACGCATAGCGATGTATTGCGCCGTCCACTCACCGATCCCCGGCAAAGCACGCAGCTGGGCGATGGCCGTTTCCAGGCTGCTGCGCGGGCCGAGCAAGTGCGGGTCGGCCACGACCGCAGCGGCGAGCGACCGCAACGCCGCGCGGCGCGCTCCTGGCATGCCGATCGCTGCCAGGTCCCCTGCCACCAGTTGCGCCGCCGAGGGAAACACGTGCGTCAGACCTCGCAGCGGTTCCGTCGGCGGCAGTTGCTCGCCGCAACAGGCCGCCAGTTTGCCCGCCAGCACGGTCGCCGCCGAGACGGTGATCTGCTGCCCCAGTATCGCGCGCACCGCGAGTTCGAACCCGTCCCACGCACCTGGTACCCGCAAGCCGGGCCGCGAGGCGACCAGCGGCGCCAGCACGGGATCATCCGCGAGGTGCGCCCCGATCGCCACCGGATCAGCCGCCAGATCGAACACCCGCCGCACCCGCGCAATGATGGCCGGCAGATGCCGCAGCTCCGGGAAGGCGACGGTAACCTTCAGGCAGCACGCATCGGCAGGTTCGACGGTGATCACGCCGCGTCCGGTGCCAATGGCGATGGTGCGTGCGTAGCACTGGGGCAACACGGTCTCGACGCCAGGAATCGCCCGGGCCCGCAGGAAGCCGATAATGCCATCCCAATCGTAGGGCGGCCGGTAGCCCAGCTTCACCGTGACGGCCCCGCGTGCGACAGCCGGCGCCGCATCGCCGCCCCGGCGCAGTGCAGTCGGTGGGCGCTTGTACATCTGCTGGAACGTCTCGTTGAAGCGCCGGATGCTGCCGAACCCGGCCGCCAGCGCGACATCGGCCATCGGCAGCGCAGTATCCTGGATGAGCTGCTTGGCCAACAGGATACGCCGGGTCTGCGCGACCGCCACCGGAGACGCGCCCAGATGCTGGCGGAACAAGCGGCGGAGCTGGCGCTCGCCCATGCCCAGCCGCGTCGCCAGGCCGTCAACGCAAGCTTCGTCGAGGGCCCCGGCCTCGATCAGTCGCAGCGCGCGCGACACGGTATTGGAACTGCCCTGCCGGACGGCGAGCTCGGGGGAGGTTTCCGGGCGGCAGCGCAGGCACGGGCGGAAACCGGCCTCCTGCGCCGCCGCGGCCGAGGGAAAGAAGCGGACGTTGGCGCGTTTTGGCGTGGGCGCGGGGCAGAACGGCCGGCAATAGATGCCGGTGCTGGTGACGCCAACGAACAATCGGCCGTCGAAGCGGCGGTCGCGGGTTTCAATGGCGCGGTAACAGGCGTCGTCGTCCATGTCCATGCGCGGAGGATGGCGCAGGGTACGGGCGTTGTCTCGCGGTTTTCGGACCTCAACGGCGGAGTGCAAAAGTTGCCGGCAGCAGGCTGCCTGAAGGCCGGGTCAGAGCACGCTCTCAATGTCGGTTCTTGCGAAGTCGTTGCCGACGAACAATAGTGGGCAGGCAAGTTCTTTGGCGGCTGCGTATGCGAAGCAATCGCCGAAATTGAGTCCGGCGGGATGTACGTTCTTGCCCCACCGTGCGTAGGATTGCGCGACGCGTCGCGCCGTTGCGGCCGTGACGGACAGGATTTCGAACCTTAGCGTCTCGACAATGGTTGTTACTTCCGCAAGGACGCCTCGCTGGCGGGACACAATGAGGGATTCGGCCAAGGTTCCAGCCGACATCAACACCCGATCCTCGGCTTCGAGTGCGGCCATGCAGGCCTCTGCCGGCGCTTCATCGAGGACGATCGCCATCAACGCAGACGTATCGACGACCATCATTCAGGCAATCCGTCTTCGCCATAGAGAAAGTCCTGGCTTCTTGCAGCGTCGGGCCCTGCCTTCGCCTTGGCAGCGCCGGAGGCCCGCGCTGCCTCCAGCACCGCACGGCGAGATTTGCTGTCCAACGTCACCCTGGCCGGCACCAGGCGCACGGCCGGGTGACCATGGCGGGTGAGAATGATCTCGTCTCCGGCCTCGGCGCGCCGCACCAGTTCGGTGAGCTGACTCTTCGCCTCGGTGACGGATATCAGCATGCACATCCCCTGCGTAACGTCTCGCAGGGGAGTTAGACCAGACACTGGTCCAAATCAAGATTGTGACCGGGAGAGAGCAATTGAGCCGCGCAAGCAGGCCAATTGTTGGCGCCGAGGCTGGAGATGATTTGGGACGGTACGTCGCATGCTCTGTGCCCTCCCGATCACCCTCACCCTCGACGCCTTCGGCGTCTCGACCTCTCCCTGGTCGCGGGAGAGGTTTTCTAGCGGCCGAACCGCCGTTTCCTTTGCTGGAACGCACGTACGGCGCGGAGAAAATCGATCTTGCGCAGCGCAGGCCAGAGCACGTCGGTGAAATAGAACTCGCTGTACGCGCTCTGCCACAGCAGGAAACCGGACAGCCGCAGCTCGCCGCTGGTACGGATGATCAGGTCCGGCTCCGGCGCCGCCAAGTACAGGTGCCGGCTGATCGCCTCCGGTGTCACCTGCGCTGCAACCGCGGCCAGCGTCTCGCCCCGTGCCGCCGCGGATTGCAGCAGCGCGCGCACGGCGTCGGCAATTTCTTCACGCCCCCCATAGGCAACCGCGATTGTCAGCACCATGGCGTCGTAGCCTGCAGTGGCGTCCTCCGCCGCGCGGATGGCGGCCCGCAAGCCCGGGGGCAGGCAGGCGGTTTGGCCAATCGCCTGCACCCGCACGCGCCGTCGGTGGATCTGCGGATCGACCGCGAGCTGGTTCAGCTTGGCTTCCACCGCCGCGAGAATGCCCGCCACCTCCTGCGGTGCACGGTTCAGGTTGTCGGGCGAGCAAACCCACAGCGTGACGGCAGGGATCGACAGCTCGCCACACCAGTCCAGCACCGCATCCAGTTTATGCGCGCCCAACGTATAGACCTGCGCCGGATCGGCGACGCCCCAGAGCTGTCCCCACCGGCGGTTGCCATCCAGGATCAGGCCGACATGGCGGGGCGGTGGATTGGCGCGAACCTGCCGCAGCAACCGGCGCTGGTAGATGGCATAGAGCGGCCCGAACAATACGGTGCGCAGCCCGGCACGGGCGCGCCGCAGCCAAAGGCGCCAATCTGCACCCAGTGCCGGCGCCGTCCGCAGGGCGGAAGACGATTGGACCGGCAGACTCATGAAACGGCGCCGCGCGAGAAACCCATGGCGGCTTCATACTCCTGCCGGATCGAGTCCGGCCAGCCGGCAAGGAACGGGAACTCGCGGCGCGGCACCGCGCTGCCGGCATCGCCGCCGGCCTCTATCTGGGCACGCGTCGCGCCCTCGGTGAAACCGCGGCGGCCGATGATCGGCAGCGTCACGCAGGCGTTGCGTTCCGGGTCGCGTATGGTTGCTTTCGGCTCCTCACCTGCGGCGACCGCATCGAGCTGCTGGAAGAAGCGCTGACGCATCATGGTGATGCCACGGTCGCTGCGGCCGAGATGTTCTCGCTTGCGATCAGTGATCGCGCCCTGACCCACCCATCCGACGAAATCCTGGTTCATGATGTGGCTGGTAATCCACCGGCCGGTGCCGGGATCGGTGACGGGAGAATACCAAAAGGGAATGCGGGCTTGATGGTACGGCTCCTGGTCCTGGGGCACACGGGTGAAAAACCAGCCGACGCTGAGCGTGTTGGTATCGTCCATCGGCACGCGCCATTCGAAATGGTTGCCGGTGAACAGGGCATTCGGCCACAGGCAGACTCGGCCGACTGTCCATAGCGGATTGTTCTCGTCGCCCCCTTCGCGCACGCGGCGATAGACCAGGCCGTATTCGAATTCGTCGAAGCCCAGCTTCAGGTGGCGTGGCGCATAGCTGCCGTTGCCGCCATGCAACCGGCTGCCCCAGTTGTCGTGCATCCACTCGAAGTGCACGGGGTCGATCGAGTTCTCCTGGCACTGGAACCAGTTGCACGGCACTTCCGAGAAGACGATCTGGACGAAGCCATTGCGCCAAGTGAACGGTTCCCAGTTCGGCAACAGGGGCGCTGGCTCGGGCCCAAGATAGGCCCACAGCAGACCGGCCAGAGCCTGCACCCGGTAGGATTTGATGCGGATCTGGTCGCGGAAATGAAATTCCGGCGCGTCGATGTCGTCGAACGGTTGCTCCAGGCAGGCCCCCGCGGCGTTGAACAACCAGCCGTGGTAGTTACAGCGCAGGCCGCAGGATTCGGCGATGCCGTAGGACAGGTCGGCACTGCGATGCGGGCAGTGGCGGTCGAGCAAGCCGTACTGGCTGGACAAATCCTTGTAGAGCACAAGGTCTTCGCCGAACAAGCGAACGGGCTTGGTGGGATTGTCGTCGAGTTCGGTAACGGCGGCGATCGGATGCCAATAGCGGCGGAGCAATACGCCCATCGGTTTGTCTGCGCCGACTTCGGTCAGCAGGCGGTTGCGCGCATCGCTCAGCATGGCTCTTGGTCCACGTTCCGTAACGTACGGGCGACAACCTATGCGCTTCGGGCCCGTGGCACCAGCATCGAATTGCATGGGGTGGGGAGATGCCGCGCGCTTTCCGGGCAGCATGCACGGCAGCAATGCTGACGCAGTGAAGGTTCCTTCACCATGGCGATATCTGCAGGACGAGACCGCATCACACGATGAAACTCCAGATTTTTGTTGCGCTGCTGATGAGGACATTCCCTCCCGCGACCGCTTCGCGGGTTCGTAGCGTCAGCCGGTTGCCGCATGTGGGGAGAGGGTGGGCCTGCCACGACGCAATCGGCACGACGCGATCGGCTATGCTACGTCGGGTAGGGCTGGTATATACCGCACCGATCCGGAGGATGGAGCGGGTCCACCGGTCGGCGTGTGTCGGCACAGGAACGCGCTCTGAATTATAACAAGCCAGGTCAGTCCCCGTAGCTCAGCAGGATAGAGCACAGGATTCCTAATCCTGGGGTCGTGGGTTCGAATCCCGCCGGGGACGCCATCTCGGAACAGAACTGCGAACTGCAAACGAGGCTGGCCGCGCGCCAGATGCTGCCGCGAGCGCGTGCAGTAGATTGCTCTTCGATCCGATGATGCGGACCTCGCCATCCGCCACCTCGACGCGCTGGGCGAGCGCGCGGAGATGGTCGCGGCGGTAGCCACCGCCAGCGATCCGTATCCGCTGGCGGGCCGTCGCGGCGAACTTCCGCACCATGGCCGGCGTGATGGTCTGTTGGCCATTGCTTTCCAGGGCGGCGGCCGTTCGCTCCGATTCGGCCTGCGCCTGTTCGCGTGTCGATTTGAGGCCGGTAATGCGGTCCTTGAGCGCCGGGTCGTCCAGATCGGCGACGCCGCTCTCGATCGCGTCGTACAGCCGCTTGAGCCGCAAATCGGCCTCCGCGGCCCGCTGGTTCAGCTCGACGATATGCTCCCGGCGACGCTCCGCACGTTCCTGACGGCGATCAAGCACCGAGGCCAGCACTTCCTCAAGCCGCTCAGGCTGAAGTAGCCGGTCTTCGATATGACCGGCAACCAGGCCGTCCAGCTTCTCCATCGGGATCGAGCGGCCCATGCACCCGGTCTCGCCCTGCCGCGCCTTGATGGAGCAGGTGTAATAGCGATAGCGCCCGCCTTTGCCGGTCCTGAGCGTCATGGCGCCGCCGCACGTCGCACAGAAGCAGATGCCGGTAAGGAGGGTGGGGCCGCTGACGACGCGCGCCGGCGTGACCTTCGGGTTGCGAGAACGCAGATGGGCTTGTACGGCGTCAAAGGTCGCTTGGTCGATCAGCGGCGGCACCTCGGCCGTCACGACTTCGCCAGCCGGCTTCCGCCCGTTCTTGGGACTGCTCCTGTTGAACTCATGGCGGCCGATATAGGTCGTCCGCGTCAGCACTTTATGGAGCTGGCCGATTCCCCATCGGCCGCCGTCGCGAGTGAAGATGCGGCGCGCGTTCAGGTAGCTCACGATGGCCTTGACGCCCATCGGGCCTGATGTGCCATCGCCCTCCAGCGCCAAACGATAGATCAGCCGCACCGTGTCGGCGTGCAGCGGGTCGATTTCGAGCCGCTTCTTGACCTTCGCGCCGCGCTGTTCGGCCGCGACGACACGGTAGCCGATCGGCGGGCGTGAGCCGTTCCAGAAGCCTTGCCGGGCATTCTCCTTCATGGCCCGGAGCGTGTGCTTGCCGTTCTCCTTCGACTGGTACTCGTCGAACGGCGCCATTATCTGGCGCATCATGACGTGCATCGGGTCGTCGCCGATCTCCTGAGTGATCGAGACCAGCTTAATGCCGTTCTTCGCGAGCTTCCGGACGTAGAACTCGAGCTCGAAGTGATCGCGGAAGAAGCGGCTGAACGAGTGGACCAATACGATGTCGAACGGGGCGGGTTTGCTGTTGCCAGCCTCGATCATCCGCTGGAACTCGGGCCGGCGGTCGTTGGTGGCGGACGCACCCGGCTCGACGTAGGTCTCGACCAGTTCGTACCCACGCGAGACGCAATAGGCTTCGCCCTGGCGCTTCTGGTCGGGGATCGAGACATCATGCTCGGCCTGCCGCGCCGTCGAGACGCGCAG
>DATKPQ010000076.1:0-2799 GCA_035523995.1 Acetobacteraceae bacterium | reverse complement strand
CTGGCCGGCAGCGCCTGCCCCGACGAGCGCCTCGAGATGCGGCTCTGCGCCGCGCAGGGCGCATTGTTGGTTATGGCCAAGGGTGCCGGCGCTCCCGACAGCGGCGCAGCCTGGGCAAAGGCCCTGGCCATCGCCGAACGCATCGACGATGTCGAGTACCAGTTGCGAGCGCTCTGGGGTCGGTGGCTCTTTCATGTCAACAGTGGTCTCCATCGTGTCCCACTGGATTTAGGAGGCGATGCAAAATAATCGCTTCAAGGCGGCTGTTGCTTGGGTGAGATGGTATAGTTCCACTCGGGATGGAATTCGTCACCCTTGATGTTGAGTTCCGCCATCTCCCGGTCGGAGACCTGCACGCCTTTCGGATAGAGGTTGCTGTCGATCTCGCAGCATACCTTGAGCCCCTTGTCAGTCGTTGTATTACCGATCAGTTGGACAATGACCTGATGGCTGATCAGCGGCTTGCCACGCCAGTTCTGCGCGATATAGGCGAACAGCCGGTGCTCGATGCGGTTCCACTTGGAGGTGCCGGGCGGATGGTGGGTGACCGTCACCGTCAGCCCCGTCTCATTGGCGAAGCGCTGGAGTTCGCGCTTCCATAGCCGGACCCGTGAGCCGTTGGAACCGCCGCAATCCGCGGTGATGGTCAGGCGGCGCGCGCCTGGATAGCGGGCCTGACCCAGCTTTTGCCACCAGCGGCGAATGCTTTCCACCGCGAAGGCCGCGGTATCGGCGTCGATCCCGACACTGACCCAGCCGTGATTGGCTGCGATGTCATACACCCCATAGGGCGCCACCTTGCCAAGTTCCGGGATTATGAAATCATGCACCCGCACAGGTTCCGGCTGGCCCTGGCGACGCAGCTCGCGGCCATTATTCTTGAAGTTGCCAACCGGCTCCTTCTTCTTCGTGTCAACCGAGATCGCCGGCTGGCCATCCGCGATCGCCGCCTTCACTGTCGTATTGATATGTTGGAATTGGGCGTCCCGGTCAGGATGATTGCTCCCTTCGCGGGTCTTGCGGTTTGCCTGGCAACTGTACTTCAGCTTGCCGAGCAACTGGCCCACCAAACGCTGACTGACTTTGAACCCCTGCTCGCTCAGGGCCTTGGCCAGATGACGCTGGCTGCGGCTGATCCAGCGCAGCGGCGAGCAGGGATCGCCGCGGATCGCATCCTCGACCAGCGTCTCGAGTGCAGCCGAGAGGCCCGGCTGATGCACCACGGCCGCCTTGCGCCCGCCGCCGGGCCGCCGTATCGACGTGCCAATCGCGTTGTCCCCGGCGCGCAACTCGGCGATCCCACGGTTGATCGTACTGCGTGCGATCCCAGTCGCCCGCGCCGTTGCACTGACGCCGCCATGGCCTTGGGCCAGTGCTTCGTTCGCGGCGAACAAACGGCGGCCACGTTCGCTGAGGAACGCCTCCAGCAATTCAAACCGAGACCGGATGTCGGCAATGTCGATCACGCTTCCAAGCTAATCCGACGGCCCCGCGTCGCACCTAGAAATATCGCGATTCTTTTCCTGCGTTGTTCGGGTCAGTTTGATTCGATTATTTCCCGTCGCGTCCTTAGCTGAATGGTTCCTTGACCTGGCGCCGAAGCGGCCGGCTTCAAACGATCCGCTCTTCGGACAGCGAATGATGGGCGTATCGTACTATCTGCGCGGTGATTTGGCCGCTGCCCGGAACCATCTCGAGCGCGTACTCGCCGCTTACGCGGCTGCCGACGATCGCTCGCAAACCATCCGCTTTCAGTTTGATCTGCTGGTGTCCGTCCGCGTCTTTATGGCCTGGATCCTGTGGCTGCAGGGTCTGCCGGACCAGGCAATCCGCATGGCGAACAACGCCGTTGCGGATGCACGCACAGCCAATCAGGCCTTCTCGCTATGTTACGCACTGTTCCTTGGGGCATGCCCGATCGCGTTCCTGACCGGTGACCTGGCCGCGGCCGAGCTTTACGTGCAAAGGTTGGTAGACCAGTCGACCCGATACGGATTGGCGCTCTGGAGCGCACTGGGCCGCGCGCAACAGGGACTGCTGCTCATACAGCGGGGCGACGCAGCCGCCGGCTCCGCGCTGCTGCGCACCGGCCTCGACGAAGCCGGCGCGGGGGCGGGCCTCGCTATGCGATTGATGACATGCCTGCTTTGGTCGACCGGACCCTCGCGCCGTGCCGGTCAGGCCGCCCACGCGCTGAGCGCGCTGGAGGACGCAATCGACCGGTGCAACGCGACCGAAGAATACTGGGCGATTGCCGAGTTGCTGCGGGTCAAAGGCGAACTGATCGTGATGCAGGACGCGCCCGGAGCAGTGGCAATGGCGGAGGAACTGTTCCGGCAGGCGCTCGATTGGGCGCGCCGGCAGAGCGCGCTGTCCTGGGAACTGCGCGCCGCCACGAGCTTGGCGCGGCTGTTAGGCGATGACGGCCGTCCCACGGAGGCAGAGGCAATCCTTCGACCCGTCTATGACCGGTTCACCGAGGGCTTCGGCACGGCCGACCTGAAGACGGCCAGGGAGGTTCTGGATGCTCTCCGCTAAAGCATTTCCATCGTGCGTGGAAGCGTCGAAGCCATTGTCATTGCGAGTTAGCCACCGGCCGGCGGCCGACCCGCCCTGGATGAAACACGTAATGGCAACCGTTTCCAGTCAGGGTGAAGATGGGAATTGTCAACTTAACCGGAGATGGTCGTGTTTGAACAAACGACGGGATTCGCGATGTTATTATCCTGCCACCTTGGCACACGTCTCCTGCCGCCAAACCTTGAATGCCACGGCACGTGAGGCCCGGTAGCTTTCGGC
>DATKPQ010000075.1:0-47732 GCA_035523995.1 Acetobacteraceae bacterium | reverse complement strand
CAGGCCGCTTAAGTTAGCGCCTATGGGCGCAGGCCGGCCATCCACGACTTTTCTTGTTGCAAGCAGCATAGTCGTGGATAGCGTGCCTGCGCCCGCCATGACGGCGGTAGGCAGTGTCGCCTTACTTCCCGACTTCACAGTGACAAGTCGCGGAAGCTTCAGGGGAGATTCGCGTTCGGGACTTTGGGATGGGCTGACCCGCGTCCGGCCCGGGTCGGGACCCGACGTTCAAATTGACCTACGACCCAGCGGAAGTACCTGCTCCCGCCGCTGGGAGACTGCGATGTATCTTCCAACCCTATTCGCCCCGTGCCGGAACCGACCGAGCCGCTGTTGCTCTGTCCTCGGCCGCCCATCCCGTCATGACGGCCATCCGCAATGTCGCGCCGACACGGCCGTCTGCTTCCGGCATTGCCGCCAAGGCCATCGGAAACAGCTCGCGCGGCGGCGGGCGGCGGTCGCGCAGGCGCACCGCGTTGGCCTCGCCGGCGGCGCGAAGGTCAGCCAGCAATGCCAGCGGATTCGTGTAGCGCAACCGGATTACCTCCACGTCCGCGACGGGCATCGCATAGCCGGCGCGTTGCAACAGTCCGGCGCAGTCGCGCAGGTCCGGGAACGGCGACACCCTGGGGGCGGCGCCGCCGGTCAGCGTGGCCTCGGTCTGGGTCAGGGCGCGGCGCAGCTCATCCAGTGTGCCCAGGGCCGGCAGGCTAGCGAGCAGAAGGCCGCCGGGGCGCAGGGCGTGGCGCAACTGGATCAGGGCGCCGGGCAGGTCGTTCACCCAATGCAGCGACAGGCTGGCCACGACCAGATCGAAACTTGCAGGTGCAAACGGCAGGAACTCCTCGTCCGCCGCCACGCCGGGCCCGGCATTCCGGGCAACCATCGCGGGGGACAGGTCGCAGCTCACCACCCCGACGCCGCGTGCGCGCAGCAACGGCGCCACGATGCCGCGGCCGCCCACGTCCAGCGCCTGGCTAAAGCGTACGGTCGTATCGTCCAGCCGGTCGAGCAATCGTTCCGCCGCGTCGCGCAACACGTCGGCCACGCGGTCCACGTGCGGCGCCGCGCGGTCGCGGTGACGGCGCACGGCGGCGCGGTCGAACACCTGCATCGCATCCATGCGCCGGATGTGCCCCCGCGTCCGTGCGTTGCCAAGCGGCGCGCCCCGCGCCTAGGCTTCGGCAAACCTCAAAAAACGGCGGCGACCCATGCAACGAATCAACGCAAAGACCCTGCATGCCTGGCTCAAGGACGGGCAGGAACTCGCCTTGCTCGACGCGCGCGAGGACGGCGAGTTCGGCGCCTCCCATTTGTTCTGGGCGGTCCCCTGCGGCTTGGCCAAGAAGGAGATTCGCGCGCGCTCCTTGCTGCCGCGCATCGGCACGCGGATCTGCTGTGTCGATGACGGGCGCGGCCTGGCGGAGCAATTGGCCGGCTGGCTGGAAACCATCGGCGCGTCGGACACGGCGGTGCTGGATGGCGGCACGCCCGCCTGGGCGGCGGCGGGCTATGAGTTGTTCTCCGGCGTCAACGTGCCATCCAAGGCGTTCGGCGAATGGGTAGAGCATCATTACGGCACGCAAAGCGTCGATCCGCCCGAGCTGAAGCAGTGGTTGGACAGCGGACGCAAGATGGTGGTGCTGGATAGCCGCACCTACGAAGAGTTCATGCGTATGTCGATCCCGACCGGCATCAGCGTGCCGGGCGGCGAGCTGGCGTACCGGATCGGCGACATCGTGCCCGATCCGCAGACCCTGGTGGTGGTGAACTGCGCCGGGCGCACGCGCAGCATCCTCGGCGCCGAGAGCCTGCGGCGTGCCGGCATTCCCAACAAGGTCGTGGCGCTGCGCAATGGCACGATGGGTTGGGAACTCGCCGGCTTCCGCTGCGACCGCGGCCGTAGCGAGCATTTCGATCCGGGGACACCGAAAACCCTGGCGCTCGCATTGGAACGGGCGAAACAGTTTGCCGAGACGTCGGGTGTTGGCGTGATTGGCCCGTTGGATCTGGAGGGGTTCGAGGAGGATGCCGAGCGCACGCTCTATGTGCTGGACGTGCGTGATCCGGCGGAATTCCGCGCTGGCCACCGTCCTGGCAGCCGCAACGCGCCTGGCGGGCAGTTGGTGCAGGCGACCGACAACTGGGTGGGCGTGCGCAACGCCCGGATCGCGCTGGTGGACGATACCGGCGTGCGTGCGCGCATGACAGGCGCTTGGCTGCGCCAGATGGGTCATCGCGACGTGTTCGTGGTGGAGGGCGCGCTGGAGGCGGCGGGGTCGGCCGGCCGGGTGCTGGCCCCGGTGCCGGAGTTGGCCGGGCCGGTACCTTCGATCGATGTGTCCGGGCTGGTGGCGCTGCTGGATCGCGGCGAGGGAACAGTGGTGATTGATCTCGCGCGCAGTGTCGATTTCCGCGACGGGCATATCCCGGGTGCGCTTTGGGGCGTGCGGTCGCGGCTGGCTGGCCTGAAGCCGCAGCTGGCGGGGGCAGGGACGGTGGTGATCGCGTCGCCGGATGGGGCGCAGGCGCGGCTGGCGGTGGAAGAAGTGAAGGGGCTGACCGGTGCGGAGGTGCTGGTACTGGAAGGCGGCACCGATGCCTGGCATGCCTTCGGCCGGCCGTTGGTCAAGGACAAGACCAATCCGCCCGACGAGGCGTGCATCGACGCCTATCTGCGACCGTACGACCGCAATTCCGGGGTCGAGGAAGCGATGAACGCCTATCTGGTTTGGGAGATCGACCTGGTGCACCAGATCGAGCGGGACGACACCATCGCATTTGGGGCCTAGGAAACCTCTCCCGCAAAGTGGGAGAGGTTTATCGGCCGGTCAGGATCCGCTCGACCAACTGCTTTACCGTCGGGATGAACCCGTTCGAATAGAACGGGTCCTTGGCGAAGCGGAATGCGTTGTGGCCACTGAACATCAGGTTGTGGTCCAGCGCGCCTGGCTCGTCGGCCTCATGGGCGATGTTCTGCAACGTCTTCTGGATGCAGAAACTGCGGGGATCGGGACGCTTGCCGGTGGAATGCTCTGCTTCGTGCTGCGACCAGTTGGAGAAGCGGCACTGCGACAGGCAGCCCATGCAACTGACCTGGTCGGCCAGAATCTCCTTCGCCTTCTCTGGCGTCACGAAGACCAGCGTGGAATCCGGTGTGCGCAGGGCCTCGGTGAAACCCATCGCCTCCCATGACCGCGCGCGTTCCAGATCCGCCGGTGTCAGATACACCGGCCGTTTGCGCGGACCGACGCCGAATTCCGCCACATGCTCGCCGACCGGCTCGGCGGTGTAGGCCACCTGGCGTTCGCTGCGCCCGCGCAACTCCTGGATGAAGCCGTTGTTCACCGCGCTGGAATAGAAGCCGGTGGGGCTGAACCGGTTGAGGAAGACGTCGCCCTCCTTCAGCGTGAGGAGACGTTCCTTCCAGGCGTCACCGATCGGGCTTTCCTTGGTCAGCAGCGGCCGTGTGCCGAACTGGAACGCCACCGGTCCAAGTTCCGGATTGTCGATCCAGTCCTGCCATTCTTCCAGCCACCACACGCCGCCGGCCATGATGATCGGTGTGTCGTGCAATCCGAATTCGCGCATCAGCTTGCGCAGGGCGAGCACCCGGGGATAGGGGTCTTCCGGCTTGGTCGGGTCCTCGCTGTTGGACAGGCCGTTATGGCCGCCGGCGAGCCATGGATCTTCGTACACCACGCCGCCGAGCAATGACGCGGCCTTGGAATAGGCGCGCTTCCACAGCGCATTGAAGGCGCGGGCCGACGAGATGATCGGGTAGTAGTAGACGTTGAAGCGTGTGGCGATCTCCGACAGCCGGTACGGCATGCCGGCGCCACAGGTGATGCCGGTGACGATGCCCTTCGCTTGCTCCAGCACCTCGGTGATGATGCGTTCGGCGGCGCCCATCTCCCACAGGATATTGGCGTGGATGCGGCCTTTGCCGGAGGCCAGTTCGTAGGCGCGCCGCGCCTGCGCCAGCGCGCCGCGGATGGCATAGGCCACAAGCTCCTCGTGCCGCTCCCGCCGCGTGCGGCCGTGGTAAAGCTGGGGGATGCGCCGGCCCTGGTCGTCGTAGCTGTCGGCGTTCACCGCGCTGAACGTGCCGACGCCGCCCGCCAGCGCCCAGTTGCCGGACGAGATGCCGTTGGAAATGGACACGCCCTTGCCGCCTTCCACCAGCGGCAGGACTTCCACGCCCCCCATGCGGATCGCGTTGATTGCTTTCATTGGCATTCCGCCTTTCGTCCGGTGACATGCGGCGTCGATCGAGGAGGGCCGACGCCGCCCGTCTGTCACACTACCGTTACGCGGCGACCGTGGTCGGACGCAAGCTGCAAGCGCGAACGCGCCCCAAACCTGTCTCGTCATGACTGGTCCAACCCGCCATCCACGGACCGGGCCTGCCTGCGGATGGCCGGCCAAAGGCCGGCCATTTCGAACCCGCGGTCGATACTACTCCCCGATGACCGGTTGGTCGCTGTCCTGCGGCATCGGAGCTGGTTCGTATCCCTCGCGCCGCTCGCCATGCTCTCCGCGCTCGCGCCGCTCGCCACGGTCGAAACGGTCCCGCCGCTCGCCGCGGTCGCTGCGTTCACCGCCGCGATCGCGGTCACCACGTCCCGGCTTGGCGCCGACTTGCTCGGTGATGTCGGCACCGCTGGCCTGGTCCACCACCCGCATCGACAGCTTCACCTTGCCGCGCTCGTCGAAGCCGATGACCTTCACCTTCACCGCGTCGCCGACATTCACCACGTCGGTGGTCTTGCCGACGCGGCCCTGCTGCAGCTCGCTGATATGCACCAGCCCGTCGCGTGAGCCGAGGAAGTTCACGAACGCGCCGAAATCGGCGGTCTTGACCACCTTGCCGGTGTAGATGATGCCGATCTCCGGCTCGGCGACGATGCCGCGGATCCAGTCGATCGCCTGCTGCGCCTGCAACGCATCGGTGGCGGCGATCTTGATGGTGCCGTCGTCGTCGATGTCGATCTTGCACTTGGTGGTCTCGACGATCTCGCGGATCACCTTGCCGCCGGTGCCGATCACCTCGCGGATTTTTTCCTTCGGCACGTTGATCACCGTGATGCGCGGGGCGGTCTCGGCGACGTCGCCGCGGTGGCCGGTGAGCGCCTTGGCCATCTCGCCCAGGATGTGCATCCGCCCGTCACGCGCCTGCGCCAGGGCGATGCGCATGATCTCCGGCGTGATGGACGTGATCTTGATGTCCATCTGCAAGGCGGTGACGCCCGACTCGGTGCCGGCGACCTTGAAGTCCATGTCGCCGAGGTGGTCCTCATCGCCCAGGATGTCGGACAGCACAGCGAAGCCGCGGTCTTCCTTGATCAGGCCCATGGCGATGCCTGCCACCGGGCGCTTCAGGGGCACGCCGGCATCCATCAGCGCAAGAGATCCGCCGCATACCGTCGCCATTGAGGAAGAACCGTTGGATTCGGTGATCTCCGACACCACCCGCAACGTGTAGGGGAACTTTTCCTTCTCCGGCAGCAGCGGATGGATGGCGCGCCAGGCCAGCTTGCCGTGGCCGATCTCGCGCCGGCCGGGCGAGCCGATGCGGCCGGCTTCGCCGACCGAGTAGGGCGGGAAATTGTAGTGGAGCATGAAATGCTCGCGGTACTCGCCCGCCAAGGCGTCGATGACTTGCTCATCCTGCCCGGTGCCGAGCGTCGCGACGCAGAACGCCTGGGTTTCGCCGCGGGTGAACAAGGCGGAGCCGTGGGCGCGGGGCAGGACATGCACCTCGGCGATGATGGGACGAATGCTTTTGGTGTCGCGGCCATCGATACGGATGCCGGTATCCAGGATGCCGTTGCGGACAATGTCGGCTTCGAGGTCGTGGAACATGGCGGCGGCCTTGTCCACGTTCAGGCTGTCGGCGGTCAGGGCCTCGTTCACCTGCTTGCGGACGGCATCGACCTTGTCGTGGCGGGCGCCTTTGTCGGGTTCCCTGTACGCCTCGGCGAGGCCGGTGCGGCCGAGTGCGTCCACGCGCGCCTTTAGCGCTTGCTCTTCCTCGGATTGCTCTGGCAGCGGCCAGGGTTCCTTTGCGGCACGCTCGGCCAGTTCGATGATCGCCTGAATCACCGGCTGGAAGCTCTCATGGCCGAAGGTGACGGCGCCGAGCATGACGTCTTCGCTCAGCTCCTGCGCTTCGGATTCCACCATCAGCACGCCCTCGGAGGTGCCGGCGACCACCAGGTCGAGCTGGGTGTCCTTCAGCTGGTCGGCGGTGGGGTTCAGGATGTACTGGCCGTCCTTGTAGCCGACTCGGGCGGCGGCCACGGGCCCGAAGAACGGGATGCCCGACAGGGTCAGCGCGGCAGAGCACCCGATCATGGAGACGATGTCGGGGTCGTTCTCCAGGTCGTGGCTCAGGACGGTGGCGATGACCTGGACCTCGTTGCGGAAATTGTCCGGGAACAGGGGGCGGATCGGGCGATCGATCAGGCGGGATTTCAGGGTTTCCGCCTCACTGGGACGGCCCTCGCGCTTGAAGAAGCCACCGGGGATCTTGCCCGCGGCGAAGGCTTTCTCCTGGTAGTTCACCGTGAGCGGGAAGAAGTCCTGGCCGGGGCGGGAGGTTTTCACCCCCACCGCGGTGCACAACACGATGGTGTCGCCGTAGCTGGCGACCACGGCACCGTCGGCCTGGCGGGCGATCTTGCCGGTTTCCAGGACGAGCCTGCGTCCTCCCCAGTCGAGTTCTTTACGGAAATAGTTGAACATTCATGTGTCCTTACAGATGCGCGGCGTCGGCGGACGGCATGCCGGACGATCTGGCTTCGGTCCCTTCGGGGCGGGAGGCGGCGTCTCGGGTCGCATGGAGAGGGCTGCGCCGTGGGCACAATGGCTGGGCGCAGCCGCGGCCATGTGGCCGGAAACGCCGTCGCGGTTCCCACTCTCGGGGGTGTGCCGGATCGGCGGTCTGTCGGTCCGCCGCGTGACGCGGCGTTTGGGGGCGTTCAGCCTGCCCCCTTTGGGCGTTGCCCCGTCTCACCATGAGGCCGGGGGTGGGCGCCGGAAGTCTGCCATATAGGGGCAGGCGCCGGCTATTTCACGTCAACGTCATGGCCTGTCCCGGCGATCTGCCCTCGGCTGATCGGGAGGCCGTTCAGGGCGCCCGATCATGGATGCGCAGATGGCCGGATCGGGCGCGGCCATTGTTCGTCACCGCCGCAGGTTGAGCCGGCCGATCAGCGATTCGTAGCGGCGGCTGTCCTTGGCTTTCAGGTAGTCGAGCAAGCGCCGGCGCCGCCCGACCAGCATCAGCAGGCCGCGCCGCGAGTGGAAATCCTTCGCGTGGGTCTTCAAATGCTCGGTCAGGTTGCTGATGCGCTCGGAGAGCAGGGCGACCTGCACTTCCGGGCTGCCGGTGTCCGAGGGGGCGGTGGCGTATTCGCCAATGAGCGTCGTGCGGCGCTCCGCGGTGATCGACATCGGGATTGTCTCCTTGCTTGGGGCGGAACTCCGGGTAAAGGCCGCGCCGGGATGTCGGCCAGCGCGGTCACGGCCGGAGCCGAATTGGCGGGGTATCGTCGGTCGTGGCTGATTTGTCCAGTGGGCCAGCCCGATCTGGGCCAGCCCGATCTGGGCCAGCCCGATCACTCTGCGGCGGCGAGGGCTTTTTGGAGGCCCTCGGGGTCGGCGCGGATGGCGCGCAACAAGGTCCACGCCGGGCCGCTCGGTTTCTTGGCGCCGCGCTCCCATTCCTGCACCGTCCGGATGCTGAATTCATACGCGGCGGCGAACTCCGCCTGCGTCAGGACGCCCACACTACCTGACCCCGGTATGGCTTAAGCGCGATGTCCTGTCGAAGTATTACATATTACAATCAACCCGATAAATTTTCTGTTGAAGACGGATATTTGCGCTGCGGTTCGCTCTGGGGCGTCCAGATTGACAACAATATGCCCAATCATGTGGTCGTCTACCTCGGCGACCTTGGGCGCAATCTGCAATATGAGGAGCAGGCATATTGGAAGCATTTTAACATAACGCCCGGTGGGCGACAGCCTAGCAAGACGAACTTTCGTCGCTCGTTCCATGCCGAATTCTCTAATCCATCAGAGCCAGACCTGGTCTTTGAGCAAAGCTATACGCAACCGAATGAAGCGTGGTTAGCAAGGTTGGGGTGGCTATTATTTCGTCCACTACACGACGATGATGCACATATCCTTGATCAGTTTCGAATTCCAGTCTCCGAAAGTCTCGGGGAATTTGAAGATCAGGTCCTGTCCTTGGTCAAACTGGTCATCGATTCGCTCAACGAGGTGGAACTGGCGAAAGCATGCGGGGGCGCCCTGCCTGACGAGAGGGGCATAGGGAAGCTGGAAAGGTTTTTGCAGGGGCAAGGTTACCACAATGTTAGTCGGGACATTGTTGTTCTGCGCCTTCTTCAACGGCTGCGCTGTCCGGCCCGATCGCCCCGCAAGGCTTCCAGCCGGTTGCCGGACGGGGTTCGCAGATCCGCTAGCACCTTCGCCGTATCCAGCATGCGCAGCTTCCGGGGCGCGGCATCAGCAATATCGCTGGGAAAACCTTTCGGAGCCTTTCCGAGGAAAACCGCTGCTGTCCGTTTGTCCCGGAAGCTGTCCGTTTGTCCCGCTTGATATCACTTGTCCCGCTTGATATCACGGGTGTTCTGTAGCACAGAACAGCGGGAATGGCGAGTCGGCCGTTCGGACCGCTGATTTGACAACTCCCGCACCCCCACCGCCAACTACCCGCCCTTCAGCGCAGCGGAACCCGCCCGTGCCAGCAAAAACTCTCGGCTTCTCCCCCGCCCGCCTTGCGCGCCTCGATGACGTGATGCGCCATCGCTACGTCGAGACCGGCCGCCTGCCCGGCATCATCACCACGATCTGGCGCCGCGGCGAACTCGCCCACACGGGCCTTGCCGGCCACGCCGACATCGAACGCGGCAAGCCGATGCGCGAGGACGCGATCTTCCGCATCTACTCCATGAGCAAGCCGATCACCGCCGTGGCCCTGATGATGCTGGTGGAGGAGGGCGCACTCGGCCTGGACGACGACGTCGCCACCCACATCCCCGCCTGGAAGGACCTGGGCGTCTATGCCACCGGCGCACCCGGCTTGGTGCCCACCGCCGGCCCGGCCTTCCTCACCACGCCACCAAAACGCCCGATGAAGGTCATCGACCTCGCCACCCACACCTCCGGCCTCACTTACGGCTTCCTGAACCGCACCGCCGTCGATGCCGCCTATCGCCGCACCAACATCGCAGGCTTCAACGCGGAGGGCGGCCTCGATGCGATGGTGCAAAACCTGGGCGGCCTGCCGCTGGAATTCTCCCCCGGCACCGCGTGGAACTACTCTGTCGCGATCGACGTGCTCGGCTACCTGGTGCAGAAGCTCAGCGGCCAAAGCTTCGGCGAGTTCCTGCGCACCCGCTTGTTCGAACCGCTGGGCATGCAGGACACCGCCTTCTGGTGCCCCCCGGAAAAAACCGGCCGCCTCACCACCTGTTACATGCCGCGCGAGGGCGGCGGCATCAAAGTGCAGGACGATGCCGGCGCCAGCATCTTCGCTGCCCCGCCCAAACTTGAATCCGGCGGCGGCGGCTTGCTCTCCACCGTGCACGACTACATGCGCTTCTGCCGCATGATGCTGAACGGCGGCACGCTGGACGGCGTGCAGATTCTCAGCCCCAAAACGGTCGCCCTGTTCAGCCTGAACCACCTGCCGGACAACCAGCAACTGGCCGACCTGGCGCCCCCCGGCAATTTCAGCGAATCGGGCTATGCGGGCATCGGGTTCTCGCTCGGCTGCGGCGTAACCGTTGATGTCGCAAAAACGCGGCTGCCGGGGACGCCGGGCGAATATTTCTGGGGCGGGGCAGCGTCCACCGCGTTCTGGATCGATCCGCGCGAGGACCTGGCCGTGGTGTTCATGACGCAGGTCATGGGCAGCGACGTGCGCCTGACCTTGCGCCGCGACCTCCGCACGCTGGTCTATGCGGCAATGACAGAGTCGTTCGCCTGATCCGGGCAGGACGGCCCATCCACGCGACCGCCCCTGGCCGCCCCTGGCAACAGCCTCTCCGCCCGCGCGGCCCTACAGCACCCGCTCGGGCTTCAGCATGCCGTCTTCCAGGCGGGCCAGTCCGATCACGCGGCCCCCCGCCATGGCGCGCACCAACCCGCCATCGGGATTGGCGCGGTCCGGAATACGGCCCATGAGCGTGACCAGGCTGATCGCCTGGCCGTGCCCAAGGTCGCTGGCCTCCACCTCGGTCAGGGCCAGCGCCGGGATGTCGGCCAGCGCGGTCGCGACCGGAAGCAGGAGGTCCGGTGAGGCGGGCGCCAGATCGACGCTGGCGGCGATTTTGTCCAGGGGAATGGCCTGGGCTTCGGTGAACGGGCCGACGCGCAGGCGGCGCAGGGCGGCGACGTGGCCTAGCGTGCCGCAGGCAACGGCCAGGTCGCGCGCCAGGCTGCGCATGTAGACGCCCTTGCCGGACGTGACGTCGAACATGGCATGGTCCGGGTCCGGCCGGTCGATCAGGTCGAACCGGTCCACCCGGGCAGGACGCGGCTCCAGGACCGGAGCGCGGCCCTCGCGGGCCATGTCGTAGGCGCGCTCGCCCGCCACCTTCACCGCGGAGAAGGCGGGCGGCGTCTGCATGATGTCGCCGCGGAATATTTCCAGCACCGATTCTATCTCGTCGTTGGTGGGGCGGGCGTCTGATGTGGCAGTGATCTGGCCGTCGGCGTCGTCGGTGTCGCGGGCTTCGCCGAAGCGAAGGGTGAAGCGGTAGAGTTTGGTGCCGTCCATCACGTAGGGAACGGTCTTGGTGGCGGCGCCGAACGCGATCGGCAGCACGCCGGTGGCGAGCGGGTCGAGCGTCCCGCCATGCCCGGCCTTCTGCGCGTCGAAAGCGCGGCGGACGCGGTTGACGACGTCGGTGCTGGTGAGGCCGGCCGGCTTGTCGATGATGAGCCAGCCGTCGAGCGGACGGCCACGCGGCTTGCGGCGGGGCATTGCAGGCGTTCCTGGTGAGAGGGGGTGCGCTATGCCGCCCCGAGGTTCACAACGTCAACGCCGTGTCCGCCAGATCGGCGATGGTGCGTGCGAGCAAGCTCGCGCCAGCCGTCGGTGCAACGGAACTGCATTCGGGCAGGGTGATGCGGCGGAACGCCTTCACCGGTGGAACCCGGCGTGACATTTGTCGGACCGTCGTGACTCCGCATTGCATTGGTGCGGCGGTCGCGCTTTCCTACGCGGCCACGCAACAAGGGGAGAACGCCGATGGCCGAGCTGATGGGTGGTTGCCTGTGCGGCGCAGTACGCTACACGGTGAGCGGTGATGCCGCGTTTGCCGGGCTCTGCCATTGCCGCAACTGCCAGCGGTATACCGGGTCGTCGTTCGAGCCGGTGATGGCGTTTCCGTCCGCCGCTGTCAGCGTGCAAGGCGAGCTGAAAACTTATCAGGACACCGGCGACACCGGTCAGGCAGTGTATCGCCGCTTCTGCCCGAACTGCGGTTCGGGAATCATCGCGGAGGCGGCCGTGATGCCGGGCATGACGATGGTGCTGGCCGGTTCACTTGACGACAGCTCGGCGTTCAATCCGGCGGTGGAAATCTATTGCAGCAGCGCCCAGCCCTGGACCCAGGCCACGGCCGAACGGCAGCGCTTCGCGAAAATGCCTGGCTGATTCGCTAGTGTTCTGACTCTGACACTTTGATCTCACAGCGGACGGCAAAACCGGCCTGCGACCCCAGGCTCGACAGGATCGAAATGTCAGGGTCAGAACACTAGGAACAGGGGCTGCCGCGGGCACTTTGATGCCCGCCGTGCCGGCGTATGGTTCCAGGCGATGGAGGCGTCGGTGGTGGCGGTTCCCTTGCCGTCCTACCGCTCGAAGCAAGCGGGCGTGGCGCCTTACAGCCCCGCCCGCGCCAGCCGCATGATCGCTCGCGCGCAGGCCTGTGCCCGTGGCACCAGGCTGTCGATCCGCAGGAACTCGTCCGGGCTGTGTGCCTTCCCCCCTACTGGCCCCACGGCGCAGAGCGTTGGCGCGCCCATCGCGGCGGTGAACCCGGAATCCGCGCAGCCGCCGGTGAACTCACCGTCGGTCGTGAAGCCGGTATCGGCCGCCGCGGCCACGTAGGTTTCGAACAACTTCCGGGATGCGGCGGTCTGGTTCAGCGGCAGGAACTCACCTTTCACGGTGAGCTCCGTGCGGGTCCCCGCCACGAAGCTGCGTTCCACGATTGAGGCGATTCGCGCCATCACGTCGTCGCGGTCTGACGCGTTCGTGTAGCGCAGGTCGATCTCGCCTTCGGCCCAGGGTGCTACCGTATTGACGCTCTGCCCGCCGTGGACCAGGCCGACGTTCAAAGTTGTGCCGCGGGCCTGATCGGTCAGTGCGTGGATCGCCTGCACCTTATGCGCCAGCTCTTCGATAGCGCTGATGCCGTCGGCGAAATTGGCACCGGAGTGCGCGGCCTTGCCGGTAATGCGGAACGCCATGAACACGCCGCCCTTGCGCCCGGTCACCACGTTGCCGGACAAGCGGCCCGGCTCGCTGTTGAACACAACGCGAGCATGTCGGGCTTCGGCCTCGATCACAGCGCGGCCTTCCGGGCTGCCGATCTCCTCGTCACCGGTGAACAATCCGAGCAAGGGTGCGGGCGTGCCGCCGAATTTGGCGAAGGCGGCGAGGACGAAGCAGTTCATCACCAGCCCTGCCTTCATGTCGGCAACGCCTGGGCCATGAGCGATGCCGTCGCGAACGGTGAAGGGGCGGCGCTTGGCCTCGCCATTGGGAAATACGGTGTCGCGATGGCCCATCAGTATGATGTTGCCTCCGGCATTGCCGGCCGGGCCGTCCCATGGCACCGCGGCGCGCAGGCAGTCGCCATGGTTGCGTTGGGGCAGCACCTCCACCGGGATGCCGTGCGCGGCCATGAAGCGACGGACGATGGATCCGACGGCGTCGATACCCGGCTTGTTGTAGCTGCCGCTGTCGGTGTCGACCATGTCCCGCAGCATTGCGAGCATGGCCGTCTGCTGCCCGGCAAGCCAGGCGGTGATTTGGGATTCGACAGTCATATGCGTCGGGCCTCCGGCCGGTTAACCCCAAGGAGATGGGGCCATTCACCATAGGAGACTGTCCGACCTGGACGCTATTCCGTGCCGCCGCGAAAGCTTGGCGTTATAAGTACGTCGTTAGCTGATTATTAGGAAGGCTGGCTGAAATAAGTGTTTCGCGGTTGCGATTGACCGCCAATCGAAAGTGGGGACGTTGCGAAATAAACGTTGGAGCACAGGAAGAAATCAGGACGATATCTATAAATCCCATAATTATCTCATATTCAGGACGAACCCGGTGGTTATACCGGCGCTGTTGTTGGCCAAAATGCGCTATTCGTCGCGTTTAAAATGGGTTTACGATTTGACGCCAAAGTAACGTTAAATCAACGACAAAAAATCCTTAATTCGGGATCATTGCACCCATGCCGACGGGGGCAGAGCGGCCCTTTGTGGCGACCACGACCAATAATACCAGTCGAAGGAAGGGCCGGAACAATGTTGCTCTCGATCTCCACTGACATCACTGACAATTGTCAAGTTCGCCTCGGCGGCTGCGCCCCGAGCCTCGCCACCGCCGATGCCGGCAAGGTCCGCCTCGGCGGCTGCGCCCCGAGCCTCGCCACCGCCGATGCCGGCAAGGTCCGCCTGGGCGGCTGCGCCCCGAGCCTCGCCACCGCCGATGCCGGCAAGGTCCGCCTCGGCGGCTGCGCCCCGAGCCTCGCCACCACCGATGCCGGCAAGGTCCGCCTCGGCGGCTGCGCCCCGAGCCTCGCCACGGCCGATGCCGGCAAGGTCCGCCTGGGCGGCTGCGCCCCGAGCCTCGCCATCGCCGATGCCGGCAAGGTCCGCCTGGGCTGAATCAGTCGAAGCAGACACCAAACCGGTTTCGCTGCTAGACTGCGGCGCCGGGCAGATCTCTGCCCGGTGGTCGCTGTCTCGTTGTTTCTCCATCCCAGGGAATGCCGCACCGTGTCGACCATCATTGAAGCCCGTCCGGAAACCCAGCAAACGGAGCCACGCAAGTCGCCGCTGGTGATTTTTCACCGCCTGATCCCCAGCGCCCGCCTGCCTCAGAGGGCAGATCGGTCGGGCGCGGGTTCGATGCCGACGCGCGCCTTTCGCTATTGCGAGCCATCGGCGAGCGCGTCCGGATATGGCTATTACATATTCCCGCCGATCAGCTTCAGCCTGCAGTGGGATGGCCACGACATCATGTGGACGTTCGACGGTGCGGCCGACTGGATGCCACTCAAGGCCGTGCAATTCCCCGGGTTTCGCGATCAATTCGACGCGGTCGCGCCAAAGGAAATCCAGGAATACTCGCCGCCCTTCCTGGTCGCTTTCCAGGAGCCGGGTTTGTTCCAGCTCTGGACCGGGATTGTCGCGCGGACCGCGCCGGGCTGGAGCCTGCTCGTGCGCCCGCCGGTGAACGTTCCCCGGCCCGGCGGTTATGAGCCATTCGAGGGCATCATCGAGACCGATCATTGGTTCGGCCCCCTGATCACCAATATTCGGCTGACCAAGACCGACGTCCCGATCGATTTTCGTGCCGACTTTCCCTTGCTGCAGGTGCAGCCGCTGCCGCGGCAGTCTTACGAGGAGAACACCCTCAACAATTATGAGTTGGTGCCGAGGCTGGATCAGCTCACCCCGGAGGATTGGGACGACTATTACGACACCGTGGTCCGGCCGCATGTGCAGGAGGTTCGGCCGCGAGGGCAGTATGCCGCAGCGGCGCGCAAACGCCGGGCCGCGGAGCAGGCTGGCAAATCGAGCGACTGAAGCGTGGGGCAGGGGCGAAGGTCGCCCCGGCATCGTTACGAGGCGTCCCCTAGTGCGGCGGCGTTGACCGCGTACGCCACGTCCGCCGAGTGTTCGCGCACGCCGGCCAAGCGAAGGCCTTCCGCGCACACATCCCGATCGGTTTCACGCGCCAGAGGCGACGAGGCCACAAACTGCTGTACGGAGAAATCCGGTTCGAGCCCCAGCAACCTCTCGAGCACGACGGCGGCTTCCCGGGAGCGGCCGGTGTGGCCGAGTGCCGCCAGATACAGCTTGTGACTTGAGGTGAAGCGCGGATTCATTTCACATACAGTTCGACCGACTGCCACCGCAGATTCGAAATCGCGCTTCAGCAGGTGGATGTACAGAAAGAACGTATCGTAGAAGAACGCGTGTGGGTCCATCGGCGACAACCGCTTATAGCGGTTGTTGCGGCGTTCTCCCTCCTCCGCTTCGCCAAGGTAGGCATAGGCACAGGCTGATAGCGCCCAGGCCATTGCGAGGTTCGGGTTCAGCGACAGCGCGCGCTCGTGCAGAGCCAGCGCCTCGCGGTGCCGGCGATGCAGAAACGCCCGGACATGACCTGCAATCGTCAGGGCGCGCGCATCGAACGGGTCGAGCACGATCGCGCGCTCGGCCAGCGCCCCACCGGCGGCCATGATTTCGCCGGGGCTCTCGGTCCACCCCTGGCCTACCAGGAAGACGTGCCAATAGGCATACCAGGCATGGGCTGCGGCGTAGTCGGGTTCCACTTCGATCGCTCGCGCCAGGTGGGTGCCCGCTTGCATGAACGGCGTGCGTTCCATCCGCCACATCAGCGGAATCGCCCGCAGCACAAGGTCGTACGCGGTGGCGTCGATCGGTGGCTGAGCCGCGCTGCGCCGCGCCTCGATCAGCAGGATCTCGGGGTCGATCTGGGCAACGACCTCCGCAGCGATCTCGTCCTGCAACGAGAGCAAGTCATTGGTTTGGCGGTCAAATCGGCGCGCCCATACCACCTGGTTGCCGGCGCGCAGGTCGAGCAGGCGGACCGTAATGCGCAGCCGGTTGCGCACCCGTTGGATCGACCCATCGACCAGGAAATCGATTCCGAAGGTGCGGCGGATGGCATTCTCGTCGCGGGTATCAGTCGCGAATCGCGCCAAGGAACTGGAGGCGACCACGAACATCCAGCGGAAACGGGAAAGAGCGGTGGTGATCTCCTCCGCCAGACCGGGTGCCAGGTGGGCGTCTTCATCGGTGGCGCCGGAAAATAGCAACGGCATCACCCCGACATGGGCGCCGCCCCGCGCAGTGCGCGTTTCCAGCCGCGGCTCCAGCACCGGCACCGGTTCGTCACGGATCAGCTCGTCGATCGGCGGCGGTGCCGGCGGCGCCAAGGGTTCGGGCAGCGTCGGTACCGGTGCGGCACGTACCGGTACGCGGCTGCCATAGGGGCCGCGGATTTCCGCAAGCAGTTTCTGGGTTTCCTGGGACGGGGCGGCATCAAGCAGATCCGCCAGCACCGCGCGGCAGCGATCGTACGCCTGGATCGCCATGCCCCGTTCGCCCCGCGCCACGTGCGCCCGCATCAGTGCGCGCCATGCGCCTTCGTGGGCGCGATCGATCTGTAGCAGACGCTGGGCGGCAGGGATGGCGGCCTCGGGCTCGCTCGATTCGCGCAACAGTGCTTCTGCAACGTTGCGGGCGCGGTCACGCAGGCGTTCGCGTTCAGCGGTGAGCCACGCGTCGAAGGTGGGATCGATCCCGTCCAGGTCCTCCAGCAGGTCGCCATCCAGCAGCGACAGGGAGGCAGGCTGGTCGGTGGTGGCGCGCATCACCTCCTCCACGTCCACCCAGGCGGCGCCAGGTTTCAGGGAGAGGTGGTCGCGGGTGACCTGCATGATCTCCGTTCCGGCGGGGGAAAGCGTCTCCAGAAGCCGGTGGATTTCCTGGCGCAACGAGGCACGCGCTTGCTCCTCTGGCCGGCGGCTCCACAGCAGTTCGGCGAGACGGCCGCGCAGGGCAGGGCGGGGTGCCGAGAGCGCTACGGCAGCGAGCAAAGCACGGGTTTTGCGTCCCGCGGGGAGGACATTTTCGCTGGTGATCGTCCAGGCTTCCATCTGTCCGATCAGGCGTAGTCGCAGCACCACCTGCCCGGCCGGGCCTGGTTGTACGGCGGGCCCCGGGGGCTTTGTTGTCGTACCAGCCATCATCGCATCATCAACACCGTCTCACTTGTATCGCGAATTGGATAAGCACGCCAAGGTTTATGTAATTCTTTCATATTGCGGCTTGGGCGAGAATTTTACGCACGTCACGCGCCCATGGGCCCCGCCAGCGCGCGAGCCAGTTCTCCGCCTGGGTTGGGGCGCCGGCCACAATGGCCTGCAACGGCGCGAGAAAAACCGATTCGTCCCGCCCTTCGGCACCGTGGAGGGCACGCGCCCGCAGCCCGTCCGCGGCGATGGCGACGACATCTGTTGCCAGGTCGCGCAGGGTTCCATCGCGCCACGGTAACTTTGTCGCGAGACCCTGGCGCGGGACGGCTTCCCGCATGGCGGCCGCCTCGGCCCATCCGGCGCCGCGCAGCACCGATTCGGCTGCGGCCAGGGCCGAGTCGTCGTACAGGAGGCCGACCCAAAGCGCCGACTGGGCGAGCATCATGTCCAGGCTGCCGGCATCGGCGCCGCGCATTTCCAGGAACTGCTTCAGGCGGACGTCGGTGAAGACGGTGGTCATGTGGTCGGCGAAGTCGCCCATCGTGGCCTGGATGCCAGCGAGCGCGGGCAGGCGACCGTCCATGAAGTCGCGGAAGCGGCTGCCGGCCACGTCGATGTAGCCGCCGTCGCGATAGACGAAATACATCGGCACGCTGTCCACCAGCCATGCGGCGTAGCGCTCGAAGCCGAAGCCGTCCTCGAACATCACGGCCGGGATGCCGGAGCGGTCGTTGTCGGTGTCGGTCCAGACATGCGCGCGATAGGAGAGGAAGCCGTTGGGCCGGCCCTCGCTGAACGGTGAGTTGGCGAACAAGGCGGTGGCGAGGGGTTGCAGCAGGAGCGAGACGCGGAGCTTGCGCACCATGTCGGATTCGGAGCCGTAGTCGAGGTTCACCTGCACCGTACAGGTGCGCGTCATCATGTCCAGGCCGAGCGTGCCGGCCGTTTGCATGTAGCGGCGCATGATGGCGTAGCGGCCCTTGGGCATCCACGGCATCTCGGCGCGGGCGGCGAGGGGGTGGAAGCCGAGGGGGGCAAAACCCATGCGCAGGTCGCGGGCGACGGCACGCACCTGGTCGAAATGGGCGTCGGTCTCGGCTTTGACCTGGTGCAGCGTTTCCAGGGGCGCCCCGGAGAGCTCGAGCTGCCCCGCCGGTTCCAGGGAGATCGCGGCGCCGCCCTGTTTCAGGCCGATGACGTTGCCGTGGTCCTCGATCGGCGTGCCGCCGTAGCGTTCGAGCCCCAGCAACAGGTCGCGAATCGATCCGGGATGGTTGCCGGAGGGCAGGTAAGGCGGCGGGGCCAGATCTTCCTGGCGAAAGCCGAATTTTTCATGCTCCATCCCAATTCGCCAGGCATTGCGCGGCTTGCAGCCGGCCGCGATGTGGTCGGCGAGCTGTCGGATCGAGGTGATGGGGGTGGCGTCGCCTTCTCCCGGATTGGACATTCGGCTTCCCAGGACGTCTCGGGGTTGGACCACAGTTCTAGCCGCAGAGAGGTGCCTGCAACAGGGCCAGCCCGGCGACGCAAGCCGTCTCCGCCCGCAGGATGCGAGGGCCAAGGCTCACGCGTGTAACAAAGGGATGCAGACGCATGGCTTCAAGCTCATCGGGCGTGAAGCCGCCCTCGGGGCCGACGAGCAAGGCGGCGGGTTGGCTGGTGGGGCGGAGCGGCGTGGCGTCGGGCGCGCGTTCGATAGCGGCGTAGAGGGGGCGGGTAGCGGGCCAGGCGGCGAGAAGATCGAGCAACATGCAGGGCGGTTGGATGGTGGGGATGGTGAGGCGTTCGGATTGCTCTGCGGCCTCGGTGGCGATGGCGGCCAGGCGGTCCAGGTTGGTGCGGGCGGCGTTGGTGCGCCCGGTGAGGACGAGGTGCAGGGCCGATACGCCGAGTTCGGTGGCCTTCTGGACGACGAGGTCCGTGGCGTCGCGCTTGAGGAGGGCAAAGACCAGCCAGAGGTCGGGTTCGGGAAGCTGGCGGCGGCGCTGGTGCTGGACCGTGAGGGTAAGGCGGTCGCGCTGGAGGGTGGCAATGTGGGCCAGCCATTCGCCGTCCCGGCCGTTGAAGAGGTGGACGGTGTCATTGGGGCGGGCGCGGAGGACGGTGCCGAGGTAGCGGGCCTGGGCCTGGCTGGCGGCGATGATAGCGCCTTGGGCGAGGCCGGCTGGGGTGTAGAGGCGAGGGACGGTGGGCATGCGGCAGGGACCGATCGGTGCATGCGGAGTTGGTGGGATGTGGCGGGGTGCAGGCGGCGGGTGTACTGCGGCTTGCTGGGGCGTTGGTCCAGGGCGTTGAATTGTCTCGCGGGTGTCTCGTCATATTTGCTGCGAGGCGCCGGTACCGCATCGCAGGCGCCCCGCCCTGCGCCAAAGCGCGAACCGGTGAGCAACGCTATTCCCAGGGTATTTCGGCTGCGGCATTGCGCCCGGATACGCGGCCGAACGCGAGGCACTCGCCGATATTGCCGGTGCCTTGATACAGGTAGCTGTAGATCGACCCGAGTTCGCCCGCGCTGTACAGCCGTCCGATCGGCGAGCCGTCCGGTCGGACAATCTGCGCCTTTTCGTTGCGCCGCGGGCCGCCCTGCGTGTTGAGCATCGAAGGCGACAGCTCCACCGCATAGAACGGCGGCGTGACGATTGGCTGCAGCATCAGCGTGCGGCCGAATGCCTCGTCGTGGGTCGCAGCGCAGCCTTGGTTCCATCGCTGCACGCTTGCCGCCAGAGCATTGGGATCCAGGCCAACCGAGGCGGCAAGTTCAGTAATGCTTTCCGCCCGCCTGATCCAGCCTTTCGCCAGTTCGACGCTGTTGTCAGGGCTCCAGTCGTAACGCTCGATGATCTGCGTCCAGCCGTGGCTCGGGTGTTTGTCGTACAGCGGGCCGGCAGAGAACAACGTGTCGTCGAAGATCATGAACATGGGGCTGGGGGTAGCGAGCGGCAGCCAGCGCCCGTTCACCGGTACCTTGCCGTGGCGGGTCTTGAATTTCTCGTCGCAGAAACGCCGTCCGTCGGGGCCGACCACGATCATGCCGCCCGGCATCTGCTTGCTGTAATGCAGTGCCTGCATGGATAAACTGGTGCGAACGTCAGGCACTTTCAGAGCCATCGATGGGCCCGCATAGTTGTTCATGTGCCAGAGATCGGCCCCCACGGACAGCGCCATGGCAATGCCGTCGCCCTCGTTGTACGGCGTGCCGGATGTGTAACAATAGGGTACATTGGGAAGGTAGTTGCGGATCATCTCCTGGTTGTTCTCGAAACCGCCGCAGGTCAGGACCACGCCGCGGCGCGCCTTCACGAGAACGATCTCGTCCCGGCGCTGCGCCCGCACGCCAATGATGTCGCGCGTGACCGGATGTTGGATCAGCGCCTTGCCGGGCGTTTCAAAGAGCATTTGGATGGGACGCTGCGTGACCAGTCGTTCGAATGCCTTCCAGGTGTTGGAATAGCCATAGGTTGGGCCATCGTGGAATTTATGGACGGACGCCGAGCCGGGCAGATCGGGGAACTCGATGCCGACCGGTGGATGCTGGTGCTCCTGCGGATCGCAGCCAAGCTGCGCGAGCCAGTCATTGTTCCGGCACATTTCCTCGGCCCAGACCCGCACCATGGGCTGCGGCACGGCGTAAGGGCCGCACAGCGCATTCAGATACGCGGCGGCTTGCTCGGCGGAAGACGTGTTCAAATAGCCCTGGCCGGCCACGCGCGTGTTGCCGCCATGCTCGCCTTCCGGTGCCTTTTCCAGGATGACGACGCGCGCGCCCAGATCGTGCGCAGTGACGGAAGCGGCGACACCGGCCGCGCCAAAGCCGACGACGACAACATCCGCTTCCACGTCCCACTGGTGTGGGATCGAGTTCGTGTCCTGCATACGATTCCCCTGCCGGTAAAGCCGGTTCACGATGGCCCGGCGCGGTCTCCGGTATGGGTGCGGCGCCGTCTGACGGTTGCCATAGCCGCTTGGCCGCAGCGCCTCAATGCTGCGGACAGTCTGATCGTTTCGGCCCGATCAGATCAGCGCGCGTGAACGACAAAGCCGGACGCGACCCGACCGAGATTGCTTCGTCGCTTCGCGCCTCGCGATGACGATGTGCTGTCGCAATGACGATGTGCTGTCGCGACGATATGATGTTGCAATGACGATGTGTTGGTTTCAGTTAACCCGCTTGTCCCGTCCCGACCAGAACGGCGCGCGCAGCTCCGTCTTCAGTACCTTTCCCGCACCCGACAGCGGCAATGGCCGGTCCCGCACCTCCACGCTGTGCGGGCATTTGTAATGGGCGATAATTTCCCGGCAATGCGCGATCACCTCGGCTTCCGTCACGGTGCGTCCGGCGCGCGGCACCACCACGGCATGCACGGCCTCGCCCCATTTGTCGTCTGGAATCCCGATCACCGCCGCCTCGCCGACGGCGTGCAGCGTCAGGATCGCGTTTTCGACTTCGGCGGAATAGATGTTCTCGCCGCCGCTGATGATCATGTCCTTCAGGCGATCGACGATATAGACGTAGCCGTTATCATCCATGAACCCGCCGTCGCCGCTGTGATACCAGCCGCCGCGCAGGGCGGTCGCGGTTTGCTCGGGCTTGTTCCAGTAGCCCAGCATGATGTTGGGTCCGCGCACCTGCACCTCGCCAACCGTGCCGCGGGGTACTTCGTTGTCCTCGGCGTCGGCGATGCGCACTTCCACCAGCATGGCCGCCTTGCCACAGCTACGGCTGCGGCCAGGCACCTCCAGGTCGCGCGGCTCGAGGGCGGTGCACAGCGGTGCAGCTTCCGTCATGCCATAGACGTGCAGGAACCGGCACCAGGGCATTTTCTCCGTCGCGCGCTGCAACACGGCATCGGGCATCGGCGAGGCACCGAACGGGATCATCTTCAATGTCGAAAGATCGTACTTGTCGAGTTCGGGATAGTTGACCAGTGCATTGACCATGGTCGGCACGAGCAAAGTATTCGTCACGCGCTCCTGCGCCACCGTGGCGGCGACTGCGGCGGGATCGAAGCGCGGAATGAAGACGTGCACACCCGCCAGCATGGTGACGGCGAAGGAAGAGAATCCGTCGGCCAGGTGGAACATCGGCGGCGCGTGCAGATAGACGCTGTCGCTGTTGTATCCCACCGCGACGATGACGTTGGCGGCATTGGTCACCAGGTTGCGGTGCGTCAGCATCACCCCCTTGGAAACGCCTGTCGTGCCCCCGGTGTAGTAGATGCCAGCGACGTCATCGTCCTGCGCTTCAAAGGGAGCAGCCGGCACTGCGTCGAGCAAGCTCTCGAACATGCGCACGCCCGGCGGAGCGGACGTGTCGTCCAGCCAGAAAATCTGACGTACCCGTGCCAGCCGGCCTTGCAGCGCCTGCACCGCCGGCGCCATCGCGGCGTCGATGAACAACATCGTGGCACCGCTGTCTTCCAGCATATACGCGATTTCCGGCGGTGCGAGCCGGGTGTTCAGCGGCACCGTCATGCCGCCCATCGCCGGCACGGCAAACAGCAATTCAAAATATCGGTCACTGTTCAGCGCCAGGATCGCGACACGGTCGCCCTTGCCGAGGCGATTCGCCTGCAATCCACCGGCGAGGCGCGCGATTCGGTTCGCGGTTTCCCGCCATGTGCGGCGCCGGTCGCGGAAGATCGTCGATGGCGCGTCCGGTCGCGTCTGCACCGCGCGGTTCAGGCCCTGACCCAAATGCATATGAGACCTCCCTCGATCGTTACGATTTTTGGTTGCGAGGGAGTCAGCATGGCCGGTTGCGACCGGCTTCGCAATTGGCAAGTCGCGAGTTCGTAGGAGTTCCATGACCCGAACAATGGCAGCGCTCTGTGGGCAGGACCGTCAGCGCGCCCGCGAGCGCATGGCATTGGAGAGCTGCATCAGGAGGTTGCATGACCACTGATCGCCGGCGAGGCAGTCCTCATGCACCCGGGTCAGGAAACTCGGACGGGCCTCCTCTGCCTGTGGAGGTCCGGGGCGTTGCGGCGGGCCAGCGCAGCCACTGAGCAAAAGCATCATGCCGATGACAATGAGGGTGAACATAGCGCCACACGCCATAGACTCGCCGGGCACGGTGCTGCGCCCGGTAGGTTCTACGCCGTCATCGTAATCTGCGCACGGAGCGCGGCGTGTGATTGCCAAATGCTCCCGGTTGTTATGGGTCAGTCGGGTGCCGATACATCGGCAATGTTCTGCCTTTGCGGCTTGCGCATGATATCAGCCAACAGCGCCCAAACGCGATTGGCGTCCAGCGCCACGTCCGGATCGTTGAGGAGTTGATCGACCTCGCGCAATTTCCGGCCTGCGTCCGCCATCCCGTTTGCCGCCTGGTTTCGGCATGCTCTACTGTCCACACGAGGAGTCATGCTGTTTCTTCCCCATCCATTTTGTTGAAGCATGGCGAGGCGGCGAACTGGTCACATTGATGCAGATCAACCGGCAGGCTTGGCCACCCACCCGGCAGAGTCGGGCTTAGCGGCCGCGGCGCGCGCGCCCTCGTGGAGCCCGCGCGATCCAGGGCTGTCGTGCGCGATCCTCCGACCGGGTCACAGCCACGATGTAAAACGCGTTGCCGGCGCCGCAGAATTGGGGCGGCGGCTTAATGCAGATTGCAATGACAGTCCGGCCGCATCAGGGCAACATAGCCGGGCTTAGCGAAGTATTAACCGGCCGGTGCGTTACTGATCGCATGATGATCGGCGGTTCATTCGTGTCGGCAGTTGTCGCTTTCGTGGCCGGCAGCACGTTCGTATGTGGAGCATTGCTCATGGGTGCCTTCCGGCGACGGGCGTTGACCGCGCATGGAGGCGATATGCCGCGGATGCACGAACCCGAGCGGGTTGTCCCCCTCCGCGCCCCGTTCCTGGGGGCCAAGCTGGACGTCGGGTTGGAAATACGCGCGGTTCTGGAGGCGCTCGTGTCCGAGGCAACGAATCGATTCGTTGTCCTTGATGTGGCAGTCGCCCCTAACCTGACGCTGCATGCCGATCGCGACGCGCTGCGAGCCATTCTGAACTCGCTGGTCGGTCATGCAATTCGTCAGGCACGTGAGCAAGTTCTGGTAAGCGCGACGCTTCTGGGCGGACGGGTGCAGATCGCGGTGACGGATGACGGCAGCGGTGTCACCGAGGCGGAACAACGGGCCATATTGCGCCCCGCTGCCGAATTGGCCGCGCTACGAGGCGGCATGTTCGATATTGAAACCTGGCCAGGGCAGGGTACCACGGTCGCGGTGCGACTGCCGGTGCCCGTCGAAATCCAGCGTCCGTCAGAGCAAGGCCGGCGGATTACGCCGGCGCTGCAATATTTCGAGGACAAAAGCGAGGTGGAGGCGGAAGCCTCGTGGGAGATCTGACCGCAGACCAGCCGCTGGACTACTTGCCCTTCGCGCCATACACGGCGAAATCGACCGAAAGCGACAATCCGTCCTTGAACTGCAAGTTGACTGGCATGTGGCGGCCGGGAGCGATTGCGGATGTGGGCGACATACACATCAGGTGATAGCCGCCCGGGTGGAACGTCACCGATCCGTGCGCCGGCACGACAATCGCGGCGACCATTTTCATCTCTGCCATGCCGTTCTTATCCATGCTCTGGTGGAGCATCAGTTGGCTGCAATCCGGCGAGGATGCGCCGGTGAGTACGGCGGGCTGTGTGCCGTTGTTGTGCAAAGTGAAATAGCCGGCGGCGGGAATTTGCGGCGTCAGGAACCGCACCCAGGGATGGGAGACCGTCAGTGCCGGATTCGCCGCCAGTGCCGGCGCGCCCAGCAGCACCGCGAGCATGGCGCTAGCGGCGGCCAGTCCATGACGACGCATAGACGACGATGCGGGTGCTGCCTGGTTCATCCTCGGGTTCCTCTGGTGGGGGAAGGCTTTCTTCATACAGGCGCAGGGCGTTCAGCACCGTGACGAAGCCGATCGCGCTCATCATGCCCGCGGGAATCCAGGCCACGATGCCGCCGACCTGTTGATCGTAGGCCGTGGATATCGCCGGAAACAGCCGGCCGCACAACTCGTAGTACCGGTAAAGCCCGCTGGGACCGAAGGTGATGTAGGAGCCGAGCGCAATCTGTGGAAACATCACGGCGAATGGCAGCACCATGCGCATGCCGAAGCCGATGCCGGCTTGTTCCTTCGGCCTCGGGTCCAGCACCAGGAACCAGAACAACAGGCCGTCGCCGATCATGCTCCAGTTCATGATGGCATAGAGCCGCGGGTTGAGCATCGCCTGGAACTGCACGCTGGGGATCAGGAACAAGTAGATCAGGCCGACGAAGAGGATACCGGCGGGCAGCGGCTGTTGGACGATGGAGAGAACAGCGCGCAGGATACGCGATTCGGTGATGCGGCGGAACGGACGCGGCATGCCGCGATACAGCATCGCTCCGGGCCAGGACAGCGCGATCAGGTACGGGCCGAGGTGGTGCATGAAGATGTGCTGCACGCGGTTCAGGAAGAACTCGTGCAGGGCCAGGTATTCGTAATGCGTCTGTACCACGGCGTAGATGATGGCGATGCCGGCGACATACACGATACGGCGCCAGACCCGCGGCCGCTGCTGCGGTGCCGTGCGGGCGACGCCGCGGAAGTACCACCACAAGCCCAGGGTGGTGGCGAAGAACTCCACCCAGGAGAAGTTGTAGGGCATCCAGGGCGGCAGCTCGCCTGGATGCACGACGGTCAGCCAGGACAGCACGCCGCCGAGCGCCAGTACGGCGATCAGGCCGGCCAGGTCCTCGCGGTCGAAGCCGGTGGCGGGGGCGAGTGGGAGTTCAAGCGGGAGGCTGTCCATTGCTGCCGGTTCCTACGCTGGGCGGCGAAACGGCAGAAGCCGGGGCAACATTGAAAAACGGCCATGTTGCGTTCATGCGGCGGCAGTGCGCGGCTGAAGCGTGGGTGCCACAAGCAGTCAGGCCGGGGGACGACGTGCGTCCCCCGGCCTGCCGCGCCAATCGCCGGGATAGGTTGATGGGTGTGGATGTCTTTAGTGGGTCACCACCGTCGCTGTTGAACCAGGAGGCGCCACCACCTCGGGTGGCGGCGGCGTGGCCGGCGTCACCACGGTTTCGCGGGGCGCCGGGTGTTCGTGCACGGCGACACACCCCGTGAGGCCGAGCACGACAAGCGGAATCACAAGCACGGCGTTACGCATGGGGTCAGTGTCCCTGTCGCTGATGCAAGTCCCGTCTGTTGCCCGGCATACCGGGTGAGGATGCCGGTGACGGGGGTGATGCCTATGGAACGTGGCCGGTGGGGGCCGGCTTCGTGGCAGCGGCGCGGCAAGCCGATCACGAGGCGCGGAGGCATATGTCCACATCCCGTGGAACATGGGGAGAACCCTGGGTGCGGTACCGCCCGGATTGGGCGGATGGGCCGTCGCGGGCTACTATGCGGCAGCGCGAATGTGGCATTAGCGCAACTTCCACATGAGATGTTGTGTCCGCTGCTCCCGGAGACCGCCCATATGTTGTTGACCCCGAATCGCGACGCACCGGATGCTGCCACTCCGACGACCGGAGGGGAGGTAGACGTGCTCGACGCCGTGCAGATGACGGGGCGCCACCAGGTTCATATCGACCGCTCACGCGACGCATTGCTGACCGATTTCGGGCGGGCCACCCTGTCCGACCGCTATCTGATGCCCGGCGAAAGCTTCCAGGATCTGTTCGCGCGCGTGGCGTCGTATTACGGCGACGACGCGGCACATGCGCAGCGGCTGTACGACTATATCAGCCGGCTGTGGTTCATGCCGGCGACGCCGGTGCTGTCCAATGGCGGCACGCAGCGTGGATTGCCGATTTCCTGCTTCCTGAACGAGGCGTCCGACAGCCTGGAAGGCATTGTCGGGCTGTGGAACGAGAATGTGTGGCTGGCATCGAAGGGCGGCGGGATCGGGTCGTACTGGGGCAATCTGCGGTCGATCGGGGAGAAGGTGGGGGCGGTCGGCAAGACCTCCGGCGTGATCCCGTTCATCCGGGTGATGGATTCCTTGACGTTGGCCATTTCGCAGGGGTCGCTGCGGCGGGGCTCGGCGGCGGTGTATTTGCCCGTGTGGCATCCCGAGATCGAGGAATTCGTGGAAATCCGGCGCCCCACCGGGGGCGATCCGAACCGCAAGGCGCTGAACCTGCATCATGGGATATTGGTGTCGGACGCGTTCATGCGGGCGGTGGAGGCGGATGAGGCGTGGCCGTTGCTGTCGCCGAAGGACGGGTCGGTGGTGCGGTCGATTTCCGCGCGAGGGCTGTGGGTGCGCATCCTGACGGCGCGGATCGAGACGGGGGAGCCGTACCTGATCTTCTCCGATCACGTGAACCGGGCGCGGCCAGAGCATCACAAGCTGGCGGGGCTGGAGGTGAAGACTTCTAATCTCTGCAGCGAGATCACGCTGCCGACCGGGCGCGACCAGCATGGCATGGAGCGCACCGCGGTTTGTTGTTTGTGTTCGTTGAATTTGGAGACGTGGTTCGAGTGGTGCGATCACCCGACGTTCGTCGAAGACGTGATGCGGTTTTTGGATAACGTGTTGCAAGATTTTATCGATCGGGCGCCGGCGGGGATGGAGAAAGCGCGGTACTCGGCGATGCGGGAACGGTCCGTGGGGCTGGGGGTGATGGGGTTCCATTCGTTCCTCCAGGCGCTGAACGTGCCGTGGGAAAGCGTGATGGCGAAGGTGTGGAACAAGCGGATTTTCCGCCATATCCGCTCCCAGGCGGATGCCGCTTCGTATGTGCTGGCGGAGGAGCGGGGGGCTTGCCCGGATGCCGCGGAATACGGGGTGATGGAGCGGTTCTCGCACAAGATGTCGATCGCGCCGACGGCTTCCATTTCCATTATTGCGGGGAATTCTTCGCCGGGGATCGAGCCGATCGCGGCGAATGTGTTCTTGCAGAAGACGCTGTCGGGCAGTTTTACGGTGCGGAACAGGCATTTGCAGAAGCTGCTGGCGGAGAAGGGGATGGATACCGAGGAGGTGTGGTCGTCGATCACGCTGCGGCAGGGCAGCGTGATACATCTGGAGTTTTTGAGCGCGGAAGAGAAGGCGGTGTTCAAGACTGCGTTCGAGCTGGATCAGCGGTGGATCGTGGAGCATGCGGCGGACCGGGCGGCGTTCATCTGCCAGAGCCAGTCGGTGAACGTGTTTCTGCCGGCGAATGTGCATAAGCGGGATCTGCATCAGATTCATTTCATGGCGTGGAAGAAGGGGGTGAAGTCGATGTACTACTGCCGGAGTCTGTCGATCGCCCGGGCGGATGCGGTGAGTGAGAAGGCGGTGGGGCCGGTGGCGTTCGAGGGTGTGGCGGCGAATGACGGGCAGGGGTCGTTGCCGCTGGTGGCTGCGGTTGCGGCGGGGAGCGGGGGGCGGGTGGAGTATGAGGAGTGTTTGGCTTGTCAGTGAACCAGGAATTCAGAAATGCGTGTACCCTGGCACAACATAGAGCGTCCGAGGCGTTCGACCAGGCGATCGCTTTGGCTGCCACGCCGGCCGAGGCACTGCATATCCGCCGCCAGATCGACCGCCTGACGCAAGAAAATGCCGCCACGGTACCGTAACGAAGTTTTTTGCGCCACGCATGTCGGCGCGCCGGCGGCAGCAACGTCCTTGCAGCGGGACCAATCAAGAAGGAACCTGCTCATGTCCGCCACTGCCGAAACCAAGCCCACACCTAATGTCGCCGTGAGAGGCGGCGTTGTCGCCTATCTGCAAGTCGATGGTGCCCTGCGCGCCGCCGAATTCTACCAGCGCGCCTTCGGGGCCGAGCAAGCCTTCGCCTATCCGCCCGATGACAAGGGGCGCACGATGCATGTGCATCTCTACATCAACGGCAATTCGGTGATGCTTGGCGACCCGTATCCAGAGCATGGCTGTGCCTATCAGCCGGCCCAAGGCTTCAACCTGATGCTGCCGGTGAACGACATCGAAACCTGGTGGCAACCCGCCATCGATGCCGGCGCCACGCCTGTCATGCCGCCACAGGACATGTTCTGGGGCGACCGTTACGCGCAGCTTCGCGATCCGTTCGGCGTGCTGTGGGCGCTGAACCAGGGCAAGCCGCGCTAATTGGTGCAGGCTGAAACGACCTGGAGCGTGCATCGGCCGACGGGCGCCGGCATTCGTCCACCACCGCGTCCACCACCGCGTCCACCACCGCGTCCACCACTGCGGCCGATGCGCGCACCAATTCCCCGACGACCTCAAGGATGCCCACTCAGGGGATCAGCCCGGTTGCCAATCGCGTCACGCAAGCAATGCTGCCAACGAGGAAGCTCGACAGTGCCGGCCTGTGATGGACTTACGAGCAAGTGCAAACCGGCGCCATCCGAACGCTACCGCGGCAGCTTTACTACCTTGCCGCTGTCTGGCCCGCTGAGCGCGATGCGCACCTTGCGGGCCAGTTCCTCGTTTCGGAACGGCTTCAGCACCAGCCGTTCCTGTCCTAGCACGGCCAAGGCCTTGTCGTCGGCATAGCCGGTGACCAGCAAAACCGGCAATTCCGGCCGGCGTGCCGTCGCTTCGCGCAGCAGCTCCATGCCACTCATGCCCGGCATGGAGAAGTCGGCCAGCATCAGGTCAACCCGGTTGCCGGTCGACAACAGGTCCAGCGCCGCGGCGCCGCCGTCCGCCTCGACGACGCGATAGCCGAGATCTTCCAGCATCGCAGCGACGACTTCACGTACCGCCGAGTCGTCGTCCACCAGCAGGATGGTGGCGGGGATGCCCTGGCTCATGCCATGCTCCGCTCCGTGCCTGGGGTGACAGTGTCTTCTCCCTGGCGCGGCCGACAACCGTGGGACCGATCAACTGCCTGTGTTCTGCCCAAGCCGGAACCGCAACGGCAGCGGCCGGCCGCACGTCCATGCGGGGCCCATTCTGGCCTCGCGCGAAATTCGCATGCTACGCTGGCCACTAACACACGGGGAGGCGAAAACGATGCTGGTGCCGAACGCCACGAAACGCCGCATGGCGGCAGGCGAGGTCGCTCTTGGGTTCGGCGTCCACCATCTGCGCAGCGCGGCCGCCCCTACGCTCGCCGCCGCGACCGGCCACCACTGGTTGTTCATCGATAATGAACATGGCGCGTTCTCGGCCCATGAGGTGGCCCAGCTCTGTATCGCCGCGCTGCCCACCGGCGTCACGCCGATCATCCGTGCCTGCGCTACTGCGATCGACGAGGCGACACGGGCGCTGGACAACGGTGCGCAGGGCATCGTGATGCCGCATGTCGATACCGCCAAGGAGGCCCGCCGCATCGCCGAGGCCTTTCACTACCCCCCGCAGGGCCATCGAAGCTGGGGCGGTCCTCCCGCGATCTACGGCTATCGCGCGCCCGCAATGGCCGAGGCGCAGAAGGCGATCAATGCCGAAATCCTCACGGTGGTGATGATTGAAAGCCCGGAAGCGGTGAAGAACGCCGCTGACATCGCCGCGGTGGACGGCGTGGATGTGCTGCTGATCGGCACGTCGGATTTGTCGTCGGAACTCGGCGTGGCCGGGCAGATGGGCCATCCCAAGGTCGTCGACGCATATGAAACGGTCGGCGCTGCGTGCCGTAAGCACGGCAAGGTCCTTGGCATGGGGGGCGTCTACGATGAGGAGCATGCATCGCGCTATGTCGCGATGGGCGCGCGCTTCGTACTCACCGGGTCGGACCACAACTACCTGATGATGGGGGCCAATACGCGAAGCAATTTCTTCACTGGGTTGCCGGCCGCGGCGGTGAACGGAAAGACGAAGCGGGAGAAAAAGGCGAAGATATGAGTGGCTTTGTCGCTCCGCTTCTAGCGCTTCTGGCGAGAAAGTCTCCCATCATGGTCGGGGCCTGACCTGGCCATCTTCCCTCACTGAACGGGCGCATACAGAACTCAACCCAACCGATGATGCGAATTCAGAATTTGCCCTCTGCGATGAACCGGTCGATCCTGCGGTAGCGAAAAAGCCAGCGCCCATTCTGCTTCACCATATCGTCGGCGTAGCCACCGGCGGAGCTGACCTTCGGGCCTGCATCGGTATTCTGAGCGACAATCCAATTGGATTGCACGCGCGCGGAATCACCATCCAGCTCAATGACGATATTGGTTGTCAGGTGCACGCCGCGCGGCCTCGGTGCGTCGCCCGTCCGCAGGCTGCGCGCATGCTCTATGATTCCGACGCGGCCGGTGCCCTTGCCGAAATCCGTGTGCCAGGTGCCGTCTTCCGTGAACAACGCCGCCATGGCCTCGAAATTTGCGGCATCAAGATGGAAACAGTACGTCGCGAGCACTTCGCGAATCGCGTCCTTCTCCTCAAGCGCGCTGGTCATTACGGCGCCCCCCTGTCGCTGCATCATGCTCTGTATAGCACGCCTGCCGGGCGCTTTCACCCTTGCATTATGATCCCGACGGTCTATTCCGCTGGGTGATGTTCGCGGCGCCGAACCAGTTTCGTCACCTGTCCGGTGAGTTCCTCGAACCCGGCAAACAGCATCGGCACGAACAGAATGCCGACGAAGGAAGCGAGGATCATGCCACCGAATACGGTGGTGCCGATCGATACACGGCCGCCGGCACCGGCGCCGGTGGCGAACACCAGCGGCAGCACCCCGATGATGAAGGCCAGTGCGGTCATCATCACCGGGCGATATCGCGTACGCGCCCCTTCCTCGGCGGCGGCGCGCGCGGAAATGTCACCCCGCTCGAATCGGTCCTTGGCAAATTCCACGATCAGGATGGCGTTCTTGGCCGCCAGGCCAATCAGCAGCACCAGGCCGATCTCGCCGTAAACGTCCAGCGCCATGGCGCGCACCAGCAGCGCCGCCAGCCCGCCCAGCATTGCCAATGCCGTGGGCAGCATCACCGACAGCGGCAGCGTCCAGCTCTCGTACAGCGCCACCAAGAACAGATAGGAGAAGACGACGGCGAACAGCAGGGCGGAGGATTCCTGGCCGGCCGCGAGCAATTCCTGGTACGACATGCCGGTCCAGTCGTAGCCATATCCGTGCGGCAGGTGTTTTGCAGATACCTGCTCCATCGCAGCGATCGCCTCCCCACTGCTGGTGCCGCGCGCCGAGGAGCCGTTGATCAGCACCGCCGGATATTCGTTATAGGCATTGGTGGCATCCGGCCCTTGCACCGTCGTGATGTTGACGACAGCGTTCAATGGGACCATGCCGCCGTTGGTGCTTTGGACATAGAGATTGTCGATATCGGAAATCTTGTTACGAAATTGTGCTTCGTCCTGAACGATAACCTGGAACACGAAGTTCTGGTAATTGAAGTCATTAACATACTGGCTGCCCAGGTTGGCCTCCAGGACCGAATACACCGCCGCAGGTGTCACCCCCAGCAATTGCGCGCGGGTGTTGTCCACTGTCACCATCACCTGCGGCACGCCGGCGGAGAAGCTGGTGAACACTGAACTCAGGTGTTTGTTCTGGTTTGCCGCGAAGATCAGCCCGCGCGCGACGGATGCAAGTTGTTGATAGGTCTGGCCGGCACGGGCCTCCAGCACGTAATTGATGCCGCCGGTGTTGCTGACGCCATGGATCGCCGGCGGGTTGAAGCTGACCACGTCCGCTGATGGAATGGCATTGAACACTGGAGCGAGCCTGGCGATGACCGCGTTCACCGATTGGCTGGCGCCACGATCGTGCCAGGGCTTCATGATGGCGATGACGGATCCGGCATTCGGCTCGTTGGCGCCGGCAATCAGGCTGAACCCGCCCAGTTCGATGACATGGGCCACGCCGGAGGTCTTCAGCAGGATGCGGCCGACCTGATTGATCGCGGCGTTGGTGCGGGCCAGCGAGGCGCCGTTCGGGGTCTGCACGTTGACGAAGAAGAAGCCCTGATCCTCGCTGGGCAGAAAGGCGGACGGTATCCGGTTGGCCAACAGGTAGGTGATCCCAAACACGGCGGCCAATGCCAGGCAGGAGAGAAGGAGATGGCGCGCCATGATGCTCACGGCATGGCCGTAGCCATTGCGCGCCCTTTCGAAGCCGCGATTGAACCAGCGGAAGCCGAAAAAGCGCGCCTTGCGCGGCGGACGCAGCACCAGGGCGCACAAGGCGGGGCTCAGTGTCAGCGCATTGATGCCGGAAATCGTCACCGCTGCCGAGATGGTGACCGCAAACTGCCGGTACAGTGCGCCGGTGAGGCCGGAGATGAAGCCCACGGGCGCGAAGACGGCCACCAGCACCAGCGTCGTCGCCACGACCGGGCCGGTGATTTCCGACATCGCCCGTTCGGTCGCCGCCGCCAGGGGCAGGTTGGGTTCCTCCTCCAGATGGCGGGTGACGTTCTCCACCACCACGATGGCATCATCCACCACCAGCGTGATCGCCAATACGATTGCGAACAAATCCACCGTGTTGGCGGAATAGCCGAGCATGTACAGGATCGCGAACACGCCGACCAGCGATACCGGGATCGCGACGGTGGGGATCAACGTCGCGCGCCAATCCTGCAAGAACACGAATACCACCAGCACCACCAGGGCGAGAGTGATTGCCAGGGTCCGCGCGATCTCGGCAATGTTCGCCCTGACGAAGCTCGTGGTGTTATAGACGATGGCGTATTTCAGTCCGGGAGGGAACTGCCTCGACAGCGTCTTCATCTGCTGCACGACCGCATTGGAAACGTCCAGTGCGTTCGCATTCGGCGTCTCGAACACGCCGAGCGTCGCCGACGGATTGCCGTCCAGCGCCGCGGTGGTGGTGTATTGCTGCGCCGCAAGCTGGGCCGAGCCGATGTCCTTGATCCGTACCACGCCGCCGTTCGGGTTGGTACGGATGATGATGTTGGCGAACTGCTGCGGCGTGCTGAGCTCCCCAGGTGAGAGTACCGTCAGTTGCTGCTGCTGGTCGCCCGGTGCCGGCGGTTCGCCGATCTGGCCGGCGGCGACCTGGATGTTCTGCGCCTGGATCGCTGCGATCACTTCGGCGGGCGTGATGTTCAGCGCCGTCATCTTCACCGGGTTCAGCCACACGCGCATGGCGTATTCGCGCTCGCCGAAGATGATCGTGTTGCCGACCCCTGAGATGCGCGCGATGGTCTGCTGCAGGTGCATGTAGGCGTAGTTGGAAATGAACACCTGATCGAACTTGTGGTTCGGCGAATAAAGGTTGACCGCGAGCAGGAAGTCCGAGGATGCGGATCGGACGGTGATGCCTTCCTGCTGGACTTCGGTCGGCAGCAATGCCTCGGCAAGCTGCACGCGGTTCTGTACGTTCACCTGATCTATGTCGGGGTTGCTCCCCAGCGCGAACGTCACCTGCAGGTTATAAGTGCCGGAGCTGGAACTGGTGCTCTGCATGTACAGCATGTCGGGCACGCCATTCACTTGCTCTTCGATCGGCTCCGCCACTTGGTTGACAATGGTCTGCGCGCTGGCACCGGGATAGGTGACGGAGACCGTGATGCTCGGCGGCGTCAGGTTCGGGTATTGCGATACCGGGATGACGGTCAGCGCCAGCAGCCCGGCCAGCGTGATGACGACCGAGATAACAATGGCGAATTTCGGTCGGTGGATGAAAAAGCCGGAGAACACGCCTTCAGCTTCCCTTGCCGGCCTGTGGTGTGGCCTGCGCGCTGGCTGGCGGTGGCGGGGTGGCCGCGGTCGGGTTTACGACTTCGCCGGGAAGCACTTTTTGCACGCCGGTCACGATGACCCGTTCGCCGGTCGTCAATCCCTTCGTTACGATGAAGTTCTGCGCGATCTGCGCGCCGGTCACGATCGGCTGCTGCGCCACCTTGTTACCGGGGCCCACGGTCAGCACGTAGCTGCCGCTCTGATCCGTCTGCACGGCGGCGACGGGCACCAGCAAGCGCTCCAAGGGCTTCGCATGGCGCACCAGGACCGTCACGTAGGCGCCCGGCAGCAGGAGATTCTGTGGGTTCGCGAAATCGGCGTAGATCGGCACGGTGCCGGTCTGCTGGTCCACCTGGTTGCCGAGAAACGCGATCTTGCCCGTCTGGTTATAGGTTGCACCGTCGGGAAGCTGGAGGTTCACCACCAGTCCCTTGCTGATCTGCGTCGGGGCCTGACCGGTCTTCTGCTGCGCGTGCATGACGTTGCCCGCCGCAACCGAGAATACCACCCGGATCGGATCGAGCTGGTTGATCGTCGCCATGGCCGGTGTACTGGGCGTCACGAGATTGCCCTTGGTCAGCGTCACCGCGCCGATACGCCCGTTGATCGGCGAGCGGATTGTGCAGTAGCTCAAATTCAGCGCGGCCTGCGCCAGATTTGCCTGCGCGGTTTCCACCGACGCCTGTGCCTCGTCGCGGGCGGCGATGGCCGAATCGAGGTTGGACTGTGCCTCGAATCCCTGGTGACTCAGCCGTGCGGCGCGTTCATAGGCCACCTGATCGTTCGCCAGCGCCGCCTGCGCCGAGGCAAGCTGTGCCTGCGCTGCCTGCAATGCGGCTTGGTACTGGCTCTTCTGCAATTCGTAGATGATCTCACCCGACTTCACATCGCTGCCCTGCTTCACTGGAACCGAGTCGATAAAGGCAGTGACGCGCGGCACGATCTTCACCGACTGGATCGCTATTACCCGTCCGATGAAGCTGTGCGTCGGCGCAACGTTGTGCTGCCCTATCGTCGCCACTGTCACCGCCGGGGGCGGCGGCGCGGCACGCGCGGAAGACGCGGGCAGTGCGAGCAGGAAAGGAAGAAACAGGACAAGGACGCGGATTGCGATCTCACGCCGCCGCAAGGATGGGCAGCGTTCCGGCATGCGCTTTGTCATGCAGCCTCAAAATTCTAAAGCGACACGCGCACATGCCGACGCCGGGCGGCGAAGGCAACTGTATTCACTGCAATGTGCGCGCGCTTTGCCGCAACGCGGCATCAGTTGCCGTCGCATGTTGTTACCAGTGTTGCAGGACCCCGCCCGCCACGGCGGCCAGCCCTATCGCGCTCAGCGTGGCGCGCGACAGCAGCATGCGATCCCAATCGCGGATGCGGCGCTCGATGCCCAGCAACTCGCCATTCGCAGCTGCCGCGCGTGCCAGCATCGCCAGGGCAGCGAGCGGCAGCAGGAAGGGATGCAGCAGCAGGCTGACGGCGGCGATCACCGACAATGCCAGGCGCAGCATTCCACCGTGCCCCGCCAGATCGCGTGCCAGCACCGCGGCGACCGCTACCGTCGCCAAGGGTTGCAACACGGCGTCAATTGCCATTGGTCGTAACGCCAGCAGCCATGGCGATTTGGTCACCAACGGCATGACGCAGCCGCCGACCAAGATCGGCAAAGCAGCCATGAACGCACCGAGCGCCCCGCGGCCATCCGGGCCCAAAGAGCATAGGGCGGCCAGGCCCATCGCCAGCATGCAGGCGCACAGGACCCAGTTTCCCATCGGCACGGACCAAGGTTGCCAGGGCGGCAGCGGCAAAAGGCCGTCCATCGACGCGGGCGCCGGCAGGAACGTTCCGGCGTGCACCCACCACAGCGCCGCCGGGACCGCGAAAAGCAGCGTGCTGCCCCCTCCGACCAGCCAGGCCCGTGACATGCGTGCGCCGTTGCGCCTCAGCCCCACGGACGCACCGGCCAGGAAGACGACGCCCCACAGTGCCACCTCCGGCTGGATGGCAAAAACAACGCCGAGCAATGCCACCCCGGCAACCGGCCGATCATCCAGCGACAGCGCCAACGCCAGAATCAACAAGGCGGCTGCGGCTTGGATCGGGCTGAACGCTCCCGCGATGATGGCCGCCCCCGATATCAGGCCGGGGCCGGCCACGATCCCGGCCAGTCCGACCAGCAGCGTCGTAACGGTCATGCCGCCGAACTTGGACCCTGCGAGCCGCACCACGATGCGCAAGAGGCCGAAGCAAGCGCAAAACGCCGCCAGGACGTGCGCGGCAACCGCCAACCGGCCAGCTAACGCGGCGACGATGCTTGCCAGCGGGGAGTCCAGACCGGCCGGTGCCGCGGAACCTGTGTCGGCCAGCCATCGGACACCACCGAATCCCGCTCCGACAGTCAGCAGCACGCCCGTCGCTACGGCTGCTGCCGCCGGCACGATCCAGAGGCGTGCCAGGCTGGCATCGGCAACATCCCTCAGCGATGCCATCACAACCCAACCCTGCGGCCGCTCGTGCGCCACAGCCATACGGCGCCTCCTCGCAAAAACGTGTGTGTGCGGCTGGCATTTTGCCATGAAGGCGCACCGCGCCGCCTCACGATGGCGCGCGGAATCACTACGCTCGCGCCATAGTGTCTTTCGCATCGCCATCCGTCCCGGCTGGTTGGTCCAGCCGTGACCGCCGGACTTGCGATGGCCGGCGCAACAGGACAGCTTTCGGTTATGGCGCTGGACGAAATGGTCGATGGCAAAGGCGGGCTTCGCCCCCACTGGCGGGGGCTGCTTGGCGTGCTCACGGAGCTCGGCCGTCCGACCTTGGTCGAGCGCGCGCAACGCCTGGAACGCATCGCCGCCGAGGAAGGCGTGTCCGCCATGCTCCCCGGTGCGCCCCCCGATCCCTGGCGGTTCGATCCGATCCCGGTATTGCTCTCGCAAGCGGACTTCAACTGGCTGGCGAAAGGCCTGGCGCAACGCGCGCGACTGCTCGACGCGGTGCTGGCAGACATCTACGGGCCACAGAATTTGCTCGCCGCCGGAGCTTTGCCGCCGGCTCTGGTCTACGCCAATCCGGGCTTCCTCCGCGCCTGCCACGGCGCGCCAGCCGGGAACGCGGCCCCGGCGCCGAATGCGGGTCTGTTGAGCTTCTATGCGGCCGACCTGGTCCGCGGCCCGGATGGAACCTGGCGCGTACTGGCGGACCGTACGGATTGGCCCAACGGGCTGGCGCACGCGCTGGAGAATCGTCGCCGGCTCGGGCGAATCCTGCCCGAATTGTTCGCCTCGCAACTCCTGTGGCCGCTGTCCCATTTCGGCGAACTTTGGCAAGACGCGCTGCATCGGCTGGTGCCGAACGCCGAGGGCGATCCTGGCGCCGTCGCCTTGCTCACCCCGGGGCATGCCGATTCCGACTGGTTCGGTCACGTATTGCTCGCACGCGAGCTGTCCTGCGCCCTGGTGGAAGGCGGTGACCTGACGGTTCGCGGTGGGCGCCTGTTTCTGAAGACCCTGCGCGGGCTCCAGCCGATCGGCGTGCTACTGCGCGGCGAGCCGGGCGGTCGCATCGATCCCCTGGAACTTTCCCCTGACGGGGCCGGCGTCCCCGGATTGCTGATGGCAGCCCGCTCCGGCGGCGTGCGGATTGTCAACCACCCGGGCACCGGGCTGGCAGAAGCGCCGGCGCTGGCCGGCTTCCTCGCCAAGCTGGCGGAGCGCTTGCTCGGCGAACCCCTGATCCTGTCCAGCGTCGAGACTCATTGGCTGAACGACCCGCTAAACCGCGAAGCGGTGTTGCGTGACCCGGCTTCATGGCTGGTGCGTCCAGCCTTGGATGGCAGCGCCCCGCCGCTTGACCCGGCCACCCTGGCGGATGAGGCACGCCAAGGGCTGCTGGCGCGCATCGCCGCGGCGGGGGAAAAATTCGTTGCTCGTGCGCCGGTATCGCCCTCTGCAGCGCCCTGCCTGGAGGCCGGCCAGCTCGTGCCGCGTTCCCTGGTGATCCGTATGTTCCTGACCCAGGCCGACGGGGTTTGGCACGTCATGCCGGGCGGCCTCGGCTGTGCTTTGCCCGATGGAGCGGCCGCCTGGCCGATCGCCGCGCCGGGACTGGCGAAGGACGTGTGGGTGCTGGCGCAGGACGCGATGGATATTGCTGGCCCGCCGGCGATACGCGTCCCCGCCCTGGCGATCCGGCGCACGGCTGGCGACCTGCCCAGCCGTGCCGCCGACAATTTCTTCTGGCTCGGCCGCTACCTGGAACGGCTGGAAGGTGCCGCGCGCCTGTTGCGCGCGGCACTCGCCCGTCTGTCGCGTCCCGCGCCGGCACCTCATGAAATGGCGGAAATCCAGGTGCTGGCGGCCTGCCTGACCCAGGCGGGGGTGCTGAACGCGGAAACCATCGCCGGGCTCAGCCTGCCGCATCTCACCGAGGCCCTGCTGCGTGCCGCCGCGCCATGGGGTGCGATCCACGCCATGCTCGGCCAGGTGTCGCGCATCGCCGGCCTGCTGCGCGACCGTGTCACCGGCGAGATGCACGCGATGATCGCCGTCAGCCTGAACGAACTGGAAGAAGCACTGGACGACATCAATCCGCGGCAGGACGGCCGCCAACTGGAAGGCGCCGCGTCCGCGCTGCTGCGGGTGCTGACCTTCTCTGCCACCGTGTCCGGGGTGGCGGCAGAGAACATGGTGCATGGCGGCGGCCGGTTGTTCCTGGATCTCGGCCGCCGCGTGGAGCGCGCCCAGTCGGTGGCAGACGAACTGGCCTGCGCCCTGGAACTGCCCGGTGCCGACACGCAGCCGGCGCGGGTGGAACATGGGCTGCGGCTGGCGCTGGAACTGTGCGATTCGGTCATCACCTACCGCAGCCGCTATGCCGGCGTGTTGCAGCCCGCGCCGGCCCTGGATCTGGTTCTGGCGGACGAAGGTAACCCGCGCGGCCTGGCATATCAGGTGGTTACCGCGGCCAGCCTGCTGCAACGGATCGCCGGGTCACAGGATGCGTCGCTTGCCGGTCTTGCGGCTTCGCTGCGCCAGGAGCTGGAATCGATCGTGTACAGCGTTGAAAGTGCGACCGACCAGGCGCGCGCAGCGACGCTGCTGCCGCCCCGGCTGCGTGCCCTGCGCGACGCTGTGGCCGACTTGTCCGACCGCGTGTCGCGCCGGTATTTCGCATTGCTCCCCACTGCGCGCAGCGTAGGCATGGACGCGGAGGTGCCGGCATTGCTCGGCGCGGCATGATATGGGCGGCGCATGATCTATCGTGTCCGCCACGTCACGACGTACGAGTACCAGACGCCGGTCGCGCTCAGTGCCCATCTGGCGCATCTGCTGCCGCGCGAGTTGCCGTGCCAGCGCGTGCGGTCCTCGCTGTTGACCACGTCGCCGCCGGCATCCTGGCGGTGCGATGCCACCGATCATTTCGGCAACACCGCCACCTGGCTGTTTGTGGACGCCGCCCACCCGTCTTTCGCCGTCACCAGCGAGGCGACGGTGGATGTCTGTTTCCCCGATCCGCCGCCAGCCGACGCGACTCTGCCCTGGGAGACGGTGGCGGCGACTGTCCGTGCCGGCGACCTTTCGGCCTGGCAGGCGGCGGAATTTCTGTTCGATAGTCCCCAGGTGCCAGCCGATGCCGAGGCCACAGCCTACGCCGCGCGGAGCTTTCCCGAGGCGCGTCCACTTCTGGCCGCGTTGCTGGAGCTGAACGCGCGGATCCGGCGCGACTTTACATTCCGTCCCGGTGTCACCTCGACGTCCACCACCGTCCGCGAGGTGCTGACCAAGCGGGAAGGGGTGTGCCAGGACTTCGCCCATTTGATGATCGGCGCTCTCCGCGGCCTGGGGCTGCCGGCGCGCTACGTGTCCGGCTACATCCGCACCCGCGCACCGGCAGGCGGCACGCGCCGGCTGGGCGCCGACCAGTCGCATGCCTGGGTCGGCATCTGGCTGGGGCCAGAGCATGGCTGGGTGGACCTGGACCCCACCAACGGGTTGGTGGTGAAAGAAGAGCATGTGGTGCTGGGTTGGGGTCGCGACTTCCGCGACGTGACGCCGTTGCGCGGCGTGATCCTCGGCGGGTCGGATCATAAATTGTCGGTGCGTGTGGAGCTGGAGCCGCTGCCGGCGGGAACCTGACTGACGCCAATTCCATTCGTCATGGCCGGCTTTGACCCGGGCATCTACCCTCGTTGGTCGGGAGCGATGCTACGGCGTCGCGGTCGCGGACGTAGATGGTCGGGTCAAGCCCGCCCACACGAGGGGATCCTTTGATGACCATTCTGAAAGTCTTGCACCGGACCCGGTATCGCTATGCCAACGCAGTGACGTTCGGCGATCACCGCATGATGATGCGGCCGCGCGACAGCCATGACCTGCGGTTGATCGATACCGGCCTGATAATGTCTCCCGCCGCGACGGTGCGCTGGATGCACGACGTGTTCGGCAATTCTGTCGCTGTGGCACAATTCTCCGAACCCGGGACAGAGCTGATGGTGGAATCCTGCTTCCGCTTCCAGCACTATCCGTTGCCGGCAGAAGAGGTAACGCCGGAGGAATACGCGCAACGCTATCCGTTCAGCTACGACGTGGACGAAATCCCCGATCTCGGCCGCACTGCGGAGCGCCACTATCCCGATCCGGAACACAAGATCGATCTCTGGGCACGGCACTTCGTCGAAGACACGCCGGATCACGAGACGATGGCGATGCTGATGGCGATGACGAATGCCATCAAGGAGCAATTCAAGTACAATCCGCGGGACGAGATGGGCACGCAGGACCCGCTGGTGACTCTCGAAAGCGGCACCGGCACCTGCCGAGACTATGCATTGTTCCTGATGGAAGCGGCGCGCAGCCTGGGGTTCGCCGCGCGATTCGTCTCCGGCTATTTGTACGACGAAAGCCTGATCTCCGGCAGCGTGGCCGGCGTCGTGGGCGGCGGTGCCACGCATGCCTGGGCAGAAATCTATTTGCCGGGCGCGGGATGGGTCGAATTCGACCCCACCAACGCGCTGGTCGGCGGGCGAAACCTGATCCGTGTGGCGGTGACCCGCGATCCGAAACAGGCCATTCCCCTGTCAGGCACGTTCACCGGCAAGCCCAACGACTATCTGGGAATGGAAGTCACCGTGGAAATCACTGCCGAGTCTGAATAACCATGCTCTGACAGACGCAGGCCAGTCATGCAGAGCAGCGGCTTGAAAATCGGTTGCGCCACCTGACTTTGATCCAGATCAATGACAGATCGCGCGTTCGTGAGCAGAAGGCTGGGCAACGAATGCTTTCCAGGACCGAGGAAACCTCCGCATGTCCGAAACTTCCCGCGCGCGCAATGTGGTGCTGGCGACGTACCTTGGCTGGACACTGGATGCGTTCGACTTCTTCATCCTGATCTTCGTCCTGCACAACGTCGCGGAGACCTTCGGCACCAGCCTCACCGCTATGACGCTCGCGATCACGCTGACCTTGGCGATGCGGCCGGTGGGTGCCTTTGTATTCGGCCGGCTGGCAGACCATTACGGGCGCCGGCCGATCCTGATCGCCAACATCCTTTGCTTCGCGGTGCTGGAATTTTTCTCCGGCCTTGCGCCCACCCTGCTGAGCTTCATGGTGTTGCGAACATTGTTCGGCGTGGCCATGGGCGGCGAATGGGGCATCGGCGCGTCGCTCGCGATGGAATCGATCCCGCCGCAGTGGCGCGGCTGGGTGTCGGGGCTGCTGCAATCGGGCTATCCCAGCGGGTATTTCCTCGCCACCATCGTGTTCGGCGTCTGCTTTCCGTTCGCCGGCTGGCGCGGGATGTTCATGATTGGCGGCGTGGTTTCCCTGGCGGTCGTGTACTTCGTATGGCGCATCGAGGAGAGCCCGGACTGGCTGGCCCGCCAGGCCGCACCGCGTGCCAGCGTCGTGATGGTGTTGAAGAACAATGCCGGCCTGGCGATCTGGGCCGTGATCATGATGATGGCATTCAACTTCTTCAGCCATGGCACGCAGGACCTGTATCCCAGCGCGTTCCTGAACGTGCAGCACCATTTCTCGCATGACACGATCACCACCATTGCGCTGATCTACAATGCGGGCGCCATCGTGGGTGGCCTGGCGTTCGGAACGCTGTCTCAGTATATCGGCCGGCGCACGGCCATCGTGCTGGCCAGCCTGCTGGCGTTGCCGGTGATCCCGCTATGGGCGTTCTCGAATTCGCCGGTGTGGCTGGCGGTGGGCGCGTTCCTGATGCAGATCTGTGTGCAGGGTGCCTGGGGCGTGATCCCGGCGCATCTGAACGAGATTTCTCCCCCGGAAATCCGCGCGACCTTCCCCGGTTTCGTGTATCAGATCGGCAACTTCCTGGCGTCGTTCAATGCGACGTTGCAGGCGGCGATCGGCGCCAATATGGGGCATACGTACAGTTGGGCGCTGGCAAGCGTGGCCGGCTGTGCCGCGGTGTGCATCGCTCTGTTCGTTGGGTTCGGCGTCGAGCGGCGCGAAGTGCGGATGCTGCACGGCGCCGCGGAATCGGAACTGGCCACCGCGTCGGCGCGGGACGCGGGGGAGTAGCCTGGTATCAGGCCTTGCGGATGACGCGGCGGCCGTACTCCGACCGCCGCAGACGCCCCTGGCGTGAGAACTTCTGCCTGTCACTGCCGCCGCAGTTTGAGCCTTCCTGACCTTCCGCCACGTCGCCGGTAATCAGGAAAGACAAGACAAGGCGACAATTTCAAACGAAGATCGTGCTGCGGGGACGCGTGGCAGGGCAGGGCGATGAGCATTTCCATCAAAGCGGCACAACGCACCATCCGGCATCGCAGGGCATTTCCCCTCGCCGGCCGCATCGCCCGGCATTGGGGCGGGTTTGCCGCACGCGAGCGGCACCTGCTGAGCATCATAGGACCGGGCTGGATCACCGGCGCCTCCGACGACGATCCCAGCGGCATCGCCACCTATTCTCAGGCCGGCGCGCAGTTCGGCTATGCCATGTCCTGGGTGATGTTGTTCACCTGGCCGCTGATGGCGGCGATCCAGGAAATCAGCGCCCGCATCGGCCGCGTCACCGGGGAAGGCATCGCCGGCAACATCCGCCTGCATTACCCGGCCTGGCTGCTGCGTACGATCGTCGGCCTGCTGCTGGTCGCGAACCTGCTGAACCTCGGGGCCGATCTTGGTGCGATGGGTGCCGCGGCAAACATGCTGGTTCCGTTCCGGGCGCACGCCTATGTCGTGGCGTTCGCCGTGGGATGCGCCTTGCTGGAAACGTTCTTCCGCTACGAGCGTTACGCGATGATCCTGAAATGGACCTCGCTGTCCTTGTTCGCCTATGTCGCGGTCGCGCTGGTGGTGCATATCCCGTGGCACCAGGTGGCGCTCGATACCTTCGTTCCAACGTTTTCCTGGCGGCAGGACTACATCGTCACGATCGTCGCCGTGCTGGGCACCACGATCACGCCCTACTGCTTCTTCTGGCAATCGTCGGAGGAGGCAGAGGAAGAACGCATCAACCCGAATGCCCACCCACTGGCCGAAGACCCACAGGAGGCACCGGCCGAGATCGCACGCATCCGTGCCGATACCTATATCGGCATGGGGTTTTCCAATCTGATAAGCTGGTTCATCATCATCACGACCGCCGCGACCCTGCATGCGCAGGGGATCACCGATATCCAGACCTCGACACAGGCGGCCGAAGCGCTGCGGCCGATCGCCGGCATGTTCACCTTCGTGGTGTTTGCTGTCGGGATCGTCGGGATCGGCATGCTGGCCGTGCCTGTGCTGGCCGGCTCTGCCGCCTATGCGTTGGGCGAGGCACTGAACTGGCCCACCGGCCTCGATCGCCTGCCGCGGGATGCCAAGGCGTTCTATGGCACGATCGTGATTGGCACGCTGGTCGGCGTGCTGATCAACTTCGTCCACCTCGATCCGATCAAGGCCCTGTTCTGGTCCGCGGTGATCAACGGCGTGATCGCGGTGCCGCTGATGGTGGTGATCATGATGATGAGCATGCAGCCGAGGGTGATGGGGAGGTTCACCCTGCCGCGGCCGCTTTGGGCGATGGGTTGGCTGTGCACGGTCGCGATGGCGATTGCGGTGGTGATCATGTTCGCGACGTGGTGACAAAGGGGACTTTCCTGCCCCGAGTTTGGTACAAGCCGCAGTACGTGCCGTCGAAGGGCTGCGTGCCATTTGCGGATTTTGGCAGGAGTGTTTCGGCGGCCCCGGGGCCGTCGCCCTGACCGTCTCGATCTGCCATGGTAGTGCGGTATGGGAGGAAACTGCGATGAGTGACGCAACAGCGCACAAACCGATCGTCCATTTCGTCGGCAGCATTCCATTGCCGGACGCCGAGACGGTGTTCCGCACCATTGCGGCGGCAACCGCACCATACCTCAAACGCCTGCCGGACGGAGAAACGGGCATCCGGAAGACCTGGATTCGCTTCCTGCAGGATGTGCTCGCCAACAATCCGGCGATCGAGGTGGCGAACGATGTTCCGCCCTTCAAATTCATCCAATGGGACGGCAAGGTCTTACGCGAGATCCCACGCCTGCGCGTGAAGCCGGGCGCGCAGCTTGACCCTGCTACGTTCAAGACCGGCTATGCCGATATGGCGATTGAGTCGTGGCGGTTGTTTGACCGTTTGCAACAGGACGGCGTGATCCCGGCCGGTGTCAAATTCCAGATCTCGCTGCCAACCCCGGTTGCGCCGACCTACAACAATATGGTGCCGAGCGACCGGCCGGCGCTGATTCCTGCGTTGACCGCACACATGCTCGGTGAGGTCGCGGCCATCGCGCGGGCTTTGCCGCACGATCGCATCGCCCTGCAATGGGACGTGTGCCAGGAGGTCATTGCCTGGGAGGGTTATTACGAGCCGGGGCCGGTCGATTTCCGGCATGAGACGATCGCAGAACTGGTCGCGATCGGCAACGGCGTCCCGGCGTCAATCGAGCTCGGCTTCCACCTTTGCTACGGCAGCCCGGCCGACGAGCATGTGATCCAGCCGAAGGACACCGGGATCATGGTCGAGATGACCAATGCGGTCTCGTCGGGTGTGCGGCGGCCGATTCATTTTTTCCATTTGCCGGTGCCTCAATCGCGCACCGACGATGCTTACTTCGCGCCGCTGGCCGGGCTGAAATTGCAACCGGAGACCGAGCTTTATGTCGGCCTGGTCCACCGCGATAACATGGCCGGGAACGCGGCCCGTCTGAGCGCAGCCAGGCGCCATGCCCGGGTGGATGGCGTCGCCACCGAATGCGGCATGGCGCGCGGCGATCCCGCGCGGTTCCCTGCATTGCTTGCGGCGCATGTGCAGACTGCCGAACTGGGAGCATGAGCGTCAGGGACTGCTGGAGTGTGTTCAAAGCGGTGGAGGAAGCCGATGAACCAGAAGAGCGAGGCCACACGCGCTGTTGACGCGCGTACGAATCAGGCGGTCGAACCCGTTGTGTTCGATGTGGATTCTCATGACGACTACCTTCGCCTGCGCGCGCAATTTGCCGGCATGCCGAAGGTTCCTGCCTTGGTGCATGTCGACGACGCGCCGAGGACAAATGCGCCGTTCCGCACGTACAACTGGTTTCTCACGTCTGAACAAAGCGGCGGCAGCATCGTCATCCACGTTTTGACGATTGAGCCGGGTTTTGCTGCAGAAGAGCATCATCATCCGGCCGAAGAGGAGTTTTTCTTCGTGCTGGAAGGCGAACTGGAGATGACGATCGGCAACAAGACTGCCATCGTCGGCCCCGGCACCTTCGCTTATGCCCCGCCGCACTGCACGCATGCATTCCGCCCGCATGGCGGCAAGCCGGCCAAGGTCCTGCACTGGAACGCGCCGGGCGGGCATGAACGTTTGGCCGCGGCGCAGCAACGGCTCACGCGTGAGGGGCGCACCGCCGGCGCCGACCGCCGCAAGGCGATGGAGGACCATGATTACGTGTTCCACGATACCGCGAGGTTTGAAGACAAGGGCGCGCGGTAGCAGGCTCCGGTGTGATACGGTCTGCTGTGTCATCATGACGGCTTGCCGGAGGCGTATCGCGGCGCATGACACCGGCCAGAAGGCGACCGCGGCGCGCCGCCCGGTCATCTGTTTGACAAGCGGACGGAACATCGGAGCGTCCGGCGGCGCCGACCGTCAAAATTCCGGACCCTATCAGCGTTGTTCTTGATATACCCCGATCCGGACGACGTTGGCCCGTATGGTTTGGTCTGACCCTTCTGCCAGCGTTGCCATGCCAAAAAAGCAGTCTTACTCTGCTAGTCGGACGGGGCCGCGAAGCCCGTTCGACAAAATCCAAAGCAATATACAGGGGGCTGCAATGCCAGAACCATTCGTGGTGACACCCGCGACCCGGCCGGCTCCTCTTAATGTCGTCGGCGAGCAAATCACGATTCTCGCGCCCGGTTCCCGCACTGGCAGCTACGAGATCTTCCGCCAGGCAGGCCCGGAAGGCAGCGGACCACCGCCGCACTGCCATCCGTGGGATGAGTCCTTCTACGTGGTGAGTGGAAACATCGCTTTCGGCGTCGGGGATAAGGACATGATCGCTGAACCGGGCACTCTGGTGCATCTGCCAGCTGGCACGATGCACTGGTTCCGGTTCGGCGTGGGCGGCGGCGAAATGATCTCGATGACGTCGCGTGAGGCGGCTTCGCTTTTCTTCACCGACGTTGATCGCTCGATTTCGCCCGAGGCGCCGGACATTCCAAAGCTCGTCGAGGTTGCCAATCAGCATCAGTTGATGGTGGCAGCGCCTCCGGGCTAAGGCGCGACCATCTCGCCGAAAGAACGGTGTGGTCGCCCGCTTGGTCACAACTTACTGGGGCGTGCCGTCGCTGGTGCATAGCTCAAGCAGACCGTGTGAAAACTCGCCGGCAACGGATTCCGGCGCGGCGGCACGACACGGCGGCAGACCAAGTGGACCGCAGCACGTTGGCCTGGAGGGCAGTTTGTGGCGCCCACATCGCTAGCCCATCTTATTCACCGGATAATTCGATGCCGACTACATAGCTATATCGGAACGAGATAGGCCGCGCTCTCGCCTCGGCTGGTTGACCGGCATTGCAGTCCATATCTGTCAGGCGCCAGGGGTTGATCAGAAGGGGTTCGG
>DATKPQ010000074.1:0-27822 GCA_035523995.1 Acetobacteraceae bacterium | reverse complement strand
GTGACGATCGACGATTTCGTCGCGGCGATGCAGGACGCGTCCGGCGTCGATCTCGGGCCGTTCAAACGGTGGTATCATCAGGCGGGGACACCGGCGGTTTCGGTCGATGACGCTTACGATGCGGCGGCGAAGCGCTACACGTTGACGCTGCGGCAGCAGACGCCGTCGACGCCGCGCCAGGGAGAAAAGCAGCCTGTGGTCATCCCGATTGCCATGGGATTGCTCGCGGGTGATGGCAGCGAATTGCCGACGCGCCTCGCCGGCGAAAGCGCGCCGCAGCCGGGCACGCGCGTGCTGCTGCTAACAGGCGTGGAGCAACAGTTCGCGTTCGAAGACGTGGCGGCGCTGCCGGCCCCATCGCTGCTGCGTGGATTTTCCGCGCCAGCAAAACTGTCGGGGATTAGCCCGGACCGCCTGCAGTTCCTGGCGGCGCACGATACGGACCCGTTCGTCCGATGGGAATCCGGGCAGCAATACGCGACGCACGTGCTGTTGAAGGAAATCGAAGCGTGGCAGCCGGGCGCCAACGTGACCATCCCGGAAGGGATCGTTGCGGCCGCCGTCGCGACCCTGCACGGATCCGCCGCCGATCCGGCGTTCGCCGCGGAAGCGCTGACGCTGCCCACCGAAACGTATTTGGCGGACCAGATGAAAGAGGCGAACCCTGACGCAATCCATGCTGTCCGCGAGGCCGCGCGTGGCGCAATCGGTGGCCAGCTTACACCGATCCTCCAGGCGATGTATGAGCAACTGGCGGATGACGGACCGTACCAGATCGATGGCGAGTCGATTGGCCGGCGTGCGCTGCGTAACGCATGTCTCGCCTACCTCGCGGCCGGGCTGCCGAAATATGCCGCTGGAATTGCCAAGACGCAGTTCGACTCGTGGCGCAACATGACCGACGTGCTTGCGGCGCTGTCGGTTCTGAGCCAGATCAATTGCCCGCAGCGCGCCAGCGCGATCAACGCGTTCTACAACGCCTGGCATGAAGACGATCTGGTGCTGGACAAGTGGTTCGCGATCCAGGCGATGTCGGACCTGGGCACGCCGGAAGCGGTACGTAAACTGTCAGAGCACTCCGATTTCGACCTGCGAAATCCCAATCGGGTGCGGGCGCTGGTCGCGAGTTTCGCCAGTGGCAATCCGGTGCGTTTCCATGACGCCTCCGGCGATGGCTATCGGTTCCTGGCCGATATCATCATGGAACTGGATCCGCGCAACCCGCAGGTGGCGGCGCGGATGGTTTCGCCGCTCGGGCAGTGGCGACGTTACGATGCAGCGCGCCAGGTGTTGATGCAGCAGGAACTGCGGCGGATTTTGGATCTGCCGGGGTTGAGCCGAAATACATTCGAGATGGCATCGAAAAGCCTGTAACCTGGCCCACGCAGTGGGATTGGGCCGCGAAGTGGATCAACGCGAAGCGTCGCAGGCGACGAACGTGAGGGCGATCGGGGCGGGACCAGATTGTTGCATATCGGCCCGATCGCCCTCACCCTCGATGCTTCGCATCTCGACCTCTCCCGATGAATGGGAGAGGTTAACCTGGAGTCTCCATGCCCTCCATTCTCTTCCACAACCTTCGCCTTCTCGACCCACGCCGCGACGAACTTCTCGACGGCATGGAAGTCCTCGTCGAGGACAACATCATCCGCGAGGTCTCTGACCGGCCCATCACCGGCATAGGCCCCTACCGCATCGACCTGGGCGGCCGGACGCTGATGCCAGGCCTGATCGACGCCCACATCCATGTCGTGCTCACCGAGGTGAATCTGCGTTTGCTCTCGGACGTACCCCTGACCTTGCTCGCGGCCAAGGCGTCCGCCTCAATGCGCGCCATGCTAATGCGCGGCTTCACCGCGCTGCGCGACACCGGCGGCGCCGACTGGGGCATCAAGGCAGCCGTGGAGCAAGGCCTGTTTGTCGGCCCTCGTTTGTTCATCGCAGGCCAACCGCTGAGCCAGACCGGTGGCCATGCCGACCATCGCTCGCGCACGCAAACAACCGTGCTGTGCCCTTGTTGCTCCGGCCTCGCCTGGACGTCGCGCGTGGCCGATGGGGTGCCGGATGTCATCAAGGCGACGCGTGACGAACTGCGCAAAGGCGCCGATCATATCAAGCTGATGGTCTCCGGCGGCGTCGCATCGCAGGCCGATCCGCTGGAAAGCCTGCAATACCGCATGGACGAGATCGAAGCCGCGGTGGAGGAGGCGACGCGCTGGGGCAGCTATGTCTGCGCCCACGCCTACAGCGCCAAGGCAATCGAACGCGCGGTGCGTGGCGGCGTGCGAACGATCGAGCATGGCAACCTGATCGACGCACCGACCGCGAAGTTGATGGCGGAACGTGGCGCCTACATGGTGCCGACGCTGGTCGCGTATGATTCGCTGAAGAAGCGTGGGCCGGAATACGGGCTGTCCGCCTATTCGCTGGCCAAGAACGAATTGGTGCTGCATGCCGGCCTGCGATCGCTGGAGATCGCACACAGTGCCGGCGTGAAGATCGGGTTCGGCAGCGACCTGCTGGGCCAATTGCAGACCGACCACACCAATGAGTTCGCCATCCGCCGGGAGGTGATGAAGGCGGCGGACATCATCCGATCAGCCACGCTGGTGAACGCCGAGATTGTGCGGCAGGAGGGCAGGATCGGCGAGATCATTTCCGGCGCGTTTGCTGACATACTGGTGGTCGAGGGCGACCCATACCGGGATCTGGGCCTGCTGCAGAACGACGGGCAGCACATCAAGGCGATCATGCTGAATGGGGAGTTCGTGAAAGGGAGGTTCTAACCTCTCCCGCGGGCTCAACCCCACTTCGTGGCTGAGGTTGACTCTCCGCCCCAGTTCCGGCCGACTACTCGCCAGTAGCATGGGGCAGGAGCCATGAAATTCGGCATCTTTTACGAACTGCAGCTTCCGCGTCCCTGGGAACCGGGTGACGAGCAGCGGCTGTACCAGAACGCGTTGGATCAGGTGGAGCTGGCGGACCGGTTGGGCTATGACTACGCGTGGGAGGTGGAGCACCATTTCCTCGAGGAATATTCCCACTCACCTGCCCCCGAAGTATTCCTGGGCGCCGCCAGTCAGCGCACCAAGAACATCCGGCTCGGCCACGGCATTGTGCAGCTCACCACCAACCCGCCGCAGCGCGTGGCCGAGCGCATTGCCTGTCTCGACCTGGTTTCCAACGGCCGGGTGGAGATGGGCACGGGAGAGTCCGCCTCCATCACCGAACTTGGCGGCTTCGGCCGCGAGATGGAGACCAAGCGGGAAATCTGGGAAGACGCGATCCGCTGCATCATCCCAATGTTCCGGGACCAGGGCACCGCGCTGGACACCAAGTGGCATAAGATGCCGATGCGCAACGTGCTCCCCAAGCCGGTGCAGAAGCCGCATCCGCCGCTCTGGGTCGCTTGCTCTCAGCTCGAAACGATCGAGATGGCCGGGCGGCGCGGCCTGGGGGCGCTCGGCTTCCAGTTCCTGTCGGCGGATGCCGCGCATGCCTGGGTGCACGCCTACTACAACAGCTTCGTGAAGCGGCAGGAAAAACTGGCGGACTATGTCACCAACCCGAACATCGCGCTGGTCAGCTATTTCATGTGCGCGGAAACCGACGAGGAAGCACGCCGCCGTGCCGACGGCGCCACGTTCTTCCAGTTTGCGCTTCGCTATTACGGTGCCAGTTCTGGCCGCAAGCGCCCCGATCCCTATACCGTGAATATGTGGGACGAATATAATAAGTGGAAGCGCGAGAATCCCGAAGCTGCCGCCCGAGCGTTGTCCGGCGGGCTGATCGGCACGCCGGAGACGCTGCGGCGCAAACTGCGGCGGTTCGAAACGTCGAACATCGACCAGGTTATCCTGCTGAACCAGGCAGGCAAGAACGCGCACGAGCACATTTGCGAAAGCCTGGAATTGTTCGCCAAGGATGTAATGCCGGAATTCCACGCCAACGAACCGGCGCACCAGGAATGGAAACGCAAGGTGCTGGCCGGTGAGATCGAGCTGGAGGAGATCGACACGCAGCCGTTCCGCGATCGGTTCGGCCCGAACACGGTACAGATTCCGCAAGCGGCGGAGTGACGATCAGCGTCGGATTGCGGTGCCGGCCGGCGCCGCTAGTATCCGATGCTGAGGGTACACGCCTGCTGTCATTGTGAGCGAAGCGAAGCAATCTCCGCTTGGAGGACGTACGACCGCGCATTCGGGATTGCTTCGTTTCGCTTGCAATGGCATGTGGAGCGGCCACAATCTGTCAGGATCACAACACCAGCCTTCGCCGTCGCGGCGAGCACTGATGCCTTATGTCGGCTATTACATCAACCTCGACCGTAGCACCGACCGTCGTGCCACGATGGAGGCGCAGCTTGCGCGGCACAACCTTGCCGATCGCTACTGTCGTTTCGCGGCAGTGGACGGCCAGACACTCGGCGACGGCCGCGCTGGGCTGAGCGCCGGCGAACTCGGCTGCTTCACCTCGCACCACCGGCTACTGCAGCAGAACCGCGATCGTGCAGAGCACCTGCATGTCATGGAGGACGATGTCATGCTCTCAGGCTGCGCTGCATGGGTCATCGATCAGATTATTGCGTCGCCGTTGATCGAGAAGCACGATCTGCTGTTCACCGACATGGCGCTGCCCGTGGATTTCGCATTCTGCCGCGATGCCCGCATCCGCTACCAGCGGCAGGTCAAACGCGGCGCCGACGGCGCTGCGACGAAGATCCGCTTCAGTCTGCTGCCATATGTCGCATGCACGCCATCATATCTGGTGAACCGAAACTCGATCGGTCTGGTCAGCGACATTCTTGGGCAGGAGCTGGAGCAAGGACCAACCGGCCCGCTCGACATTGTGCTTCGCGGCAAGGTGGCAGAGGGCCGGCTGCGGGCGCAATGTCTTTTCCCGTTCATTACGTCGCTGGCGCCGGGACGATTTGCCAGCACGGTGCTGCGCGGCGTGCGTGACGGGCTTTCGGATCTTGTGGTCGATCTGGTTCGGCATTCGTTCTTTGTCGACTGCGACCGAACCGCGACGCTGGCGCTGGCCGAGCAACTGCTGGCCGGATCAGAAGCGGACTTCCATGGCCGGTCGTTCGCATTGGTATTCGGCTTCATGACGTCGGAAGAGTTCCGGCAACCGTGAGCGCGGGCACGGCTCGCGGTGCTCTATGCCTGCCCGTCGATTTCCTCAGCCTGATATCCCTGCGCAAACAGCAGGGCGCGCAGATTGCCGTGGTCCACTCGTGCCTGTGCCGCCGCGGCGACGATCGGCTTGGCGTGGAACGCGACACCCAGACCCGCAACGCGCAACATGTCCAGATCGTTGGCGCCGTCACCGACGGCAAGGGTCGCTGACAGTGCCAATCCTCGTTCCGCGGCAAGACCGGTCAGCGTGGCCAGCTTGGTGTCGCGATCCAGGATCGGCTCAGCCACGCGCCCAAGCAATACCGAGCCATCATCCAACAACACGTTGGATCGGTGTACGTCGAAGCCACACGTAGCAGCCACGCGTGACGTGAAAAAGCTGAAGCCGCCGGAGACCAGGGCGGTGAAGGCACCGTGTGCTCGCATCGTCATCACCAGTTCACGCGCGCCGGTCGTCAGGCATACGCGTTGCCAGGTGTGTTCCAGTGCATCGACCGGCAGTCCGCTCAGCATGGCGACGCGCTCGCGGAGGGCGGATTTGAAATCCAGCTCGCCATTCATAGCGCGCGCGGTGATGGCGGCGATGCGGTCCTTCAGGCCGGCGAAATCGGCCAGTTCGTCCAGCGTCTCGCCGGTGACGATCGTGCTGTCCATGTCTGCGACCAGCAGGCGCTTGCGCCGGTTCTCGGTGGTGCTGGCGATCGCGTCGATCGGCATGCCGGCAAGCGCCGCACGGATTGTCGCGATGTCGGGCGCGGCGGCCACCGGGATATCAGTCGCCTCTCCCGGAGAAAGAACGATCGGTTCGCCACCGGCAATAGCCTCGCGCACGCTGTCGGTTATAGCGCGAGTCAGTGCCGTGACGGCGCGATCGGCGATCAGGGTGATGACGTATGACATGGCTCACTCTGTCATTGCGAGGAGCAAAGCGACGAAGCAATCTTGTTTACGATTGCACGCTTACGACCGGGATTGCTTCGTCGCTTTGCTCCTCGAAATGACAGTCACAAGCCGATCCACATCCGCCTCATCGTTATAGACATGCGGGCTGATTCGCAGCCGGCCCAGGCGTGCAGCAGCATAGATCTGGGCGGCCGCAAGCCGATCCGCCAGTCCCTCCGGCATGCCACCAGAGAATCCAAGACTCAGAATATGCGGCGCACGCAGCTTTGCGTCAGGCATATGAACCGCATTGCCGCTTAGCCCGTCCGCCAACCGATCCGTCAGCATCCGCAGCCGTTCGCCAATCGTGCGCCACCCCCAGGCCGCCACCTGCTCCATCCCGATCGATGCCATCTCGAGCGAGACGAAGAAATCGCGTTCCCCCATATCGAACCGCCGCGCACTATCGACATGTCCCAGGTCCCGCAGATACGGCGCATGCTCTGAACTCACGGCCCGGCGCGCCGCGCCCGTCTGCTCCAGTGGCTCGCCCGTCTGATGCCGCTTGGCGACGTACAAGAACGCCCGCCCATACGGCCCTAACACCCACTTATACGTCGGAAACACCACGAAATCGGGATCCAGCGCCTGCACGTCCAGTTCCATCACGCCGGCCGCATGGGTAGCGTCGATCATGAGCGCCGCCCCCTGCCGCCGCAGCGCCGCCGCGACGTGGGACAGATCGACTGCACACCCGTCCGACCAGTGTACGCTGGAGATCGAGGCCAGGCTCACCGGCCGCGCGCCCTGCCGTTCGATCGCCGACAGCAACGCGGAGGTCCAATCACCGTCCGGTGGCTGCGGCACTGTGTCGATCCGCCAATCCGCGTGCGCAGCGCGCGTACGCCATTCCAGGACCGGCGAAACGTGATCGTTTTCCAGCAGCAGAACGCGCGTGCCCCGGCCCGGCGAGAACAGCTTTCCTGCGGTGGCGACGCCGTAACTGACGGATGGAATCAGCGCTACGTCCGCCGGATCGGCATGGATCAGCGCTGCTGCAGCCTGGCGCGCGCGCTCAATTTGCGTCTCCGCGAAATCCGCTGGCACGGTCCACGGCTGCCCTTTGCGCGCGATTGCCGCACGCCCGGCCTCCATCGCGGCCAACGGCAGCGGACTCCAGGAGGCAGCGTTCAGATAACAAACGTCGCGTGGGATGTCGAAAAGGTGGCGTTGCGATGGCAGCATCGGCGAGGAGTCCTGGATTGCTCAACAGTGGTCGTGCACGGCGCGGAACACCGCGGCCCTACGTGAACCGACATTGCTTCGCCGCCGCGTAACACGCAATGACGGCAGTCACCCCGCACGTGCCACCGCAACCCGGCGACCACGCCGCAGTGTCGGCGCGATGCGGCGGGCCAGGATGAGGCTGCCAAGCCCGAGTGTCACCAGCACCACATAATGCGCCGGACGCAGGCCGTAGCGTAGCGTCTCATTCGCCGCCAGCACGCGCCACGGATCGATATGCGTGTTGATCGCATACCAACCGAATTCGATCCAAGCGGCAGCGGCGCCGGAGACAATCGCCAGCAGCGGATAGACCGCGATCGGACGTTGCCAACGCACCGGCAACGCGCGCCACAGCATAAGCCACACGTACAGACCGGCAACAAAGACCGGTTCCGACACATTGGCCTTCGACTGGATGAAATAGTGCAGCAGTGCCAGGGCGGCGAAGGGATAGGTCAACCTGTGCAGCCGCTTCCACCAGCGTCCCATGCGGCGGATCGCGCCATCCGTCGACGTGACTCCCAGCGCGATCAGTACAACCAATACCGCAAAGCCAATGGTCAGATAGAAGCGGTGCACGATCTCAGAGACGACTGTCACCATGTTACCGTTCTGCTGCACGATATACAGCGAGAAATGCATTACGGCGTAGGCCAGGGCAGTCAGTCCCAGCATGCGCCGCACCAGCAGCAGCTTGCCCCAGTCCAGCACGGCCCGCAGCGGCGTGATGGCGAGCGCGATCAGCAGGAAGCGGATCGCCCACAGGCCAGTCTCGTGGATGGCCTCCGTGACGGGCCGCGCGCCGAGTTCGTTCTGCGTCCACCAGAAGGCGGTCACCAAGCCGGGGACGAACACAACAGCCAACACGGCCGCCTTGAACGGCAGGAACCTGCCGCGCCGGTCACGCCAGGGAACTATCATCGCCTACCGCCCTCCGGTGCGCATGTGGGCACTGCGCGCCGACGCGCCAGTGACCATGGCTCGTACGTCCTGGCAATCACTGCTCTCGTTACAGACCTGTCGGGAAATTCACTTGGACGGCGGAGCCATCATACCATGGGCCATCGTCGCGATGTCCATCTGCTGGTAACCCGGCGGCGGCACAAACAGCGATGCCGGCTGCGGGGCATAGGTGACGCTAACCGCCTCCATGCCACCATTCGCCTGGCCCGGATTTTCGCTGTTGGCACGGAGCATCACGCCGTCATCGGTCAGACAAACCTGGCTTTCACGACCCTGACGCGCGACGTTGTAGACGGTGCAGCCGAGACCCGCGACTGTATCGTGTCCAATACGGCGGAACGTCGCATCGGTCGCGTCGAAGGTCATGATGCGGTTCGGGTCGTAGGCCACCTCCACGTACACGTGCTGTGGTTCCATCACCAGCAGCATACGGTGGGCGCTGCGATCCACGATGGAGTATCCTGGCTGCCCCACCGGCTCGATGCGCAGCCTCATGCCGCCATCGGTGAAATACATGCGCACGGTGTCCGAGCGATGATCGCCCGGCTGCACGTTCAGAATATGGTATTCCACCATCACGTCGCGGCTGGGCTTGGCCAGCGGATGATCCTGCGCTGCGGCAGGCTGTGCGGCCGCGCACAGAGTTGCTGCGAGAGCAAGCGTGGCGGCCAGCATCGTGTGTCGGGACATCATGACGCGTCTGGCTCCAGTATGTTGCGAGGCCGTCCGGTTCGTACTGTCGGCGCAGGCGTTATGCCAGCGCGCGAATCTCTGTGCGGACACTGTCGGGATCGGGGTCCATCAGCCATCGCGCCGGGGTTTCCAGCACCACGGCAAGTCGGGCCTTGTATTCCTCTCGCGGGATCTCGATAGCGCCAAATTGCGCCAGGTGCGCGGTGACGAACTGCGCATCGAGCAAACGAAAGCCGCCCAGCCGCAACCGCGCCACCAGGTGCACCAGTGCCACCTTGGATGCATCGGTGACGAAGCTGAACATGCTTTCGCCAAAGAATGCACCGCCGATCGCCACGCCATACAGACCGCCGACCAGGATGCCGGCCTGACGGCATTCCACCGAATGCGCATAGCCCAGCCGGTGCAGTTCGGAGAACAATCGCTCGATCTGGGCATTGATCCAGGTGTCGTCGCGGCCGGGAACGGACGTGGCGCAGCCGGCGATGGTGCCGGGAAAGTCGCGATCCGCCGACACCTCGAAAGTATCAGCCAGCACGGTGCGGCGCAGTCGGCGCGACAGATGGAAGCGGTCCAGCGGCAGGATGCCGCGGCGCTCCGGGTCCAGCCAGAACAAGCGGTCGCCGCGGCGGGTCTCCGCCATGGGGAACAACCCGTGGCGGTAGGCTCGCAGCATCAGGTCCGGCGTGATATCCAGAACGCGGCGCGACATGCCCGGCATTGTGCGGCGGAGGGGGGACGAAGTGAAGCGCGGTGTGGTGGGCGCGGTTGGTGGCAGCGCTCCTGCGCTTTTGCCCGCGCCATGTGCCCCCTGAAGTGGCGTCTGTTCTAAGTTTCCCCTCTAACTCTGGTGCCCGCCCCTGCTAACCATCACAGCAGCGCCTGCGCGCATGCATCCAAAATCGCGTCCGCGTCGATCCCGTACTCCCGATACAAATCCGGAATATCCCCGCTCTGCCCGAACCGGTCCGGCCCCAGCGGCACCACCCGTTGCCCGCGCACCGCCCCCAGCCAGGCATGCGTCGCGGGGTGCCCGTCCAGCACGCTGACCAACGCCGCCCCAGGTGCCAGCGGCGCCAGCACACGCTCCACATGCGACACCGGCCTGCGGTCCCCGGCCCGGCGAGCCCGCAGCGCCGCCAGCCACCCCGCATGCAGCCGGTCCGGCGAGGTGATCGCCAGCAGCCCCGCCCCCTGCTCTTCTGCCTGCAACTCGGAAAAAGCGGCCAGCGCCTCCGGCGCCACCGGCCCCTGATAGGCCAGCGCGATTCGGGCGCCGTCACCCGGCGGCACCACCCAATGCGCCCCCGCCACCACCGCCCCCGCGTCCAGCGTCCGCGCCGATTGCTCTATCGCCCGCGTGGACAGACGCAGCCACACCGACGACCCGTCCGGCCGCTGCATCGTCTCGAACGCGTGGCGCAGCAGCACCGCCAATTCGTCCACATGCGCCGGCTCGAACGAGGCCAGCCGGTCCGCCGCCATCCCGATCAGCGGCGTATTCACCGACTGGTGCTGCCCGCCCTCCGGCGCCAGAGTCAGCCCCGACGGCGTGGACACCAGCAGGAACCGAGCGTCCTGGTACAGCGCGTAGATCAGCGCATCCAAGCCGCGATTGACGAACGGATCGTACACCGTGCCGATCGGCAGCACGCGCGCCCCGGTCATCGCCGGGGCCAGCCCGGCCGCGCCCAACAGGAGAAAAAGATTCTGTTCCGCTATGCCGAGCTCGACGTGCTGGCCCTTGGGTGACATGCCCCAGCGCTGTGCGCTCGCCAGCTTGGCGTCGCGGAACACGTCGTTGCGTGTGTGACGGTCGAAGATGCCGCGCCGGTTCACCCACGGCCCGAGATTGGTGGACACCGTCACATCCGGCGAGGTGGTCAGGATGTGGTCCGCCAGTTCCTTCAGTTCACCCTGGCCACGGCCGATCTCCGCCAGGATGTCGCCGAAGCCGCTCTGCGTGGACACTTTTCTGCCCGCCAGCTTCGGCATCGGCAGCGCGGCCGGCACCGCGACCATCGGCGCGGTCAGTGCGCGGCCCTGCGGCGTCAGTGGCTGAGCGAACGGGCAGGCATCCAGCAAGGCCCGCAATTCCGCTTCAGGTACGTCCAGGCCCTCGAACCGGTCCCATTCGTGGCCCGGCCGTATCCGCATTTGCTCGCGGAAGCCCTGCATTTGCTCCACGGTCATCATGCCGGCGTGGTTGTCCTTGTGGCCAGCGAACGGCAGGCCCATGCCCTTGATGGTGTAGGCGATGAAGCAGGTGGGCTGGTCGCCGTCCGCTTCCGCCGTGCGTAGCGTGTCGATGACCGTTTCGATGTCGTGGCCGCCGAGATTGGTCATCAGCGCGCCCAGATCCTCATCGGACAGGGCGTCAATCATGCGGCGCACGCCGCGCGAACGGCCGAGATCCGCCAGCACCGCCTGCCGCCAAGCTGCGCCGCCCTGGAAGGTCAGAGCGGAGTACAGCGAGTTGGGGCAGTCATCGATCCAGCGGCGCAGGGCCTCGCCCCCATCCTGCGCGAAGGCAGCTTGCAGCTTGCGGCCGTATTTAATGGTGATGCAGTTCCAGCCCATGTCCCGGAACAGACCTTCGATGCGGCCGAACAGCCGGTCGGGGACGACGGAGTCGAGGGATTGGCGGTTGTAATCGACGATCCACCACAGATTACGAACGTCGTGCTTCCAGCCTTCCAGCAGGGCTTCGTAGATGTTGCCTTCGTCGAGTTCGGCGTCGCCGGCGATGGCGATATGGCGGCCAGCGGGCAGGTCCGGACGGGCGAAACCGTGGAGTCGGACGTAGTCGGCCATCAGGGCGGCGAAGGTCGTCATGGCGACGCCGAGGCCGACGGAACCGGTGGAGAAATCCACTTCCGGCCCATCCTTCACCCGGGACGGATAGGATTGCACACCGCCCAGTTGGCGCAGCGCCGCCATCTTCTCCACGGTCTGCCGGCCGAAGAGATAATTTATGGCGTGGAATACGGGGCCGGCGTGCGGCTTGACGGCGATGCGATCCTGCGGGCGGGCGATTTCGAAATACAGCGCCGCCATGATCGAAATGACGGACGCGCAGGAGGCTTGGTGGCCGCCGACCTTCAGTCCGTCGCGATTGGGGCGGATGTGGTTGGCGTTGTGGATCATCCAGGCGGAGAGCCACAACAGCTTGCGCTCGAGTTGCTTCAGGGCGTGGACGTGCCGCGTTTCGGCGGGCGCGGGCGGGGCAAGCAGGCTGACGGGCGTATCCATGGATGTCGCACCCCGGGGAGGCAGAACCAAGACCGCAACATAGTGACTTTACGGCGTGGCGTCAGGCCAAAGCGAGGTCGCTCGAAGGCCGCTGTGGCTAACGCGCTTGAGCCCGGTTGCCGCAGAGAGCATGACGCGTCCTCTGATCGCCAGTTCTGCCACGGCACCGCCTCGGTACTTCTCCACGAGCGTGAAGGTCGATTCATCCCGCCGCGCACGAGCACCGCCACGCACCGTCGATCCGGCGTTTATCCGGGTGAAGAACGCGATCCGGGGGTGCTGGCGCAGTAGCGCCGTGGTCTCGAACGCGAGGACGCGCGGCGGCGTGCCGGCGGGTGTGGTGCGGCTTTGGGCGCGTAGCCGCAGACAGGCGCGGATGAAGGCATCGCGCCGGCGTTCGTCGGGCCAGAAGAAAACGTGCGCGTTGATCACGCGGCGCCAGGCGGCGGGTTGCCCCGTATAGGCGCCGGCCAGCGTGGGGATCAGCCATCGGTCCGGCATGATCTGCTGCCGCAGGATCGCCTCGCACCTGTCGCCGAACGCGACGCGCTGAAAATCGTCGCGGTTCGCGCCTTCGTGCGACGGGAAGAGATCGGTAGGGGTGCCGGCCAGGCGCAGCAAGGTCGCGGCGGGCAACAGGCCCGTGGTGGCAAGCCAGGGGCCAGCGCCTTCTGCCTCGATGACATGCCACACAATGGGGAAACGCGCGGCGAAACGCGCGGCGCCGTCGATCATGCCATCCCAAGCACGGCCATCATCGAGTAGAGCCCTGGCGGCTTGCCGCCCACCCAAAGCGCGGCGTTCACCGCTCCGGTGGCGTAGGCGCGGCGGTCGAAGGCGCGGTGGCTCAGCACGATATGCTCCGTGGCGGCGGCGAAGATCAGCGTGTGCTCGCCGACCACCTGGCCGCCGCGCAGTGCGGCAAAGCCTATCGCGCCTGTGGGGCGCGCGCCGGAATGGCCGTCGCGGCCACTGACCATCACGTCCGCCAGCGTCACCCCGCGGCCCTTGGCAACGGCGCGGCCCATTCCGATGGCGGTGCCGGAGGGCGCATCAACCTTCTGCCGGTGGTGCATCTCCAGGATTTCGGCGTCATACGCATCGGCCGGCAGGGCGGCGCCCATGCGTTCCGCCAGCGCCAGCACCAGGTTCACGCCCGGGGAAAAGTTGGAGGCATAGACGACCGGGATGCGCTTCGCGGCCTCGGTCACCGCGGCTTCGTCGGCCGCCGAAAGCCCCGATGTCCCGAGCACCCATGGCTTGCCGGCGGCAGCCATCGCCGCGGCGTGAGACTGGGTGGCGGCGGCGTTGGTGAATTCCACCACGACGTCAGAAGTCTCCGCCAGTGCGGCGATGTCGGGATACGGCGGCACACCCGCCGGCAGCGGCTTGGCCGAACCGGGGCGGCTGATGCCGCCCGCGAGAGCGGCGCCGGCGGACCGTACTTCCTCCACCAATAAAGCGCCCATCCGTCCGGTGACGCCGGCAACGCCGATGCGTGTGGCCATGTCTGTCCCCTCCCGACTGACCAGCCGATGCTACGGCATGTCGGCCGGGTTCGAAATTGGCTCGGCTATGGGGGCAAACGCGGTAATTGCCGGAACCCGGTCACGCCCCAAGTCTCTGGCAAGGCAGAGGCGGTGCGCGATGGAAAAGCGGTCCGGTCAATCACAAGGCGCGGCCATGACGTTGCACTGGCGCTGGGAGCAAGTCGCCGCGCGGCTGACGGAGGCCCGACCGCTGTTGCTGTACGGGCTACGACTCTGGGCGTCGGTCTGTCTGGCGATGTTCGTCGCGTTCCAATTGGAATTGCAAAACCCGTCCTGGGCGGGAACCAGCGCCGCAATCGTTTGCCAGCCCATCCTCGGGGCATCGCTCCGCAAGGGATGGTTCCGCATGATCGGCACCGCCATCGGCGCAGTGGCCGCCGTGGTGATCACTGCCTGCTTCCCGCAAGACCGCGTCCTTTATTTGCTGACGCTTGCGGCCTGGGGCGCGGTGTGTGGCTTCGTCGCCAGCCTGCTGCGGAACTTTGCCTCGTACGCCGCTGCCCTCGCCGGCTACACGGCCGCCATCATCTGTGCCGATTCGCTAGGCGCGACGGGCGGCCCCGTCGGCAACGACGTGTTCATCCTGGCCGTCACCCGCGCGAGCGAGATCTGTATTGGCATCGTCGCCGCCGGGATCGTGACGGCCGGCACCGATTTCGGCGACGCTCGACGTCGGATGGGAGCGATGATCGCCACGATCGCCACCGAGATCGTCACAGGCCTGGCCACTGCTCTCTCGCTGCCGCCGTCACAACAAGCTGAGTCCCGCGCCGGCCGCCGGGCCTTGATCGGGCGCGTGGCCGGGCTCGATACCGTGATGGACCAAGTCCTCGGCGAGACACCGACGCTGCGCTTCCGCCCGCATGCGCTGCAAGCGGCGATCGACGGATTGTTCCTGGCGCTGTCGTCCTGGCGGGCAGTGGCCAATCACCTCGAACGCCTGCCGCCGGGCGATCAAAGTGCTGCCTCGGCGATCCTGTCGCGTTTTCCGGAGCAATTGCGCGCGGCATCGGCGACAGGCGCTACCCGCTGGACCGCCAATCCGTCCGGCGTGCGCGAGATCGCCCTGGGCACTGCCCGCGACCTGTTGCGCATGCCGGCATCCACTGGGTCCATGCGGCTGCTGGCGGATGAGGCGGCGCACGCTCTGCTGGGGCTGTGCCGCGCGCTGAGGGGCGTGCAGGTGCTGGCCAATCCGAGGCGTGCCGATGCCCACCGACGCATCGCCCGGCTGCGCGTGCCCGACCTGGCGCCCCCTGCGCTGAATGCCCTCCGCGTCCTGCTCACCGTTGTCGCCGCCGAGGCGATCTGGGTCGTCACCGCCTGGCCGAGCGGCGCCTTGGCTGTGACGTTTGCCGACGTCACGGTGATCTTGTTCTCGCCGCGCGAGGACGCCGCGCTCGCGTCGGCGCAGGGTTTCATGTTCGGAACCGCCATTGCGGCCGCGCTCGCCGCGATTGTCGCCTTCGCCATTCTGCCGGGGCAGCCGACCTTTGTTGGCTTCTGCCTGGCGTGCGGCCTGGTGCTGGTGCCGGCTGGCGCGCTGTCGGCGCAGAGCTGGCAGGGGCCTATATTCGTCGCGGTGGCCTTTAACTTCTTACCCTTGCTCGGTCCGAGTGATCCGATGACCTACGACCCGGGCTCGTTCTACAACTCGGCGATGGGGCTCGTGGCCGGCGTGGCGATCGCCGTTCTCGGGATTCTCTGGCTGCCGCCGTTGCCTCCGGCGATGCGGTCGCGGCGCTTGGTCGCGTTGACGTTGCGCGACCTGCGGCGGCTGGCCAGCGGCACATTGCCGACATCCACGCAGGCATGGAGCAATCGGGTCTACGGCCGGCTGACGGCGATGCCGGCGCAAGGAAATCCGCTGCAAGAGGCGCGGCTGATCGCTGCGTTGGCGTTGGGCACGCAACTCATCCGTCTGCGGCGCCTGAGGACCTTGCTGCCGGCGCTGGATCGGCTGGGTGCGGTGCTGGCCTGCGTTGCCGCGGGGGACAGCGGGGGAGCGATGGAGCAGCTTCGCGAACTGGATGGCGCTTTGCTGTCGGCGCCCGCGACCAGTGCTACGGTTGCCGCACTGAGACTGCGGGCTTGCGGCATGCTGGCCGAGGCCCGCGAGACATTGCTGCAGCACGCCGATTATTTTGGCGGGAATGTGGAGGCGTGAGATTCAGGGAGATTTCGTTGGGCGGAGAGAGACCCCTCCCTCAAGGGGAGGAGGAGACGTTGGCTGCGGTCAGTCCTACAGCAAGTCCGCGATACGCGGCGTGGCCTTGAGTCCGCTGCCTGTTAGCACCAGCACAGTGGTTTGCTCGGGCGCGATCGTGCCGGCGGCCAGCAGTTTGGCGAAGGCACCCACAGCCTGTGCCCCGGTTGGTTCTACATACAGACCGATCCGCGCCAGCGCGAACAATGCGTCCGCAATCTCTTGCTCTGTTAGCGTCACCGCCCCACCGCGCGTCTCTCGCAATACACCCAGAACTTCGCGCAGCCGGATCGGCTGGGCGATGGCGGTGCCCTCCGCGATCGTGGGCCGGATGTCACAGTCCACCGGCGCATCCGTGCCAGCCAGGAATGCGGCGGCGATCGGCGCACAATGCTCCGGCTGCGCCGCGAAGACGCGCGGCATCGTCTCGATCTCACCGGCGCGCTGTAGCTCGGCAAAGCCGATCTCGCAGCCCAGCACATTGGAACCCGCACCACACGGCGTAACGACGTTGTCCGGCGCGCGGAATCCCAGGTCCTCCCACAGCTCATACGCCAAGGTCTTGGTGCCGTGCAGGAAAAACGGATGCCAATTGTGGCTGGCATAGAAGATGGTTTCCGAGCGGCGGACGGCAGCATCGGCCGTGTCCTGACGCGTGCCGGGCACCAGCTCCAGCGAGGCGCCGTGCGCGCGCATCTGCACCAATTTCGCCGGGCTGGTGGATGCCGGCGCCATGATGGTTGCGGCCAGCCCTCCGGCCGCGGCATAGGCCGAAATCGCGGCGCCGCCATTGCCGGAGCTGTCTTCCAGCACCGCGGTGATGCCCTGCGCGCGCAGCAATGACAACATGACGCTGGCGCCGCGGTCCTTGAAACTGCCGGTCGGCATGATCCATTCGCATTTCAAATACGCGGGCGCACCATGCAGGGTGCGGCGGAGCAATGGTGTGGTGCCCTCGCCGAGCGTGATGGGATCATCCGGTTGGAACGGCAGCGCAGCGCGATAGCGCCAGAGGCTTCGCGTGGCGGTGTCGATGCTGGCACGGGTGATGCCTGGCAGTGGCGACAGCAGCAGCGGGGCGTGGTCCGGACCGCTCCAGCGAGGGTGATCGAGCGGGAAGGTCTGGCCGGTGCGTGGGTCCAGATAGGCCGTCACATCATTCCTCCGCGTGCACGGTGACGTTGTTCACCATAACCTTCTGCGGATCGTTCCGCTCTGCCAATCCGGAAACCTCTGCGACGCGCCAAGGCTGGATGATTGCCGGATTCAGCCCGTGCTGCTGAAGCACGTCTCGGTTCGGCAGGTAGGCACACACTTCGGTTTCACCGGTCACCAGCAGCACCAACGTATAGTCCGGCATGAACTCGGCGCGCTCGATTCGTCCCGCGAAGGTGACGGGATTGCCACCCCGATAGGCACTGATCGGCTGATAACTCTGATCGGAACAGTGCTTGATGTCCGCCGGGCCGGGAGCTTCTGCCATGGCACCCAACTTCCATACGCCGTCCTCCTTCATGAAGCCGAGGTCGAACTCCTCCTGGGGCTGACGCCCGGATATTGCTTTGCTAACGAGTAGAATCAGCAATGCCTTGTCGCCCGAGTCATTCACGCTGGCATGCATGACTTCTAGCCGGTCCGGCACCATGTTGCGCGAATCATTCAGAAAGTTCGCGCGATCGGCCGGAGTCTTGAATTGTTGCGTCAGCGCCGTGCGCTCGGCTGCCGTGCGGAGCGCGAGTGCTTGCTCCAGGTTGCCGGCTTCGATCGCACGGTTGTAGCGCGCGAACACCGCCAGCACTTGCTGTCGTTGCGCAATGTTCATTGGACCCGCGGCGGCTGGCGCGGCCTGCAACAGCAGCGCGGCCAGTGCGGGCAGGTATCGGCGCATCGTCATGACTCCCGTGATGCCGGGCGGGATATAGACGCTTCCACGGCAAGGTGCCATGTGAGCAGCGGCAGCCCGATAATGTCCCGTATCGTTCAGGAAGTCAGGATTGCGATGTCGAGGGCCAGCCTCACGTGACCCGTACGAACTTGTCCACGCTCCGGTCCACCGTCAGTCCGGCATAGATGTCGCCGCGCGAATCCACCCCTACGCCATGCACGTGCCGGGTTTCCAGCCGGACCAGCACGTTGCCCTCCGCATCGCGCACGCAGACATAGGCCGGTTTGTCTCTGTCTTCCTGCTCCGCGATATAGTAATTGCCGTCTTGCCCCCGCGTGATGTCGTTCGGCCCGCCCATGCCGGTCCACTGGTCCAGATATTTGCCCTCCGGGGTGAAAATCTGGATGCGCTTGTTCGAGCGGTCGGCGACATACAGGTTCCCCTCCTCATCAAGCGCGATGCTGTGCGGCAAATGGAATTCGCCAGGGCCGTGCCCCGGTGTTCCCCACGACGTTACCAGCTGGCCGTCGCCGGTGAACCGGTGCACGCACGAGTTGCGATAGCCGTCGGTCACGTAGATATCGCCGTTCGGGTGCGGCATCATCTCGGTAGGGTGGTTGAACGGTCCGGCTGCACGTTGCGCCAACCAGGGCGCGCCGGTGCAGCCGGTATCGGAATGCACGCCGCGCTGACCCAGTTCGAGAAGCGGTCTGCCTTCCAGCGTGAAGGACTTGGCAACGGAATCGGATCGGTCGGTCGTGTAGACCACGTCGCCGACGATCTTGAGCCCGTGCGGATCGGTGACTTCGCCGCTGCCCCAGACGCCGAGATACGTGCCGTCACGATCGAATACCACCACCGGCGGGTCTTTGCGCTGGAACACGTAAATGCGGTCCCGCGCATCGGCAGCGACGCGGCTGACCAAACCGAAACGCTCGCCGTTGGGAAGCTTCAGGAAGTCGCGGATCAGTTCGTAGCGATAGGAGCCCGTGTCCGACTGGGTCATGATGGTGTTCCCTCCGAAGTCGTGCCGCCGCCAGTGGAGCAGCGGTCGTAGTCAAGTGGTCGGATCACGGATCGACGCAGCCGGCGCCGGCCTGCGGGTATGCATCCCAGCCATGATCCGCGGCATAGGCAATCCAGCGCCGGTCATCCAACGCCGAAAGAACCGTGGTCGGGCACGCAATGCTGAACACCTTCAGGGCAACGACGCCGCGCAGATTGCGGTCCGGCTTGAAGCATCCAGGGCCTGCCTGCGGATAGAACGACCAGCCTTGTTGCGCTGCGTACTCGACCCAGCGGCCTTGCTCGTCGGCCGGCATTTGCTGGCCGGGACAGGCGACGTCGAATTTGGCGATGTGGGCCAGTATTACGTCGGGGGACTCGCGCGCGGCGATCTGGTCGGCGGTCAGGAACAAGCGCTGCACGCAGTAGCCGATTGCGTCGGACAGGAAGCACGGGCTGATCATGATTCCCATCATCAGCAGTGCGCGCGAGCGGGAGGATAAACGAAAGCGTTGGAAATTCGGGCACGTTACGCGTGGTGCGGGGATGATTGGAGCGATCGCCGTGGTCGCGTACGCCATTGGGTCCTCCCTGGCGCTCGAGCGCTTCGCCCGACGCTGCTGATTTCGTTCTCTCCGTCTTGCGACTCGTTTGCTCGTCTATAACTGAACCGCAGTTCGCGTCCAGCATGCTCGGGATACACGTGTCGTTGCGCGGAGTGGCGGCGGCGAAGAAACTCGGTCGGGAGGACGCCTGGAATGTCCATGCGCCATACGATCGGGATTGCTTCGTCGCTTCGCTCCTGGCGAGAAAGAAGGGCATAACTTCCCCCGAAATAGCAGATTGGGAGGAGTTTCTCATCCAATCGCGGGTCGACTCGTCCGGCCGGTGGTAACTCGCAATGACATGTGGGGCCTAACACCCTCGCACCGTTACAGCCGGTTTGCCTTCAGGAACATGCGGATGTGCCGCACCGCAAGCGGCACGAATTCCTTTGGTTCCTTCCACGGGTACAGGCTTACTTGCGAATTTGGCGCCAGGCGTGCCGACTCCATGGCCACCGCATATGGATGCGCTGGAACGTCATCCGGCAGCACCAGAATCGGCGTGTGGCATTCGCGGACGAAATCGCGGGTCACCGTGAACACGAAGTCCGGGTTGGCGCCATACATCCGCCTCAGGAACGCATCTACCTGGCCCATCGTGATGTCGCGCCGGCGCTCACAAAGCGCGGGGCCCCAGCCCTTGATGTTGTTCTGATAGAACAGTTCGGGCATTTCTGGGCGAAAGCCGCTGGGCTGGGCAAGCACCCCGGCGACCACGCGCTGTGGCGCACGGCGCAGCAGGTTCCAGATGAAGGGGCCGCCGATGCAGTAGCCCAGCACCATGAACTCGCGGATGCCCAGGTGGTCCATCAGGCCCAGATGATCATCAGTGTAGGCGTCCCAGGGACGGTCGACTTCCAGAGGTCCGGACGACTGCCCGCCATTGGCGTTGCGCAGGTCCGCGCAGATGCAGCGGCATTCGTTCTTGAACTCGCCCATCGCGTTGAACGGCGCGCTGCCGGTGACATAGGAAATCGTCGCGTTCAATCCACCACCGGGAATGATCAGCAGGGGAAAGCCGGACCCGGCTTCCTCATAGTAGATCCGGGTATCGCCCTTTTCGTAAAACGGCATGACAGTCTCCTCCTGGTCCCATGCGATCCTACGCCGCCGCGCGCGTTCCGGCCAGTTGCCGGGCCCACCGGGCCCGGTTGCGGCTGGCCATGGACTCCGCCGCACCGCATCCCGTAGCGTTTCCACCATGCGAACGCTGAACGTGCTTGCCATCCAGCGCACCACCGAGGCCGAACGCGCGCAGATCGCCGCGGTCGATCCCACGATCCGCTTTACGGACGCGGGCGGTTGGTTTGATGGCGAAATCCGCGAGACATGGCCCGCGGTGACCGCGGCGCGGTATTTGTCCTCCACCGCCACCGGCCGCGGCACGCGCGCCGAGCGCGACATGCTCCTGGCCGATGCCGAGATCATTCTCGGCGGTTGGCCGTTTCCGCTGGATCTGCGGGTGCGTTCGCCGCAGTTGAAATGGTTTCATCAGCGCCCGGCGGGTGCCAGCAACCTGCTGCGCTCCGATCTCTGGGGCAGCGATGTTGTGGTGACCACCTCTCGGGGCGCCGGCAACACGCTGGCGATGGCAGAATACGCAATCGCCGGGATCCTGCATTTCGCGAAAGACCTGGGGCGCGCCATCGCAGACCGTGAGACCGGCACGTTCAGCCATCGCGGCTACCGCCCACTGCTGCTTGCCACCAAAACGTGTTGCGTGGTGGGCGCTGGCGGGATCGGACTGGAAGTGGGTCGGCTGTGCGGTGCGCTCGGCATGCATGTCGTCGGCACGCGTCGCACGCCACAGCCAGACGCGGCGCTGCCGCCGGGGTTCGCCGAACTCGGCGGTCCGGCCGACCTGGACGGCTTCCTGCCGCGCAGCGACTTCGTTGCCATCTGCTGCCAGTGGACGCCGGAAACCACACGTCTGTTCAATCACGAACGGTTTACGCGGATGAAACCGGGTGCCGTGCTGGTGAACGTGGCACGCGGGGAAATCGTCGATGAGGACGCGCTGGCCGAGGCACTTGTGGCGGACCGGCTGCGCGGCGTGGTGCTGGACGTCTATGTCGGCGAGTTCGAACAAACGCCGCCGCCCATGCTGTGGCAGGACAAGCGCGTGCTGATCACGCCGCATGTCTCCGGCGCCAGCGACGATGATCGCCACCGCGCTATCGACTTGTTCTGCGAAAACCTCAGGGCATGGCTAGATGGCACGCCGTTGCACAACGTGATCGAATGGCAGCGTGGGTACTGAGGGTATCGGATGATACGCGGCGGGCACGCTTTGCGCCGCGTGGTGCCGCAGGGCTGGCGGCTGCGGCGGCCGAAGCTGGGTCGAGATCACGAATGCCCAGATCACGTAGAAGCCGAACAGGACGATCACCAGGCACGACAGCCGCAGAAACCAGCCCATTCGCAATCTCCCGCCGGTATCGTTACGAGGAGCATAGCCACCTCGCTCAACCGCGTCGAATGATCCTGATCGGCCATCTTCTTCACGATTAATATCCCTGCACGCTGATTACGACCGACCGGCGGCCAGGAGATTGCCCCCGGCTGGGATGCCCCGAACAAGCGTCTATCCGGATCTGCTTCTCAGCGTGGTGAAATCTCTTCCCGCTGAACGGCCCGAATGTCGATCGGCACATTGGCAGTATCTGCCCGCCGCAACGCCAATGCGAGAAACCGGTCCGGCACCGGGCGGCACTGAGCAAATTGCCAACGTGCCGGGTTGTCATCGCGCATCGCGCCGTCCCCGTTGGGATAAAACGCAACGCTGATCGGATCGAGCGTGAACGCAAATGACGCCAATGGCCGGCTTAACCCCTCGCCCGTCGCTTTGATGAACGCCTCCTTCAAGGTCCAGAACCGGAAGAACAGGCAGAGGGCCTGATCTGGCGGAGCGGCACGGATGATCGCCGCTTCCGACGGCGCAAAGTATCGATCAGTAATGGCAAGGTCTATCGTCCGGTTGGAAGCTTCCACGTCAATTCCAAGATCACAGCCGTACGTCACCGCACAGGCAATCAGGCCGTCTGTGTGGGAGATGTTGAAGCACAATTGTTGGAGGCCGGGACCCGCAGCAATTTCCGGCTTCCCATACGGTCCCTGACGAAAGCGCCAGGAGGTAATCGGCGCGCCAGTGGCCTCACTGAGCATTGCGCGCTTCAGCGCGTGGGCAGCGGTGAACGCCTCACGATCGCGCTGAAAATGGAAGCGGTCGGCGCGGCACCGTTCCTCGTCGTCGAGCATGGATCGCCAAAGCCGCAGTTGTGCGTCCAAGGCGCCGGTCAGCGCCAAGAAGCGTACCCTCACGGTTGCGGCTTCCAGACCCATCCTTCTCACGTCACTCCAGGTCTTCCGGTTTGTCGCGGTTGCGGGAGCAACTCTATTGATCGGAGTCTGCCTCGGAGTTGGTGCTGCGTCAGCGCAGCAATCGGCAACACGCGTACCCGAATAAGTTCTACTCCGGCTTGCCCGTACATTGATTGCTTCGGTGTCTTCAATCGATTGACCTGACCTTCGACCTGTCCCGAGGTGGCGAACCTGCGCGAAAGCCGCAGCCTGATAGCCGCCAAGGTAGCGGCGCTGCGGAACCGACCACCGAGCCGGCTCAATTGCTTCTCCATCGCCTTGCGCGGATTCTGGACCAAGCGAATGCAATCGGCAACCTCACGAGCTACGTCACACGAGCTGCGGCCTGACAAGCAAGGGATGCGCCGCGCGGGCGCCCGCGGCGCAATGACCGAAGCGCGGGTGATGGTCCGTGCAGCCGGGCGTTCGCCGAACCGGGCACCGACTGCGGCCGAAGACCGATCGGCCACCGCATCACCCAGGAACCCGGCAAATGACTAGTTGGCAGACGGTATGCGCACCGAATAGGCAGCGTCGAACCGATCCTGGGCAGAGTTGCGCGCCGGGCAGCGTCAGAACTCGCGCAGCACTGTCCGTAAGGTGGCGCCGCTGTAGGCGGTGCGCGCCAAGCCACGGCGTTGCAATGCCGGCACCAACCCCTCCGTGACCTCGTTGATGAAGCGGCGGCTGGTGCGCTGGAACGGCGTGCTGATCAGGAATCCGTCGCCGCCGACCGCTTCGGCCACCTCGCCCATGCGGCGCGCCACCGTGTCCGGTGCGCCGATGAATTCCACGTCGGACGGCACGGTGCCGAACCGCTCCATCGCAAGCTGACGTAGCGTCTTACCGCTGTCCCATTGCGCGAACTTGTCCAACGAGCCTTGCTCGCCGTTTGTGGTCAACCGCGGCAGCGGTTGGTCGAGGTCGAATTTGGCGAAGTCGATATCGGTCACGGTCGAAACGCTGGCCAGCGCCCGCTCGATGAAGGCCGGCGACGACACCATGCGTTCGCGCCTGGCATAGGCTTCGCCGTCGGTCTCGGCGAGCACCGGATAGACCAGGAACAACACCTTGATGTCATCGGGATTACGGCCGAAGGACGCCGCGTGGCGGCGCACGTCGTCGCGATACGCCTTCATGCCGGCAATGCCGTTGGCCGTGGCGATGATCGAATCGGCATGTTTGGCCGCGAAAGCGCGCCCACGCGGCGAGCCGCCCGCCTGAACGAACACCGGCCGCCCCTGCGGCGAGCGCACCGTGTTCAGCGGCCCGCGCACCCTGAAGAATTTTCCCTCGTAATGGATCGGCCGGACCTTGCGGTAATCGGCATAGGTGCCGGTTTCGCGGTCCATCACCACCGCGTCCGGATCCCATGAGTCGAACAATTTGCAGACCAGGTCGACATATTCATCGGCCATGGCATAGCGTTGCTCGCGCGGCGGCAGTTTCTCCAGGCCGAAATTCTGCGCCGCGGCGTCTTCGCCTGACGTGACGATGTTCCAGCCGAACCGCCCGCCGGCGATGTGGTCCAAGGTGCAGCAGAGCCGCGCCAGCATCCACGGGGGATAGGCCATGGTGGAGAACGTCGCCACCACGCCAAGCCGGCGGGTCGCGGCGGCAATGATCGCGGCCAGAGGCGACGGATCGTGCTTCGGCACCTGCAGCGCGTGCTTCAACGCGGCCTCGGCGCTGTCGCCGTAGGCCTCGGACACCATCAGCGTGTCCTCGATCATGATATAGTCAAAACAGGCCCGCTCCAGTGCGCGCGCCATATCGACGTAAAAGCCGCCGTCCCACGGGGAGCCGCCCACCGACAACGGGTGGTCCCATTCGCCGGGCGTGAAATTCATGAACCAGCCCAGGTGCAGGGGTTTGCTGCCCATTTGTGCGCCTCGCTGCCTGTGGAAAGAGTGCCGAGGAGACAGCAAGCCCCATGCCAAAACCGGTACCATGTCATTCCGAAGAGCGCAGCGACGAAGTAACCTCGGTCGAGGCACGGCCGCCTCCCACGGGGATCGTTCGCTGCTGGCGCTCATCGCAATGACACGGATGCTGTCATAGCTGGCATGACGGTTGCTTCAGCGCATGCGCTATTGCCACACCGAGGGGGAGGCACTCAATGCAAAGACGAACGCTGCTAGCCGGGGCAGGCGCGGCTGGGGTCTTGAGCCTGCCGGCAATCCGGTCCGCCCGCGCCGATGCAATGGCCGACGCCAAGAAGCGGGGCGTCCTGGAGATCGGCACCGAGGCTGCCTACGTGCCGTACGAATTCTTCAAGGATGGCAAGATTGTCGGCTATGATCCCGACATCATGGCGCTGATTTGCCCGAAGATGGGCGTCAAGCCGCACTTCATCGATACCGACTGGGCCGGCATCATCCCGTCGCTCTATGCCGGCAAGTTCGACTGCATCGTCTCCGCCATGACGATCACCGCGCCGCGCGCCGAGAAGGTGTTGTTCTCCATGCCCTACGCCGACGCCAGCAATGTGATCCTGCTGCGCGCCAGCGAGACTCGTATCAAGACCGCAGATGACCTGTCCGGCAAGATCATCGGCGTGCAGCTTGGTAGTGCCGCGGCCGGGATCATCAAGACCTTCGAGGCCAAGCTGAAAACCAATGGCCTGCCCGGCTATGCCAGCGTCAAGGAATACGCGCATTACCCGGAAGCCTACCAGGACCTGATCAACGGCCGGGTCGACGCGGTGGTAAATTCGAAATCCACGATGATGGTGGTGATGCGCGACGCCCCCGGCAAGTTCAAGATGATCGGCGGCGTGTCCGACATCACGGCCTATTTCGGAATGGCGTTCCGCAAGGAAGACGGCGCGCTGCGCGACTTCGTGAATACCCAGCTTGCAGCGATGAAGCAGGACGGCACGCTGTCCAAGCTGCAAATGAAATGGTTCGGTGGCACGATGGAAACACCAAACACGGTGCCGGCGGTACTGCCGAGCTGATTCGTCTGCCATGGGCGGTTTTGACTGGGGCTCCGTCTGGTATGCAGCGCCGTACATGCTGCGGGGCGCGTTCGTCACGCTGGAAATCTCCTTTTGGGCCATGGCGCTGGCCTCGCTGGTAGGCGTGACGCTCGGGCTGATCAGCGTCTCCGATCTGCGCCTGCTGAAGGTACTCGTGCGCGGTTACATCTATTTCGTGCGCGGCACCCCGGCGCTGGTACAGATCTTCCTGGTGTATTTCGCCCTGCCTCGCGTCGGATTCGAACTGTCGTCGTTCTGGAGCGGTGTGGTCGCGCTGGCGTTCAACTCGGCCGGCTTCATCGCCGAGATCGTGCGCGCGGGCCTGCAATCGATCGATGTGGGCCAGACCGAGGCGGCGCTGTCCATCGGCATGACCACGCGGCAATCCATTGTGCACATCCTGCTGCCGCAGTCGCTGCGCCGCATCACGCCGCCGATGACCAACGAAGTGATCACGCTGATCAAGAACTCGTCCCTGTTGTCGGCGATTTCCATCACCGAACTGACGCGCTCGGCCCAGTTGATCATCGCCGAGCGCTTCGTGCCGTTCGAATTGTACGCGGCGCTGGCAGTGTACTACCTGGTGATGATCTCAATCCTGTCGCGCGCATCGGAATATGTCGAAAGGCGGCTGGCGTGAGGCGCCCTCCGGCCATTTCCGACCGCTCGTCATGGCCGGGCTTGATGCGGCCATCTGCGCACCACCGGTCGGGTGCCGGTTCAACCAAATGCGCCCGACCTGCTCGGGAAAACGCCCGGTTCAGGCCCGGCCATGACGTGGCCGTGCCGCCACCAAGCCAGCCGCAACGGCCGCCCGCATGATCGAACCCCTGCTACGCATCCGCGGCTTGTCCAAAGTCTTCGGCGAAATCCCCGTCGTGGACCGCGTCGATTGCGACGTGCTGCCGGGCGACATCGTGATGATCATCGGCCCCAGCGGCGCCGGCAAATCGACCTTGCTCCGCTGCATCAACCGAATCGAGGTCCCCACAACAGGTGATGTCATCATCGATGGCGTGAACATGGCGGGCGAGCACCGCGATGGCCGCCTGATCCCCGACCCGTCCGCTGCCACCGCCCGCAAGCGTCGCCGCATCGGCATGGTGTTCCAACGCTTCAACCTGTTTGCCCACCTGACAGCGCTGGACAATGTGGCGATCGGCCCACGCCGCGTTCTGGGTATGAAACTCGCCGACGCACGCTCCCTGGCGGCGGAGCAATTGGCGCGCGTGCACATGTCGCCGCATGTGGCGAAGCGGCCGGTGCAGCTTTCCGGCGGCCAGCAGCAGCGGGTGGCCATCGCGCGCGCCATGGCCATGCGCCCGGTCCTGATGTTGTTCGACGAACCGACCTCGGCGCTGGACCCGGAACTGGTCGGTGAAGTGCTGGAAGTGATCCGCGAGCTTGCGGACGAAGGCATGACCATGCTGGTGGTGACGCACGAAATGCAGTTCGCGCGGGAAGTCGGCAAACGCGTTTTGTTCATGGATCACGGCCGGGTCCTGGAAGACGCCGCGCCGAAAACGTTCTTCACCAACCCGCAACAACCCCGCGCCAAGGACTTCCTGCGCCGCGTACATGCAATGGCAGACTGATAAGCGTCAACCCCCACCCATGTCATTGCGAGGAGCGGAGCGACGAAGCAACCTCGGTCATAAGTGTCTCTTTGAGACCCTGGTTGCTTCGTCGCTGCGCTCCTCGCAATGACATGAGTTGCCGCGACATTGTCACGGTAACCAGGGTTGGCGGCCGTGGCGGAAGCGGTTGAGACTGGCGGCATGAAGCCGCCACCCGCCCCCCCACTACCGCCATCGGTTCCCTGCCGAGATCATCTGCCACGCCGTGTGGCTATACCACGTGTTCAGCCTCAGCCTGCGGGACGTTGAACTGCTCTTGGCGGCTCGTGGCGTTGTCGTTTCCTACGAGACGGTGCGACGCTGGTGCAAGAAATCCGCCGCAAGTTTTGCCGACCGCATGCGCCGCCGCCGGCCCCGGCCTGGGGACAAGTGGCAC
>DATKPQ010000073.1:0-95431 GCA_035523995.1 Acetobacteraceae bacterium | reverse complement strand
CAGCAACGCGGTCACCCGGCGCGCGAACGCGCTTGGATCGCGCGGCAGATCGCCCTCCTGCACCCGCGCCAGATCGAGCAGCGTGGCGGCGGCTTCGGCGATCAAGTCCTTGTCGGCGACTTTGCCGGCCAAGGTCTCGATCAGTTTGTGCCGCGGGTTCACCTCCAGCACCGGCGCCGCCGGGCCCATGGCGCGGCCGGCCCGGCGCAGCAGGCGCTGCATTTGCAGATCCGGGCCGCGGTCGCCCGCCGCCAGCACCACCGCGCTGCCGGTCAGCCGTGCCGTCGCCTTCACGTCGGTCACCTCGGCGCCCAGCGCTTCCTTCATCGCCGCCAGCAGCCCCGAGATATCCGGCGCGTCGGAATCCTTGCCAAGCTCGTCCCCCGCCTGGGTGACGCTTTTCAGCTTCTTGCCCTCGAACGTATCCAGCCGGTCGGGCCAGAACGCATCGATCGAGTCCGACAGCAGCAGCACTTCCAGCCCCTTGGCGCGGAAGCCCTCCAGTTGCGGCGAGGTCTTCAAAGCCTCGGCGGCATCGCCGGCCAGGTACCAGATCGTGTCCTGGCCCGTCTGCATGCGATTCACATAGTCGGGCAGCGAGGTCCAGCCCTCCTGCGTCGAGGACCGGAAGCGCAGCAGAGGCGCCAGTTCGCCACGATGCTCACTGTCCTCCCAGATGCCTTCCTTCAGCACCGGGCCAAAGTTGTCCCAGAATTTCCCGTATTCTTCCGCTTCCTTGGTGCGTGTCTTCAGCTCGCCCAGGACCCGGCCGATCACCGCCTTGCGAATGCGGCCCAGCACCGGTGTGGTTTGCAGCATCTCGCGCGAGACGTTCAGCGGCAGGTCTTCGGTGTCCACCACACCCTGCACGAAACGCAGCCACGGCGGCAGCAGCTCCGCCTTGTCGGTGATGAACATGCGCCGGACATGCAGCCGCACATGGGACTCGCGATCGCCGTCGAACGGTTCGAACGGCTTCATGCCGGGGATGAACACCAGGGCGTAGAATTCGAGCATGCCCTCGGCGCGCCAGTGCAGCGTGGCCCAGGGGTCGTCGAACATGTGGCCGAGATGGCGATAGAATTCCTTATAGTTTTGTTCCGTGATCTCGGCGCGGGGCTTGCGCCACAGCGCGTTGCCTTCGTTCGCCGGCTGGTCCTTCCCGTCGCGCGCGATGGTGATCGGCAGGGTGATGTGGTCGGCCCATTTGCGCACCACCGTCTCGAGCCGGTACGGGTCGAGATACTCCTCCGCGTCCGACTTGATGTGCAGCACCACGTCGGTGCCGGCGGTTTCGCGGGTGGCAGCGGCGACGGTGAAGGCGCCGGCACCGTCGGACGCCCAGGCGAAGGCCTCCTCGCTGCCGGCCTTGCGGGACGTCACCTCGACCCGGTCGGCGACCATGAAGGCGGAATAGAAGCCGACGCCGAACTGGCCGATCAGGCTGGGCCGATCCTCCGGCCTGGCATTGGCCAGGGCGTCGCCGAAGGCGCGGGTGCCGGAGCGGGCGATAGTGCCCAGATTGTCGATCAGTTCCTGACGCGTCATGCCGATGCCGTCGTCGGCGATGTGCAGGGTGCGGGCCTGCTTGTCCGGGACGATGCGGATTTTGGCCTCAGGCGGCGGCGACAGGTTGGGGTCGGTCAGGGATTCGAAGCGGCGGCGGTCCATGGCGTCGGCAGCGTTGGCCACCAGTTCGCGCAAGAAAATTTCGCGCTCCGAGTAGAGCGAGTGGACCACCAGGTCCAGCAGGCGGCCGACTTCGGCGCCGAATGCGTGTTGTTCTGTAATGGCGTCGTTCATAACGAGTCCTCCTTGCGGGGCGCGATATGCGGGCGCCGGCGCCGGATTTCAATGCGGTGGGGGCCGCGCCTGGGGCAACGACCAACAGCCGGCCGCGCGTGTGGCAATTCAGAAATGCCGATCGGAACGACGGTTCCACGCCAGGACGGCACCCGACGACGTTGCCGTCTCCCGGACAGCCGGAACCGAGCGGTCCATTCGCTAACAGAATGCCGGTGAGGATTATGCCGGCCACCGTTTTTCTCATTGACAAATGTTAGTTCGTGCCCGATACTGTGCGCATGGCAACTGCACGCGAGACCCCCTGCGGCCCGAAGGCAAGATCCGAATACCATAGCGAATTTCAAACCCGGCAATGGATGTTGTCCAGATCGAAGGCTGCGGATGTTGTCCAGATCGAAGGCTGCGCCTGCCGGTCAAGCCATTCAGTCACTGCCCGTTCGGGCTGCTGCCGCATCAGTTCGAAACTTGGTATCGAGTATGATCACAGGTCGAACGTGGCAGGATTTGGGGCGTAACCGCGCAATGCGGGAATGTCCTCATCGCTGCGCAACCCGATCCTGACGAAGCGGGCTGCGGTCCGGGTGCCAGGTTTGCCCTGCCGATCCACGTCCGTGACAACCGCGGTGCGCAGGATGGCGGGCACCTCCGCCGCCATGCTGCAGCCGTGGGCGGCGGCGCGACGGCGCGATTTCGCGTTGACGTGCTGTTCCACGTTCGGCACGAACGCGCCGAGCCACCGGTTAGTTATATTGACATCGATACTATCACGAGCGGGCGCGACTGGCCATTACCCCTTGCCTCCGGCCCCCCGAAGCGCAGTATCCGGCCATGCCGAACGCCCCCTCTCTCACCCCGGCCGCCCCCACCCTGGCCACCCCCACCCCGGCCGCCCCCACCCTGGCCGCCCCCACCCTGGCCGCCAACGTCATGCACTTCGCCCGTCTGCTGCGCCGCACCGGACTGCCCGTCGGTCCCGCCGAGACGCTCGCCGCCCAGCAGGCCCTCTCGCTGATCGACATCGGCGACAAGTCCGAGGCCCGCACCGCGCTCCGCACCGCCATGATCCACCGCCACGAGCACCAGGAAGTCTTCGACCAGGCTTTCGCCCTGTTCTGGCGCGACCCCACCGCCGCCGAGCAAGCCGCTGCCATGGCCTTGCTCGAAGCGCAGAAGGAAAAGAAGCTGGAACGCCCGCCCCCCGCGTCCCGCCGCGTCGCCGAGGCGTTCCAGCAGAAGCGCGAGCAACGCCCCGCCGCGCAGGACGAACCCCCGGTGCAGGACGCGGTGCTGACCGTATCGGACCAGGAACGCCTGCAACGCATGGATTTCGAGGCGATGAGCGCCGACGAAATCGCCGCGGCCAAACGCGAAATCCGCCGCCTGGCCCTGCCCTTGGATATGCGCCGCACCCGCCGCCTGCGCCCCGATCCGCAAGGCCCCGTCACCGACCTGCGCCGCACCATCCGACAAAGCCTGCGCCAGGGCGGCGAAATCCTGGAAATCGCCCGCAACCGCCGCCGCCTGCGCCCGCCGCCGCTGGTGGTGCTGTGCGACATCTCCGGCAGCATGTCGCGCTATGCGCAGATCCTGCTGCACTTCCTCCACGCCGTCACCAACGACCGCGACCGCGTCCACGTCTTCTTGTTCGGCACGCGCCTCACCAACATCACGCGCCAGCTCCGCCACCGCGATCCCGAAGTCGCCTTCCAGACCGTCGCCCACGTGGTGCCCGACTGGTCCGGCGGCACCCGCATCGGCGAGGCGCTCGCTACCTTCAATCACCGCTGGGCCAAGCGCGTCCTGGCGCAAGGCGCGGTGGTCTTGCTGATCACCGATGGCCTGGACCGCCCGCGCGACGCAGAGCATTCGGGGGAGCTGGCGGAGAACATGGACCGGCTGCATCGTTCCTGCAGCCGGTTGGTCTGGCTCAATCCGCTGTTGCGCTGGTCCGGGTTCGAGCCAAAATCTCAAGGCATTCGCGCGATGCTGCCGCATGTCGACGAGTTCCGGCCGGTACACAACCTGGCCAGCCTGAAGGCTCTGGTCGATCTGCTGTCGCGTCCCGCACCGCCCAGGGGGACGCCCGGAGGGACGCCCAGGGGGACACCCAGAGGGACGCCCAGGGGGACGCCCGGAGAGACGCCCGGAGGGACGCCCAGAGGGACGCCCAGAGGGACGCCCGGGGGGACGCCCGGGGGGACGCCACATGGTTTGGCGCCGCCCGGCGAATATGGAAGGATAGCCGCATGAACGAAGTGGAAGACGTGCTGAGCACTGCTGCAGCCTGGCGCGCGGCAGGCGAGCAAGTGGCATTGGCCACGGTAACGGAAACCTGGGGCAGTTCCCCCCGGCCCGCCGGCAGCCAGATGGCGGTGACAAAGTCAGGCAAGATGGCAGGATCGGTATCAGGCGGCTGCATCGAGGGCGCTGTCGCCGACGCCGCGTTGCGCACGATCGACACAGGCTCGCCGCAACTGCTGGACTTCGGCGTAACGAACGAGCGCGCGTGGGAAGTCGGGTTGGCCTGTGGCGGTAAGGTGAAAGTGTTCGTGGAGAGGCTGTTGTGACTTTTTCTACGAACCCTCTCCCGCTTCCCGGGGTTGAGCCGCGAAGCGGATCAACGGGCCGCGAAGCGGCGGGTGAGGGTGCCGCGAGCCCCCGGCACGTTGCTGCGCCGTACGCGCAGGCAATACCGGGTCCCTGCGCCGCACCCTCTCCCTCGGCGCTATCGCGCCTCAACCTCTCCCGCTGCGTGGGAGAGGTTGCATGACCCCCGAAACCATCGCGGCCCTGGATGCAGCCAAGCGCGACGGCCGCCCGGTCGTCCTCGCCACCCGCCTCCCCGACGGCGAGCAACGCCTTCTCCCAGACCCCGGCTCGCCGCCGGAACTGAACGACGCGGCCACCACCGCCCTTCGCGACGACGAAAGCGGCACGACGAAAATCGCCGGCACCGACTGGTTCCTGCATGTCTACAACCCGCCGCTCCGCCTCGTCGTCGTGGGCGCGGTGCACATAGCGCAGGCCCTCGTCCCCTTCGCCTCCCAATGCGGCTTCGCGATCACCGTGGTAGACCCGCGCCGGTCCTTCGCCTCCGACGAACGGTTCCCCAACGTGACGATCTCCACCGCCTGGCCGGACGAGGCGATGGACGAACTGCGCCCCGACATCCGCACCGCCGTGGTCACGCTGACCCACGACCCCAAACTCGACGACCCCGCACTGGACCGCGCGCTGAAATCGCCCGCGTTCTATATCGGCGCGCTCGGCTCCCGCCGCACCCACGCGGCACGCCTGAAGCGCCTGCGCGAACTCGGCCACACCGACGAATCGATGGCCCGCATCAAAGGCCCGGTCGGGCTCAACATCGAAGCCGTCACCGCGCCGGAAATCGCGCTGTCCATCATCGCCGAGATCGTCGCGGTGCGCCGCGGTGCGCCCATCCCGCAAAAGGCACCGCTCGCGGCATGAAGTTCGGCCCGACGCCGCTCGATGAAGCCCGCGGTGCCATCATGGCGCACAGCCAGCGGATCGGCGACCGCATGATCCGGAAAGGCGCGCTGCTGGACGATGCCGCGATCGCCGCCCTGCGCCAGGCCGGCCGCACCGAGGTGATCTGCGCCCGCCTGGAACCGGGCGACGTACCCGAGGACATCGCCGCAGATCGTCTCGCCACGCCGCTGGTATCGCCGCTGATCGCACGCACCCGCGCCGCCACCGGCCGCGTTAATCTGGCTGCCGAAGCGCCCGGCCTGCTGCGTGTCGATGCCGGAAAGATCGACCGGCTGAACTCGATCGATGAGGCCCTCACCGTCGGCACGCTGCCCGACTACGCGGTCGTCGGGCCCAAGGATCTGATCGCCACCATCAAAGTGATTCCATTCTCTGTCCCGGGCACTGTGGTCACGGTGGCCGAAGCACTGGCGCGGCAGGGCGGTTCGCCGTTGACGCTGCATCCGTTTCGCGCCCTGAAAGTCGGCCTGGTGGCGACGGAACTGCCGGGTTTGAAAGACAGCACCACCGAAAAGACCATTGCTATCACCGAACAACGCATCGCTGCGCTGACCGGCACCTTGCTTCCACCCGTACGTTGCCCGCATGAGGAGATCGCGATCGGCCATGCACTCGAAGGGCTGGTCGCGGACGGCGCGGAACTGCTGTTGGTGATCGGCGCCTCGGCGGTGCTGGACCGGCGCGATGTCGGGCCGCAAGGCATCGTGCGCGCCGGCGGCGAAATCCTGCATTTCGGCATGCCTGTGGATCCGGGCAACCTGATCTGCCTGGGACGCATCGGCGAGCGCCCCGCCCTGGTACTGCCTGGCTGTGCGCGCAGCCCGAAGCTGAACGGCATCGATTTTGTGCTGACCCGCTTGTTCGCCGACCTAAAGGTCACGCCGGCGGACATCATGAAAATGGGAGTCGGCGGCTTGCTCAAAGAGATCGACGTGCGGCCCCTGCCACGCGAGAAAGCGTCTGCCCAACCGCCGCACGGCGTGGCCCCACGCAGCGCGCCGACCATTGCAGCGATTGTGCTGGGCGCCGGAAGATCCCGCCGGATGGCGCCGCACAACAAGCTGCTGATCGCCGACAAGACCGGCAAGCCAATGATCGCCCGGGTTGTGGACAACGTGCTGTCGTCCAACGCCCGCCCGATCCTGGTGGTGACCGGCCACATGGCAGAACAAGTAGAGCATGCCCTGGGCGGCCGGCCCGTGCGATACGTGCATGCGCCCGATTATGCCGACGGGCTATCCGCGAGTTTGAAGGCCGGCATTGCCGCCGTGCCGCAGGAATGCTCTGCCGCTCTGGTGTGCCTGGGCGACATGCCGCTGGTCACCGGGCGGATGATCGACCGGATGTTGCAGGCCTATGATCCCGACGAAGGCCGGCTGATCGTACTGCCCGTATTCCGCGGCAAGCAGGGCAATCCGATGCTGTGGGACCGCCGCTTCTTCCTGGAAATCTTGCAGATATCAGGCGATTCCGGAGCGCGGTTCCTGGTGGGCAAGCACATGGAATCGGTGGCGGAAGTCGAAATGGCCGACGACGCCGTGCTCCGCGATTTCGACACCACGGAGTCGCTGGCAACATTGCCGCAGCGGTTGCGCCCGGAGGGCGTCGCGTGAGCCGCGTCACCTGAGCCGCGTCACCGGGGCAAACGCAGAACAATACGTTTTAGCCGCTTGGACACGCCCGAGGCGTCACCATATCCGGGCGATCGCAAGCCTCTCCCGCGCCCAACGCACGCGGGAGAGGCTTCATCGGTCAGAACGTCAGCACGAAATCGGCCGCGAACGTCACCTGAGTGCTCGCGTTCATCGTCGTGCCGAACGGATGGCCGCCGCCAAACGCGTCGTCAAACCGCACTTCCGGGCGGATCAGCAGGCCGGTGATGGGGGCCGGCAGGTTAGGCTTGAACGTCATGCCAACCGTGACTTCGCCATAAGTGGTCGGTTTTCCTGTTCCAACCGAGGCCGCGCCTGGCAGCCCAAGCTCGCCCCCTACGAAGTTGTTGTTTCCCAGCCCGATATTGTTCGGATATGCGGTGACAAAAAAGCCGGTATCGTCGCGAAAGACTTCAACCCGTACGTTCAGGGTTTCGATGTCGCTCAGTGTGTATTCGAAATACTGCGCCACGCCGTAGGCATTCGCTGGCGAAGGCTTGCCGCTGCTGAAGAAGCCGTCGAAATCGTCACGCACCCAGGCCCCTTCCGTCACCAGCGTCAACTTGTCGGAGGCCTTCCAGGTCAGCACGGCGTCGTTGTAGTACCGCAGGTAGTCATTGGCATGGTAACCCAGGGAGTCGAGCAGCAACGTCGAGTTCTCTGGCCCGATATGGGTCAGCGCGAGCAAGGTCAGGTTGCCGCCCATCATGTTGAGGCCGAAGCCCCCGAGGCCGGCCGGCGCACTGTTGTCGTCGCCCACGCCCTGGACGAATGTGGTGTTCACGCCTGTGTCGATACCGTAATATATGTCAAGCAGCGGCGAGACATGCGTGACTGCCATGATGCCGGTGTGCTTCAGCGGCAGGGCGAAGCTGAAGATGTAGGAGTGCGAGTAGAACGGGTTGTTTGCCGGATTGATCACCTCGTAACCGAGCGGCGTGGGATACAATCCGACCGTCACGTCGGTCCCGCCGGCGGTGGGACCGGGGATGTGCAGCAGCCCTGCCGCCTCGACGACGTCGAACTGATTCTCCCAGCCAGGGCCGGGGTTCATGTCGAACACGCCGAGCGAGTGCGTGTAGCGTGCGTCCGAACCGTAGATCCCTTGGACCATGAAGCCCCAGTCGAACCCCTTGGCATTTGGATCGGTCGGCTTGTTGATTTGCAGCATGAGCTGGTTCAACTGCGGCTGATTGGCGCGGTCGTTGAACAATTGGCCGAAGTTGACGCCGTCGGTGGGATTCTCCGGGTTGGCCGTGAAGCCGCCTTCGAGCTGCGCGCCGAAATGGATGCCGTCGATCCACAGGCCGGGCGGCGGTGCCGCGGGTGCAGCAGGTGCCGCCGCCGGGGCGGTCGCGGTGCCTGATGTAGCCGGTGCCGCCGCAGCTGGCGCCGCCGGTGCTTGTTGCGCCTGAGCGAGAGCGGGGGCGGCAATCAGGCTGCCCAGGCAGCCCATTGCCAGCCAGAACGCGGTGTTTGGTGTCGGAAGTCGCATTGCAAGTTCCCCAGTGTTTTCTTTGGTTAGGCGCATGCGAGGCAGTGGTATTTCGCGACGAATATAAAATCTATATGGCGTTCCTCCTGCTTTGCATATAAGTCTCGTTATCGGAATAAGAGGCGCGCCTGCCGGCGTGCCCCTCAACGCCGTGGGTTCAGAAGACTTGCTCGCCGTGCAGCACCAGGTCGAGGCCTTCGCGTTCCTCCTCTTCGTTCACGCGCAGGCCCACCAATGCCTTGGTGACAAAGAGCAGGATCAGCGTGCCGACGCCGCTGTAGATCAGCGTGGCCAGCACGCCTTCGGACTGGATCAGAAGCTGGTGCAATCCGCCCGGGCTGCCCGCCGGATTTGCCGCGGTCGCCGAGAGTGCACCGTAGGAGAACACGCCGGTCAGCAATGCGCCGACAATGCCGCCGGTACAGTGCACGCCGAACACGTCCAGGCTGTCGTCGTAGCCGAACATGCGCTTGACGCTGGTCGAGCAATAGAAGCAGACCACGCCGGCCGCGATGCCGATCAGGATCGACGCACCCGGCAGCACGAAACCCGATGCCGGGGTGATCGCGACCAGCCCTGCCACCGCACCGGAAATGCAGCCCAGGACCGAGGGTTTTCCCTTCGCCATCCATTCGGCGAACATCCACGCCAGGGCCGCGGCAGCGGTTGCGATCTGCGTCACCGCCATCGCCATGCCGGCGCGGCCATTGGCGCCCACGGCGGAGCCGGCGTTGAAGCCGAACCAGCCCACCCACAACAGCGAAGCGCCAATCACGGAGTAGGCCAGGTTGTACGGCGCCATGTTATCGTTGCCATAACCGACGCGCTTGCCAAGTACCAGGCAGCACACCATGCCGGCGATGCCGGCATTGATGTGCACCACGGTGCCGCCGGCGAAATCGAGCTGGCCGTTGATGGCGCCCCATCCCGTCGGCGCCCACATCCAATGCGCCACCGGCGAGTAGATCAGCAGCGACCACAGCGTCATGAATACACACAGCGCCGAGAACTTCATGCGATCGGCGAACGCACCGACGATCAGTGCCGGCGTGATGATCGCAAAGGTCATCTGGAACATCATGTAGACGGTCTCGGGGACCGTCTGCGGCGAAGCGCCATCGGTACCGGCGCCCAGGATGAAGCCGGTGTCGGTGCCATTCTTGATGTGGTCCCAGATGCCGTTCAGCATGAAGCGGGACATGTCGCCGACATAAGGCGCGAGCCCGCCGGTGCCGTTGGTGAAAGCCAGGCTGTAGCCGGCGACCGTCCAGACGATGGTGACGATGCAGGTAATGGCGAAGCACTGCATCAAGGTGGCCAAAACATTCTTCTTCCGCACCATGCCGGCGTAGTACAGCGCGAGGCCAGGCACGGTCATCATCAGCACCAGGGCGGTGCTGGCGAGCATCCAGGCGGTGTCGCCGGTATCGACAGCAGGAATCTTCGGTGCGGGCGGCGACACATCGGCCGCATACGCCGGCAATGCGGCAAGCAGCAGGACAGGCAGCACCATCGCTTGCCGCCAGGAAACGCGCATTCGGGAAATCATTCGTCCGTCCTCGTCTTCAGGATCAAAGCGCGGCCAGGTCAATTTCGCCGGTGCGGATCCGCATGGCGCGCTCGATGTCGAACATGAAAATCTTGCCGTCGCCGATCTTGCCGGTATGCGCGGCCTTGGCGATCGCCTCGATCACCTGGTCGGCCAGGTCGGCGGGGACCACGACTTCGATCTTCACCTTGGGCAGGAAGCTCACGTGGTATTCGGCGCCGCGATAGATTTCGGTTTGGCCTTTCTGCCGGCCGAAGCCTTTGACCTCGGTCACCGTCAGGCCTTGGACACCGAGAGGGGTCAACGCTTCCCGCACGTCGTCGAGTTTGAACGGCTTGATGATGGCCATGATGAGTTTCATATCGACCCGTCCTTTTGCTGGGTGACGGGCGGGAGCGATGCACGCATATGCCGTTTCCTGTCCTGCCTCTCGCGGGACCGGGCGCTTGGAGGCTACTGCCGGGGCCGCAAGAGCGAGCTGGAATCAACAATCGTGCCAAGCGACGGTGCGGGAGGCTGGCAGGATTTTGCGAATGTCAGCCGCCGGCTGTGGCTGAATTTTGCCCAAAGCGTAGGCAGATGCCCATAAGAAAACCTCTCCCGCTTCGCGGCGCTGAGCCGCCAAGCGGATCAACGCGAACACGCCGAAGGCCGCAAGGGTGAGGGTGATCGGGCCGCTACGGACTTAGAGACCCGATAGGCGCGCGCGAACGAAATCGGGTCGGTACGCGACCAACGCGTACCGACCCGATCACCCTTGCCCCGGCTGATTCGCAGCTTGCGTTGATCCGCTTTGCGGCTCAACCCCACGCTGGAGAGGTTTTCTTCACACCGAGTAGTACATTTCAAACTCGACCGGATGCGGCATATGCTCGAAGCGATACACTTCCGACCACCGCAGCTCGATATAGCTCTCGATCTGGTCCTGGCTGAAAACATCGCCCGCGAGCAGGAACTCGTAGTCGCCTTCCAACGCGCCAAGGGCCTCGCGCAGGCTGCCGCAGACCGTCGGAATGCCCTTCAACTCCTCCGGCGGCAGGTCGTACAGGTCCTTGTCCATGGGATCGCCCGGATGGATCTTGTTACGAATGCCATCCAGCCCCGCCATCAGCATGGCAGAGAAGGCCAGGTACGGATTGGCCGCCGGATCGGGGAACCGCACTTCGACGCGCTTCGCCTTCGGGTTGGTCGTGTAGGGGATGCGGCACGACGCCGAACGGTTGCGCGCAGAGTACGCCAGCAGCACCGGCGCCTCGAACCCGGGGATCAGGCGTTTGTAGCTGTTGGTGGTGGGGTTGGTCAGCGCATTCAACGCCTTGGCATGCTTGATGATGCCACCAATATAGTAGAGGCAGCTCTCCGACAGATCCGCATAGGAATTGCCGGCAAACAGCGGCTTGCCGCCCTTCCAGATCGACTGGTGGACGTGCATGCCGGAACCGTTGTCGCCATAGATCGGCTTCGGCATGAAGCAGGCGGTCTTGCCATAGCTGGCGGCGACGTTGTGGATGCAGTACTTATAGATTTGCAGGTTGTCGGCCATCTTGGTCAGCGGGCCGAATTTCATCCCCAGTTCGTGCTGGCTCTGCCCGACCTCGTGGTGGTGCTTCTCTACAACCACACCCATTTCCGCCATGGTCGACAGCATTTCCGCGCGCAGGTCGCTTTCGCTGTCGACCGGCGGAACCGGGAAATAGCCGCCCTTCACCGCAGGACGGTGGCCCATATTGCCTTCCGGATAGTCCTTCAGGCTGGCCTGCGGACCTTCCTGGCTGTCGATCTGGTAGATGCCGTAGTTGCCGCCGGTGCCGAACTTGATGCTGTCGAACACGAAGAATTCGGCTTCCGGACCGAAGAAGGCAGTGTCGCCGAGGCCGGTGGACTTCAGGTAGGCTTCCGCCTTCTTCGCGGTGCTGCGCGGGTCGCGGTGATAGGGCTGGCCGGTGGAAGGCTCGACGATGTCGCAGATGATGGAAAGCGTTGGCTTGGCGGCGAACGGGTCCATCACCGCAGTGTCGGGGTCCAGCATCAGGATCATGTCGGACTCATTGATCGCCTTCCAGCCGGCGATGGAGGAGCCGTCGAACATGATGCCGTCGCGGAACACGTCTTCATCGATCGTGGAGACATGCTGCGCTGTGTGCTGCCACTTGCCCCTTGGATCGGTGAACTTCAGGTCCACGTATTCCACGGAATGCTCGGTGAGCATTTCGAGCACTTTCCCCACGCCTTCGGCGCCTGCAGGCTTTCTCGCCATACCTCTGTTCCCCGTCCTCTGTCAGATGGCCGCGCTCGGGCCTGCGGTTTTCGGCGGCAGGTCGCGGCTGGGTAGAAACGGACCCGCACCGCGCGGGTCCATCTGGGCCGGCCCCTCTACTCGTTCCCGCCGGGGGCCGAAAGGCGGTTTATGCGGATTTGCTTATATTGCGTCTTCGCCACGCTCGCCGGTACGGATGCGGATCACCTCCTCAATGGAGGAAATGAAGATCTTGCCGTCGCCGATGCGTCCGGTCCGTGCGCTGGCCATGATCGCTTCCACCGCGCGTTCCACCACGCCGTCTTCGCAGATCACCTCGATCTTCACCTTGGGCAGGAAATCCACCACGTACTCGGCCCCACGGTAGAGCTCGGTATGACCCTTCTGGCGGCCGAAACCCTTCGCCTCCAGCACGGTGATCCCTTGCAGCCCGACCTCGTGCAGCGCCTCTTTCACCTCATCCAGTTTGAACGGCTTGATGACGGCCTCGATCTTCTTCATCGGTTGCAGTCCCGGGCGGCCCGGGCCCTCCTAGAGTGCAAGGCTGCCCCGGTTGCCAGCGCACGGCAGCACCATAGGTTTGCACGCGGCGTGCCAAGCTTCAATCCGGCTGTGCGAGCGGATATGCCCGTTGTATAAGCAAGATCGGCGTGACCGAATGGGCAGCAGACTGCCTAGCGATTGGGCAACGGTTCGGGTACTCCCTGTCACGCCTCGATCCGCGAAAACAGCAAGCTGCTGATCCCCAGCAACACGGCCCCCGCCACGCCCAGCACGGCGAAATCCGTCGCCGTGTCGAAGCCGATACCGCCGTTGAATGCCTGCCGCATGCCCGCCACGCCGTAGCTGAGCGGGTTCAGCAGCACCGCGGCCCGCAATGGCGCCGGCAGGCCGGCCACCGGAAACAGCGCATTGGAGAAAAAGAACAACGGCAGGACGAGAAAATTGAGAATGAGCTGAAAGCCCTGCATGTCGCGCAGCACCGAGCCGATGGCGGTGCCGATCGCGGTGAATACCACGGAAATCAGGCCCATGAACACCAGCGCAACGGGCAGCAGCAGCGGATTGTGAATACGCAGGCCGGCAAGCAGGCATACGACGAAAACGATCAGGCCTTGCAGCAGCGCGACGGTGGCGCCACCCGACGTGCGGCCAATAACGATCGCCAGGCGCGGCACTGGCGCCACCAGCGTCTCCCGCAGAAAACCGAACTGGCGGTCCCAGATCATCTCGATGCCACCGAACACCGCGGTGAAGACGATGGCCATGGTGATGATACCTGGGGCGACGAAATCCAGATAATTGCCGTTCCCGGCACGGGCGAACACGGGGCCGAAGCCAAAGCCGAGGGCGAACAAGAACAATAACGGCTGGCCAAGCGCGCCGACGATGCGGGCACGCGAGCGGGAGTAACGCTTGAGCTGGCGCAGCCAGAGGATCCAGACCGCACGCATTCAGCGCCCCCGCCAGGCGCGGCGCATCATGCGCATGCGTTCAGCGGGCAACGCTTCGTCCTCCCGGATGTTGCGTCCGGTGAGTGCGATGAATGCTTCTTCCAGCGAGTTCGCGCCGGTCGCCTGCTTCAGCGCAGCCGCGGTCCCCTCGGCGACGATCTTCCCGTGGTCGATCACCGTAATGTCGTCCGCCACCCGTTCCGCCTCCTCCATCGCATGCGTGGTAAAGAACACCGTCACGCTTTGTTCCTTCGCCAGTCCTTTGACAAATTCCCAAATATGGCTGCGCGTCTGCGGATCGAGTCCCAAGGTCGGCTCGTCAAGGAACAACAGCCGTGGTTGATGCAGGAAGGCGCGGGCGATTTCCAGGCGGCGCTTCATCCCCCCGGAATATTGTTTAACGTAGTCGTTGCGCCGCTCCCAAAGCCCCACGAACCCCAGCAATGTCTCGATCCGCTGTCCCTGCTGTTTACGGGCAACGCCATACAGTGCGGCGTGCAGGGCCAGGTTTTCCAGCGCCGTCAGTTCATCGTCGAGACTCGGGTCCTGGAACACGATCCCGAAGGCACGGCGGACCAGCATCGGCTGCCGCACCGGGTCGTGGCCGGCGATTCGGATACGCCCGGATGTTGGTTGCAGCACGGTGGTCAGCATTTTGATGGTGGTGGTCTTCCCTGCCCCGTTTGGCCCGAGAAAGGCCCGGATGCCGCCAACAGCGACGTTGAAGCAGATGTGATCTACCGCGGCGAATCCGCCAAAAACCTTCACCAGATCGCGAACTTCGATCATCGATTCCATATTCACAGCGCTTTCTATCCGGTCGGCCGATGTTGCTATCCCGGCTTCCCAGCCGCGGCAAATCCGGCAATGGTAAGATTTTGCAACACAAGCCCCTCCATGGATCAATTGGCTCTTGCATTCAGCCTGTAATAACATTAAGTTTCCGCCGGTTTCCAACTTTACAAAATAGGAATCGCACCGTTGGCAAAGAAACCGTCACTGTCCACCCACCTGCGGGACGCCCGCCTCAAGCGCGGCCTGTCGGTGGCCGAAGTTGCCGAACGTGCTGGAGTGAGCGTCGCGAGCATCTATCTTTGGGAGACCGGCAAGACGCAACCACGCGATGCGAACCTGACCGCGGTCTGCAAGGCGCTGAAGCTGCCGGTCCGCGCGGCCCGGGAAATGGTTGCCCGCTGAACTTGCCGCCTGTGCGGATGGCGCTGCCAATGCTGCTGTTGGTAGTATTGGTTGGCGGTTGCATGCGTTCGGTTGCAAACGATGCCACGGCCTGCTGCGTCTCCCCAGCACCGGGAAGCGTGACAGTTCATACCAACGCCGAAGCGGTGGGTGCCGTGACATACTGGCACTACCAGTGACGCAGCGACCTCTTTAACGGTCTGCCGTGCCGTCCACGCCACGAGTTGGCATCAGATTACCCCTTCCTCCGCCAGCCGCTCGACATCCGATTGCGTCATGCCCAGCAAGTTGGTCAGGACCCATGCGTTGTCCTCGCCGTAGCAGGGGGCGCCACGGTTGGTGGGGCCGCCGATATAGGCTGGCGTGCGGTTGAACTTCATCGGCAGCTCGTAAACCGGCCAGGTGCCGATCTTGGTACCGGTGACCTCGGTCAGCCATTTCACGTGGCGCAGTTGAGGATCGCGGTCGCAGCGGTCTTCCGCGTTCTGGCATACCCCGGCAGGTACCCCGGCGCGTTGCAGGCGGGCCATCAGTTCGAAGGGTTCCTGAGTCGCGATCCATGCCTGCACCGCGGCGTCCAGCGCATCCTGATGTGCCAGCCTCGATTCCAATGTTGCAAAGCGGTGGTCTGACAGCCACGCCCCCTGCCCTGCCAGGTTTGCCAGTGCGCGCCATTCCACATCGGTGAAGCAGGCTATGGCGATCCATCGGTCGGTGCCGGCGCAGCGATAAGCCCCATGCGGGGCAGCTTGCTTGTAGGGCGACCGGTTGCCGTACCGCGACCACTCGCGTTCATTCGCCGACCAGTCGAGGATTGCCGTGCCAGTCAGGAACAAGCCCGATTCGCATTGCGAGGCGTCGATCCACTGGCCGTGCCCCGTGCGTTCGCGCCAATACAGTGCACCCAGCAATGCCAGTGCGTAGCCATACGCCCCCATCCAATCGAGATAGGAGTATCCCCAGCCCACAGGCATGGCCGGATCAGGCAGGCCAGACATATCGCCCTGCCCCGCGAATGCCGCCGCCACAGGCCCGACCGTACGCATCCGGCCATACAACCCATGTGCGCCCATGCCGGACTGCTGGATATAGATGATATCCGGCCGGATCGACTTCATTACGTCGTAACCGAGACCCAGGCGCTGCAGCACGCCGGGCGAAAATCCTTCCGCCACCACGTCGCACATGCGCACCAGGTCCTTCGCGATCTGCAAGCCCTTCGGATGGCGGATGTTCAGGGAAATGCCACGCTTGCCGGCGTTCTTGTTGTTGAACTGCCCGCCCATGTCGTGGTCCTTCACGCCGGGCAACGGACCCGCCGCAGCATCGCGTGCGGCACGGCCGCCGACCGGCGCCATCGCCGCCAGACGCGTATCCGGATTGTCCTTCCACTCCACCTTGAAACTCTCCGCGCCCATCGCGGCCAGGAACCGCGTGCCGCCGGCGGATGCCAGGAACCATGCGAAATCGAGAATCTTCACGCCCTGCAACGGGAACGGCTTGTTGTGCAGCGCCGACAGCCGCGGATTGGGATTGCCGCGCGGCTGTGCCGGCACAGCACGCCGGCGCGGCGACGCGGCCAGCACCGACTCGGTATCTTCGCCCAGCAACGGCGCACGGCGGCCGATCTGCCAGCTTGTTACCGTGCTGAGCCACTTGCTGGTGGGGTAGCGGAAGCTGCGGCCATGTTCCGGATGCGGCACGTCAGCAAAACTCTTGCGGCGCAGCCAGTGTTCATCCAGCGCGTTCTCATGCGGCTTGCGCAGCGGCGCCCAAAGCAAGCCGGCATCCTGCGCCTCGCGCCAGGGCATGTCGGCGTAGGTCCAGGCGCGGATGAAGCGCTGCACCACGTCGAGCATGTGTGCACGCGCCTCATCGCCGGCGGCAGAGCCGGGTACCTGCCGCGCCTTCAGGTCGGCATCCGGCGGAGGGGGTTGCAAATCGGCCTGCATGCCATATTTCGTTAGCAGCGGCACCAGGTTCTTCAGATCGCGCGCACCCATGCCGTGCGAGATGAACCACCGCCCGTCCTTGGTGTGGCAGATGCTGGGCGAGTGATTCGGCGTTTCGACCGCATGCCGGTTGGTCAACCGCCACAGCGGCACCCGGCGCATCACCCAGTGCATGATGTCGAGTTCGGGATTCTTCGACACCGCCTCGTGCACCGCGACCGACACGTCCTGGCCTTCGCCGGTGCGATGGCGATGGATCAGCGCGGCGATGATGCCGGTGGCCAATTGCTCTCCGGCGATGTGGTAGGCGTGCCAGATCTGGGGTGCGATCGGCGGGGTGTCGTATTGCAGGTTGGGATCGGGATCGTAGCCGCAGTTCATCATCACCCCGCCCAGCGCAAGATGGATCAGGTCGCTGCCTTTGAAATGCGCCCAGGGGCCGTCGTCGCCGAACGGCGTGATGCGCGCTACGACCAGAGCTGGAAAGCGCATGTTCATGGCGGCGCGGTCCAGGCCGAGCACCTGGTTCAATGCACCGCACGATGAATCGAGCAGGATGTCGGCGCCGTCCAACAGGTGGATCAAACGCTGGCGAGACGGGGCTTCCTGCAAATCCAGCACGACGGATTGCTTGCCACGGTTGTAGTTCCAGAAGAACAAGGAGCGTTCCAGGCCGGGCTTGTCTTCAAGGAACGGGCCGATGCGGCGCGTGGCGTTGCCCTCGGGCGGTTCGATTTTCACCACCTCCGCGCCGAGGCCAGCGAGCAGCAGGCCGGTGTATTCCGCGCGTTCATCGGCGAGTTCGAGGACGCGCAGGCCGGACAGCATGCCCGGGCCGGCATTGCCCATCATCTCGCCCGGGCCGCGTTCGATCGCGCTGGCATCCGACATCGCGTTTCCTCCTCCGTGCCGACGACACCCTTGCGGGTGCATTGCTCTCCAGCAGTGTATGGCATGGCGCCCCCGGCCTCCAAATCGATGCCGCGCGGTGCAGTCGTTTTGACAATGCGAGACGGCCGGATTTAGCTCCTGGCATGGCGAAGCTGACCGACTGCACCAGCTACCAGGACGGGCTGCGCGAATTCTCTTCGGCGCGACTTTGGGATTTGTTCGACGGCGACCGCACGCATCTGAATATCGCGCATGAGTGCATCGATCGGCACGCCGCAGATTCGGAACGCGTGGCCATCTGGATCGCCTTCGCCGATGGTCATGACGAGCGCCTGACCTTCCGCGCGATTGCCAGGGGCTCTGCGCAGTTCGCGCATTGGCTGCAGGCGCGCGGCATCGGTAAGGGCGAGCGCGTCGCGATCATGCTGCAACCGTCTTTCGCATTCTATGCTGCGGTGTTTGGCGCCATGAAGGCGGGCGCCGTTGCAGTGCCACTGTTCACCTTGTTCGGCCCCCATGGGGTGAAACTGCGAATTGACGATTGCTCACCCCGGATGCTGCTGACCAATGCAGAGAAGGCGCGCGAATTGGACGCCGCGGCCGGTGTTCCTGTCGTGGTCGCGGATGATGCATTCCTGCGTGAACTGGGGGATCACCCGACGGAATTCGAGCCGCACACCAGCGCCGATGATATGGCGATCTACCAGTACACATCCGGCACGACGCGCGAACTGCCCGAGGCTGTGCGGCACACCCATCGCGCCATCGTGACCCTGATGGTGGCCGCGCTGTATGGCACCGGCATCCGGCCAGGCGATCGGTTCTTCTGCCCATCCTCGCCGGCCTGGGGGCATGGGCTGTGGCACGGAACGCTGGCCCCGCTCGCGATGGGTGTGCATACCGGCACATTCTCGGGAAAATTCGACGCCGCGCCGCTGCTGCGCGCGCTGCACGACTCGCGCACAACGAACCTTTCCGCCGCCGCCACGCACTACCGGCTGATCAAGAGCAGCGGCGCGGCAAACCGTTATGACATCCGCCTGGAGAAGATGTCGTTCACCGGAGAGCCGATCGACTCCGACACGCTCGCCTTCGCCGAGCGATTGTTCCACACGAGGTTGTGCAGTATGTACGGTACCACCGAAGTCGGCGTGTTGCTGGTGAACTATCCGGGCGCAGACGACTTCATCGTGAAGCCGGGCGCGCTAGGCAAGCCGGTGCCGGCGATGCAGGTGGAAGTGCAGCGGCCGGATGGCACGCTGTGCGGGCCGGACGAAATCGGCGAGATCAAGGTGTGGCGGCGCAACGCCTGGTTTTCCACCAAGGACCGTGGTTTTGTCGACGCCGACGGCTATTTCTATCACGCCGGGCGCGCCGATGATGTGATCATCTCGGCTGGCTGGACGATCGGCGCGGTTGAAGTCGAGGACACGCTGCTGAAGCACCCGGCGGTGAAGGAAGCAGCGGTGATCGGGGTTCCCGATGCTACACGCGGACAGGTGGTAAAGGCGTTTATCGTCACCGATCGCGCGGCCGACCCGGCGCTTGCAGCCGACATTCAGGACTTTGTCCGCACGCGGCTGAGCCAACACGAATATCCACGCCTCGTCGCGTTTGTGTCGCAGCTTCCCAGAACACCGGCGGGCAAAGTCAACCGCAAGGCGTTGCGCGACCGCGAAGCCGTGTCCACCGCCTGACAGGAGTTTCTCGATGCAGTCCGATTCAACGCGGTATTTTCCCGCCATCACGGACGCAGCGCTTGACGCCCTGCGCAAACGCATTGGCGTGCCGATCGAGGATACCGTCGAACCATGGTGCTATGAAGCGACCCGAGACAACATCCGCCACTACGCGCACGGCATCGGTGACGACAATCCGTTGTGGTGCGATCCCGCCTATGCCGCCAAGAGCCGTTATGGCGGGATCGTCGCACTTCCCAGCTTCCTGTTTGCCACCAGCCGGATCGTATCGGGCTATGTGGGCGGGCTGCCCGGCGTACACGCGATGTGGGCCGGTGCCGACTGGACCTGGCACAAGCCTGTGCTACGTAATGACTCGATTCAAACCGAAGCGCTCTTGAAGGACCTGATCGAGCGGCAGACGCGCTTTTCCGGCCGTGCGATTCAGCAGATCTATTACGTCAAGTTCTATAATCAACACGGAGATATTGTGGCCGAGGCGGATAGCTGGTGCTTCCGAACCGATCGTGATGAAGCGCGCGAGAAGGGCACAAAATATACGGAAACCCGCGCCAGACCTCCTTCCACCTATAGCGAAGAGCAGTTGTCGGAGATTTATCGATACTACCATGAGGAGGAGGTGCGGGGTACCGTTGCTCGCTATTGGGAGGACGTGAGCATTGGCGATGCGCTGCCAGTCATGGTGAAGGGGCCGATGACGGTGACCGGCTTCATCGCCTATGCGCAGGGATGGGGTGGCCTTTACATCCGTGCCAACAAGCTTGCCTGGAAGCTCGTGCACGCGCATCCGGGGCTTGGAATCAAGAACCGCTTCGGCATCCCGGACTGTCCGGAACGGGTGCATTGGGAAGCAGACTTTGCACGCATGGTGGGCGCGCCGGGCGCCTACGATTACGGGCCGGAGCGTTGCTCCTGGCTGACGCATCATATCACCAATTGGATGGGCGACGACGGCTTCCTGCGCCGCGCCACCTGCCAGATACGCCGCCACAATCCAGCCGGGGACACTGTCTTCATCCGGGGCAGCGTGAGCCGCAAGTTTCAGGTAGATGGACGGCATTTCGTCGAGATCGCGCAGGAAGCGCGCAATCAGGATGACGAAGTGTCCGCGACCGGCAGCGCCGTGGTGGAGCTGCCGTCGCGCGGATAACCTCCACATGTCATTGCGAGGAGCGTCGCGACGAAGCAACCGCGTTCGAGCAAGATACGTACGGCCATGTGTCAACCCGAACGAGATTGCTTGGTCGCTTCGGTTCTAACAAGAAGCGAGGTCTCCCCCTCCCCGCAAGGGGAGAAGGAACCCTTCCGCCCGTGCGCGGTTTCATCCAGTCGCGGCTTGGCCCCGCTGGCCGGTGGTCAGCACGCAATGACTGCTGGGGGGCGGCGCTTACGCTTCACTAACAGGCCGCGTCCTTGCCAGCATCTGTAACAGCATCGCATTCACCGTCTCCGGCGCTTCGTATGCAATCCAGTGTCCGCCGCCGGGGATCAGCCGCACATCCGCCGCCGGCCGCCGTTCCCGCACCACCGCAACTCGCTCTGGCGCGCGCGGATTTGCAGGCGCGTCGAACTCGCCCCAGATCGCGTTCAGCGGCGCCTCGACCTGATCCAACGCGCGCCACACCACACCGCTGCGCGACAAGACAGGCGTTTTCAAACGAGACCGCACGGTATTCCAATCCTGGATCGCCAGCGCCAGCGCATCGATCTTCGCCGGATCTTTGATCATCAAGCGGCTGAGATTGATGCGGTGGGTATCCACACGCTCCTGGCCCTCGAGATGCCGCACTTTCAGCAAGTCCACGCGGCTGCCCAGAGGACCGACGCCGCTGCACCCGATGATCGTCACCGACAGCACGCGCGGACCGCGCAGCGCAGCAACGCAGCTTGCCATCACGCTGCCGAAGGAAAACCCCGCGACGTGGTAGCTTGTTTCCGTCCCGATCAACGCGTCGATCCCCGCTGCGACAATTTCCGCCACCGCGAAAGCGTCATCGCCGCTGGGCGGAAAATCGGACTCGCCCAGGCCCGGCAGGTCCGGCACGAGCAAGCGATAATGCTGCGACAGGACGGGAATGTTGCGCGCCCAGTGACGCCATGAGCCGGCGCCGCCATGAAACAAGGCCAGAACCGGCGCACTGCCGCCCGAAGTATCCCAAATGTGCCACACCATGCTGCCATCGCCGCATGGCGTTTCGCGCCGGACCGCCTGGCTCTCCAGCCGGTCCAGAATGGTTTGGGGATCTTCCGCTACCTGATCGTTCATGACTGCTAGGCTACCTCTGTCGCATCGGTTCCTTCTCCCCGCTGCTACCAGGGGAATGCCGCGCTGTCGAACGGCCATCTGTCATAGCGATGCGCCCCATGTCAGTGTGAGGAGCGTAGCGACGAAGCAACCTCGCCCGCAGGAGCCCTCGACCGTTCGCTGGCCATGACCGGGATTGCTTCGTCGCTATGCTCATCGCAATGACATGCCGCGGCTGGCGATGTGCGACACGCGCAGCACGACGCCTTCGCCCCCGGTGCGGCTGGGAATTTGCGCCACGTCCATCGTCCACGTTTTTGTTGCCTCGGCGATTTCCGCCTCCACGCCGCGGCCTTTCAGGAACAAACACTCGCCGTCCGGTACCAACAGGGGGGCAGCGTACACCAACAAGCGAGCCAGTGGCGCCAAAGCGCGCGCTGTGACCAATGGTGCGGGCGGCAACGCAGCATTCTCGATCTTCGCTGCCACCACGTGCACAGGCGCCCCCGTCACCCGCGCCGCTTCCCGCAAGAACGCCGCTTTCCCCCGATCCTGCTCCACCACGTCGAACGGAACGTCGTGTGCGATCGCCAGAACCAACCCGGGAAATCCCGCACCGGATCCCAGATCGATCGCACGTTCCGGACGCCGCCGCCACACCGACGCCAATTGCAAGCAGTCCGCGATGTGCCGTTCCCACAGCACCGGAATATCGCGCGGGCTGACAAGATTTACCGCCCGGTTCCACTGCACCAGCAGATCGACATAGCGCCGCAACGCCGGCGGCGCATCCGGTGGCACGGTCGGCTCGCGCATCCCGCCGCTATACGCCAAGCCGCCGGTCTCTCGAAACCCCACGCGAAAGCTTGAGGCAGACCCGCACCGCCTGTATGACGGCAACCCGCATGGCCGGGTCCCATCCCGGCCATGAGCACAAATGGGGGAAACGGACCTCAGTGGATCCGCACGTTCTTGTTGATAACGTATTGAACGCGCTGGTCGCCGGCGTGACCATCGGCTGCATTTACGGCCTGATGTGCATCGGCCTTGGCCTGATCTTCGGCATCATGGAAATCGTCAACTTCGCCCAGGGCGAGTTCATGATGCTGGGCATGTTCGTCAGCCTGTACCTGGTATCTGTCACCGGGGCGCTGGCGTTTCTCGGCCCCGACGTGGCACCGTTCGTCGGCGCGCTCTGCGCCGGACCCGTCGTGTTCGCCGGCGGCGCGCTGATCTACCAGTTCATCGTCGGCCGCGTGTCCGGCATGCGCACCGCCAGCATCGCCAGTGACAGCCGTTTCGGCCAGCTTATCGTCACGCTGGGGATTTCGTTGATGTTCCAGAACGGCGGCCTCCTGCTGTTCGGTTCCACACCGCAAACCGTACGCACGCCGCTCGCCGCCCGGGCCTTCCTCATCGACGGCTTCTATGGCGACGACATCGTCTTCATCAACAAGGCGCGGCTGATCGCCTGTGTCATCGCGATCGTAGTGGCAATCGCATTGTACCTGGTGATGGAATATACGCGGCTCGGCAAAGCCATGCGCGCCGCGGCGGACAATCCAACGGCCGCCACGTATATGGGCATCGACGTTCACCGCACGTACCGGCTTGCGTTCGGCATCGGCAGCGGCATCACCGCGATCGCCGGCGGCCTCATGGCCACCTATCTGTCGTTCGACCCGTTCATCGGCTTCGCATATGTCGTGATCATGTATTCCGGCGTGGTGCTGGGCGGCATGGGCAGCATCATGGGCGCGTTCTGGGGCGGCCTGACGGTAGGCTTCGTGCAGCAATGCTCCGCTCTGGTATTGCCGCCGCAATTGCAGAACGCCGCAATCTTCGTCGTCTTCCTGCTGATCGTATTGCTCCGTCCACAAGGCCTGTTCGGCCGCTCGGCAGAACGCGCATGAGGCACGGCGCCGGGACAAGGCTGCGCCACAACGGTATCGCCCTGGCGGTGATCGCAGTCGCGTACCTGGTCGCGGCGAGTCTTGTGCACAACAGCTACTACCAACTGATCATGACGCTGGTGCCGATCTGGGCCGTATTCGGCGTCTCCTGGAATATCTTGTCCGGCTATGGCGGGCAGCTTTCCTTCGGCCACGCATCGTTCTTCGGTGCCGGCGCTTACACCGTGACGCTGACACTGGTGTATTGGGGATTGACGCCGTGGCTTGGCATCCCGCTGGGCATGCTGGTCGGCGCGGTCGGCGCGGTGCTGATCGGCACGCCAACCTTCCGGCTGCGTGGCCATTATTTCGCTCTGGCGATGCTGGCCTATCCGCTGGCGATTTTATACGTACTCGAATACCTGGGCTTCCAGGAAATGTCGCTGCCGATGCACAGCGTGCACCCGGTATTATACATCCAGTTCAAGGACCCGCGCTACAACACCTACCTCGCGGTTGGCTTGCTCGTGCTTGGCATGATCGGCGCCATGCTGGTGGAGAACTCGCGTTTCGGCCTGGCCCTGCTGGCGGTGCGCCAGAATGAATTGGCGGCCGAAGCCGCCGGCATCGATTCCTGGCGCTGGAAAATGCGCGCGCTGGTCGTTTCCGCGATCATCGCCGCCGCGGCCGGAGGGCTGTACGCGTGCATCCTGCTGGTGGTAACGCCGGATTCCGTGTTCGGCATGCTGGTGTCAGCGCAGGCTGTGGTGGTGACATTGTTCGGCGGCCTTGCCAGCCTGTGGGGGCCGGTGATCGGGGCCGCGATCTTGGTGCCCCTGGCGGAATCTTTGAATGCAGAACTGGGGAATATCCTGCCGGGCATCCAGGGTGTAGTGTATGGGGCCGCGATCATCATTATCATGCTGGCGGCGCCGGAGGGCTTGTTCTGGACCGTACGCGACCGCTTCTTCCGCCCCGCCCCGCCGCCGGCGCCCCCGGTACCCGCGACAGTGCCAGTTCTGACCCGGAGCGCGACGCTACTTGACGGCCAACCCTTGCTCTATGTGAACGGACTGTCAAAGATGTTCGGAGGCTTGCGCGCGGTCAGCGATGTGAGTTTCGCCGTGAATGCCGGGGAGATCCTGGGAATCATCGGCCCCAACGGCGCCGGCAAGACGACGTTGTTCAACCTGCTGAACGGCGTACTGCCCGCGGATGAGGGCACGGCCACGCTTGCCGGTGAATCGATTCTCGGCCGCAAGGTGCATCGGGTGTGCCGGATGGGAATCGGACGCACCTTCCAGGTGGTGCGCAGCTTCCCTCGCCTGCCATTGCTCGACAATGTCGTGGTGGGCGCTTACGGCGCCGGACTGCCAGATCATGAAGCGCTGGACAGCGCGATTGCAGCCTTGGAGCGGGTCGGACTGCACCGCCAGGCGAGCACGCCGGCCGGGCAACTGACCAACAAGGAACTGCGGCTGATGGAGCTGGCCCGCGCACTCGCTGGCCGGCCGCGTCTGTTGTTGTTGGATGAGACGCTGGCCGGACTTGGGCGCGATGAATGCAACGACGTACTCGAGGTGCTGGCGCGGCTGCGCGAAGACGGCATGACCATTGCGATCATCGAACACACGATGCATGCGATGCTGCGATTGGCAGACCGGTTCGTCGTGCTGGACCATGGCCGCGTGCTGGCCAGCGGCGACCCTTCCAGCGTGGTCGAGGACCGGTCGGTCATCGAGGCGTATTTGGGGAAGAAGTGGTTGGCACGGCAGAATGCTTGAAGTTCGCAACCTCTCCGTCGCCTATGGCGGCCTGCGCGCCTTAACAGACATTTCGTTGCACGTCGGCGAGGGCCAGTTCGTCACCGTGGTTGGCCCTAACGGTGCCGGCAAATCCACTCTGTTCAAAACCATCTGCGGCGTCGTGCCTGCGGTCGAAGGCAGCATTACGTTCCAAGGCCAGAATCTGCTGCGCTTGCCGGCCTCGGCGCGCGCGCATCTTGGCATCGCGCATGTGCCCGAAGGCCGCCAGGTATTCCGCACGCTGACCGTGCGCGAAAATCTTGAAATGGGCGCCTACACGAAGACCGGCCAAGCGAAGTGGCACCACACGCTGGACCGCATCCACACCCTGTTCCCTATCCTGCATGAACGGGCGCACCAACTTGCCGGCACGCTCTCGGGCGGAGAGCAACAGATGCTGGCGATTGGAAGGGGACTGGCGTCGGCGCCGAAGCTGCTGATGCTGGACGAACCTTCGATGGGACTCGCGCCCGCCATCGCCGACGCGATCTTCGAAAGTGTTTCGCAAATCCATCGCGAGGATGGACTGACGATCTTGCTGGTCGAACAACGCGTGGCCGAAGCACTGGAACTTTCCGACCATGGCTATGTGCTGGAAACCGGGCACATGGTGCTGGATGGGCCATACGAAACGCTGCTGGCGGATGACCGTGTCCGCCGCTCCTATCTTGGACTGACGGATGCGTAAGACGAGGAAGGGAAAACGCTCATGACGCAAATAACAATCGGACGCCGCGGCACGCTCGGGCTCGGCCTCGCCGCAGGCGCGGCCGCACTCGCCCCGCGCGCATTGCGGGCACAGCCGAAGGACGTCGAAATCGCCATGCTGGTGCCGCTGTCCGGTCCATGGGCGCGCGAGGGCATCCTGGAAAAGATGGGCGCCGAAATGGCGGCCGATGACGTCAACAAGGCCGGCGGTATCAAGGCGCTCGGCGGTGCGAAACTGAAGCTGCTGGAATTCGACACCCAGGACACCGCAGAAAAAGCGAAGGATGCGGCAGAGCGCATGCTGGCGCAGAATCCAGACGTGGTCGGCGGTTTCGGCTGCTGGCTGTCCACCTTCACGCTGGCCGTCACCGAAGTGACCGAGCGCGCGCATCTGCCCTGGCTGACTCTGTCGTACTCCGACCTGATCACCAGCCGCGGCTACAAATACGTGTTCCAGTCGTCACCGACCGCGGTGCAGCAGGCCGAGGACATGATTCCGGTCATCATGGCTCTGGCCGAGAAGACCACCGGCAAGCGCCCCACCAAAGTCGCGTCGATCGGCGACAATACCGCGGCATCGGTCAGCTTCCGTAAGCCGATCGAAGCGCACGTCCTGAAGGACGAACACCTCACCGAGGTGATCCACGAAATCTACACCCCGCCGCTGAGCGACGCGACCACGCTGGTTGAACCCGTCCGCGCCGCGCACCCTGATTTCGTATTGCTCACTTCCACCAACGTGCCCGACGACAAGCTGTTGCTCGACGATTTCAACGAATTCGGCATGCCGCCGAGCAAACTACCGCTGATCGGAAATGGCGGTCACTGGGCGGTGCCCGAGCTGTTGAAGAACACCAGCAAGGATGAACTGGAAGGTATGCTGGTGGGCCTCGCCAACTGGCCGGGCAAGGCAGTCGAGGACGTGTCGGAACGCTTCGTCAAGCGCACGGGTGAACCGTGGTTCGGCCACGATTCGATCTTCGCCTATGCCCACGTGATGATCCTGGCGGCGGCGCTGGAAAAGGCTGGCGCTGCGGACCGGGAGAAGGTGAATGCCGCGATTCACGCGATGGACACCACCACCGGCCCGGCACTGTTCTTTCCCGGCCATCACTTGCAATACGACGCGCAAGGCCGGCGTATCGGCGCCGAGATGGTGATGGTGCAGTGGCAGGATGGCAGGCCGGTCACAGTGTATCCGCCCGATGTCGCGGTGGCGGCGGCGAAGTGGAAGGCGTGATACCATCCCCCCGTCATGGCCGGGCTTGACCCGGCCATCTGCCCGAGCAGAAGCAGTTCATACCGAATTCCGCCCCGGGTAGTCCGGATCGGTAAGAAACGGGAACGGCCCAGGGAATTGTTCCACATAGACAGTGTGGGAGACGATCCCGTCCTCCGGCGTCCAGCGATGCAACTGGAACGCCGGAGGTTCGAATACGAAGGCGCCGGGATCGTCCGGTAGCAGCGACATCTCCACTTGGTGTGCCACGGAGGGTGAGATCGACGCGATCGCCTGCGCCACCTTCGTCGTGATGGCGCGATGGTGGTGGCCGCAGACGATCCGTTCCACTTGCGAATGCTTCCCCACAACCTCGGCAAACGCCGCCGCGTTCTGCAGCTTGATGCGGTCCATGTGCGCAATGCCACAATTGAACGGCGGATGGTGCATGGCAATCATCGTCGGCTTGTGCGGAACCTGGGCCAGCGTGCGGTCGAGCCATTGCAATTGTTCCGGCCGCAGCTCGCCATGGCCGGCGCCTGGCACAACCGTGTCCAGCATCACCAGGCGGACGGGAAAATCCTCCACCGCGTATTGCACATAGCAGGGATCGGCGGTGACGCCGGGTAAATGTTCCAGTCCCTTGCGCAGGTTCTCCCGCCGGTCGTGGTTGCCCGGAATGACAAACACGGGTGCCGTCAAGTAGCGGCGAATCAATCCGGCCAGGTAAGCATATTCCGGCTCCAGCCCGCATTCCGTCAGGTCGCCGGTGAGCAGGATGGCGTCGGGACGCGGGGTGAAGGCGGCGATGGCTCGAAAGGCACGTTCGGTTAATATGTTGGTTTCCGCGACACGATTCGCGGCCTGGCCGCGCGGGCGGATATGCAGGTCGGTCAATTGGGCGATCAGCATGCGGGCGGATCCTCATGGCAGGGATGCCGCATCTTGCGGCATCATTCAGTGTTCAGGCAGAGCCCCTCAGTCCGCAAAACCGACTCGAGGCTCCGAGTACCGGAGTAGGATGGTCGTGGCGGGCACGGTTCCGTGCCCGCCGCCACGCACCTGCTAAGGCAACTTCAACACCGTCTGGTCGACATAAGGCTTCAGCAGCGCGTCGGCCTGTTGCTGCGCCGTTGCCGCCGCCTTTTCCGGCGTGGTCTTGCCGGCCAGGATCGCCTGCACGCCATTTTCCAGTGCCTCGCGGACCGCCAGCGTGTCGTACGTGTCGAACCAGCCGCGTCCCGCCACATTCAATTGCTCCAGCGCCACCTTCGCATTCGGATGCTGCGCCATATAGGCCTTCATCTCCGGCAGGTCGTATGCCGCGATGCGCGGCGCGAAATAGCCGGTGAACTGGCTCCAGTGCGCGGCAATCTTCGGGCTGACCAGCCACTGGATCAGCGTCCATGCCGCTTCCTGCCGCTCCGGCGAGTTGCCGCTCGGGATCAGAAGACTGGCACCGCCAATTGGCGCCGCGTTGACGATGCGGCGCGGCAGGAAGGCGACCTTGTACGGCGTCTTCATGTTCTGTCGCACGAAAGAAAGCGAGCCGGTCGACAGGATCATCATCGCTGTCCGGCCCTGGAAGAATGCCGTTGTAACGGTATTGGCGTCGGTGACGCCAGGCGGCATCACGTGCCACTGGTTCACCATGGCGTCGATCAGCTTCAGTGCACCGATGGTGGTCGGGGTGTTATAGTACACTTCGCCGCCGTAATTGGTGTTGTAGTAGTCGCCTCCGTTGGACATCGCGAGCGCACTGGTGATCCAGCCGCAATAGTCATAGGTGCATGGAAACATCAGGCCCCAGCGTGTGGTCTGGCCGCCACTGCGCTTGGTGAGTTTCTTCATGTCCGCCACCCATTCGTCCCAGGTGACCGGGGGATGGTTCGGATCCAGTCCCGCATCCTTGAACGCATCGACGCTGTAGTACAGCAGCGGCGTGGAATTCTGGAACGGCACGCCATAGACGTGCCCGGCCTCCATCGCGTTCAGCTTCAGCGCCGGCCAGAACAATGCCATGTATTGCGCAGGCGTCATGCCGGTTTTTGTGATCAGCGGATCGAGCGAAATCGCATTGTGGTGGATGTAATAGTCGCGGATGAAATTGGCGCTCATCAGGACCACACCCGGCGGATGGCCGGCCTGGATCGCGGCGCGAGTCTTCAGGTTGGTATCGTCGTAGCTGCCGGTATAGACCGCCGTCACGTGGATATCGGGGTGGGACTGGTCGAATTCCCCGATCAGCTTCTGCATCTCCACGGCCAGCTTGCCCTGCACCGGAACAGGGAAGAAGAAGTCGATGTCCGTGGCTGCTCTTGCCGAAGGTGTTGTGCCGAACACTGCCGCCCCCAATGTCATAGCGAGGAGCAGAGCGACGAAGCAGCCTCGGTCATAGTACGTACTCAACGCGGGATTGCTTCGTCGCTTCGCTGCCCGCAATGACATGAAAGGGCGCGATGACGCCGATGCCGCGGCCCGTTCGGTGGCGGACTTCCAAAACCAACCCATGCTTGTCTCCCCTATTTTATCCCCGAGAAGGTGAAACTGGCGACGAAGCGCCGCTGGAACGCCACAAACACCACCAGCAGTGGTGCCGCGACGAAGAACGTGCCGGCGGCCATCACACCCCAGTCGGAGCCTGCCTCCGCGCCTGACGTGAACGATGCCAGTCCTACGGTCAGCACTTGCGTGGATGGCGACGAGGTCGCCATCAACGGCCACAGGAACTCGTTCCAGTGCGTGGTGACAGAGACGATGGCGTAGGCAATCAACCCGGGCCGCGCCAGCGGCAGCAATACGCGAAAGATCAGCGTCAGAACCGACGCGCCGTCGATCATCGCCGCCTCCTCATAGTCGCGCGGGATGGTCCGGAAGGTCTGGCGCATCAGGAACGTGCCGAACGCCGAGGCAGCATAGGGCGCGGCGACGCCCGCAAGCGTGTCGTACAGGTGCAATTGGATCAGCGTCGTCATGTTGGGCACGATCAGGATCGGCGGCACCAGCATGAGCTGCAACAGAAACAAGTAGAACAGTACGTTGCGGCCAGGGAACGTAAGACGCGCGAAGGCATAGCCGGCAAGGCTCACCGTGATGCATTGCACCGTCAGCAATCCGCCGCACAGCAGGACCGTGTTCAGGTACCAGAGTGGGAAATTCCCCTCAGACCACGCCTCGCCAAAGTTCGCCAGGATGAACGGGCCGTGGGGAAAAAGCGAACCGATATCGGCGGCTCCCGCGGCATTGGGGCGCAGGCTTGCCACCGCCATCCAGGCGAAGGGTGTCGCCCAGAGCAATGCCGTGGCCAGCAGAAGCAGCAGAACCAGAAAGCGGTCAGCTTTCATAATGCGTGCCTCGCTCCAGCGTACGCAGCGAAACGAAGGACAGCGCGAACAGGAAGGTGACGCTGACCACGGTGGCGGCCGATGCCAGGCCGGTATCGAAATTCTGGTGTGCCTGCTGGTAGATATAGAAGAGTACCAGCGCGGTCGCGTCGTCCGGGCCTCCCTGAGTCATGACAATGACGTGGTCCACCTGGGTCAACACGTTCAGCAGAGCGATCACCAGCACGAAGCCTAGCGTCGGCATCAGCAGCGGCAGCGTGACGTGCCGGAATCGGGCCACTGCACGGGCACCGTCGATCTTCGCGGCGTCGAGAAAATCCTGCGGAATGCCGGCCAGGCCCGCGAGAAAGAACAGCATGTAGTAGCCGGTATTCTTCCAGACTGTGATGGCGATGATGGAGCCGAGCGCCAGGGACGGATCGCCGATCCAGTTGGTTTGCGAGATGCCAACCTTTGTCAAATAATAATCCAGTAAGCCGCCGCCCGGCAGAAAGATGAAAATGAACAGGGCGGCGGCGGCAACCAGCGGGATCAGCAGCGGCAGCGCGATCAATGTCCGTAGAATCGTGGTGAAGCGGGTGGTCTCACGAAGGCCGAGCGCGAACAGCAGGGCCAGCGTCAGGCTGGGGATGATGGTCCCAGCGGCGTACATCAAGTTGTTGATGACCGCGCGTGCGAAGTGCGGGTCAGCGAGCAGGCGTGCGTAGTTGCCGAGTCCCCAGTGCGCGGTGCTGTCGAAGTTACGGATTGTAAAGGAGGAAACCAGAACCTGCAGCACCGGCCAGTAGGTGAAGACCAGGAGCAACAGCGCGGATGGGCTGAGCAAGGCGGCCGTGACGAACGCGGGCCGCGCGCGGGCGCGGCGCCGTGCGGCGACTGTTGGGCGCGGCACGGCGTCAATCGCTGTGGTGGTACTGCTCATCGGGGACACGGCATCGATCCGGGCGGTGATAGGCGGGGGGTGGTGACGGGCGTGTGACGGGAACATTGCGATCAGATGACACTATCGCGGTTTTACAAGACGGGCTTCGTGCGTGAACATCGTTCCCGTTTCGGTTGGCGCCGGAATGCTGGCGGCAGCACACGGCCCGATGGTTCGGTAGATGGTTCGAACGGTCCACGCCCTCCCCACCCCTGCCGCATCGGTCTACCAATGCCCCATGTCTTCCTGGACCGAACTCGCGCGCGCCGACACGGCCTCCGGTGACCTGCTGGTCCTGCGCGAACGCGCCGGCTGCGTCGAGCTTCGCTGCAATGGCTGGGACCTGATGTCCAACCGCGCGCACCATTCCGAGGAAGCCTTGGCCGCCCTGGCCTGCGCACAGCTCGCGTCTCCTGCCCCCGCCATTCTCATCGGCGGCCTTGGCTTCGGCTACACGCTGCGCGCCGTGCTGGACCGCGCGTCGCCGGACGCCTGCATCACCATCGCCGAGCTGATCCCCGAGATCATCGCGTGGAACCGTGGCCTTCTCGCCACCGTCGCCAATCGCCCCCTCGAGGATCCGCGCGTCACCATCGCCTGCGCTGACGTTGCCGCCTTGCTCGACGGCACCTCCCCCTCCTCGTTCCACGCCGTCCTGCTCGACACCGATAACGGTCCTGATGCTGTCATGCTTCCAAACAACACCGCGTTGTATGCCGCCGAGGGGCTCGCTCGCATTCGACGCGCCCTGCGCCCTGACGGCGTGCTGGCGGTATGGTCGGCCGACCGTTCCCCCAACTTTGCGGCCAGGCTGCACGCTGCCGGTTTCCGACATCAGGCGCATGATGTCCCAGCGCGCGGCGTCGCCGACGACCCGCTCCACACCATCTATGTGGCTTGGCCACCAGCAGCGTCCGCGCCACCACTCTCGCCATGCGTATCGCCGGCGTAATCCTGGCCGGCGGCCGGGCCAGCCGTCTCGGCGGCGGCGACAAGCCCCTGCTCCACGTCGGCGCCGCGACAATGCTGGCGCGCATCATTGCGACGCTACAGAGCGAAACCGACGCACTCGCCGTCAACGCCAACGGCGACCCCGCGCGGTTTGCCGTTTTCAATCTGCCCGTGCTGGCGGACGGCGCTTTCGCCGGCCAAGGCCCGCTCGCCGGCGTGCTGGCCGGGCTGGACTGGGCCGTCACCATTGGCGCCGGCGCGCTGCTGACCGTACCTGGCGACACGCCCTTCGTTCCTCAAGGCCTGGCCGCCGCATTGACCCCTCCGCCCGCCTGCGCTGCCAGCAACGGCCACGTCCACCATCTGGTCGCACTTTGGCCCGTCCCGTGCCGCGAGGATCTCCGCCGCTTGCTTGCAGCACCGGGCCCCCGCGCGGTCCTCCGCTTCGCGCAGCAAATCCGCATGCGCACGGTTGATTTCCCGGTGGGAAAGTGGGACCCGTTCCTGAACGTCAACACCGGGGAAGACCTGGCGATGGCGCGTGCATTGGCGCCGCCGTCGGAGAGGGGCATGGCATGACACAGACTGTCGCGATCGCCGGCCTTGGAGCGATCGGTCTGCCGCTGGCACGCGCGCTGGATGGCGGCGTGGACGGCCTGTCGCTGATCGCAGTCGCTGCCCGCGACCATGACAAGGCCAATGCGAACCTGGCGCGCTTTCGCCACAAGCCCCGGATCGTACCGGTCGAGGCGCTGGCCGAGGCGGACATCGTGGTAGAAGCCGCCCCCGCCGCTATGTTCGAGAGCATCGCTTATGCCGCGATTGAGGAAGGACGGGTGTTTGTGCCCGCCTCGGTGGGTGCGCTGCTGCCACGCATGCATCTGGTGAGCCGCGCCAAAGCGACCGGCGCCCGTATCGTGGTGCCCACGGGGGCATTGCTCGGCCTGGACGCAGTGCGCGCGGCCGCGGAGGGGCCGGTCGATAGCGTCACCATCGTTACGCGCAAGCCGCCGGCCGGCCTGTCGGGCGCGCCGTACTTGATCCGCCATGACATCGACGTAACGGGATTGGCTGATCCCCTGATGGTTTTCGAAGGCAACGCGTTCGACGCCGCCGCCGGCTTCCCGGCCAACGTGAACGTCGCTGCAGCGTTGGCATTGGCCGGAATCGGTCCGGCGCGGACGCGTGTGCAGATCTGGGCGGATCCTGGCGTCACCCGCAACACACATACGATCCAGGTGGAAGCGGAAACGGCTCGCTTCACCATGACCATCGAGAATGTCCCCAGCGAAGAGAACCCTCGCACCGGCAAACTGACACCGCTTTCGGTGCTGAGTTGCCTGCGTGGCCTGGTATCTACGCTGAAGGTCGGCAGTTAGGTTTCGGGCTCGCCTCTCTACCGCTGGGTCTGGAAGAACCGGTTCTCGGGCCTCGGCAGGCCCAAATTTTCGCGCAGAGTGGCACCTTCGTACTCCGTGCGGAACAAGCCGCGCCGTTGCAGTTCCGGTACCACGCGATCGACGAAATCGTCCAGCCCCCCCGGCAGGTACGGGAACATGATGTTGAACCCGTCGCAGGCTTGGGTTTCCAGCCATTCCTGCATCTGGTCCGCGATCATTGCCGGCGTGCCAAGGATTGCCGGCCCCCCATATCCGCCCAGCCGCTGGGCAAGCTGGCGTACCGTCAGATTTTCGCGCTGCGCCAGATTGATGGCGCGTTCGCGGCCGCTCTTACTGGCGTTGCTTTCCGGGATATCCGGCAGCGGGCCATCGGGATCGAAGCGCGAGGCGTCGGTGCCGAGTGCGATCGACAGCGAGGCGATCGCGCTGTCGTAGTGCACCAGGCTATCAAGCACCGCACGCTTCTCCTGCGCTTCCGCCAGCGAGTCGCCGACCACGACGAAGGCACCAGGCAGGATCTTCAGATGATCCGGGTCGCGGCCGAGACGTGCCATGCGCCCTTTCACGTCGGCGTAGAATTCGCGAGCACCGTCGATGCTGCCGGTGCCGGCGAAGATCGCCTCGGCGGTTTCCGCGGCAAGCTGCCGGCCGTCGTCCGATGCGCCGGCTTGCACGATCACCGGCCAGCCTTGCACCGGTCGAGCGATGTTCAGCGGGCCGCGCACCTTATAGTGTTCGCCTTGGTGGTTCAGCACGTGCATGCGGTCGGGATCGAAATAGATGCCAGCCGCAGTGTCGCGGATGAACGCGTCTTCCGCCCAACTGTCCCACAGGCCGGTCACCACGTCGTAGAACTCGCGGGCGCGGCGATAACGTTCCGCATGCTCCATATGCTCTTCCAGGCCGAAGTTCAGCGCCGCATCGGGGTTCGACGTGGTGACGATGTTCCAGCCGGCCCGGCCGTTGCTGATGTGGTCGAGCGAGGCGAAACGGCGGGCGACGTGATACGGCAGGTCGAATGTCGTGGACCCGGTGGCGATCAGGCCGATGTGGTCTGTCACCATCGCCAGCGCCGAGAGCAGGGTGAAGGGCTCGAAAGAGGTTACGGTGTGGGAGCGCATCAATGCGTTCATCGGCATGTTCAGCACGGCCAGGTGGTCGGCCATGAAGAACGCGTCGAACTTGCCGCGCTCCAGGGTGCGGATGAAGCGTTTCAGATGGTCGAGGTTGAAGTTGGCGTCAGGGTAGCCGCCAGGATAGCGCCAGGCGGCCGTGTGGATCGTGGTGGGGCGCATGAAAGCGCCGAGGCGGAGTTGGCGGAAGGTCATAGCTGCACCTGGCGTGCTTCTGCTGTACGGGGCGACTCTACACCCGTCGGCAGCCCGCGTCAGTCGGCCGCGGACAGTACGGGCACGCGTTCGGCCTCGTCTTCCATCTCGGGCACGCAGCCCAGGAACGGCGCCATGGCAGCAAACAATTGCTCTGTGCTTTCCCGCCAGGAGAGCCAGGCCACGGGATTTCGCTCCTGGCGCTTGGTCGCGTCATGTGCCAGCGTGAATTCACGGATCGCATAAACCAGACAGTCCGGGTCTTCGAGGCTGAAAAATGTCGCGCGGCCTTCGGCGATCTCGCGGAATACCGGAATATCGCTGCACAGCACAGGCAGGCCGCGCTGAAACGCTTCGACAACCGGCAGGCCGAAGCCCTCGATCTCCGATGCGATGATCAGCGCCGACGCATTCCGGTACGCATGATCCAGTTCGGAATCGGTGGCATCCCGGACCAGATGCAATCGCTTTTCATGCTCTGGATGACTGGCGATCCGCTCAAGAACGTCCTCGGTCCGCCAGCCCTGGCGCCCGATGATGACAAGGCGGCCCTTTCCGCCGGCAGACCAATAGCGGTCGAACGCCTCCAGGACGAAGGCGTGTTTCTTTCTCGGCTCGATTGAACCGACCATCAGATAGACATGCTCATTCGTGTCGAACACGCCCTTGATGGCAGGCCGCACCTCATGCTCACCCGAATGGAAATCGAGCTCGGAACCGAGATAGAAATGCGCAACCGGCGGCAGACGCCGCCCACATCTGTTCTCGTGGGCCAGGAATTCCTTCAACGCTTTGGCGGTTGACCTTGATATCGTAACGAAAGCGTCTGCCTCGGAAGCAATCAGATTGAGCCATTGGTCAAAGCAGGCCACCAGTTCCGGCACACAGGCATCGGGATGGCTGATCGGAATCAAATCGTAAGCGACGCCGATCACCATTCCGCCACGCGACCTGAAGCGCTGGACTGCTGGCCAAACCGGCAAATGCCAGGACGAATCGAGCAGCAGCAATGCGTCGGCGGCCGACAGCGACTGTTGATCCAGATCAGGGCTCATCTGCGACTGGATCCGACGTTCCAAGCGGAAGCCGGATCGCGCGAAGCGCCACGGGAACACGATGCATCCTGCCAACCCGAAGCGGCTGGGCGGCGCGTAAAGAAATTGCTTGACCGATTCAAAGGGCAGCAGTCTCGCCAGCGCCCAGATGGACGCCCGCCACGCCGGTCGGCCAAACCGCAGCAGCCTGCGCCGCAGCCTCACCATCGGCTGGGCCATCTGCTCCTCATCCGGAACGGTTGGCTCGTGTTGCAAGCGTTCCAGCAATTGCCGCTGCTTGTCAGCCAGGACAACGCTCACATCGGCAGTAACGAAACGGCCACCATCGACGATGATCGGGACGACGTCAAAACCAAAGCGATCAGCGATCTCCGGTGCATACCGCAGCACGTTGCGGACCACGCGCTGGATTCCCGTATTCACGTCGCTGAAATAAGTGTGGGTGCATTCGACGTACAATGTCCGCCGGCGGATCGCTGCCAGGTCCGTCGCGGCTCCGGAGCCCCCTGATTCAGTCGCGCGCCCTGAGCGCTGCAACGCCCACGACAAGCGGCGCAGGGGAGCTGTCATGCGCCATGACTTGCTGGCACGCAGGGCAGCAATTTCGGTCAACGCGGCGAGGCCAGCCAGTTCGGCCCGGCCGGCTCGCATTTCGGCGCTCACGCGCGCTGCCCTTTCGGCGGCCGCCCGGCGCTCGGCGCGCACCACCCGGGCTTCGCTTTCCGCCATTTGCACCGCCGGGTCGCTGGACACGACGCCGCTTGCGCGCAACGCAACGACCTCGCCGGCGCACAGGAACTGATCCCGCGCATTGGGCGGCGCAAGAAAATGGCGACCGAGCGTCTCCCGATGTTCCTCGGCGACGTAGTAACGATTCGAACCGTCGAACCAGACGAATTGATATCGCGCCCCGATCAAGATTGATTCCCAATCCGGACTCTCGGCCGCAGTCAACTTGCCCGTGGCGTTCACCAGGACGACATGCGGCCGGCATGCCTCGAAATCGGCGCCGGCAAGGACGCTGCCTTCGCAGCCTCCCGTGCCGATACGGAGAAAATGCACCTCCGGCGGCGCATGCAATCGACAGATCTCCCTCAGTGCCGTCTGGGGAACAGTTCGTTCGATAAATGTATGATCGATGCCGCTATGCTGCGGATCGAAGGCGCCACCCTGGCCTCCGAGGCACCCGTCGGCCCCTTCGACCAACGCGGCATGCCCCTCGTCAGCACCAACCGCAACCTGCATGTTCAAATCCCGCCTGCGTGCGGCAGAAAGATGCACAAATCGGTCCGGATGCGGCTCGATGTTAATGCCGCGCCAACCGCGATCGTAGAAGGCTCTTGTAACCGAGTCCGTGTATGGGTTTCCAGCCACCACATCAATGTAAAAGCCAGCCTTCACATCCTTGAAGGCGCGATGCAGCATCACATCTTCGTAATTCGGTGCATAGGACATGAAGGCCATGCCGCCGCGCCCCGCGATGCCGCTAGTCCGCGCCCAGTGCACGATCGGCGATGGCAACCGTCTCGTGGTGCCGCGGCGCGGAGAACGCCTCGCCAGCTGGTTCCAGTCCGGGGCAGCGCTGCGCCGTTTCCGTCGCGAGCATCCGACGCAGGTCAAGCGCTTCCAGCAGGGCCTCGGCTGTCGCTGACCACGGAACAGGCTTGAAACTGTCGCGGATTTTGGCGGCCCATTCTTCCAATTCGGCCGGATTTTCGATGACGCGGCGGATGGCCTGGTAAGCGTCGTCCAGGTTGTCGGGATTGAACCTGCGCGCCAGGCTTCCTCCCGCTTCGGGCAACGACGTGCGATTGGCGATCAGGCACGGCTTGCCAAAGGCAAGACTCTCCGTCACCGGCAGGCCCCAGCCCTCATAGAGGGACGGGAACACCGTAAACATGCATCCCTGATACAAGGAAGCCAATTCCGCATCGTCAATATTGTCAAGTATTATCAATTTTCCGCCAAGATAGTTCGTGTTGGCAACCTGCTGCATCAGATCGCCAACCAACGTCCCCACGCGGCCAGCAAACACAAGAGTGGGAACCTGGTCCCACGGCATCTCATCCAGCAACCGGCACCAGACCCGGAACAGCAGCGCATGGTTTTTACGTATCTCTATAGTCGAAACGAACAGCACGTACGTGCCAGGTTCGGGAAGGCCGTCACCATTTTTTGGAAGAACCGAAGGCAAGGGATCAAAGCCAGTGCCGACCGGGATAGGCACGACACGTGGTGGCAGAACGATATTTTCCCGCCCCGCATACAACTCTATGTCGCGCGCAACGGCCTGCGAAATCGCCAACAGATACCGGCATTCGGGCACGATATTCCTGAACCAGTGCGCCACGCTCTCTCTATAGTGCGGATCGAACCATTCGGGGCAGCGCAATGGAATAAGATCGTAGATCAGCGCTGCCACGTGGAGGCCGTGCCGGGACCGTTGCAATTTTAGCAATCCAGGGTAGTCGGGATGAGTCCATGACGCGCCGAGCGCGAGCAAGATGTCGCTTGGACCCGCCATCTTAGCGAACTGATCGACCACACGGACACGCGAGAGCTGCGTCCTCTGGTGGCTTGCTAACCGGACCACATTGCTCCGTATTCGCCGGGCGGCGGCCATTGCCGTGCGTCGCAAAGCTGCCATGAACGACCGACCGGCGGTCTGCCAGGCACGAAATGCCTTGAGTTGAAGCGCAAGCGCATCCTGCACTGGGACCCGCAGATCGGACGGCAGCACCAGCACGAATTTCTTGACGAACGGCGCGGCACGGCCTCGTGGCGTGGGTTGCTGCGACAGCACGGACTGTTGCCGCACTCCCGAAGTCATGTCGCAGAACAGCGCCGCCACCTCTTCCCATGTTACAATGCCAAAATCGCTGCGCATGCCATGGTGACGTACAAATTGGATTAGCCCAGTGTGTCCGTACCGTTCGTACAAGGCACGGCATATCTCGAATGACATCCTTTGGATTCCGCTGGGTCGCGGATTCCGCTGTGCATATTCGAACAGATCCTCGACATCGATCCAGAGCCGCACGGTCACGACTGGCCCTGCTGTTCCGAAAAGATCCGGGTGCGCCAGTCATTCAGCACGTCCTGCAAGGTCTGCTCCCAAGCGATTGCCGGCTCCCATTGCAGCAAATCATGCGCGCGGGAAGCATCGACAGCGGTCACCGGAAGATCGTCCGCCCGCACCCGGGATTGGTCAATCTGGATATCGGCGGTTATTCCGGCGAGCTGCAACAGGGCGGTGAGTATATCGCGAATGCGGCGTGGTTGGCCGGACGCAATGTTCAGGATCGTGCCTGGCTTCAACGAGTCACCGCTACCGGCGCAGGCGCAATAGGCTGCGCAAACGTCACGCACATCCAGGAAGTCCCGTAAGGTTTCGATATTGCCAACCTCCAGTCGCGGCTCCTGCAGGCCGGCAGCGATGCGTGCGACCTGGCGGGCGAAGGCCGGTACGACGAAGCTCGGCGTCTGGCCTGGCCCGGTGTGGTTGACCGGCCGCAGCCGGATGACCCGCAGTCCCTGCCCCACCATGCTGCCCAGCGCGAGGTCGGCAGCCGCCTTGGTGGCGCCGTAGGTGTTCATCGGCGCCAGCGGCGCATCCTCCGACAACTGCGCACCATCACGAAATGAGCTGCCATACGCGTCCGCGCTGGAGATGTGGACCAGCCGGCATTGCGGCAGGCATTGCAGAATCGCCTGGGCGACATGAAGCGTGCCATGCAGGTTCACCTGCCAGGCGCTGTCGCTATCCTGCTGGGCGGCGGCAACGGCGGCCTGGCCCGCCAGATGCACGCACACATCGGCCTGCGATTCTCCGATGGCAGCCAGGACGGCCGCCCGGTCGCGGACGTCGAACTCAGGGGTCAGCACCTCCGCACCCGGATAGGCGGCCGCAAGGCGCGGCAACAAATGGCCGCCGACAAAGCCCGACGCGCCCGTAACGAGAATCCGGCGCAGCGTCTCGGTCATTTCAGAAGCGTGACGCGATACCGGGCGAGGTCGGCCTCGACCATCTCACCGATCATGCCTTCGAGCGTCACTGTGGGTTCCCAACCCAGCTGCTGGCGTGCCTTCGATGGGTCGCCGAGCAAGAATTGAACCTCCGCCGGACGCTTCAGGTCATCGGAAACGACGACCCAGTCCTCGAAATTCAGGCCGACATAGGCGAAGGCCATCTGGGCGAAGGTGCGTACCGAATGGGTCTGGCCGGTCGCCACCACAAAATCGTCGGGGGCATCCTGCTGCAACATAAGCCACATCGCGCGTACATAATCTCGCGCATGACCCCAATCGCGTTTGGCCTCCAGGTTGCCAAGCGCGAGTTCCTTGGCAAGGCCCAGCTTGATCCGGGCAACCCCGTCGGTGATTTTGCGCGAAACAAACTCGATTCCGCGCAACGGGCTCTCATGGTTGAACAGGATGCCAGAAGAGGCATGCAGGCCGAAGCTTTCGCGGTAGTTCACCGTCATCCAATGAGCAAACAATTTCGCCGCGGCGTAAGGGCTGCGCGGATAAAATGGGGTGCGTTCCGATTGGAGGGGCTCCTGGACCTTGCCGAACATTTCGGAGGAGGAGGCCTGATAGAACCGTGCACCGGGCTGCACGATGCGTACAGCTTCCAGGACGTTTGCCGCCCCAAGCCCGGTGACGCTACCAGTGAGAAGCGGCTGCTGCCAGGAGGTCGCTACAAAGCTCTGGGCCGCGAGGTTGTACACCTCATCCGGCCTGATCTTGTCCATCACGCGGATCAGGCTGGACAGGTCGATGAGGTCGCCATCTATCAATTCCACGTCATCCAGGACATTCAGCCATCGCAGGCGAGTCCCGATCACGTCCGAGGAGGCAGAACGCCGCAACAGCCCGACCACCCGGTAGCCATGGTGAAGCAGAAATTGAGACAGATAGGCCCCATCCTGGCCAGTAATTCCCGTGATAAGCGCGGTGGGCATTAAACCTCCTGAAGTGACACCGTGACGATCGCGATCCAGGAGTACATGCGCAAGCTACGCTCCGCCGCTTCCACACCGCCCGTCCCGCATCACGATGGCAATTGCATAATACAGGATCCGGGCCACTCCCAAATCCCTGAATTGTTGTACGAAATGTTATCGTCGGCAGGTCCGTGCGCCAATCCTCGACTCAGCGCAAGCCTCCTGTTCGACCACTGTTCCACTTCCACCACTGTTCTACGGCGAATAGAATACCGCATCCGCACGGTCGCAGGCCGTGGCATGATACCAAATGTCCAGGCCGTTGGGCAACGATCCAGCGCGCCCATGGGATCGTTAGTACAAACGTCGCTCGTCATTGTTGCCGCGAAATCACGGTTACGCCGCACGCCATAGCTTCAAACGGCGAGAGCCGGACTAACGCACGGCGCCGGACCAGTACCTTTCGAAAACGGCTGACCGCGCGTCCGGCGCGCGCCGTAAGCCATACCTCAGCTCCGGTAGGATCCGTTGATATCGATGTAGCCGTGCGTCAGGTCGCAGGTCCACACGGTCGCGCGGCCACGCCCGAGCGCCAGATCGACCGCGATCTCCAGCTCCCGCCCTTTCATGTGGGCCACCACGGGCGCCTCGTCGTAGCCCGGCACCACCGCGCCGTCGCGCGCCATCCATACCCCACCGACCCCCACCGACAGCCGGTCGCGATCCGCGGGCTCGCCCGCTTTGCCGACCGCCATCACGATCCGGCCCCAGTTCGCGTCCTCGCCGGCGATCGCCGTCTTCACCAGCGGCGAGTTTGCCACCGCCATCGCCACCCGCTTGGCGGAGCGCGCGTTCGTTGCGCCCGTGACATCGATCCGCACCAGCTTCTGCGCGCCCTCGCCGTCCCGCACCACCATCAGCGCGAGGTCCATCAACACGGCCTCCAGGGCGCGGGTGAAGTCGCGCAGCATCGGGCCGCCCTCGGCCGGGACGCGCGGATGCCTCGTCTCGCCGGTGGCAAACAATAGGACCGTGTCGGATGTGGACGTGTCCGAATCGACCGTGGTGCAGTTGAACGACCGATCCACTCCGGCCTTCAGCAGCTTCTGCAAGACAGGCGCGGGCACCTTGGCGTCGGTGAACAGGAAACACAGCATGGTCGCCATATCGGGGGCGATCATGCCGCTGCCCTTGGCGAAGCCGGTGATGCGCACCGCCTCGCCGCCGATCAGCGCGGTGCGGGTGGACGCCTTCGGGAAGGTGTCCGTGGTCATGATGCCGCGCGCGGCATCCTCCCACCGATCCGGGCGCAGCCCTGCATGCAGGACAGGCAAGGCGGCCACCAGCTTCTCATGCGGCAGCACCTCGCCGATCACGCCGGTGGAGGCGATGAACACCTGCCGCGGCGGGCAGCCGACCAGGGCGGCGGCCGCCTCGGCGGTGGCCTCGCAGGTTTCGCGGCCGGCGCGGCCGGTGAACACGTTGGCATTGCCGGCATTCACGACCACCAGCCGCGCCTTGCGCCCCTTCAGCGCGCCGCGGCACCAGTCGACCGGGGCACCAGGGCACTTGTTCGAGGTGAAGACACCCGCCACCGTGCTGCCGGCCGCGACCTCCATCATCACCAAGTCGGTGCGACCCTGGTAGCGGATACCCGCCGCCGTTGCCCCGAGCCGCACGCCTGCCATCGGCGGTAGCTCCGGCAGCGGCACGGCCAATGGCGAGACGGCTGGCCCCGACGGCTTCCACGCGCCAGTGGGCGCGCCGCTGGACGAGTTGATCACGTTTCCCCCCACGACAGAATGACTTTGGGCAGGACGGCTATTTGCTCGACGGCGGCTGGGCGCTGTCGGTGGCGCGGATCGGCGACCCGTCCAGGTTGAACTTCTGTACCGTCACCTGGGCGCGGGCCTTCGTCACCACCTGCTGCACGTATTCCTGGATCATCGCCTGACGCAGTTCGGGGGCAGCTTGCTCGAAGGTCGGAGCCGGCGCCTGGCGGGTGCCCAGCACCTGGATCACGTGCCAGCCGAACTGGGTGTGGACCGGGGTCTGGGTGATCTGGCCGGGCTTCAGGGCGAACGCGGCGTCGGCAAAGGCCGGCACCATCTCGCTCTTTTTGAACCAGCCGAGGTCGCCGCCCTGCTGCGCTGCCCCGGGATCCTTGCTGTACTGCTTGGAGAGGGCGGCGAAATCGGCGCCCTTGTCGAGATCGGCGATGATCTTCTTCGCGGTTGCCTCGTCGTCAACCAGGATGTGGCGGGCGTGGACCTCCTCCTCGCCGGGCTTGCCGGCGATGGTGGCCTGATAGCGGGCCTGGACGGCAGCCTCGGTGACCATCGGCGCGACCGTCTTATGCAGCACGGCGGCTTCCAGGGCGCGGTCCTCGGCCATCTGGACCTCGCGCTGCACTGCCGGGTCGTTGTCCAGGCCGGTGCGCTTTGCCTCCGCCACCAGAGCCAGGCCGTCGATCATCTGGTCCAGCAGGGCAGGATACAGTTGGTCCGGCGGCATTTCCTGCGCGTTGTGCGGCAGGCTCTGGGCGGCCTGCTGCAGGTCCGAGAGCAAGATCGTCTGGTTACCCACCTTGGCGACGACGGGGTCAGGGACGGGGGTTGATGGGGCCGGGCTTTGTGCCCAGGCAGCGGCGGAGACGAGCGCCGCCGCGGCCACCGCGGCAAGGCTGAGACGGGCAGCGGCCCGGAAGCGAAACGGCATGAAAACCCCGATGAAGTTGGGCGGATCATGGCGCATCGGTGGGGCAAAGGCCAGCGGGGCCGCGGTTTTGGGACGAAGCCTTCTTTGTCGTCGTTTTGACGTGACGATTATGGACGCGACAGAACAAGCGCTGAGCCGTGACATGGAGCGCTTTCGCGCCAATTTGGCCACGTCGGTGAAACGCGGCAGCCTGGCGCAGGATGAATTGGAACGCCGGCGGCCATGCCGTCACCCCGTTGCCGGCTATGACGACATCAGGGGGGCCGGCGTCGTGGGAGAAGCGATGTTCGAACGCATGGACATAAAGAAGCCGGAGTTTGCAAAACTGGACGATGTGGTGAACCGCGCACCGTTCGTCGTTCTCATCGGCCAATGAAGCCGGCAGCATATGGGACAAGGGCAAGGCGTGCCGCGCCTCCGATGTCGACGTGATATGGCTGCACGGCTTCCGCTTCCCGCGCTAGCGCGGCGGCTGATGTACTGGGCCGATGGCATCGGCGTACGCTACGTGTACAATCAGATCGCTTCCTGGCATCAGCAATCCGGTGAATGCTGGGCGCCCTCGCGTCTGCTGCGCGAACGCGCGGAAAGCGATACGCCGTTCCGTGAGGCAGAACCCGTGCCATTCCGGTGGGGGTCTACGTCATTAGCCTCTCCCCTCCCTTGTGCGAGGGGGCAGGAGAAGAGGGGTCAAACCGCACCATGCTCACCACCGAAAGCTTCCGCCTGGATGGCCGCGTCGCGCTGATCACCGGCTCGGGCCGCAATATCGGGCGCGCCGTCGCCGAAGCCTTCGCCGCGGCCGGTGCAAAAGTCGTGGTGAACGGCCATCGCGACCAGGCAGCACTGGATGACGCCGTTGCCGCTATCAAATCCCGCGGCAGCGAGGCAATCTCCGTGCTGGCGGATGTCGCCGACGACGAAGCGGTCGGCCGTATGGTGCGGCAGACCGTCGATGCGTTCGGCAGGATCGATGTCGTGGTGTCGAATGTCGGCATCCGCAAGATGCGGCCGTTCCTGGAGATCACGCCCGACGAATGGGACGACGTGTTGCGATCTAACCTCACTGCCGCCTTCTATCTTTCGAGCCATGCCATCCCGCATATGCGCGAGAACAAATGGGGCCGAATTATCGTGATCTCGGGTGCCGACGGCTTCTGGGGGCATGTCACGTTGCGCGCCGCCAACATTACGGCAAAGCAGGGCATGCACGGGCTGGCCAAGGCGATCGCGCGAGAGTTCGGTGCCGACGGCATCACCGCGAATACTGTTTCGCCCGGACCGATCGATACGGTGCGCGACTGGTCGCAATACGTGCACCAGCCGCGGGAACGGATCATCTCCGAAGTGCCGCTTGGCCGCTACGGGCATGTCGATGAGATCGCCGGCGCCTGTCTGTTCCTTGCCAGTGCGGCCGGAGGATACGTGTCCGGGCAAGTCATCCACGTTAACGGCGGGCACAACATGTACTGAGGTGTACTGCGCGTTGACAGTGCCTTGGGGCGCCTCGCCGTCGTCGCGAGGCGCCGCTCCAAGTCATGGCGAGGAGCGGAGCGAGACGCCGCGACTCAGCCTGCCGTCGCTTCCTGCCGCAGCCAATCGCTGAACTGCGAAACCAGTGGCGAACGACCCGCCGGATCGGACCGTGTCACGATGTAATAGGCAAATTGCGCCGGCCACGGTGCATCGATCGCAAGCTGCAACCGCCCGGCTGCAATTTCGTCCGCCACATAGGTATCGCGGAGCAATGCCAGGCCCTGCCCGGCAATCGCCGCACGGATCAACAGCCCCGCGTCGGAAAAACGGGTACCGCGCGCGACGCGCGGATCGCGGTGGTCGGCACCCAAGGCCCGCAGCCATAACCGCCAGTCTGCACCAAGCGAATCATGCAGCAGGGGATAGCGCAGGCAGTCCATCGGTGCGTGGACCGGGGGGCCGTCCGCCAGCAATGCGGGACTGCCGACCGGCACCAGATGCGGCTGCAACAGCGATACCGTGTTAAGGCCGGGCCAGTCGCCAAGTCCGTGCCGGATCGCAATATCCGCACTACCCGGTCCGTTGCTGATGGGCACCAGATCCTGCGTCGTCTGGATTCGCACATCGGCCCCTGGATGCTCCGCGACAAAATGCCCGAGCCGTGGCACCAGCCAGGTCGCTGCAAACGACGCGGTAGTACTCACGACCAGCGAGCGGCGGCGGTCCGCACGATCCTCCGCGATCGTCTCCAGCGCCGTTTCAATGCGCCCGAACGCATCCGCCACATCGGCCAGCAAGCGTTCACCGACCGAAGTCAGCTTCAGCGAGCGGTTGTGACGTTCGAATAACACCACGCCCAGCCGTGCCTCCAGCGCCTTCACCTGCTGGCTCACGGCGCCGGGCGTTACGCCGAGCGCCTGCGACGCGGTCTTCATGCTTCCTGCCCGCGCAACTTCAGAGAAGGCGCGCAAACCCAAAAGAGGCAACGGCCCGGACATGCCGTTCAGATTAGGTGAGCTGAACCGAATGGCAAGGAGAACTGGTTTGTCCGCGCAAGGCGCGATCCCGAGATTGCGGCAGCCACACGCTGTATCTGTCGTGGCCGGCGGAGCAGCGCAAGCGGCGGATGGCGGCCAATGCCGCCGCCGCGGCATGAACATGATCCATGCAGGAGTCTTCCCATGGCCGCCGCCAATCGACGCGCCAATCAAGCTGACGCCGCGACCGTTGCATTGCTCGGACGCATCACGTTCGCCGAGACGTTCGGACATCTGTTCCGGGACCACCAGGACGATCTGCGCGCCTACCTCGATGCAACATTCGATGTCGCGAAGATCGAACGCAGCCTGGACAAGCCGCAGAACGCTTACTGGCTGGCATTTCTGCGCCGGCTGCCCATCGGCTATGCCAAGTTGAAATATCCCTCGCCGCCGCCCGGCAAGCCGCAGCAGCAAGCGGCGCAACTGCAAAAAATCTACGTCCTGCGCGAATTCCTTGGCCAGGGTCTTGGCGAAGACCTGCTGCGTCCCGTCGTGGAGCAAGCCGCAGCGCAGGCGCCTTTGCTGTGGCTCGACGTGCTGCGCGAGAACGATCGTGCCATTCGCTTTTACGCCCGACACCGCTTCGTCACGTCCGACGAAGACAGCTACGCAATTGGTGTGCAGCGTTTCGTATTCAATATCATGGAAAGGCCCACGCCATGAGCAATGCGATCTCGTTGCCCGGGCGCGCGGCAAGCGAGTTGCGCCGCTTCTGGCCAGCCGTTGTCGCGTGCTTTGTCACCGCGGTGTTCGGCTGGGGCTTCGGATTCAGCGGCACGTCGGTGTACCTGGCGGAACTGCATCGGCAGCGCGGCTGGTCCGGGGCACTGATCGCGTCCGCCATCACGGTCTATTACCTGCTGGGCGCGCTGTGCCTGATGCGCGTGCACGTGGCGTTGCGCCGGCTCGGACCCGGGCGCCTGCTGGCGGCGGGAACGGCATTGCTCGGCCTCGGCGCCACTATGTTCTGCCGTAGCCAACAACCGTGGCAGATGTTCGCCGGGGCCGCGCTGATGGCGGGCGGCTGGGCCGGCTGCACGTCTACCGCAATCGCCACGACCCTGGCGTTGTATTTCCAGCGCCAGCGCGGGCTGGCGATCACGCTGGCGCTGAATGGCGCCAGCACCGCGGGCTTTACGGTTGGCCCGTTGCTGGTCTTGCTCAGCCAGCGCCTTGGGGTCGGCGATGCGGTTCCTGTCGTGGCGGTGGCCGGACTGGCGATCGTGCTGCCGCTGATCGGCATCGGCATTCCCACGCCCGACGCCGGCGTCGGGCCTGAAGCGGCGCGTGCCGACATGCGTGCGAAGGACGTGATGCGCACCTGGCGCTTCTGGTCCATCGCCTTGCCGTTCGCGCTGGCCTTGGCAGCGCAGGTGGGACTGATCGTGCACCTGGTGACGTTCCTGATGCCGCATCTCGGTGCTTCCGGGGCCGCGACGGCGCTGGCACTGACCTCGGTCGCCGCCGTGGCCGGCCGGTTGGTGCTTGCCGGTGCCATTGACCGCCTGCATCAGCGCCGCACCGCCGCCGCGAGTTTTGCCAGCCAGGCGCTCGGGGTTCTGCTGATGACCGCCCTGCCCCACCGGCCCGAGGCACTCTACGCCGGCTGCTTCTTGTTCGGGCTTTCGGTCGGCAACGTCATCACCATCCCGGCGCTGATCATCCAACGCGAGTTCCCCACCCGTGCCTTCGGTTTGGTGATGGGCCTGTCCACCGCCGTCGCCCAGTTCACGTTCGCTCTCGCACCGGCGCTGCTGGGCGTGGTACGCGATGCCAGCGGTGGCTATGCCGCGGTGATGGTCCTGTGCATGGCACTGCAACTGAGCGGCTCGGCGCTGGTGTTGGCGGGGCCTCGGCGTTAGAGCAAGCGCCCTGTCGCCCCCCTTGGAGAGCATGCCATGGACCTTGATCCGCAGATTGCCGCCGCGCTGAAGACCGTCTCCACCGGCACCATCACCACGGTGCTGCTGAAGAAGGGGCTGCGCAATGTGTGGATGCGCGGGCCGAAGCCGCTGCGGGCAGGGCTGCCGCGGTCGATCGGGCGCGCCTTCACCATGCGCTTCGTGCCGGCGCGGGAGGATCTGGCGACGCCGGAATCCTGGGCCTCGCCGCGCTCCACCCGCGCCGCGATCGAGGACATGCCGCCCGGCGTCATCACCGTGATCGATGCGATGGGTGTCACCGATGCCGGCGTGTTCGGCGACATCCTGTGCGCGCGCATGGCGAAGCGCGGCGTCGCGGCGATAGTCACCGACGGCGTGGTGCGCGACGTGGCCGGTGTGCTGGGCACCGGGCTGCCGGTGTGGTGCCAGGGGTGGGCGGCACCTGCTTCCGTCGCGGGACTGACCTTCGTGAACTGGCAGGAACCGATCGGCTGCGGCGGCGTCGCTGTGTTTCCCGATGATGTCATCGTGGCGGATGACGACGGCGCGGTGGTGATCCCGCAGAAGCTGCTTGGTGACGTTGTCGCTGCTGCGGTGGACCAGGAGCGGATGGAGGAATGGATCATGACGGAGGTCGGCAAGGGGGCGTCGCTGCCCGGCCTGTATCCGCCGAATGCCGAGAACAAGGCACGTTACGAAACGTGGGCGAAGCAGCAGCGTTAGAGATCATTCCGGCACACTATCCTTCGAACGGGTCCTTCATCAGGATCGTATCGTCGCGTTCCGGGCTGGTGGAGAGCAGGGTGACCGGGGCTTCCACCAGTTCCTCGATGCGGCGGACGTATTTCACGGCCTGGGCGGGCAGGTCGGCGACCGAGCGGGCGCCACGGGTGGACTCCTTCCAGCCTTCCAGCGTTTCGTACTCCGGTTCCGCCGCGGCCTGTGCGCCGGCGGCCGCGGGCAGGTGGCGCAGTACTTCCCCGCGAATCCGATAACTGGTGCAAATCTTGAGTTCCGGCAGGCTGTCCAACACGTCGAGCTTGGTCAGCGCCAGGCCCTGGATGCCGCCAACCTTCACCGCCTGGCGCACCAGAACCGAATCGAACCAGCCGCAGCGGCGGCGGCGGCCGGTGACGGTGCCGAACTCCGCGCCTCGGTCGCCGAGCAACTGGCCGGTCTCGTCGTTGAGTTCGGTGGGGAACGGGCCGGAGCCGACGCGGGTGGAGTAGGACTTGGCGATGCCCAGCACGAACCCCACCGAGGCGGGCGCCATGCCGGACCCGGCCGCGGCGGTTGCCGCCACGGTGTTGGATGAGGTGACGTAGGGGTAGGTGCCGTGGTCCACGTCCAGCATCACGGCCTGGGCGCCCTCGAACAGGATGCGGCGGCCGGCGCGGCGGGCTTCGTCGAGGCGCTGCCAGACGGGCTCTGCGAAAGGCAGCAGGCGGGGGGCGAGCGCCATCAGGCGGTCCAGCAGGTCCTGCTTCTGGAAGGTGGGGGCGCCGAGGCCGGCCAGCAGCGTGTTGTGGTGCAGCAGCAGTTCGTCCAGCTTGGCGGCGACCGTTTCGGGCTCGGCCAGGTCGGCGAGGCGGATGGCGCGGCGGGCGACCTTGTCCTCGTAGGCGGGGCCGATGCCGCGGCCGGTGGTGCCGATCTGGCGGGCGCCTCTTGCGGCCTCGCGGGCGCGGTCGATCGCGGGGTGGAGCGGCAGGATCAGCGGGACGTTCTCGGCGATGCGCAGGGTGTCGGGGGTGACGGAGAGGCCCTGGGCGCGGACCTTGTCGATCTCGGCCAGCAGCGCCTCGGGGTCCACCACCACGCCGTTGCCGATGATGCCGAGCTTGCCGCGGACCAGGCCGGAGGGGAGCAAGGACAGCTTGTAGGTCTGGTTGCCGACCACCAGCGTGTGGCCGGCGTTGTGGCCGCCCTGGAAGCGCACGACGATGTCGGCGCGGCTGGCGAGCCAGTCCACGACCTTGCCCTTGCCCTCATCGCCCCACTGGGCGCCGATCACGGTAACGTTCGGCATACGGTTGCCTCCTGGTATGCGGCTGGGCCTCGGCGGTTGGAGGGCGCGGGGCGGCCGGAAGGGTGTCTAGCCGGTATGGCGGGAGGTGCAACAAGCAGGCGGCGGGTTCGGGGTGGTTTGCTGGTTGGGATAGGCGGGATTCCCACTGGCGTCTCATTTGGTCAAAAGGGGAGATGGAGTCTCGGTAGGCGATTGGGGGTGGAGAACCGAGATTCGCTTGAGACCGCGCCGGCTGCGTAAAGGTGCATGGGGTTTTGCTGCCGGAATTCGCGGTTGATAGCGTCGGTCACTGGCGCATGGGCTTTGTAGGCCAGTGCCTTCGTCGATTTTGTGGGCAATGAACGCCGTGGCGTGGCAACAGAACCGAGACGAGCCCGAGGTCCATTGCCAGTGCCGTCCAAAAGAAAGAGGAAACGCAGATGAACACAGATGCGCACAGATAAACACGGATGGTGCGAGGACCAGTGGAGCGCCGCGGCTCGCCAGGGCAACTATATACTTGACGCACTCCTGACAATATCGTGTGGCACAAGGCAAGGTTTCGCGCTATATATGGCGTCATCGTTCTAAATCCAGCCCAATGCGTGATGATCGGATTGGTTATACCGATGGCCCCTTTTGAATTTCCTGAGATCATCTCCCGACATGACATTGAGGCATTCATCGACTGTCCTGGCGATGCACCGATCGTCCTATGGACTCTACAACACGAAGCGGCGGTCGAACATCTAAATCGTTCAGGACAACTGACGGGCAATCCATCCTACGCCTTCCCTAATGCAGCTCCGGGAAAGAGATTGGCATATGAATGGTTGCGTGAGATGATGAGCACAAGTCTCTTGGACTATCATCAGGAGTGACCCGTATGGAGATTGTTGAATCGTCCGAATAGCAAGCTGACGAATCGTCCAAATGATGGCCTCCTGCGTATGGAAATCCCGCAACGCAGAATGCTCGTTTGCTTTTATGAAGGCTGGTTGTGTTTATTAGGTGTAATGCATCACTTGGATAAGGACTGTGGTGGCAAATGGCCCGAACAATGGGTATGCTATCAGGATTCTCCATACATTGAACCTGTTGGGCATGAAGCAACCGAGACAGAAACAGACTTACCCAAGGCGAAGCCGTGGTTTTTCGATGAGAACGAATGCCGCAAAACATGGGAGCGAATATTCGATCTGACGCTATATCCTCAAAAGGGATTCACTTGGAACGCTCAGGCGAGAAACCCGCTACTACAGGCAGTGGTTCCCGTGATCTATAGATCAGATATTGCGACTGAGGTGTAGGAGATGGCGTCAACATACCGTCGCCATACGGCCGCCGGGGAGTGCGTCAAGTATATAGTTGCCCTCCCCAGGATTAAACGGTTGTCTGGGGTGGTCCGGCAATGCCATGCCGGCCGCGCGCGATCCGTGTTCATCTGTGCGCTTCTGTGTTCATCTGCGTTTCCCTTTCTTCGGCCGCGCGCCTCGTGGGGGTGGGGCGTCAACGGTTTGGCAAGGTTTTGCGGGCAGGTTGGTAGGAAGAAAGGTTTAACGCTGATGAACACAGATGGGCACAGATGAACACGGATAGGCCGGAGCGGAATGCGATTACGGAGCGGATCATCGGCTGCGCGTTTACCGTGGCGAACTCGCTGGGCCGGGGATTTCTGGAAAAGGTTTGTGAAAATGCTCTGGCGCTGGAACTGCGCACGGCAGGACTTGCCGTGGAGCAGCAGCGCGGGATTACGGTCACTTACAAGGGGACCGTGGTCGGCCAATACTTTGCCGATCTGCTGGTCGAGGACTCGATCCTCATTGAATTGAAAACCGTGCGGGCGCTGGACCGCGCGCAACGCATCAACCACCTACGGGCAACCGGCAAGAACCTCTGCTTGATGATCAACTTCGGCGCGCCGCGCGTCGAGATCCAGCGCGTTGTCGAGGAGCCATGAAGTACGCGTCGCGATCTCCCGCCGCCCCGCACTCTCTGTGTTCATCTGTGCCCATCTGTGTTCATCAGCGTTAGCCCTTTCTTCCTTCCTTCACGCCACCAACCGCCGGATCACGGGTAGCACGTCCCCCCTCGCCTCTCGATTGGCGATAACGGGGAGAGTCAATTCCATCATCTCGATGTTGGCGCTGGACACGCTTGGGAACCAGCGCCTCGGAGGGCCGCATGCCGACCCGATCACCCTCACCCTCGGCGCTGCGCGCCTTGACCTCTCCCGCCGCAGGCGGAAGAGGTTGCCTGATCACACCCCCCAGATCTTCTTGTAGATCTCCTGGTAGCCGTTCTCCGGGTCGTAAATGTTATGTTCGCCGCCGTCGCGGTTGATATTCGAATGAACAAACAGATGCGGCGGCGGTACGAACAAACTGGGGGGAGCGCCGGCGAAGGCGCGGTTCAACTCGTCGATGCACATCCAACCATGCAAATGTAGCGGCTCCGCAACCGTTCCTATCTGGTAGCGCTGCTGCCGGATCCGCTGGAACGCCGATACCGAGCCGTCGCCGGCGGAGATCAGGCGCGGATAGCCGGTTTTCGGATCGATGCCCGCGGACTGCAGCGACGGCGCCATGAAATCGAACCACAGGTCGTTCACCGCGATCCCATAGTTCCATTTCTTGCCGAAGCGCTCGAGCAATGTCGTGGTGAGTTGGGGCGTCCGGGCAGCGGCGTCGGCGATCGGTGTGTTCTCGAATGCCAGCACGCTGCAACCAGGGCAGGCCTTGATCGCGGCGCTCGCCGCGTCGGTCTTCACCGTGCTGATCGCATACAGGTTGTCGCCGATCACCACCGCGTTGCAGGCACCGTTCGAATCCACCACGGCATACAACGCCGCCAGTTTCCCCACTTCCACGGGATCGGTGGTGATATTGACGATGACCGGCGGGTCCTTCACCGGGCCGGGCGCACCGGCGGAGTGCCAGCCCACCACCTTGATTCCCAATTTGACGGCTTTCTCGACCACGGGTGCCTGCGATTTGGCATCGATGGTACCAAGGATGATGCCATCCGGCTTCAGCGCAATGGCTTCGTTCAGTGCGTCGGTGGCCCCCGCCACCGACGCATGGCCATCGAGGATGCGATAGTCCCAGCCGATCGCCTTGGCTGCCTGCTGTGCGCCCTCGCCGACACCCTGGGCGCCGCCGTTGCGCTGGTCCTGGGACGCGTAGATCACCAGCTTTTTCGGCTGCGCTTTCGGCCCCGTCTGCGGGCCGGTCCAGGGCGCACCCGGCTGGGTTGCCTTGGCGATATAGGCCCTGGCCTTGGTCAGGTACTCGCTCTCGGCGGCGCTGGCGGTGGAGCCGCCGATCAGCGCTGCCGCCGACGACGCCAGCAAGGTCCGGCGCGGCAGGATAAGTCCCGACATGGTGCTGTCTCCTCTCCCATGGCTGGCAGCTTGTTTGCGTCGCGCCGCTGCCGTGAGCGCGTCATCCGATGGGCGGCAGGGGAGCCGGCGCCTTCACCACTGTTGCCGACCGGCGGCGCTGTGCAGAGCCGGCGAGCGCGATGGCGACGACCAGGGTGGCGCCGTTGAACAAGGGCTCGACAAAGAAGGCGCCGCCGAGCTGCTGGATGCCTGATATGCCGATGGCGAGGGTCAGCACGCCGACGATGGTGCCCAGCACGTTCACCCGGCCCGGCTTGATCGTGGTGGTGCCCAGGAAGGTGCCGACCAGCGCGGGCAGCAGGTAGTCCAGGCCGACATTGGCCTGGCCGATCTGCAGCTTGGAGGCCAGCACGCAGCCGGTGAAGCCGGTGATCAGGCCGGAGCCGATGAACACGCCGATCACGTGGGCGCGCACCGAGATGCCGTTCAGGGCCGCGGCTTTCTCATTGGCGCCGATCGCATACAGGCGGCGTCCCAGCGGCAGGCGGTCGGCGATGACCCACAGCACGATGCCCAGCATGATCGTGTAAACGGCCGGCATCGGGATGCCGAGCGGCGACAGTGCATTCACATCAATGAATCCGTCCGACAACGTGCCGACCACCTGCTGCCCGCGGCTGAGCCACAGCGCCAGCGCGTACAGCACGGTGCCCGTGCCGAGCGTGGCGATGAAACTGTCGATCTGCGCGATCTCGACCAGCAGTCCGTTTGCCAGCCCGGCGAGACCGGCGCACAGCACGACGATGAGGCATGCGAGTGGCCAGGGTACGCCGTACCAAACCTGCAAGGCGATCGCCATGATATGCCACATGACGATGCCGAAACCGATGGTCAGATCGATACGCCCGGCCATCATCGGCACCATCGCGGACAGTGAGAGCAAGGCGATGATGCCCTTGTCGCTGAGGATCGAGCGGACGTTGAGCGCGGTGGGGAATGTATCCGGCAGCAGGATGGAGAAGAACACCGCCAACGCCAACGCCAGTATCGGCAGGCCGTAGACCGGCAGCAGACGCAACGCGGCACGCCAGCGGGTCAGGCCGGCGAGTTCGGCGCGCGTGGGTTCCAGAGCGGTGGATTTAAGCGATTGCATGTGTGGTCATTGGGAAGAGCGCGGCAGCGAGGCGAACCGGTTCAGGGAGGTGCGCGGTGGCGCAGTTGTCGTCGCGCGAACGAGGTTGCTTCGTCGCTGCGTTCCTCGCAATGACATCCTGGTCGGCAATGACATCCTGATCATGGCGACGACGCTCCGGCCTGGGATTGCTCCGTCTGTGCCAGCTCGGCGGCGACCTGGCCGATGCTGGCGGACGCAGCGGCGAGCAAGTTCTCGGCGGAGATGTCGCCTATGCCCAGCTCCGCCACGACGCGGCCGCGATCGAATACCAACGCGCGATGGCAGACTTTTTCCACTTCCTCGAAATCGGTGGAGACCAGGAGGATTGCCGCTCCGCGCTTCAGCGCCACGTCGAACAAGCGGTAGATCTCGACCTTGGCGCCGACGTCGACGCCGGCCGTCGGATCTTCGAAAATGTAGATCTTGCCTTGCAAATGCAGCCAGCGGCCGAGCACGACCTTCTGCTGGTTGCCGCCCGACAGCCACTCGATCGGCAGTTCCGGATCGTTTGGACGCAGGCCGATCTCATGACCGAGGCGAAAGGCATCGGCATGTTCGCGGCCGGGGCGGATATAGCCAGGCGCGTCCGGGCGGCCAGCGCGCGGGTTGAGGTAGAGGTTCTCGCGCACGCTGAGATTGGGCACGACCGAGTCCGTGATGCGGTCGGCGCAGATGAGGTTGATTCCCGCGGCCATCGCGGCGCGTGGCGACGCCGGGGCGACCTGGCGGCCATCCAGCATGATGCGGCCGGCGGAGAGGGGCGCGAGGCCGAACAAGGCGCGGCCGATGCTTTTCTGCCCGGCGCCGCGCAACCCGATCAGGCCGACGATCTCGCCGGCGTGCAGCTGGCAATCGATCGGGCCGACGTCCTCGACGGTAAGGCCGGCGAGTTCCAGCCGGGCGGCGCCGCTGCGCTGAGCGGGCCGGCGGAACACCTGCGAAGGTTCGCGGCCGACGATCAGCAGAATTTGCTCCTCGGGGGTGGTGGCTGTGGTGTGGCGCTCGCCGACCACACGGCCGTCGCGCAGGACGACGATGCGGTCGGCGATCTGGAACACTTCGTCCAGCCGGTGGGAGACGTAGATCATGCCGACGCCCTGCGCGCGCAGCCGGCGCAGGGTGGCGAACAAGTGCGCGACCTCGTTGGCGGGGAGGCTGGCAGTGGGTTCGTCCAGCACCAGCAGTTCCACCTCGGCGGCGAGCGCGCGGCTGATCGCGACCAGGGATTTTTCCGTGCGCGTGAGCGAGGAGACGCGGGCATCGGGGTGGATGTTGGCGCCCACCGCGGCGAGGGCGTGCGCGGCTTGCTCGCGTGCCGCTGGCCAGTGCACCAGGCCGAGACGGCGCGGATAACCGAGTGCGAGGCAGATGTTCTCGGCCACCGTCATCCATTCGATCAGGCCGAGATCCTGATGGATGAAGGCGATCGGGAGATGCGGCAGGTTGTCGGTGGCGTCCCGGCCGCGATAGCGGATGCTGCCGGCATCGAGCGCATGCACGCCGGCCAGTGCCTTGATCAGGGTCGATTTGCCGGCGCCGTTTTCGCCGAGCAAGGCGACGATCTCGCCAGGGCCGATCTGAAGGGAGACATCATCGAGGGCACGCGTGGCGCCGAACTGCTTCGACGCACCGGCCACTTCGAGCAAAGGCGATGCGTCCGGAGGACGCGATGCCGGCGCGGGACCGGCCTCGCCGTCTGGGGTCACGCTGTCTTCTCCCTCGGGCCAGGCTTGTCTCGCCTGCCCTGGCATCAGGGCATCAGTTGCCGGGCGCGCGCAAGCCCCTGCCCGGTTGCATTGCGTTCATGTGCATTGCGTTCATGAGGGAGCCTTGTTTCGCGCGATTCTGCGGTGCCGTAATGATTCCATACCAAGCTGATGCGTGGCAGATCTATGCCGGTACCAATCCTGGTGGCACCGGTTGCATGCTCTCCAGGTATAATGCATGCATCTTTAATGGCGTAACGCGGACTTTTGCGGACAGACCAGTTCCAGCGCGTCGGCGAGGCTGCGGAGCCTCGGAGACACGGCGCCGTCGCTGCACGATGCGACCGCCCAGGCGCCGGCCTGGCCGACGACCAGCCAGGACGCCAGCAAATGGCCTGATTTGAATACGCCGATAATGGTTTCGGTCCCATGTCCGGGCCATGGGCGGAAACCAAGGTCTTCGGCTGTCTCGATCCCGCCCTGTTTTGCTGCCGCGATCCAGCCATCGAGGACGCGACGTTCGGTCTGGGTCAGGCCACGCGGCGCTCCGCCGGGATTCGCCTGCGCAACCTGTGCTTGTGCAAACTCCATAGGCGTTTCATCCAAACTTGCCTGGCCGGCGGCGCATTCCGGCCATTTTGTTCGAGCCACTATCGCGGGGATGCGCCCACATCCCGCACCTTTCGTTTGCAACAAATCGTAGCAAGGGTTGTGCCACCATCACCGATTAGTGTGAGCAACCGTTCCTGGGCCTGATTCTTGATGCAGACACACGGATTACGCGAAAAATTGTTCGGAATCAGCGGCGCTTAGCGCAGCCGGGGTGAGATATCGCTGGCCTGTGGCAATATCCACACAATGTGGCTCACGTGACTGGGACAACAGGGGTTGACGTCACGCGAGACGTCAAGGCGGCGCTCATATCAACGCGTGCAACAGTCGCCATGCACCGTAAAGCACCACGAGACTCATCACGCTGGACGCGAGCATCAGCGCCAGGGCCTGGCGGCGCGCGCGACGGCGCAATTTGATTTCGGTTGCGTCCGGTACATCCGGTGCCAGGAAGGCTCGCTGCGTCACAGGCGCGCGATATGGCATCGGACGCTCATTCTGTGCGGACGGTTCTGCAACGAGTCCAGCCGCCGATAACCGGGTATCGCGTCCGGGCATTGCGAACGTTCCTCGGTGGCGCATGTGCCAATAGCGGATCAATAGCATGAACTTATGTGGGGGTGCATCACGATTTCGCGGCACTGGCACCAACTCGTGATCACGGTTGCGGCGATGCGGCGCTGCGCTTGCATCGCTGCCGGCATGTCCGACACAGCATTCGCCGATATTGCCGCGCCGCTGCGCCCGCCGCCAGTCGCGCGGGGATTGATCAACACCCTGGATGCGCCGCGCTTCGCCGCTGCCTGCGCCAGCCTGATGCAACAGGCGATCGACCGTTATGGGCCCGACCTGTTGGTCGGCGTGCGCACGGGCGGGCTGGTCGTTGCGGAAGCGATGGCCGATTCGGTGCAGCACCGCATCCGCGTGATGCCGTTGACCTGCCGGCGTGCCAGCACCGCGGCGAAATCGCGTTTCAAGCTGCTGCCTGCGATTTTGGCTGCTCTGCCGCAGCCGGCGGTGGATGGCATGCGCTGGCTGGAGCATCGCCTGCTGTCGGCGCTGCGCCGCCGGAAAGCGGCCCCGCAGGAGATCGACCATGTCGAGGCAATGGCGATCGGCGAATACCTCAACGCTCATCCGGAAGCACGTCGGGTGTTGGTGGTTGACGATGCGGTGGATAGCGGGGTGACGCTTGCAACCGTGCTACGTCTTCTCCGCGAGGCGGCGCCTGACGGAACGGAATTGCGCTCGGCCGTGGTGACGGTGACGTTGGAGCAGCCTTTGGTCGAGCCCGATATTACACTGTATCGCGGCGTGCTGTGCCGCTTTCCATGGTCGTTCGATGCTACAGGTTGAACCGCTGCTGATCTTCGACCTGGACGGAACGATACTGTCCAAGAACAGTTTTCCCGTCTGGGCGGGGGCTATGTTGGGAGTGCGGCGGTGCGGGCTGGGGTTGCGGCAACGGTTGGCGCTGTCGCTGGCGGTGCAACGGTTGTTGCTGTCGCGCAAGTTGGGCCGGTTGGACCACGACGCGCTGCTGCGGCAATTGCAGGCGCTGTGGCGCGACGCGATCGCCAAACCCGGGGCGACGTTGGCCGCGGACGTGCAGCGACGGTTGGGGCGCCTGGTGCGGCCCAACCTTGTGCCGGTTCTGCGGCTGGTGGCGGAGGATGCGATGGACGGCATCCTCGCCACAGCGGCCGCGGCTGATTATGCGGATCCACTGGGACGCCAGCTTGGCTTTTCCATGATCGTCGCGACACCGACGGACCGCGCCGCCGGTGAGCCGCATAATGCCGGCGTGCAAAAGCGCGACCGGGTGATGGCGTTGCTGGGGGAGCGCGACTGGCTGGAACGGCCGCGTATATTCTTCAACGACGATCTGGCCGACCTACCGCTGATGCAGGCATGCCACGCGGTCTGCTGGTTCGGCAGCAATCGCGATATGAAGCAGGCGAAAGCGCAATCGCCGGGCGCGCGTTTTGTCGCCTGCCGGAAGATGCGTCCGAACGAAATGAGCGCCATGACCGCCCATCTCGGCCAAAGCCTTGCCGCTGCTCAGCTTGCCAAAATGCCTTGGGTGTTTCCGGCCGCGCGCCCTCGCGCCAGCACGCTTTCGTAAATCTGGAGCAATGCCTGCACGTGGCGTTGCCGGTCCGGCGGATCGGCCCAGAAGCGCGCATAGGCGGTCGCGCCGGCGGTGGCGACACGGGCCGAATCCCAGGTCGACATCATGCAGCGCACCAGGTCTTTCAGATCCCCGCTGCGAAAAATCCAGCCGGTGACGCCGTCTTCCACCCGTTCGGCGGCGGCGGATACGTCGCTGACGATGGCGGGAACGCCGCGCGCCGCGGCTTCATCGACGACAAGGCCGAATGTCTCATACCAGCGGCTGGGGAAGACCAGGCAGCGCGCCTGGCCCAGTGCCTGCCAGACGCCGGCGCTGTCCAGCCAACCGGTGACGGTGGCGCCACTTGCCTCCGCCGCCGCACGCAGGGGACCTTCGCCCGCGAACATGATCGACATGTCGGTTTGTTTCGCCGCCTCAGCGGCCAGCATCACGCCTTTCTCGGCGTCCAATCGGCCGAGAACGAGCAAGTGGGTGTTGGCGGCTACATCGACCGGGGGCGCGTGCGGAACATCGATGATGTTCGATAACGGATAGAGTTCGGCGTCGGGCGCAAGATAGGGCTGCAACAACGCAGCCGAGCGCTGCGACAAGGCAATGAAGTCCCGTACGCTGCGCGGGAACAGGGCGAAGTGGCGCTGCACCATGCCGCGGACGACGCGATAGGATTTGTGCAGCGGATGGCGTTTGTCGCAGTTGGCTGCCATGCAGGAAACCGACAGCGCGCGCCGTTCGCATGGTTGTTCGCGGCGGTAGTCGTACATCGCGCCGTTTGGGCAGGCGGCGAAGAAGTCGTGCAACGTGCACAGCGTGGCAAAGCCGGCAAGCCGCGCGGCGAGCACCGGGCTGGTGCTGAGCGCCTTGGTGTAGCCGTGCAGATGCACGATGGTGCGTGCCGGATCGAGCCGTGTCAGCAGCGAACGTGTCGCGGTGAAAGCGTTATTGTTCCAGGCCGAGCGCATAGCGGCGGACGGATGGCGCCAGACCTGGAGCAATTCCGGCTGGTTGAGCGACAACACCTGCACGCCGGCGTCGCGGAGCGCCTCGCAGGGCGCGCCCACGGCGCCGAGGAACGTTACGTCCACGCCGGCGTGGCGCAGGGCGATCGCCTCGTCGATCGCGACTTTGCTGGCGCCGCCCTGCACGTAGCAGAAGTCGTTCAGGACCAGCGCCGATTCGAGCGATGACGCCATGATTATCCCGCCGTCGCTACGGCGATGGGACGTGGCGGGGCAAGACGGACCGACAGGCGGCGGCCGAACTCGTTGCCGGGACGTTCAACCAGGTGTTCTGCCACGAAGGACAGCGCCAGCACGGTGGCAACGACGCCCATCATGTAAAGCGGCGTATCATGGAACAGTCCAAGCAACAGCAGGGTTTGCAGCAGCGGTCCGTGGATGAGATAGACGCTGTAGGACATGTCGGTGCGCATGTGCACGACCGGCGTGCACAGCGTGAAGCAGAACACGAAGGCGCCGACGACCAGCGGGCACACGCCGGGTTGCAGCGGATGGACCCAGGTCCAGGCGGCGAGGAAGGCCACGGTCACGATCGCGGAGACCCAGTACGGCACGCGGAAATTGGGAACGTAAAGATACAGCGCCATACCGACCACGAAGAACTGCAACTGGCCGGGAAGCTGCTTGGCGAAGCGTGGCTCGCCGGCGTGGAGCGACAGTGCCTGGTAGGCGGCCGAGGCGATGAAGATCGCCACCAGCGATTTGAAACCCCAACGGCGGATCGCGAGGAAAATCAGGGGTACCATCAGGTAGAACCCCAGCTCGATCTTCAGCGTCCACAGGGCGGGATTGATTCCCGGCACGTGCAGGCCGTGCAGCACGCCGCCGATATCGTATTGCAGGAAGTTGGCGAAGGCGAGGTTGACCGCAAGGTAGCGAATGGTCTGGTGCATGGCACTGAACGGGCCGTCGGGCAGCAGCGACAGCATGATACCGGTCTGGACCAGCACGATGCAGGCATACATCGGATACAGGCGGAAGAAGCGCCGCACGTAGAACGACCACAGGCCGCGCGTGCGCGCATAGCTGAGCGCGATGAGATAGCCACTGACCACAAAGAAGCAGTACACCGCGGCGTCCGCCAGATTGCACGGAAAGCGCGGATACGCGGTGCCGGACAGAAGCTTGAAATGCCCAAGCACCACCGCCAGCGACAGCAGCAGGCGGAACAAGGTGAAGTTGTTGGTCTCGCCTTCGGCGCGGACTTTCATGGCACGTCTGCCGCCGGCAAGGAACGTACGGGTTTATAGGTAATCGCCGGTCCATATCGGAGGTCCGGGGGTACCCAGTACGGATTGGCCCAGGGTTTCGCCGCCGCCATCTGGCGCAGCATCCACAACATGCCGACCGACGCGCCAAAGAACAATTCGGAGACCTGGTCTTCGAGCATGGACAGCGCGGCGCCGTAGCCGAGCATGAACACCAGGATCGCCAGCGGCGTGATGGCGATGGATTGCGTCTCCGGCGGCTGGTGCCAGGCCTGCCACAGCGCCCAGCCCAGGTAGAAGAAGGTCAGGACGCCGAAATTGGCGTAGAGGTAGACGAAGAGATTGTCGGACGGGTTGAAGAAGTCGGGGGCGAACCAGCGTTGCGCGCCGCCGATGCCGCCCAAGCCGACGCCAAACGGAAACAGATTGTGGTCGCTGATCCAGCGCCAGGCGTCCGGCCAGGTGTCGGCGATGCGCATGCCGAACGACGCCATGCTGAACACGCCGCCATTGCTGGTCACCATCAGCCCGTAGGTGAAGATCGGCAGCGCCACGTCCAGGATGGCAAAGCCAAGCGCCGCCCAGCACAGCAGCCGATAGCGCATGAACCTGGGCGTGGCGAGGATCATGGCAACGGCGGCAATCGCTACGACAGCGCCTTTCTGCGTTGTCATGAATACCGCGGCCACTGTCATGAACAGCATCAACGTGCGCAGCAGGTAACTGCGGATTCGCAGGGCGATGATCAGCGCGATGGTGGGTAGCAGCATCGCCGCGCAGATCGAGCTGCGCGTGAAACCGGCGGCGCGCTTGTCGAAGCCGTCGCTGATATCCCAGCCGCGCGAGACGTCGACGGAAATGCCGCCGATATGCGTTTCCAGGCCGGTCCACGGGAACGTGACGAAGAACTTGTCCAGCACCACGGCAACGACGGAAATGACCCAGACGGTTCCGAGCAGCAACACCACACGCCGGTTGGGCAGCACCAGCGATCTGGCCGCGATGAAACCGAACAACACATTCAGTAGCAGAACCGCGCCGTACATCGCCGGGAACACGTTGTGGAAGTTGAGGGTACTGACCAGCCCGTGCAGCCCGATGATGGCGCCGAACGCGAAGAATGCCGGGTGCACCCGGGTCCGCGCCACCTGCGCTACCAGCAGCAGCACCAGCGGCCCCAGGATCAGTCCATCCCGCAGGAGGATCGCGTCGCTCGCGCCGATATTATAGAGTCCGTAACGAATTACTCCCTCGAAAGCATAGATCATCAGGTAGCTGATAGCGCACAGGGAAAACAAACGCTGCATGGCAACTCTTGTACGGCTCGGGTCGGGTTTCAGGTAGGGAACATGCCAGCACAAGGCAGGCCAAAGCATGGCAGCGGCCGATCAAACATAGATGATTTGCACTATGCCGTGCAGGACTGAAGTGTGGCACGGCTGTTGCGTGATCCGGGCACGTGGCGAAGCAAAGGTTTCATCGCATGCGCTCATTGGCGATTCGGAGGGCGGTACGGCTCGGATGGGTGGTCTTGCTGGCAACCGGCGGCGGGCCGGCTTTCGCGGCGCCTTATTGCATCCAGAGCCAGGCGCTGCCGCCGCAATGCAATTACTACGACCCGTCGCAATGCCAGGCGGATGCGAACCGCCAGGGCGGGGTCTGCGCGGCGAATCCGCACGAAACGGCATTGCAGCCTGGAATTGGACAATACTGCGTGGTGACCGCGGGCGGGGCTTCGAATTGCTCTTATGCAGATCGCGGGACATGCGCCGCGGAAGCGCATCGGGAGCAAGGTGCCTGCATCGAAGCGCCAGCTCTTGCGCCCGCCAAGGCCCCGGATCCGTATTCGGCGGTGAATGGGCTGTAGCTGGATTCCAAGTGCCGGGCGCAATTCTTGCGCCTGGGCGGCACCAACGGTTCGTTCGCCATCAAGCTCGGATCTGGTGCCCGCTATCAGAAGCGCGGCCCCGCCGTACCATGTCATTGTCGTACCATGTCATTGTCGTACCATGTCATTGCGGGGAGCAAAGCGACGAAGCAACCTCGCTCAAGAAAATACCAGCTTGTCCGAGCGCCAGGATGACCGAGGTTGCCTCGTCGCCGCGCTCCCGGCAAGAATCGTCCCGTCCTGGCCTGCTCAAGCCCGGCCATGACGAAAAACGTGTGGCGCGCACCGCACTTATGACATGGTAGCCGTTATGCCACCGTCCTCCGATCCCCCCGGAACGCTAGCTGGCGACCGCACCGGACGGGCGCGGCAACACGAAGGCGTCCACCAGGCGTAGCGCGCGGCGGCTGGCAGTCAGCAACGGGAGTTCTATCAGCATGTAGCTCACCCCGCTCCACACCAGCGCGGCGGCGAAGCACAACGTGAGAAACGCCAGATGGTTTAGTGCGGCCGGTCCGGACAGCAGCCGGTGCCACAGCCACCCCATCGCGCCGAGCACCAGGACGTGGGACAGGTACAGCGAATAGGAGGCATCGCCCAGGCCGACGAGCACACGCGGCGCGAAACGCACCGGCGATTCCCAGCCGAGAGCGCCGGTCAGCAGCAGCATCGCACCTGTCCCGTAGATCAACACCCGGGACCAGGCCAGGTTGGGATCGAGCACCGGCGCGGAACCAAAGTATGTGGCGCCAAGAGAGATCACAGTCACCGCGGCAATCAGGCAACAGCTTGCGGCGATCCGTCCAATTCCGGTGGCCAGGCGGGCGACGAAGCAGCCCGCGATGAACTCCAGGTTCAGCGGATTCAACAGCAGGTACAGCACGGGTTGTTGCGTGGTCGGGTGCAGGCCCAGGTTGCCGGCGGCCACCGCCGCCCCCCAGACCAGCAGCGCGATACCGCTTTGCCGGCTGTCCAGCAGGCGGAACAAGCAGGCAAACACCAGATAAAAGTACAACTCGTAAGACAGCGTCCAGGCAACCAGCAGCAGCGGCAAGTGCCGGTCCGGCAACAGCAAGAACGACGTGACCAGATCCGGCCGGCCGTGGGTACTGTTCACCATCTGCGGGTCGAGCAAAAACAGCGGCAGGATCAGGAAGAAATAAAACCAGTACAAGGGGTAGATGCGGGTGAACCGGCGCAGCAGGAAGCGGCGGCTGTCACCGGGGCGCCTGGGCCGGTTGATTGTGACCGAAGTCATGATGAACCCGCTGATCACAAAGAACAGATCGACGCCGCTGGCACCGATCTGCAGCCCGGGCGATGTCAGAGGGATGCCGGGGAGATATCTACGTTCCACGGCAACGAGATGGGTCAGAACCACGCCCGCTGCAGCGAGTCCGCGCAGGATTTGCACGGAACGGAGTTGTTGCTCAGCCATCGAGGCGAAAATGTCCGGCAGGAGTGGCGACCGCGAGGTGCGTCATGTCAATGGGACCGTTTCATGGAGCGACCGCCTTGGACCAAAAGGATGTCGAAAGCGACGCGACGGCATCGTAAAGGCTAACGCCGTGAGAAGGGGGAACGACGCCTTGAAGACGGTCACAAGAATGCGGGGCGGATACCGGCAAGGGAATATGGCGGAAGAACGAGAACATGTTCGTTTGGTGGCGCAGCGAACCGGCCAGTTGCAGCATGGCGACTGATCTTGGGCCAGGTGCGCCAATCGGCGAAGCATCCTTTCTCACGCCGCGGCAGCATTCGATTCTCACGCCGCGGCAGCATTCGATCGGATCGCCATCGCGGTTTGAACTGAAGTCCTGGCGAGCTGCAATGCAGCGTAATGCTCCAGATACGCGTCCACCATCGTTCCGATGCCGTGCCGCGCCGTCACCGCCGCGGCCTCTTCCGCCAGGCCATGCAACGCGACCGCCCCGCTCGCGAGACCCTGCATGATAGCCGCGAGGCCCGCGGCATCGCCGGGTTGGGACAGCAGGCCGGTTCTGCCCTCCGTCACGAGTTCGGGAATGCCACCAATCCGGCTGCCGATCACGCCGATTCCATAGGCAGCCGCTTCGACAACCGCGACCGGTGCGTTCTCGTACCAGAGCGACGGCAGCAGCAAATGGTCCGCCTGCGATAGCAGCGCGTGCTTCTCCTCGCCCTGCACGAAGCCGGCGAAGCGGATGCGCGGATCGGCTTCCGCCGCGGCGCGCGCCACCGGCTCCAGCGGACCGCGCCCCGCGACGGTCAGTTCGAAGCGCAGGTCCGACGGCAACATACGGACGGCATCCAACACGACGCGAACGCCCTTCTCCTCGGTCAGGCGGCATAAGAGCAAGAAACGCATGCCAGCGTCCGGCGTTGCCGGACTGCGTTCCAGGCGTGGTGGCGGATGAGGAATTCCGTTCCGCACCACCGCCGCGCGCGGCGCGGACAGCCCGGCCTCGCGATGCTTGTCCAGCAGAAACTGCGAGGGACTGACGAACAAGTCCACGTCCAGCGCAGTATGCAGGTGCCAGGCACGATAGGTGCGGCAGGGCAGCGCAGGATGCGTGCACAGCTTCCAATTGCGTGTCAGCAGAAACGCGCGCGGGCACAGCAAGTGGTAATCATGCGCCGTGTGCATCACCGGCACGCCAAGCCGGCGCGCGCGCCGCCAGATCGAAGCGGAAAAGCCGTCGATCACGTGCGTATGGACAATGCCGGGCCGCGACTGCGCCAGGATCGCCTGAAAGCGCCGGGCGGCATCGCGATTCCAGGCATCGCGCAAATGCCACAGCGCATGACTGATCTTGCCGTGGCCCTCGCGCGTGAAACTCCAATACATGTTGCGGGGGAAAAACCGCACCACTTCGACACCGTTGCGGGTCTCCGCCGGGTACGGTTCCATGTCCGGGCCGCAGGTCGAAACGACCGTCGCGCGATGGCCGCGTGCGACGAGACCTTCCGCCAGGTAAGCGACCACCAGCTCCGCTCCCCCCGCGTTGATTGGCGGGTAGAGGTTGTTCACCAGCAGGACGTGCATGCGTCCGTCAGAACCAGCGCTGCAGAAACTTTGGAGCTGCGGAACGGTAGCGCGTCAGCACCGCGCCGACGACCATGCCGCCGGATGCCGTCAGCGAGTTGCGCAGCTCCGTCGCGACAGGCGCGCGAGTCTTTCCGGCTTCCAGCACCAAAATATTGCCGTCCACGAAGCGCGACAGCAGCACACCCATCGGCGCATCGGTCGCGGCGGGCGAGGCGATCACCACAAGATCGAACGCCTCGCGCAAGCGCCCCAGGAAGTCGGGCAGCCGCTTTACCGTCGGCGCCAGATCCAAGGCGCCGCGCATGCTGGGCATTGTCATCCGGTACAGATCAAGCCCGACCACGCGCGTGATCGTGCTCTCCACATCGTCGAATTCCTGGTCATGCGTCAGCGACGGTTCACGGCGGCGCGTGGCATAATGATCCTTCGGATCGATCTGCATGCCGGTGCCGTTGACGAACAGGACGCGCTTGCCCAGCCAGGCGGCACTGATATAGGCGAGGTCGTAGACCACATCCTCGGTGCCCGCCCCGCTCTCCGGTGCGATGAACTGGCACACCACGCCGCTGCCGGTGTTCATCGCTTCCGCCAGCGTGTGATGCAGTTTCACCAGCTCGCCGGTGGACAGCCCATGCGGCCGCCCGTCGCGCAGCTTCGGGACCGCGCGCCTTGTGGGCACCGGCAGACTGCGACTGTTGGCGGATTTCCTCAGCGCTGTGCGTGTCATTTTCCCCGTCTCCGGCCGTACGTCGTGGCGATCCGCTTTCGAGAAGGCGTTCATGTATCCCCCCCGAACGTCGCCAGTACCGGCAGACGCAGTACTTGTGCCACGTCATTTGGGCTACGCAGCCGATCATCAAAGGCCTCGAAGCCAAAGATCGCAGCACTGGCCAGGATAAATCCCGCAATCACGGTGCCCAGCGCAATCAACTTGCGGCGAGGCCGCGCCGGAAGCTCCGGCAGCGTTGGCGCTGTGATCACCGCGGCGGCAGAGATCTTCTGCGCGTTGCGGTTCGCTTCGACGGTCGCTTCCTCGGAACGGATGGCCAGCGTGCGATAGGTATCATCCTGAATGCGCACGGTCCGTTCCAGGTCTTCATTCTGGGTCCTGAGCGAATCGAGCTTGGCCAGCCGCTGATTGATATCGTCGAGCTGCGTGGCCAGGATCTGCACCGGCTCCTGGGCACCCTTGGCCTCGGCGGAAGCACGCATCAGATCGGTCTTAATGTTCTCATACACCAGGCTTGGCGTGGTGTCGGTACGCTTTCGGGCTGCCGCCTGGTTGGCTGACGCGGAATGTTCCAAAGAGCGCAGTGATGCATTGATGGAATTGAAGATCGGGCTACCCGGCCGATACGTCGCCGCCATCTGGTCCCGTTTCGCCTTCAACTGCGCGATCTGCTCTTGCACGACGTCGATACCCTGGTAGGTGTCGCCATTCGCCGTGGTGGTGACCAACTCCGGCACCGACGCGAGCAATTCCTTGTATGCCGTCTCCTTCTGCTGCGCCTCCAGTACTTGCGCCTTGGCCAATGCCAGCTTGCTCTCAACCGTGGTGCGTTGCTGCAGCAGCTGGTTGATCTGGGCGTTCATGTCGGAAATCTGGTTGGTTTGCCGGAACTGGCTCAGCGACTGCTGTGCAGCGGCCAGCCTCTGCTGAGCCTTTTTCGCTTCGTCTTGCTCGAACTTCAGTTGCGGATTGGCGTAGATCACCGCTTCCGAGGAGTAGAAGCGGCTGAGCAAGGTCTGGATCGTCTGCTGGGCGACTTTGGCGCTCGGGTTGAGGAAGGAGATGTTGATCACGTCGCTTTGCAGGCCGACATCAACCAACATGTCGGTGGCAAAAGACCGGACGGCCGCATCCATCTTGCTGCTCTGGCTGTGATCGCCCGCAGCGATCTTCGGATAGATGCGCGCCAGGCCGACGGCGTTGATGGTATCGCGCGCCAGGTCCGGGCTGCGCAGAATATCCGCGTCGGAATACAGGACCTCCCGCCGTTCGTTGGAGCCGAGCGGCTGCTGCGGCGTGCGCGTGCGGTCGATATCCGGCACGGTCTGCTGATCGAACCGCAGCACAAGTGCTGCATCAGACAGGTACATTGGCGTCTTGATCAGCAGGTAACCCGCACCGGCGAGACACACCGCGCCGAATACCAGCAGGAAGGTGAACTTGCGCCGAAAATACGTAAGGATCGTCTCACGGAAGGAAGGCTGAACGATCATCTGATGGTCCCCGGTGTTTGGCTGGTGTTCGGCGCTGCGGTCATGCGTCAGGCGTCATGCGATCCGGCTGCGGACTACGGAACAGTGGCGGCAGATGGCGTGGTGATGACACTGGTGGCTGGATTGTTCACGATATACGAGAAGCCGAAGCTCGGGTTCGCGAACTGCTGAATGTATTGGTTATACCATTTGTACACCTCGGCAGCACCGCTCTTGGGCACGTACACGACATCATAAGGTGCCAGGCGCACATCCGCCGCCGGATCTTCGCCATGCTGGATGTCGTTATACTTCACGGAGAGGAATTCCGGCCTGTCGTCCGCGCCGCGGCGGATGATGAAGACATCGCCATCGTCGCTGCTGAGCTTGGTACCGCCGGCGCGGGCGATGGCCTGCGACAGAGTCAAAGCCGGGCCAACCGTTATGAATTCGCCCGGATTGTTGACCTGGCCACCGACATAGACGCGCGTCGGCGCGAAAGAACGGACGACGACCGACACGCGCGGGTTCTGAAGGGTGCTGGAATAGTCGCGCACCAGCTCCGCATCGAGTGCAGGCACCGTAAGTCCGGCTGCGTCCGCATGGCGGACGACCGTCGTGGAAATGCTGCCATCGGGCAGCACAGTGACTTGTTCGTTCAGCTCGGGATTCAACAGCATGCGGATATCGAGCACATCACCGACCTGAATACGGTAGGGCGGCAACGGCAGGGATGGGCCCAGCGCAACCGGCTCCGGAGGCGCCGGCGGCAGATTGGAGGTGTTGGTGCACGCCGCCATGCCGATTACGGCGGACAGCGCAACGACTCCGCGCAGCGCAGTCGAGCTTCGCAGCCGTTGGCGCACGCCCTGTGAAGCGGCGGAACATCCTGAAAGTGTATCCATTTCTTGTCATATCTCCCGTTTCGACCACACGGTAGTTTGTCTCTGCGTTAGCTGGGCTGGGCGGAGGGCGCGGCGCGCTATTGCGCGCCACGCTGGAGGAACACAGCGGGGATGGTCTTCAACAGGATCGCGATGTCATGCCAGAGCGTCCAATTGCGGACGTACCACACGTCGAGCCGTACGCGACGCGCGTAGGACGTGTCGCTTCGGCCGCTTACCTGCCAAAGGCCGGTGAGGCCTGGCTTGGTCTCGTAGTAATAGTCGATGTCGTCGCCATACCGGGCGATTTCCGACTGCACGATCGGGCGCGGCCCGACCAGGCTCATCTCGCCCTTCAGCACGTTGAAGAGCTGCGGCAACTCGTCGAGACTGGACCGGCGCAGGAACCGCCCAAGCTTCGTCACGCGCGGATCGTCGCGCAGCTTCTGGGTGGCAGCCCATTCCTCCGCGACGGCAGGATTCTCAGCCAGCACGCGCTGCAACACACCGTCGGCGCCCTGCACCATCGTGCGGAACTTGATGCAGCCGAAGGTGTTTCCGGCAGCTCCGATGCGGCGATGGCGAAAGAAGGCGGGGCCGCCGTCCATGCGCACCAGCACACTCACCGCGGCCAGCAGTGGCGCCAGCAGGACCAGCAATACCATCGCGACCGCCTGGTCGAACGCCGCCTTGATGATGCGGCTGATCGGGCGAGCCAGGTTATTGCGGCTGACCAGCATCACCACGTCGTGACTGAAGAAGTGGTGCTGCCGCAGACCCACCACCGGCAGGCCTTCCAGCGCCGGCATCAAGGCAATAGACCGGCGCGCACGCCGCAGTGCGGAAATCACGTTGCGCTCGGCAACGATGTTACCGGTACCGATGCCCACCACGACGAATTCGGCGCCGCGCTCATCGATCAAATCGGCAAGCTCGTCGTCACCGAGATTCGCCGCTGCCGCGAGATCAACCGCGCCAACCAATCGATATCCCATGCTGCGGTCGGACAGCAGGGCCGCCTGCGCCTGGGCGTAGACGCCGGCATCGGCGATCACGACGGTGTTGATCGTCCACAGCTTGCAGACGCTCAGCGCTTCGCGAACGCCGGCACGCAGCAACAGCAGGCAGGGACACAAGAACACCCAGCGCAACAGGCCTTCCACGTCGACCGGGCGGCCATAGACCGCGATGGTCAGGAAGGTGTCGCATGCCAGTGCGATAGCGCACCCCATGACAACGTCGCCGAGCAAGGTCCAGAACGGCACGCGCGACGTGTACTGGCCGCGCGCGGCAAAGAAGCCAAGCAAGCTCACGAGTACGAGAAGCGTGCCCCAGCCGTGCCAGGCGGTACCGAACTGCTGGAGGTTGGCGATTGCGCGCGCCAACGGTGACGGGACCGTGGCGATAACGGCCGCGAATGCCAGGAACACGGCAAGGGTGAACGCCAGCACGTCCGAACTGGCCAGCGCAAAAGAGCAAACGCGCGTCGCCAGCGGATTGCGTGGCGCGCAAATCGTCTCGGACATCATCTCGCTGTGAGCGTCCGCTGCCAGATATCCCATCCGGTCAATTCGCCTCATTGGATACATGCATCATCCTTCGCAGAGTCCCGGCGGTCGGGCGCGGCATTGGCGCATTTACCACAGCAATCCGCGTGCCAATGGAATGACGCTGGCAAGCAGTGACATAGTCATGCGTCGCGACATCCACGACGCGGTTGCAGATGGCTCTGCGGTTGGCAGGGTGCTGAAAGGGACGTGCCTGTTTACGTACCAAGACTGTTAAGCCCTATCCGCCGTTTTCGAATGCGACATGCACACCACGATTCGCTCTCATAATAGCGAGGATCTCGCGCGCACCAATGAGTGAAGCGACATTGCCTTCGCTGCCCGCCTGAAGCCGCGATGTGCGAGCAAGGGCCAGATCGAGGGATGGTGAAGCAACTCGCGCGCCAGGCGCGCGGGTGTGGCACCGTCGGCACGCAGGCGGCTGACCTGCTGCAGCGAATGCAGGCGCTGGAATGCACGCACGCGCCGTTGCAGCAGCGCGGCAAGATCGGTCTCGCCGGCTGCGCGCATGGCTTTCATCACATCGGCATTTGCTTCGGCGGCCGAGAGGAAATTGTACCGCCAACGCCCCGCGCCGGTTTCGGTCCAGCGGCGCGAGATCGTGCCGAATGCCTGGGACCAATAGTAAAGCGGCCGTGAGATCAGCCAGCCGCGCCCGCCGGCGGCAAGCAATTCCAGCATATAAAGAAAATCCTCTGACAGCCTGGCATTTTCGCGATACGCAAGGCCGCTGCTGTGAATGAAATCGGCCAGCACGATCGGCTTCAACATTCCGAAATCGAAGTCCGAGTAAGGATCGCTGCCCGCGATGAATGCGGGCTTGTCCAACGCCCGGTCGCCGCCGCGTTGCGGCAACGCGGTGCGAACGATTTGCCCCGCTCCTTCGTCGTAGAGCAACTGATTGTCTGCGACGACCTGCACCCGATAATGCTCGGCGGCCTTGATCAGAGTCGAAAGCCGATCCGGCGCGTACCAATCATCGGCATCCAGCACCGCAATCCATCGTCCATGCGCCTCGCCGATCCCCAGGTTCATCGCCGCGGGCTTGCCGCGGTTACGCGGCAGCGAGATGGCGCGAATGCGAGGATCGGCACTGGCAAAGCCCGCCGCCACCTGTGCGGTATCGTCGCGCGAGCCATCGTTCAGAATCAGGATTTCGAAATCGCCCAGATCCTGCGCCAGCACGGACTCAATCGCGCGCGGCAGCGTGGCCGCGCTGTTATAAGCAGGTACGAGAACCGAAACACAGCAACCCGACGTCATGATGCTTCTTTACCGTCTGCGCTGCCAGGCTAGTGGTCCGGCGAGACCATGCCCGCCGGCCGTGTCCACAAACGCCGGCTGCCGGACATAGGTTCGTGGGCAGAGGCGGGCTTTCAACACCACTCACGCGCGCGTGTCAGCGAAACGGCAAGGCGTGTTGCAGCAAAGCGGCGGGCGAAGTCGGAAACATAAATCGCACCCGGATCGGTTATAATATCGAATCGGTACGGCTGCCCCGCCCGACGGTGTTTGGCACGGTGCCGCAGACGCCGCGACAGACAAAACTCGCCGGGACGGTCAGGAAAAGGATCCCCAGCCCGCATCGCCGGGGGCGAGCCGTCGAGCGACAGCGGAAGAAGAACCTCGAAGGCCGCGAAAGAAATTTGCAACATTTGGGTCGGCGGCAGCGCCGGCGGAAACGGAAGTATCTGCACCGAATCAGCCGGCCAAATACCTGCCGGGCTCAGTCCCGCACCGCGGTAACTCGAAGCATAACAGGAATATACATGAGATCCGTAACGTAATCCGACAGTAATCGCTGACGTCGAGGCAAAAGTCTCTTTCCTACAGTGCATATATGCAATTCATGACAGAAAGTTAATCCGAAATTACTTTCGCGCGCTCTCGCAGATGTGAGAGTAACCGAGCGGCGAACGAGACAATCGCGCCAGACGCAAAGTTACAGGAGTCTTTCAATTCTCTCGGAACCGACCCGCCTGACGGCCCTCCCGGCCGCCAGCCCTCCGACTCGTGCCGATCGCATCGCGCTGCCGCCGATCCGGTTCCGTACCAAAACGACCACCCTCCGACCCGCCCCGCCGATCCTGTTCTGATCGCGGAAGATTTCTGCCCCATCCCTCTCGCTGAAAGCTCTCTCGCAATGGCAACTGCTATCTCCGCGACCGACTTCATCGACACGCTCGGCGTCAACACGCATCTCGGTGATGCCGGCGCGTATTCGGATACGTCCATGGTCGAGCAAAACCTGGCATATCTCGGAGTTACGATCGTCCGCGACAGCGTCGACAGCGCCAGCGAGGCTGCAGTCTGGCAGCAGGTGTCGCAAGCAACCGGCGTCAAGTTCGACGACTACATGCCCGAGGGCGCGCCGGCCTGGGATCAATCGGCCCTCGCCCTGGTGCCGCAAATGGCGCAGGAGGACATCCTCGCCTACGTCGAAGGCGGCAACGAAGAGGACGATTCTTACGCCCAGGAAAATGGAAACTCGCTGGCCTGGACAGCGCAGTTTCAGCAGCAGGTCTATGCGATGGGGCAGGAATACGATCTCCCCGTCATCAACATGAGCTTCGGCTCGGGCTGGACCGCCGCGAACAATTGGGAAGGCGACTATCCGGACGTCGGCAACCTCTCCACCTATACGGACTATGCCAATGCCCATACCTATCCGAATGTCGGCCAGACACCGGATAACGCCATCGAGGCGCTGAACGCGGATGCCAAACTCGCCGCCAGCTCGCGCCCGGTGATCACCACCGAAATCGGCTGGCAGACCACCCAGTTCAGCGAAACCCAGATCGCGCAGTATGTCGTGGACGCCACCTTCGACGGCATCGCCGATGGCGATGCCGGCATGTGGTTCTACGGACTCTACGACGACGGTTCCGGCGATTGGGGCTTGTTCAATTCCGACGGCACGCCGCGTCCGGCAGCCACGGCACTGCATGACGTGACGACGCTGCTGGCAGATCCCAATGCGCCCGCCGGTTTCACGCCCGGCTCGCTCAACTACACGCTGTCCGGCACGCAATCCGGCGACAATTCGATCCTGATCGAAAAATCGAATGGCTCGTTCTGGATCGGCCTGTGGACCGAAACCGGCACTCAGCACACGGTCACGGTGACCCTGCCGAGCACTGCATCTGAAATCGAAGTCTACGACCCCATCACCGGCACGACCGCAATCAAAAGCGCCAGCAATGCCTCCAGCATTGCCGTGAGCCTCGGCAACGATCCGCTGCTGATCGAAGTCGTTCCTGCCGGCACCGGCTCAAGCACGGGCAGTGGCAGTTCCGGTTCGGGCAGCGGCAGCACAGGCACGGGCAGCACAGGCACGGGCAGCAGCGGCAGCGGTACCGGCACCACCACCAGCGGGTCCGGAACCGGCGGCAGCGCGGGCAGCAGCGGATCCGGCAGCTCCACGACACCCACCGGCCCTTCCATCGCTCTTCCGGCAAGTGAAAGAGTTGCCACGGGCTCGACCACGGCCATTACCGGCGTCTCGATCACCGACGCGTTTGCCGCCAGCAATCCCGGCACCTTGGCGCTGAACGTCAGCACCACGACCGGTGACATTTCGATGAAGGGCGCGAGCGGCACCGCCGTCTCGGGGTCCGGTACGCACACAATCTCGGTGTCCGGCACGCTGGCGCAGATCAACGCCGATCTCGCCACGCTCACCTATACCGCCGGCAGCAGCGCCGGCTCCGATTCGATCAGCATCGACGTGTGGGACCAGGCGGGGTTGGAAGCGGACAAGAGCATTGCGGTCTCGATTGCGGCGGCGACAACCACGACGACAACAACCACGACGACAACAACCACGACTCCGGCCGGGCCTTCCATCGCGCATCCCGCCAGCGAAAGCGTCAATGCCGGATCGACCACAGCCATTGCCGGCGTCTCAATCACCGACGCTTTCGCCGCCGGCAATCCCGGCTCGATGATGCTGAACATCAGGGCAGGCACCGGTGATATCGCCATGACCGGTGCGAACGGCGCGGCATTGTCCGGCTCCGGCACGCATCCCATGTCGGTCACCGGCACGCTGGCGCAGATCAACGCCGACCTGGCCACGCTGACCTATACCGCGGGCAGCACCGACGGCAGCGACACGATCTCGGTGAATGTGTGGGACCAGGCGGGGCTGCAATCGACGGATACCATTGGCGTGACCGTGTCCGGCAACCCGCCGGTCACGATCGCCTCTTCTACCGCCGACCCCGACGAACTGGTCAGCAACACCGTCATCTCGGCGACGGCCGGCAACCACGTGATCTTCGTCGGCGGCACTGGCGACACCGTCACCGCGACCGGCGGTACCGAGACCGTGCAGGCGTTCGAAGGCCATAACACGATCACAACGGGTGCGGGCAACGATACGATCAGCTTCGGCGGCAGCGGCAATACCATCAACGCCGGTGCCGGCACCAACACGTTGCAGGACAGCGGCAGCGACAACACGATCGTCATGCCCGGCGCGGGCCAGGGCTTCGACGATATCTTCGGCTATGTGCTGCAGAACGGCGATACGCTGGACTTCCGGGCAGCGCTCGCCAAGACCGCGTGGACCGGCACGTCATCGACGCTGGGCAACTTCATCCACCTCGGCACGTCGGACAACAACGCGATCATTTCCATCAGCAACAGCAGCAACGGCGCCGCGTCGCAGATTGCCGAACTGCAAGGCTCCGGCGCGGTGTCTCTCTCGACGCTGCTGGCGCACGCGTTGACCTGACGTTGGCGCCCGCCGCGCGCGGAAACGCTGTTACTGTTGAGGGCCGCCGTAGCCTCCGGCATAGCCGTAGTACTGCGGCGGTGGGGCCGGCTCCGGGGCGCTGGCGGGGTCCACCTCCGCCATCGCGCGATCGACGTATTCCAGTGCGCCGTTGGTGTCGCCGGCACCCAGCATGTTGAGGGCGGAGGCGACCTCGCCGGCGACTCGGCTGCCGCCGGAGGGATCGTTGTCGGTCGGCGTCACCGGACGGAACACGAGCTGCAACTGCGCTTCTTCCAGGTACTGCCGGGCCGCGTCGATATTGCCGGCGATCAGCGCCGCGCGCGCCATGCCAAGATGCCGGCGGGGTCCCGGCGGCGCCGGCTGACCGTAGGCGCGTCGCTGCGCGGCCGCAGGCTCTGACGGTGGCCCGGGTTGTTGATACCCGGCGTATGGCGACTGGGCACTGGCATATGACGGCGGCGCGCCGGCATTGGGCGCCTGGGCGGGATCATAATGCTGGCGCAGCCGGGCGATCACAGATTGTAGAGCCTGGCCCTGGTCCGTCTGCCGCGCATAGTCGTCGGGCGAAGGCCGGCCCCCCGGATAGTTCGCCGCGGTCTGCACCGGAACACGCGGCCGTGGCAGGGGTGGCGGCGGCGGGGCAACCGGCGGGGGCAGCGGCAGATCAGGATTGCCCGCCTCGGCGGTTTGCACCGGCGCGGCAGGCTGCGCCGGCACGGCCGGCTGCGATGCCGGTTGCGACTGGGCCACGGCGGGAGCCAGCGATGTCTGCGACGCAGCGGGCGCCGGTGGCGTCTGGGGTGGTGTTTGGGACGCGGTTGCCTGCGTCGGAGAGGCCGGCGGCTTCTGTGTCTGCGCCACCTCCGCCTTCACCGCCGCGACCTTTGCCTGCGCTGCATGCAGCCGATTCACTTCCTGTTGCTCCGCGGCATGCTCTTGTTGCAGGGCGTCAAGATCCTGACGTTCCTGTGAAGCCTGGTGGCGCAACGTGACGACGCTCTGTGCGGCTTGCTCCGTCTCGGCTTGCAGCTTCTGCAACTCCTGCTGCAGCGCCGCACGCTGGGCTTGCATGCCGGCATCGGCTGGCGGGGCGGAATTGGCAGCCGCGGACGCTTCGGGTGGCGACGGCGAAGCTGGCGGCGGCGATGTCTGCGCTTTGGGCTGCGGCGGCGTCTGGACCTGGGCCTCTATTTGCGGCTGCATCGCTGGCTGCGTTTGCGCTTTCTGCGTGTCCGACACCGCTGGCGGCGCAGGGTTCTGGACAGCCGCCGGCGGCGCGGATTGCGGCTGCGTTTCCGCGGTCACATCATTCGACTGGCTTGGGCCGACGAACGGCAACGTCGTCTGCGCCCAATGCAGGACGGCCGCCGGGTCGCCGAAGGAGGCGACAAACAGCAGCACAATGCCGGCCACCGTAGCCAGACCACCAAACAGGAACCGTAACAACGTATTGCACCTTTCGGTCTATTGCTGTCGGCCGCTTGGCTTCCTCCTCGCAGGTAATATGAGGGCCACGGCAGTCAATCGCATGCAATACACGCCCACGTGCGTATTCGCCCCAGTTACGGTCTTTGCCGGACATAGTAGTTTCGGGCAGGATTCTGCACGTTTTGTTGCCGTATGGCCTTCTTCAACCTGCCAGAACGACCTTAAAGTGATCTTCCAGGATCAAGCATCAACCTCATGTCATTCGACTTGCTGGCGATCAATCCCCACAAAAGTGTGGCAACGATGATACATTTTCTAATCCGGAGTCCCCCCGATGCAGCACCAGGATTTTCAGGAGCAGTTGATTTCGTTCCTGCCGAAGATGCGGGTCTGGGCACTCGCCCTGACGCGAAACCGGGCCGCCGCGGAGGATCTCACGCAAGACGTTGCCACCAAAGCGTTGGTTGCACGCGACTGCTTTATCCCGGGAACGAATTTTTCCGCCTGGGTACATCGTATCATGGTCAACCACTTTATCAGCAGCGTGCGCAACAAGCGCGAGTTCACGGACATGGATAACATGCCGGACCTGCCGGTACCGGCGGCGCACGAGGACCGCACCGCGTTGCGCGAACTTGGGTGGGCGTTGAACAGGCTGCCGACGGACCAGCGCGAGGCGCTGTTCATGATCGTATTGCAGGAAAAGTCGTACGAAGACGCCGCCGAGGTGACGGGCTGCGCCATCGGCACGTTGAAGAGCCGCGTGCACCGGGCACGCTTGCAGTTGCGCGCCTATCTCACCGGCGAGCAACAGGAACGCCGGGCGGCGTAGTTCCTGACGGGTGATGCCATCGCGGGCGGAGCGACGAAACAATCTTGTGCGGACAGGCACACGGACCGTTCGTAGGCCTGTGCGGCAGGCCGTGGCGCGTTTGTTCGATTCTGGGTCTTGGCTCAGGCCGCGCTGTCAGGACGCAGCAGAAAGAGTGCGAAGAGTTGCGCCGGATCGGTCCATAATGCGGCGCACTGCCACCCGGCACCGGCGGCAATCGCAGTGAACCTGTCTTTGGTATATTTGTAACTGTTTTCCGTGTGAATGGTCTCGCCGCGGCGGAACAAGATGGTCTGGCCCGCAATCACGGCGGTCTGCATCGTGCGGCTGACCAGGTGCATTTCGATTCTGCTCTCCGCATCGTTCCAGACGGCGCGGTGAGCGAACGCTGCGGTGTCGAAATTCGCACCGGCCTCGCGGTTCAGCCGCACCAGCATGTTGCGGTTGAAGGCCGCGGTGACGCCGGCCCCATCATCGTACGCGGGCAGCAACAGCGACGGATCCTTGCGCAGATCGACCCCGACGAGGAGCTGCGCGGGGTTTCCCAAGGTGCGGCGCGCGAGCGTTAGAAAACGCGACGCGTCGTCGGGATCGAGGTTGCCGATCGTCGATCCCGGAAAGAAGCCCAGGCGTGGCATTCCCGCCAGGGCGCGCGGCAGAGTGACCGGATCGGTGAAATCGGCCGCAATCGGATGCACCGCGAGATGCGGGTGCGACAGCGCCAACCGTACCTGCATCCGCTGCAATGAAGGCATCGCAACGTCGATCGGTGCGTATGCCTTGATGCGGCGCTCGTCATCGCCGGTCAGCAGAAATGCCGCCTTGGTCTCCTCGCTGGCACCGTATTCCACCAACACGGCCTGGGCTGGCAGCGTTGCCAGCACCGCGGCGCCGACTCGCGGCAACAGCGCAGTTTCTGTTCTTGTCAAGTAATATTCTGGCAGCTCGGTGATGCGATAGAACAGGCGGCAGCCTTCTTCGTCGTAGAACAATTTGGCGGGCAGGGTTTTCTGCGGGCGCGACAGTCCGGACAAGGCCAGATCCACCAGGGCGCGATCCACCCTCCGGGCGGCAAAACCGGAATCGTTTGGCATCAGGCAGGCCTTTCCGTATCAGCTGTCGCGCGCGAGCCGCAGTCCGGAGAATTGCCAGCGCTTGTCGGGGTGGAAGAAGTTGCGATAACTGGGCCTGGAATGGCCGGCGGGCGTGGCGAGAGAGCCTCCGCGTAGCACCATCTGGTTCACCATAAATTTGCCGTTGTACTCCCCGACCGCACCGGGCGCAGGCCGATAACCGGGATATGGGTGATAGGCGCTGGCAGTCCACTGCCAGACGTGGTCGCTGGTCTCATGGATGTCGGGATGCGCACTTGCCGCTTCCCATTCGGCTTCGGTCGGCAGTCGCGCATCCGCCCAGCGGGCGAACGCATCCGCTTCGTACCAATTGATGTGGCGCACGGGCGCATCCGGGTCGAGCGGTTGCAGGCCGCCCAATCCCATCTGCCACCAACGGCCATCGCGTTCCTGCCAATACAGCGGCGCCGACCAGCCCTGCGCCTGAACCTGAGCCCATCCGTCCGACATCCACAGCGTCGCGGTGCGATACCCGCCGTCGTTTATGAAATCCAGCCACTCGCTGCTGCGGACGAGACGCGTCGCCATCATATAGTCGTGCAGCAGGACGCGATGGGCGGGGGTCTCGTTATCGAAGCAGAAGCCGTTGCCCTGATAGCCGATTCGGGCAATACCGCCGCTGAAATCGACAAACCGCGTCGGCGGCGCAGCGCCGGAGGGTGCTCGCCAGTCGGGCAGCACGGCCGGACCCAGCGGGTTCTGTGCAAACCCGTGCAGCATGTCGGTAAGCAGAAGCTCCTGGTGCTGTTGTTCGTGGTTGAGCCCCAGCTCGATCAGCGCCGCCGCATCGGCATTGATATGCTGCAACAACTGCATCATGGCAGCATCGACATATGCTCGATAACGCGTCACGTCCTGATTTGGCGGACGGGTGAGCATGCCGCGCATCGGCCGCGGATGCCGTGCGCCGACGGCTTCATAATAGGAATTGAACAGATAGGAAAAGGTGGAATCGAAGGGTCGGTAATCGGGGGCGAAGGTCTGTAATACAAATTGTTCGAAGAACCATGTCGTATGCGCGCGATGCCATTTCGCGGGGCTGGCATCGGGCATGGACTGTACACATTGATCTTCCGCGGACAGCGCTGACGCGAGCGCCTCGGTGTGCGCACGAACAGCGGCGAACCGCCGCGCCATGTCCTGGCTGCCGGTCGGCAGGTCTGCACGAAAGGCGGCCACGTCCATGCCAATGCTCCTTGGCGAGTGAACAAGATAGGCGACGGCAGGTGCGCCGCAAGTATGGCAGGGCGCCGCACGGGTCGAAAGGTTAGGGAAAAAGCGGTGGGGCGACGAGGGTGGGCGACTTGCGTCGCCCACCCGGCCCGGCGAACCGTCCGTCGACTGACGTGGTCGAAAGCGTCAGCCGACAGGACGCCTGCGCCAGACGCCATGAGAGCATGCCGCAGCATGCTCCCGTCACGATCATGATTTGCAGTACTTACACGATCATGCGTTGTTGTACTTGAAGGCCGGCATGCTGCTGAGCGACTGTTTGGTGGCGCCCGGCATCACAATCTTGTCCTGCGTGATCTTGAGCTGATCGAAAGGCACTGACACCAGCTTGCCGCCGACGCCCAGGAACCCGCCAACGGAAATCACCGCGGTGGTCGCCTTTTGGTCCTTGCCCATCAGCACGTCGTCGATCGATCCGACGGACTGGTTGTGGCCGTTATAGACGGTGGCGCCGACGATCTTGCCGAGACGCAATTGGTCGTCGGCGGTGGTGAAGCGCGGCGTCGTGGGCTGGTTGGCGGATGTTGCTGCCGGCGTGGCCGGCCGGGTGCTGTTGTGGGGCAGCCCCGCGGCCATGTTGTTGGCCGGCGGCGGCGCGGCGTGGTCGGCCGTCGCGGGGGCGCTGCCGACGGTCTCGTTGCTGGTCGCCGCTAGGGCCGGTGTGGCGAGAATCGCGGCTGTGAGGATCATCGATCCGATTGCATGTTTCACCATGTCATGGGCTCCTCCCAAGATCGGAACATCCCCCGGGCAACGCGCCGCCCGTTGTGGCGTTGCGCCAGCCGCGCAAGTGTGAAGCCGAAATGGTCGGCGGGGCCGGGTCTCGCGGACGTGATGCACCGGGTTCGGGCGGTGATCGCCCGGCTGACGGCCGCGCCTTGACGGTGGCTGGCGTCGCGCCAATTGTTCCGTTTTACCGCCCGGAGTGATGCCATGGCCTCGCGACCCATTTGGCGCGGACATCTTCGGCTGGCGCTGGTGAGCTGCCCGATCGCACTGCACAGCGTGATCCGTGCCAGCGGTGAGCTGCACTTCCACTTCATCAACCCGAAAACCGGCAACCGCGTGCGTTCGGTGATGCTGGATGCGGAGACGGACGACGAGGTCTCGCGGCGCGACCTGGCGAAGGGCTACGAATTCGAAAAAGACCGCTACGTGCTGCTGGACGATGAGGATTTCGACAAGGCGAAGATCGATTCGTCTTCAACCGTGTCGGTCGACAAGTTCGTGCCGCTGGAAGCGATCGATCCGGTCTATTTCGATACCAGTTACTATTTGGTGCCGGACGGCGATGCCGGAGCGGACGTGTTCGCCGTACTGCGCACGGCGATTGCGGCGGCTGGCCAGGCGGCGCTGGCGCGGATGGTGATCGCGCGGCGTGAGCGCGCGGTGGCAATACGGCCGATGGGCAAGGGCCTCGTCTGCCACACGCTGCACGAGCCGCGCGAGATCAACGATGCCCAGCCATTGTTCGACCCGATCCCGGATGGCAAGCCGGATGCCGAGATGGTGAAGCTGGCGACGCAGCTTATCGAGCGGCAGGAGGGCCGGTTCGAACCGACCGATTCGGAGGATCACTACGAGGCTCGGTTGCGCGAGGTGATCGCCGCGAAGCTGAAGGGTGAAGGAATTACGCCGGAGGAGACCAAGGCACCGGCACGCGATAACGTGATCGATCTGATGGCTGCGCTGAAGGCGAGCCTTGGGCGTGGCGGGGAGAAACGCGGGGAAGAGAAAGCGGCGGAAAAGCCGGCGCCGGCGCGAAAGGCTGCGGCGGCGCGGAACAAGGCGCCGGCGAAACGCGGAGCGCCGACGAAACGCGGGGCGCCGACGCGGAAGCGGGCGTGAGGCGGGGTAATGGCGCGGTGCTGGGGCGTCCCATGTCATTGCGAGGAGCGCAGCAACTGAAGCAATCCCGGCCGCGCACGGACGGTCCTGGCACTCCACCGCAGGAGACTGCGTCGTCGCTGCGCCCCTCGCAATGACATGGGGTGCGTTGACCCACGCTTCACCGATAGTGGCTCCTGAATAACGCCGCTACTCGCGCGTCCACTTTACCGTGCGCTGCGGCGGATGTGCGCGGACTGCTTCCTCGTTTACATCTGCTCCCCAGCCCGCCCCCGTGGGGATCAGCAGATGTCCGTCCTCGATCGTTGGAGGCATCGTCACCAGCGAATCCTTCCAGGTGACGTCCTCGATATCGATCTCCATGACGCGGAAGTTCGGCACTGCGGCGGAGAAATGCGCGCTCATCAGTGACCCGATGTGGCCATTGAAATTATGCGGCGCGACGTTGATTTCATACGCATCTGCCATCGCCGCAATCTTCATGGATTCGAGGATGCCGTTCCACGCCACGTCGATAATGGCCACATCGACCGATTGGTGTTCGAAGAACGGACGGAACTGCCGTCGCCCGTACAAGGATTCCAGCGAGGCGATGCGCGTGCGCGCGCTGCGGCGGATGGTCGCCAGGGCGGCCGGGTCGTAGCTGTCCACTTCCAGCCATACCAGATCGAATTGTTCCAGCGCCTGGGCCAGCCGGATATAGCCCTCGGTCTTGAAGTTGAAATTGAGATCGAGGTGCAGCCCGACGCGCGGTCCGGCACCGCGCCGGAACGCGGCCATCTGCGCCACCAACCCCTCGACGATCTGCGCATCGATGTTCAGCTCCGGCCAGCCGGAGCCATTGAAACCAGGCATGTGGATGTACGGCTTGCCCACATCGAAGCGCATGATGTTGGTCTTCAGGCCTTTGAAGCCGCGCCGCGCCACGTCCGCGCCGGCAGCCTCGACATCGGCCAGCGAACGAATCGGTGCAAAACCGGTCCAGCGTTCAATCTGCTCGGCGAAGCTGACGCGCCAGGTGCCGCAATGCGACCAGTAAAGCTGCAGCTTCTCCCGCACCGGCCCGCCGAGCAATTCATAGACCGGAATGCCAAGCGCCTTGGCCTTGATGTCCACCAGCGCATTTTCGATCGCCGCGATCGCCTGCTGGTTCAGCCCGCCTGGAGTTTGCCGCGTCAGGCCATGCAGGAATGCGGTGATGCGTTCGACGGGGCGCGGGTCCATGCCGATGATGCGCTCGCCCAGGCGCTGGATGACGGTGCTGAGGCCCTCGGCGCCGAAATTCTCCAGGAACTCCGACCAGCCGACCAGGCCGTCATCGGTGGTGATCTTCAAGAAAGCGAAGTCGCGCCAGCCGGCGGCACAGTGCAGGTCTTCGATCCTGGCGATGCGCATGGCGGTTTCCTCCGTTGTGGGCGGCCATCGCCGCGAAAACCGCGGATAATTCTGCGCGCGCACCGCATTCCCACGCAAGCCCGGGCCACAACGCGGCGGTGTGATGCTTGTGTGGTCCTGACTGATCGTCCCGGCAACCGAGTTGCGCCATGAACGTCCGCAGGGGCCGGAAACGCTCGTCAAGCGGCATTGTTCCTGGCTGCTTCGCCGGTAAATAGAATCGGTTCTAATCTCTCAATGCCGTTGGCCCACCAGGGCAATCCGGCAACCAGGATTCGCCTCGCCGATGCGCACACTCATGTCGTGCAGCCCGGCGACCGCTGCGACAAGCGCCAGTCCAAGCCCGCTTCCCGGCGTATGGCGGCTTTGCTCCGCCCGATAGAAGCGCCGCAGGACCGCGTCCCGCTGGTCGGCCGGGATCCCCGGGCCGGTGTCGGAGACCTCGACTCCCTGCATGTCATCGCCGGCGAAAACGCGCACGCAGACCTCTCCGCCGGGCGGCGTGAACTTCAGTGCATTGTCGATCAGGTTGCCGAGCGCCTCGAACAGCAGGCTGGAATCGCCTTGCATCGGCATCCCGGCACCGTCGGCCAAACTCAACGCCACACCCTTTTCTTCCGCCATAGGCTCGTAGAACTCGATGGCATCGGCAGCGACCTGCGACAGGTCAATGGCGGTAAAGCCGGCGCGCCGGGCACCGCTCTCCACTTCGGCGATTCGCAACATCGCGGCGAACGTCTTCAACAGCCCGCGGATTTCCTGGATCGCCTCATCGACCGCCGTGCCGTAATCATCCATCGATCCGGCGCGGCGGCGCACGCGCTCCAACCCGGCGAGCAAGCGTGTCAGCGGCGTGCGCAGGTCGTGCGCCACGTTGTCACACACGCCTTTCACTTCCAGCATCAGGCGCTCGATCTCGCCCAGCATGAAGTTTATCTCGTGCGCAAGCTGGTCGAGTTCGCGAACATGGCCGCGCGTCGGCAAGCGACCGGACAGATCGCCGCGAACGATGCCTTGTACCGCCCGGGTGATGCCTTCGATATGGCGCACGGCGCCGGCGCCGGCCACGACCGCCCCGATCAGGCCAAGAGCGATCGTGGCCAGCCCGCCCGAAAGTACGGAGTCCAGCAGCAAGCTGCGGAACGCTCGGGCGCTGGCCATGTCCTGTGCCACCAGCAAAAGCTGGCCGTCCGGATAAGTGCGGGTCACGCCGCGGAACGGCACGGTCCGGCCATCGCGTTGCAGCAAGAAGGTGAAAGGCCGGTCGATCGGCCTGGCCAGGATCTGGAACTGCGGTGCTCCCAGCTTGCTGCCGGCCAGATAGGCTCCTTCAGGCCCGAACAGGGTGATGGGCCGCTGCGAATGTGGGTCCATCGCCACGTGAGCGGCGAGCAATTGGTGCAGCTCGGTCTTCCCCACGGCGTTGAACGGGGCCATTTCGGTCAGAAGTTCTACGTCCGCGCGCCGGTCCAGGTAGTTTCGCGTTTGCATGTATAGGAACGCGCACAGCAATGTTGCCGACGTGCCGAACAACAGCAGGAACAAGACCGCCAGCCGAAAGCTGGTGGTGCGGCGGAGATCATTCAGGCGCACGGAGAATGAACCCTGACCCGCGCACTGTCTCTATCATCGGCCGGCCGCCCTCGGTGGCGAGCTTGCGCCGCAGCTTGCCGATATGCACGTCGATGACGTTGGTCGCCTCGACGTAGTGGTAGTTCCAGACCTCCTCGAACAACATGGTGCGGGTGACGACCTGGCCGGCGTGGCGCATCAAACACTCCAGCAGCCGGAACTCCCGCGGCAGCAATTCCACCGGCTTGCCCGCATGGGTGACGGTGTGCGTCAGCAGATCCATCTCCAACGGGCCGACGTGCAGCGTCGTCTCACGCTGTGGCGCGCTGGAACGTCGCCGGAGCAAGACGTCCAGCCGCGCGGTCAGCTCCAGGAAGTCGAACGGCTTGGTCAGATAGTCGTCGCCGCCGGCGCGCAGCCCGCGCACCCGCTCGTCCACGCCGGACAACGCGCTCAGGATCAATACCGGGGCTTCGATGCCTGCCGTGCGCAGCGTTGCCAGCATGCGAAGGCCATCGATTCCGCCTGGCAGCATGCGGTCAAGCACAATGGCATCATAGTTTTCGGCCGCGGCCTTCAGCAGTCCCTCCCGGCCGGTGCCGGCAGAGTCCACGGTGAAGCTATGGTCGTTCAACGCGGCCATGATTTCCTTCACCGTTTGAGCATCGTCTTCCACGATCAGTACGCGGGTCATGGGTCGCACCTTGGACATGGGTCGTTCCGCAGCAGCCGCGGCGCCACCAAATGGATCATTCGTCATGTGGCTTCTGACAGCGGGTTGACAAAACCTGCTTCGCATCAAGGTAAATTTTTATCCAGAATGCAAGCTGCGCCCCACGTGCCGGCCGATCGAGCTACGACAGGCTCCCAACCCGACGCATGAACACCGCAAACAAGAAACGTCGCGCGCGCCTTGCTCTCGGGTTCGGGCGCAATATGGCGCGCCATATGGGATCTGGTGCGCCGCGAGGGAAGCTGGCAGACTTGCTGTTACCCGGCCGCCGCGCCGGTGCTGCCAGCTCCGGTGCCTCCCAAAAGTTGCCGATCAAGCTGCTGCACAATCTCCGATTCGCGCCTTCGCTCTCGCGCGCTTGGAGCGATGCCCTGCGCCCGTTCAGCGCTTTGCACTTCGGCTTCGGTCGGCTGGTGGTCGAGACCGCCCCATATATTGTCAATGCGTGGCAGCGGTTGGTTTGGCGCATGTGCGCGCTGCGCGAAAGCGGTCCCGCCAGGAAATACCAGCACACCAAGCGCGACAGCCAGCACAACTCGGGATGCCAGGCGTCGCGAAGGCTTCCGCAACGGCTGGCTTTCTCCTGGTTTCCGACGGAATATGGAGAACATGATCATTTCTCCCGAACGTACGGCGGACTTCATTCCGCTGGGCAGTGATATTGGCATTGCGGCGACTTTCGCCAGTTCAATTTATCTGCAAAGGTCATGCCCGGCGGGCATAGCACCCAGACTTATGCTGGGCGAATTTGTAACGGCCGAGCTTCCCATGGTCGTTCAGGGCGGCCAACGCCACCTTTCCCGTTTGCGGCTCGTCCTCTATCATGCGCATGCAGATCATGTGTCGCACCTCGTAGAAGGTTGCGCCGTAGCATGGCGCCCCCAAATGGATCAGTGGGTGTAGTGGCTTCTGGCGGCGTGCGGGCAAAGCCGGCTTCCCACCGAAGAACCTTCTCTCCACCATGGAAAGAGACGTGGCATGCGCCTGCTGGTCATCGAGGATGATAGCCGCGCCGCCCGCTACCTGACCCGCGGCCTGAGCGAAAGCGGGCATGTGGTTGATCACGCCGCGGACGGCGAGACCGGCCTCGCGATGGCACTGGAAGGAATCTACGACGCGCTGATCGTGGACCGGCGCATGCCGGCGCTTGACGGGCTGACTCTCGTCCGCCGCTTGCGTGCGCAGGGCGCCACCATGCCGGTGTTGATGTTGAGTGCCATCGGCGGCGCGCGGGACAGAGTGGAAGGGTTGCAAGCCGGCTGCGACGATTATTTGGCCAAGCCTTACGCCTTTGCGGAAGTGCTGGCGCGGTTGGAAGCCCTGGCGCGCCGGGCGGACCGTACGCAGCGGTCCGCGACATTGCGGGTTGCGGACCTGGAATTGGACACCAGGGCGCGGCACGCCAGCCGCGCCGGCCAGCCGATCCGGTTGCAACATCGCGAATTCCTGCTGCTCGAGCAATTGATGCGCCACGCGGGCCAGGTGGTGACACGATCGATGCTGATGGAAGCGGCATGGCCTTACGATTTCGAGCCTCGCGGCAACGTCATCGACATGCACATGCACCGCATCAGGCAGAAGATCGATCACGGCTTTGCACAGTCACTGATCCACACCGTCCTTGGGGCCGGATACATGATGCGTGAGCCGGCCGGTGGGGAGACAGAGCCCACAGGGCAGGTTCTGCGCGGCCAGCCGCAGTAAGGGAGGCCACCCCGTCGTGGCGCAATAACGGGGTGGTGTGCATGCTCGGGAGATCGCTGTTATCAGCTGCCGCTGACCTGGGCCGAGCCGGTACCGACACTGTAGCCGGGCTCCTGCCGTAGCTGCGACTGATCCCGGCGGTAGGACGGATCAGACCCGTCGCCAACGCCTGCAGCGGTGCTGGCGACCTGGACAGCGCCGGTGCCAATGCTGTACCCGGGCTCGTTCACCAGTTGCTGCTGGGTCCGCAAGTAGGACGGATCGGATCCGTCGCTCACATAGGCGGCGTTCGCGGCCTGGTCGTACGGCCGGAGCAGCGTGCCGTGTTGCATGAGGCTCGTATGGTCGAACTGGGCAAACGGTTGTGCCACAGGCTGTGCCAGGGCGGTCGCCGCACTCAGAGCCAGGGCCATTGCAGGAACGATGGCGAAGATCCTTGAAGTCATATCAGTCTCTCCTCTGAAGCCGGATGGGCCACTGAACTGGTCGCCCTTCCGGAACGCGAGGCAGACGTTAACTGTGCACGCATCAGATCGGCTTCGCTCTGGCTTAAAATCGGATTTAAGGTCAGTGCGATCTTTTACGCCATCGACCCGGAGGCAGGCGTGCATCCGCCCGTCCCACGACACCCACCGGATTGCCGAACGCGCCCCGCTGTCTTTCAGCCTTCCCGCGCGGCACGGCTGTCGAGTGCCGAATCGAGGCAGGCGAGCAAATCAGCCTCAACAAAAGGCTTTGTCAGATAACACATCACGCCGGCCTGCAACGCCCGTGCCCGCACTCTTTCATCGGGATAAGCGGTGATCAGGATGGTTGGAATGGGCTGTCCGGACGCCGCCAGTCGATCGTAAAGCTCTGGCCCCGTCATCCCTGGCATCTGCACATCCGCGATCAAGCAAGCCGTGTTGTCGCGCCCTTGCGAATTGAGAAAATCCTCGCCGGAAGGGAAAACGGTGGCGCTATAACCCAACGATTTCACGAGACCCGCCAAGGCCTCCCGAACCGACTCATCATCATCAACAACTGCGATCACGATGTCCTTCGGCAAAGCCTGATCCTAGTTTAGGTCCGCGCGAATATATTTGACCACCCGAACCATAGAGGCGATTATACGTACGTATAAGATGGCTTGGACCTTGGGAAAGCAGTTCGAGCAGTTCGAGCGGATCGCCGGGCCTGAAGCCACGGACGACTGGCGGGAGACCAACGTATCACGCTCCGCTGACGGCGTGTCAGTCGCCGCACATCGCCGCACTATCAAGCTTCTGACTTTGCGGCTTCGGGCTTCAGCTTGTCCGCCATGCGGGCCAGGTCGGGCAGGGACGAGGCCCGCATTTTCCGCATCACCTGCCCGCGATGCACCTTCACGGTGATCTCGCTGATGCCGATGTCGAACGCGATCTGTTTATTCAGGCGGCCGCGCGCGACCTGGACCATGACCTCGCGCTCACGCGGCGTCAGGGTTTCGAACCGCTCTCGCAACGCGACCAGGGCGCGTTCGTCCTGGCGCCGGGCACGGTCCCGTGCCAGACCAAGCTGAACGGCGTCAAGCAGGTCTTGATCGCGGAACGGCTTGGTCAGGAACTCGATAGCTCCGTTTTTCATCGCCTGGACCGACATGCGGATGTCGCCGTGCCCGGTGATGAAGATGATCGGTAGGCCAATGTCCGCCGCGGCAAGTTCGCACTGAAGGTCAAGCCCACTCTTGCCCGGCAATCGGACGTCGAGAACCAGACAGCTCGGACTATCCGGAGGCCCCGACTGCAAGAATTCCGGCACCGATGCCATGAGCCAGACATCAAGCCCCACCGACCGCAGCAAGCTTCCCAGCGATTCGCGGATCGCGGAATCGTCATCAATGACTACGACCGTGGGCTTTGCCTCACTCATCGTTTGTATCCGGGTTAGGTTGCTTCGAACAGTTGTGGCCCTGCCCTTTCAGCTGAGAATGCACATTGTTGGCCGACGTGCAAGCGATGCAGGGCGCGTAAGTGGGGTCCTATACCAAAGTATCAGAACCCTATGCTCACTGGATCGCGATTGAGCAATCGTCTTCAGGCCCTGCCCGCCGAGAATCGCAGGCGTTCGCTACGTCCCGTGTCGCATGGCCGGTCGGTCAGCGCATTGGATTGGGGGACATCGCCATAGAAGAATGAGGCCGCCAACAGCGGGCGGCCTCAAGGTGGGCCGGCCTTGACGCCGGCAAGGGAGGAAACGCGCAGCATCCTATTCGACAATGAAGGCGACGCATATTGTCCGAGAGTATACCTGAGCTGTCCGCCGGCAGCGCGAATATCACACTCAAGTCTTATGGGACAGGACCGACGTTCAAGCCTGCCGGGCCGCTTGGTCGCCGGTGCATGGTAGCGACTCGGCCGGTTTGCAGCCAAGGTCGGACGCATCCCATTCTGGCTCTGGTCGTTTCGTGCATAAGCGTAATCCATAGTGTCTATTTGTGTGATCGGCTCACGCCACCATGTTGCGTGCGACCAAGGAGGTTCTAAATGGCAACGATTACTCATGTCAGCACACGTGCTTTGCCGAAGCGCCGATTGGGCCGCACGGATATGCAAATCACCCGCGTCGGCTTCGGCGCGTGGGCACTCGGCGGTGGCGACTGGGCGGTAGGTTGGGGCGCGCAGGACGACCGCGATTCCATTGCCGCGATCCGCCACGCCGTAGAACATGGAATCAACTGGATCGATACCGCAGCGGTGTACGGACTCGGCCATTCGGAGGAAGTCGTGCGCCGCGCCCTTGCCGAATTGCCTGCGGTCGAGCGTCCTTACGTGTTCACCAAGTGCGGACTGGTATGGGACCCGCAGGACAGGCGAGCCTTGCCGCGCCAGGTCGGCACCCCGGAAAGCATCCGCCGTGAGGTGGAGGATTCGCTGCGGCGTCTCGGGGTGGAGCAAATCGATCTTTATCAAATGCACTGGCCAGCCGAGGACGGCACGAAGCTGGAGCAATACTGGCAAACACTGCTGGATTTGAAGCGGGCCGGCAAGGTGCGGGCGGTGGGCCTGTCCAACCACAACGTCGCGCAGCTTCGGGCCGCCGAGGCCCTGGGCCACGTGGATACGCTGCAGCCGCCTTTCTCGGCGATCCGCCGCGATGCCGGCGCAGATGTGCTGCCGTGGTGTTATGTGCACAGCACCGGGGCGATTGTCTACAGCCCGATGCAATCCGGCCTGCTGACCGGACACTTCAACGCGGAACGCGCGCGTGCGCTGCCGAAAAACGACTGGCGGTCGCGCAACGCCGAATTCACCGGCGATCGACTGCAGCGCAACCTGGCATTCGCCGACGCACTGCGCCCGGTGGCGGCGCGGTATGATACCGGCGTTGCAACGGTGGCGGTGGCCTGGACGCTGTCCTGGCCTGGCGTGACCGGCGCCATCGTCGGCGCGCGCACCCCGGCGCAAGTGGACGGCTGGCTGGATGCAGCATCGCTGGAATTGAGCGCGCGGGATCTGCACGAGATCGCCGACGCTCTGACCAGGACCGGCGCGGGCAACGGTCCGCTGCTTCCCACTGCGTGAGTTGGTTGATCATGAAACGTGTGGCCGCCGGACTGTCGGTCACACGTTCCAGGAAGTCGGTTCAATGTGAGGCAACGGCGACACGATGGCTCCGAAGCGCGAGCTTTGGCGCCCAAAACAGACGGAAAAGTCCGCCGGCCAACAGACAGCCAACGATCTGGGCGGCGAAGTAGACCAGGATGTTCTGGTACATGCCGGAGGCGATGGCCGGACCCAAGGTGCGCGCCGGATTGACACTGCCGCCGGTGAGGGCGCCAAAGGCCAGGATGCACATCGTCACGGTCATGCCGATCGCGAAGGGTGCCAGTGCCGAGTTGCCACGCACCGCGGTATTGAGCACGGTGTTGACCAGGAAGAACGTCCCAACAGCTTCAAAGCCGAAACCAGCGAGCACGCTGATGCGATGCGTGTCGATCAATGTCGCGCCGAGGGAATTGACCGGCCCACCGAATATGCCACGCAGCAGGAACGCCGCAGCGATTCCGCCGAGCAATTGCACGGCGATGTAAGGGACAACACGGCTGCGAGGGAATTTTCCGGCCGCCGCCAGCCCAATTGTCACCGCCGGGTTGATGTGACATCCGCTGACGTCCCCGAAGGCCGTCGCAAACACCATGATGGTCATGCCATGTGCTATGGCGACCGCGGTTATATGGCCGGCCCCTAAAGCGGTTGCAGTACCGGCTCCGACAAATATCAAAGCGAAGGTACCGATAAACTCTGCTGCCAGTGATCGTGACATTGGCGACATAACATACTCCTTTCTCACTGAGCTTCTGCTCGCACCGCAAGATGGTTGTGGGCGCACCTTAGAAACCATCGGGCCTGGCGCATGACGCCATGCATGGTTCGAATGTGCTTGTTCTGCACTCGTGATTTATCAAGTGCTGTGGAGGTAGGGAACGCCGCGGCGGCGGCCGGAAACCGTACGCAACTCTGCCAAGCGCTTGAAGGAATCACCCTACGCTACACATGTGCGATCGCTTTGGCTCACCTGTGAATCCACCACATCCTGAATCGAAGTGAAAAAATATCTGCTGACGCCAATTGAGATATCGAGCCATGAGCGCCGCCACCGGTCCTGATCGTTTCGAACAAGCAGGCAAGCTGCACCGCCCCTCGACACCCCCCGCGTCAGAAATTCGAGTGCCGGCGGAACAACCCGTCTCCTTGAAAACCTGGATCGCGGTCGGCGGTGCACTGATCGGTGCCTTCATGGCAGTGCTCAATATACAGATCACCAATGCCTCGCTGCCGTATATCGAGGGCGGCATCGGCACCGGCGGCATAAACGGTGCCTGGGTGATCACCGCCTACCTCATCGGCGAGATCATCGTCGTGCCAATGACGGACTTCATGAGCCGCGTATTCTCATTGCGGCGCTACCTGATCACGAACACGGTATTGTTCCTTGTGTTCTCGGTCGCCTGCGGCCAGGCGCACAGTTTGAACGAGATGATCGTGCTGCGCGCCCTGCAAGGTTTTTCCGGCGGCGTGCTGATCCCGCTGGCCTTCACAATCATTGTCGCCATGCTGCCGCCATCCAAGCGCGCCATGGGCCTGGCCGGATACGCCGTCACCGCGACGTTTGCCCCCGCGATCGGCCCCACCATCGGCGGATGGCTTACCGACAATTACGGTTGGCCGACCATCTTCTACCTGAACGTGGTACCCGGCATCGTGATGCTCGCGGCGCTGATTTATGGCTTGCCGCGCACGCCAATGAAACTGGACCTGCTGCGCCGCGGCGACTGGCTGGGCATTGCGCTGATGGCAGTCGGACTCGCCGCGCTGCAGACGGTGCTGGATGAGGGCAACGTGGACGACTGGTTCGGCTCCCCCTTCATCGTCAGGCTGAGCTTGCTGTCCGCCGTGACGCTGTGTGCCTTCATCACGGTCGAACTCGTTCGCAACGAACCCCTGGTGCATCTGCGCTTGCTGTTTCGCCGCAATTTCGGCTTCGGAACGCTGGGGAACTTCCTTCTTGGCTTCGCATTGTATGGCGCATCCTACCTGCTGCCACAGTATCTCGCCGCGACTCAGGGCTTCGACTCAGAGCAAAGCGGCGAGGTGATGGCGTGGACCGGCGTGCCGCAACTGCTGATCATTCCGTTCGTCCCATTGCTCATGAGGCGCGTAGATGCTCGGCTGCTGGCCGGAGTCGGACTGGTGATATTCGCAACCAGCTGCTTCATGGATCTGCATCTGGACGCAAATTACGGCGGTCCGCAGCTCTTCTTCCCCGACGTGATCCGCGCAATAGGGCAGGCGCTGGTGATGACGCCGCTCTCGGCCATGGCAATGGTCGGCATTACCTCATCGGAGGCCGGCGCCGCCTCAGGTTTGTTCAATATGCTGCGCAATCTCGGCGGCGCGATCGGCACGGCATCACTGGAAACCTTCCTGACCAAGCGCGAGCAATTCCATTCTTTCATCATCAATCAGAATGTGTCACTGCTGCATCCGGCGACGCGAGAAACATTGTCAAAGTTGCAACACTACTTCATGGCCCATGGCGTTGTGAGCCCCGCCGGAGCGCTACATCGTGCCATCATCGTGGTGGGCGGCCTGATACGCGACCAGGCCACCATCATGGGTTATGCAGACTGCTTCGGACTGCTTGGGGCCGTCCTGGTCTGTGCCCTGGTGGCAGTCGCCATGCTCAAGCGCGGCGCGGGGGATGCCGCAGGCGCGCACTGAAAGGTCCGACGAGTGGCCGCACCGCATCCGCGGCTTCCCGATCGTCCCGCAATCCATATTCGTGGGTGAGGCGATCGAGCGTCGCCGGCGCAGAGTGCTCTGCGACAGGCACCACCGCCAGCACCGTGCGACGATTGGCGTTGGCATCCAGGAGCCATGCCCGGCAGAAGAACCGGTCGCCATGCTCCCACAAGACCTGCAGCTCACCTTCGATCGCTGCACCGGATCGAACGGACAAGTCCAGGTCTTGCACTCCACCGGGTCTTGCACTCCACCGGGTCTTGCACTCCACCGGCATGGTGGTGGTCGCCGCCGCACCAACAGGCGACCTCACACGCTCAGACTGGCGGCCGCGTCAAGGGACCAGCCAGGGACTCTTGCGTTGCGTTCCACGAAGATCGGGTGCCGCTGAGGTCAGGCGGCCATAGGCCGGGCCGGCATCGGCCTGACGACCACGGGAATCGACTTGGCCGAAGGTGTCTTGGACAATGGGTCGACATGGCTGACCGGCATCAGGTCGTTCGTTTCGGGATAATATGACGCAATGGACCCGCGTGGGATGTTGTAGGCGTGCACGATGAACCCCGACACGGTGCGATGCGTCTCATCCGCCAGGGATTCCAGTTCCACCAGGCTCTGCTCTTCTATGTTCCGTTCCGCCATGTCGGCGGCATTCATGAACACCACCATCCGGCCGCCGAACACGCCGCGATAGCGGTCATCCAGGCTGTAGATCGTTGTATTGTACTGGTCATGGCTGCGGATCGTCGCCAGCAGCAAGACCTTGGCATCGGCGGTCGGCAAATCTTCCTCAATGCCCTGCGCAACGAGGAAATTGGCCCGTCCCGTGGGCGTGTCCCAGATCCGCTCGCGTGGCCCGTTGTACAGATGGAAACCACCCGGCTGTTGGATACGGGCATTGAAGTCACGGAACAATATCGGATACACCGCCTCAATCTTGTCGCGAACCACCGTGTAGTCTGCCGCCATGGCATCCCAGTCGATGCCGCTGTCCGGTATCGTGGCGCGCGCCATGCCGCAGATGATGGAAACTTCCGATTTCAGGTGCGGTGAGGGCGGTGTCACCAGGCCGCTGGAGGCATGCACCATGGACATGCTGTCCTCGACAGTGATGCTCTGGCGACCCGTCGCCTGCACGTCGATGTCACTGCGCGCCAGGCAGGGCAGGATCAATGCAGCCTCCCCGTGAACGATATGACCACGGTTCAGTTTGGTGTTGATGCCGACCGTCAGCTTTAGCCGGCGCATCGCGGCGCGAACGGTCTCCGTATCGGGCGAGGCAGCGACGAAATTGCCGCCTAGGCCGACGAACACCCGGGCAGTGCCATCGATCATCGCCTGCAACGAGTCGACCACCGCGTGACCATGATGTTGCGGCGG
>DATKPQ010000072.1:0-80949 GCA_035523995.1 Acetobacteraceae bacterium | reverse complement strand
CACGCGGCATTGCTGGATCAGGCTTTCGCCCATTGTCCAATATTCCCCACTGCTGCCTCCCGTAGGAGTCTGGGCCGTGTCTCAGTCCCAGTGTGGCTGATCATCCTCTCAGACCAGCTACCGATCGTAGCCTTGGTAGGCCATTACCCCACCAACAAGCTAATCGGACGCAGGCTCCTCTCCAGGCGACTTGCGCCTTTGACCCTAAGGTATCATGCGGTATTAGCCGTAGTTTCCCACGGTTGTCCCCCACCCAGAGATAGATTCCTACGCGTTACTCACCCGTCCGCCACTGACAGGTTGCCCTGCCCGTGCGACTTGCATGTGTTAAGCATGCCGCCAGCGTTCGCTCTGAGCCAGGATCAAACTCTCAGGTTCATCTTCGCCTTGGTCTTGCGACCTCCGCGCTGACGAACAGACCCGAACTCATGGTTCTGCCTTTCCCGCCTCCATCATCTTGCGATCACGGGTGAACGGAAAAGACAGTCAAAGCGTACTGTAACGCATAAAGAATACATCGCAGCACACCCATTGACTTGGAACCAACAAGTCCAGGTTCGAGAAGTCAAACCAGAACCAGCCAATCCAGCCAGCCAATCAGGCGCTTCGCTTGCGCTAACACCCCAAAAGCACCGGTTTCCCGGTACGGGCGCCGCCAACGTATCCCTTCCTAGCCTATTCACCAGTCAAAGAGCGGAGCAAAGACGCCCAATCCCCCGTTGTTCACGGGCCGACCGGCCGACTTGCTCTGAATTGCACCTATCTACCGGCGCAGACCGGAGAAGGTAGCAGAGCCGCAGGAGCGATGCAAGTGCCCGTCCATCGCGGCGGGGCGGGATTTAGGCTGATCCGCCGGGACGGTCAACAGGGCTTTTGCAGATTTTTTACCGAGGCCATCAGACGCCGTGAAAAGCCCGGAACCACGCCACAAACCGGCCTATCCCTTCCGCCAGCGAAACGCGCGGCACGAACCCGGCCAGCCGCCCGATCGCCTCCACCGAGGCAAAAGTCTCCATCACATCCGCCGCCGGCCGCGCAGCCGACCGCACGACCGCGTTCCGCCCCAGCCCCTGCTCCAGCAGCGCAACCAGGGTGCGCACCTCCTCTGCCCGGTGGTTGCCGATGTTCAGGACCCGGGCGGGCGGGGAAGCCGGGGCGGATCGAGCAAAAGGCACCCCCTCCCCTTGTGGGCTTGGGCCGCGAAGCGGACCAAGGTTGGGGGGAGGGGTTACGCCCCCACCGGCCGGTGGCCCCTTCCCCCCTCCCATCAGGGAAGGGGGAGCCCTATCCAGCACCCCCACGACCCCCGCCACGATATCGTCGATATAGGTGAAATCCCGCTTCAGCCACCCATCGTCGAACAACGTAATCGGCTCACCCGCGACGATCGCCCGGGCAAAGCTGTAGTACGCCATGTCCGGCCGGCCCCATGGCCCATACACGGTGAAAAACCGCAGCCCAGTCTGCGGGATGCCAAACAGGTGGGCGTAGGCGTGGCCCATCAGCTCGTCCGCCAGCTTGGTCGCAGCGTACAGCGACAGCGGCGTATCCGTCCGATCCGTTTCGCGAAACGGCAGCGCCTGACTGGCGCCGTACACCGAGGACGTGCTCGCGTACACCAGGTGCCGCAGCCGAGGCAGCCGGCGCGCGATCTCCAGCACCACCAAGTGCCCCACCACATTGGTCTGCACATAAGCGTGTGGATCGACCAGCGAGTGCCGCACGCCCGCCTGCGCGGCCAGATGGACGATGACTTCGATCCCCGGATGCGCCGCGGCCAACGCCTCCATCGCCGCACGATCCGCGACATCAATGGCATGGAACGTGAAACCGGGGCGCGGCGTCAGCCGGTCCAGCCGCGCCTGCTTCAGTCGCACATCGTAATAATGGTTCAGGTTGTCCACGCCGATCACCGGCGTGTCAGCCGCCAGCAATGCCTCGGCCACGTGGTAGCCGATGAACCCCGCCGCGCCAGTCAGCAGCACCGTCACGCGACGGGACGCGCGACCAGGCGGTCCTCCAGCAATTCCAGCACCGCGTGGCCGAGCGCAATGTGGCATTCCTGGATCCGCGCCGTCTCCTTGTCCGGCACCAGCAGCACGTGGTCGCACAGCCCCATCGCCGGCTCTCCGCCGCCGCCGAGCAATCCGACGGTGACGATCCCCATCTCCCGCGCCGCCCCCAGCGCCTTCACCACATTGGGCGAGCGGCCCGACGTGGTGATGCCGAACAACACATCCCCCCGCCGTCCCAGCCCGCGCAGCGGCCGTTCAAACACGCGCTCATAGCCGTAATCATTGCCGCACGCGGTCAGCATCGCCGGATCCAGGGTCAGCGCCAGCGCCGGCCAGGATTCCCGCTCCACTGCGCCGCGCAGCCGGATCAGCAGCTCGGTTGCCAGGTGCTGGCTATCCGCCGCCGAACCGCCATTGCCGCAGAAGATCAGTTTTCCCCCGCCGCGGATGCTGCTTTCGCTGGCATCCACCACGCGGATCACGGCGTCCGCCAGTTCGGTCGCGATCCGCCGCTTCAGCTCGGCGGATTTGGTCATCATGGCGGCGAAGCGCTCGATTTCGTGCATTTCTCACCCGGTTCCGCGGCAGGTTCGAATTGCTTCTACACCGGTCGGCAATCCCGTGGCTACGACGGTGCGAAGGCGACTATTGCGCCACCCAGCCGCCATCGATCGACAGTGGCGCGCCGGTGATCGTCCCGGCGCCATCGGAGCACAGAAACACCGCCAGCGCGCCGATACCTTCCGGTGTGGAGAAACGCAGCATCGGCTGCTTCTCTGCCAGGAAGCGCTCCGCCGCTTGTTCGACGCTAATACCCTCCTGACCAGCGCGCGCCTCCAACTGCCGTTCCACCAGGGGCGTTTTCACCCAGCCGGGGCAGATCGCATTCACCGTGACGCCTGAGTTGGCCAACTCGATCGCGGCAACCTTGGTCATCCCCACCACGCCATGCTTCGCCGCGACATAGGCAACCTTTTGCATGCTCGCGACCAAGCCGTGCGCCGAGGCAATGTTGATGATCCGCCCCCACCCCCGCCGCTTCATGCCCGGAATCGCCGCCTTCATCGCGTGGAACACGGCCGAGAGATTGATGGCGATGATCGCATCCCACCGCTCGGGGGGAAAGTCCTCGATATTGGCGACGTATTGGATGCCGGCATTGTTCACCAGGATGTCCACCGCGCCCAAAGTTCTTTCCGCGTCCGCCACCATGCCGGCGATCTGCTCTGGCTTGGACATATCCGCCGGGCTGTAGCCCACGCGCACGCCGAAGGACGCCGCGATCCGGGCGCGTTCTTGCTCGATCGCAGCCGGATCGCCGAACCCGTTCAGCATCAGGTCGGCCCCTGACGTTGCCAAGGCCCGGGCAATGCCCAGACCGATGCCGCTGGTCGAGCCAGTCACCACGGCGACTTTTCGCTTCAGGCTCATGCGCGGCTCTCCATCCCGTCGTTGCACCGCAGCAGATAGGCGCTCGCCGGTTACGGCGAAAGCCAGCACACAGCGGCATTGTTCGGAGCATGCTGCCTGGCGATAGTTGCGTCCCATGTCCGAAGACGCGATTCGCCATCTCAGCCGCGACCGGCGCTTTGCCGCGCTGATCCGCCGCGTCGGCCCGCCGGCGCTTGTGGTAGAGAAGCGGCGCAGCCCGTACGAGGCGCTGACCCGCGCCATTGCCCACCAGCAACTGCACGGCCGCGCGGCATTGGCCATCCTGGGGCGCTTTGAAGCCCTCTATCCCGGCCAGTCCTTTCCCACCCCGGCGCAGGTGCTGGCCACCGAGGACGCCGTACTGCGTGCCTGTGGCTTCTCCGCCACCAAGATCGCCTGCATCCGCGCCATTGCTGCCGCAACGCTCGACGGCACGATCCCGACCCGCCGCGAATCCACGCGCCTGTCGGATGACGCACTGATCGAACGCCTCACCACGATCCGCGGCGTCGGACGCTGGACGGTGGAGATGCTGCTGATCTTCACGCTTGGCCGTCCCGACATATTGCCGGTGGACGATTTCGGCGTGCGCGATGGCTACCGCGCGCTGCACAAGCTGGAAGCGCAGCCGAAGCCGAAGGAACTGGCCGAGATCGGCCGCGTCTGGGCACCGCACCGGTCTCTCGCCGCGTGGTATTTGTGGCGCGCCTCGGATGAGGCGAAACGCGCTGGGAAACCGTCGTCCCGAGCCTGAAATTTTGCGTCTTCCGGTAATCGTGTCGAAACTTGGCCAGGATCAGCGAGCGAGCGACATTACAATAGCGGAGTTGTAAATGATCAGCCGAGGATAGGTCACGTACCGGCGATGTTGAACCGCGGATGAACACAGCGCGGCCGGAAGCAGCAACCAAATCCCTGACGCGATGACGAGTACGTGCCGTGGGCAGCAAAGCAAGGGTGGTACGCAGATTGAAGCGGGTACACGCTGATGCACGCGGTGCTTCGGAGCAGTTGGGATCTTCGGAGCCATCTCACAAACGATATGGGAATCTCCGCGAGCGGCGACGGTTCTGAATGTTAGCAATGCAAATAAGCGCAGACAGAACGTACCGCGGTAGCGATCGATGCTTCAACGACGCCACGCCAACCGTCGGACCTCGGGCCGAGCCCAGATGCGATTGCTAGTCAATCGCTGCTTGGCCAGCCTTGGGGAGGCCGCCTCCGCTGACCGCCCCTCCCGCCGGCGCCGTCGGAGTGTTAAACGCCGGTCATGGACGCAACCCTATCTCCCGTCGCGGCCGGCAAGGCGCTGGCCCGCTCCCCAGGCGCGCTCGCCGGCATCAAGGTGATCGACCTCACCCGCGTGCTCGGCGGCCCATACTGCACCATGATCCTGTCGGACCACGGCGCCGAGGTCATCAAGATCGAGCCGCCCCAGGGTGACGAGGTGCGCGACTGGGGCCCGCCCTTCCACGAGGGCGACGCCAGCTATTTCATCGGCGTCAACCGCAACAAGCACGCGATCTCGCTGGATATCGGCAAGCCGGCCGGCAAGGAGGTCTTGCTCCGTCTGCTGAAAGGCGCGGACGTGCTGACCGAGAATTTCAAGCCCGGATCGATGGAGAAATGGGGGCTGGGCTACCACGACGTGCTGCAGCACCGCTTCCCCGGCCTGATCCACTGCCGCATTTCCGGCTTCGGCGGCGACGGTCCGTTGGGCGGCCTGCCGGGCTACGACGCGATCCTGCAAGCGATGACCGGGCTGATGAGCGTGAACGGCGACGCATCCACCGGCCCTATGCGGCTCGGCACCGCGATCGTGGACATGGGCACCGGCCTCTATTCCGCCATCGGCGTCCTGATGGCGCTGCACGAGCGCGTGCATTCCGGCCGCGGCCAGTACCTTGACATGACGCTGTACGACTGCGGCATGGCGCTGCTGCATCCGCAAGCCGCCAACTATTTCCTGAACGGCAAGCGTCCCGCCGGCACCGGCAATCCGCATCCCAACCTGGTCCCCTACGACAAGTATCCCACCCGGACCTGCGACATCTTCATCGCCAGCGGCAACAACGGCCAATTCCGGAAACTGTGCGAACTGATCGGCCGGCCGGAACTCGCCGGCGACCCGCGCTTCGCCAATAACGGCGAACGGAATGTCAATCGCCACGCCCTGGGCGAAGCCCTGGCCGCGGCTTTTGCGCAGCATGATGGCCACGAACTCGCGGACCGGCTGATCCGCAACGGCGTGCCCGCCGGGCCGGTACTGCCGGTCGACGAAGCCGTCGGCGCGCCGCACACCGCGCACCGCGACATGGTCACCGAGCTCGATTGGTACAAGGGCCTCGGCACGCCGATCAAACTGTCCCGCACGCCCGGCGGCACGCGCCGTCCGCCGCCACGCTTCGGGCAGGACGGCGCCGCGGTGCTGAAGCGGCACGGTTATTCGGAAGCCGACATCGCCGCCTTACAGCGCGAGGGTGTACTACACGAAAAGCGGCGGAGTTGAATCGTCATTGCAAGTCCACCACCGGCCGGCGCGGCCGACCCGCGACTGGATGAAACCGCAGCACACCGAAGGGTTCCCCCTCTCCCTGTGGGCTTGGGCCACGAAACGGACCAAGGTCAGGGGGAGAGGGCGACGTTGTTTCGTGTCAGGAACACCGCGACGAAGCGATCCCCTTCATCCCGTACGACCGCTCATGTGCACGGGACTGCTTCATCGCTTCGCTCGTCGCAATGACACGATATTTGCAATGACCTCATGCTGCGCTGATGCCGATTGACCGTCCCGCCCGCGACGTCCTGAAACTGCCAGGCGAAACCCCAATCGCCTGGGCCGTGTTCGACGCCGTCTGGTATCTGCAAGCCTATCCCAACGTGTTGGAAGCCCTGCAAGACGAGCAGCCGGCCACGGTACTGGCCTGGTATCTCGGTGATGGCCAGCAACGCGGTCATTGCCCCAACATGTTCTTCGACGAGTCCTGGCACCGCCGTACCTATCCCGCGATCGACGCAATGGTGCGCAATGGCCATTTCGCCTCCGCCTTCGACGCCTACTGCCGCGGGGGCCAGGCACGATCGCCTCACTGGCTGTTCGATGAAACCTGGTACCGCCGCCAATACGCGGTCGATCTGACGGACGAGACATTGGCCGCCCACCACCTCGTCAACGGCTACGACCACTTTCTGCGGCATGGCGCCGGGGAAGGCCGCATCGGCCATGCCCTGTTCGATGCCGACTTTTTCCTCTCCGGCCTGGACGCAGAAGAGGCCGCGCTCGCGCGCCAGCAGGGGCCTTTCCGCCACTACATCGAGCGCATCGCCGCCCCGGTTCCTGAACCGCGCACCAGCCCGTTATTCGATCCCACCTGGTACCTCCAGCAATATCCGCAGGTTGCAGAGGCAATGGCAGCCGGCACCTGGCGCAGCGCGTTGCACCATTACCTGTGCAACGACACGCCCGGCAAATTCGATCCGCTTCCGCAATTCTCAGAGCATTTCTACCTGACGCAGAATCCTGGCGTCGCCGAGACCGTGGAACGCCGCGAACGCCGCAATGGCTATGCCCATTTCCTGCTGCATGGTGCGCTCGAACTGCGCGCGCCCTGCACCTCGATCAATTTGCGGTGGTATGCCGCCCAGCCGCGGGTCCGCGACGACCTGGACCATGGCCGCGCGGCCAACGCCTTCGCGCATTGGCTGCTGATCGGCCGCCATCAGGGTCTGCTGCCGGCGCCCCCGCCGGAGGAACGTCCGACCGAGGGGCAGGCCAGCACCGTGTTCCGCCGCAAGGCGGATGTCTTGGCACAACTCCTGGGCCGCGCGCCGCTCGATTTCACGGTCGCCGACACGCCAGTGGTCAGCGTCATCATGGTGTTGCACGACGGCCTGCCGCTGACCCTCGCCACGCTGGCATCGCTGCGCGCCAACCTGGCCGGCAGCGTCGAATTGATCCTGGTGGACAGCGGCTCGACCGACGAGACCCGCAACATCGCGCGCTATGTTCGTGGCGCGCAGGTGATGCGGTTCGACGCGGATATCGGCCCGCTTGCCGGCGCCAACGCCGGCCTGATGGCACCACGCGCCGACACAACATTGCTTCTGTCCAACGACGTCGAGTTCTTGCCGGATGCACTGCCCGCGGCGTTGCGTTGCCTGGCATCGGCAGCAACGATCGGCGCGGTAGGGGCCAGGATCGTCCGTCCAGAGGGTTTGCTGGATGAAGCCGGCGGCATCATCTGGCGCAATGGCTCCGTGCAGCCGTACCAGCCCAGCGCGTCGCCGCTGGTGCCGGAAGCCACCTTCCGCCGTGACGTTGATTATTGCTCCGGCACCTTCCTGCTGGTCCGAACATCCTTGCTGCAGCAGCTCGAAGGCTTCGACGACACGTTCTCACCCGGCAGCTTCGAAGATGTCGACCTGTGTGTGCGTATCCAGCAGGCCGGGTTTCGCGTCGTGTACGATCCCGCTGTTGCCCTCTATCGCATGGCGCGCAACGCAACCTGGCCAAATCAGCCGGACCTTGCCGCCGCGCAGCATGTATTCAGCGACAAGCACCAGGATTGGCTGCAGAACCGCCCATCCACGCCCGATGCAAATGCGGCCGCCTTCGCCCGTCACGCCGGTCCTCGCAGCCGCCGCATCCTTTTCATCGAGGACACGCTGCCGCTGCGCTCGCTCGGCTCGGGTTTCGTGCGCGCCAACGACCTAGTCCACACGATGGCGGCGATGGGCTACGGGGTAACGGTCTTTCCGGTCACGCCGGGCCATTTCGAACCGCCCGCTGTCTACGCCGACATGCCGGACACCGTGGAGATCATGCATGATCGCGGCCTCGGCCGGCTGCGCGAGTTCCTGCAAGAACGAGTCGGCTATTACGATGCGATCTGGGTTTCCCGCACCCACAATCTGGATCTCGTTCTGCCGATCTTTGACCGGGCGCTGCAGGCGAATGATCCGCATCCCCAGATCGTGCTGGACACCGAGGCGATCGCTGCCCTGCGTCAGGCAGAGCATGCGGCACTGGCCGCCAAGGCATTCGACCTGGAGACCGCGCTGCGGCAGGAATTCGCCAACGCCCACCGCTGCCAAACCATCGTCGCGGTGAACCAGGCCGAAGCGCAGGTCCTGCGCGACCTCGGCTGCGCCAACGTCGCCGTGATCGGCCACGTTCGGGAACTGCGGCCGACACCCCGGCCATTCGACCGCCGCGCCGGCATGTTGTTCATCGGCGCGATGCACCAGCCCGACAGCCCCAATTTCGACAGCCTGTGCTGGTTCGTCGATGCGGTGCTGCCCTTGATCGAGCATGAGCTGCGCTGGGAGACGCGCCTGACGGTGGTCGGCTATACCGCGCCCGAGGTGTCGCTGGACCGCTTCCGGGACCATCCGCGCGTGACGCTGCGCGGCATGGTTCCCGACACCGCACCGTTATACGGCTCGCATCGATTGTTGATTGCCCCAACGCGCATCGCCGCCGGCACGCCCTATAAGGTGCACGAGGCCGCGTCCTTCGGCCTGCCTGTCGTGGCAACGGAATTGCTCAGCCGGCAGCTCGATTGGCAGGACGGGCACGAACTGCTGACCGCGCCGGTCACCGATCCCGAGGCGTTTGCGCGGCAGGCGGTGCGGCTATACCGCGATCCGTCATTGTGGGGTACGCTGCGGGAGAACGCGCTGGAACGGCTGCGGCGGGAAAACGATGCCGCCGGCTATGCCGCGGCGGTTGAGTCCGTATTGGGGCCGGCGAGTTCAGCGGCCAGTACCTGGCGGCCGCTGGTCGTGGCCTAGCGTTATGACCCTGACGGATGGTGCCCGCGCCACATGTCAATGCGTGCGAAGCGAAGCAATCCCCAACGGGCGATCACACGTTGTCTTGGCGTGGCGTGCTTCGCTTCTCTCGCAAGACCTTCAAATCCCGTGCGGCATTCAGGTTCCTGTTGCCACATAAACCACTAATGCCACGGCAGTACGAACCGCCACATGGCGCCGCCAGAGCCGCAGGAAATACAACAGCGTGCACTCACGTGGCAGGCATACTGGTGCCTGGTAAATGTTTCATATCATCGGGCAGCTTCACCCATACGTGCTTCGATTCTTCAAAAATGGACACTGATGGTGCGGGAAAGTCCGGATCGGCGAACGCTCCGACCGCAACGCCATACCAGTCCGGCCGGGCATCAGCTTCCCAATACAAGGACGTTCCGCAGTTGGGACAAAAATAGAATCGAACCTTGCGACCTGACTGCCCGTCTCGTTCGAAAACCTTGCTGGGGCCTTCGACCCTGACCTGCGTCTTCGCGAAGGCGGCACCGCTACCTGCCGGTGCCCCGGTTCTACGCTGGCAGGCCTTGCAGTGACATACATTGACCAATAACGGCTCGCCGGACGTTATCGCACGCAGCGAGCCGCAGTGGCATTGAGCAACTCTTTCCATTGTCTCCCCTCCGCTCGAACGGCACAACCCGACCAGGCACGGTTGCGTCCGCCGCCCGATCGAAAACAGGGCGACCCTGACCAAGTGCCAGGACCGCGCAAACGATCGATTAACCCTTGTCGATCATACTAGCGGCATCCATGGCCAGAAAGAACAGACGGTGCCGCCTTCATCCCCTCCGCTGGGTGGTTCCTCGACACATCTAACCCGATCGGCACGGGCCAATGATGGCGCGCGACTGGCGCCCGACGCCCTGAGGCTGCGCCCGATACTCGCCTTCAATGATCCCGCGTACGAGCATGATTTTGTCTGCTTCTATAACCGCTTCTACTATCGCTACGCCCAGGCCAGCCTCACGGTCGGGTTTGTCCTGATCCTCGCCGATTTCGCCGCGGATTTTCTCTTCGCCCCATCGCTGACAGCCAATTTCTACCGGCTGCAACTCTGCCTGCCCATCCTGGGCACCGGCATCGGCCTCTCATTCACCCCCTTCGCCCGCCGCCACTGGCAGCCTGTCATGGCCGGGTTCATCGCGCTTGTCGCCACAAGCCTGTTTGGCGTCCTGCTGGCCATCGACCATCAGGGCGGCCTGGGCCTCAAGTCCTGGGTCGGCATCCTCAACTTTGTCTTCCTTGAATTCTATTGCTTCGTCATCCTCGGCGTCCGGTTCAACTTCGCATTCGTATCGGGCGTGATTATCCTGATCGCGTTCGAAGGCGCGATGTATTCCGAGTTGGCTGGCGACCGCGCGGCATTCTTCTATTTGACGTACCAGGCGGCCACCACCTTCGTATTGCCCACCGGCATCGGTTGGTGGCGCGAATACGTGCTGCGTAAAGACTTCTCGACCAAGACCACGCTCCAGACGGCAAAGGACTTTCTCAAGCGCCAGAACTTGCTGCTCGAAGCCGAGGTCAAACGCCGCACCCATGAATTGCTAGCCAGTCAGGACGCCGCGATCCTCACGATCGCTGCCCTGGTGGAAACCCGCGACAACGAAACCGGCAACCACATCCGTCGCACGCAACACTACGTCCGTATCCTGGCCCGCCGCCTCCAAACCCACCCAGGTTTCACCGGCTACCTGACCGACAATCAGATCGACATCTTGTTCAAGTCCGCCCCCCTGCACGACATCGGCAAAATCGGCATCCCCGACAGCATTCTTCACAAGCCGGGCCGTCTCAGTGCCGAAGAGATCGAGATCATGAAGACCCACACCAGCCTCGGCGCCAATGCCATTCGGGAAGCCGAAAGTCAGCTCGGCATGAAGGTCGGCTTCCTCGGCTGTGTCTATGAAATTGCCCTCGGCCACCATGAGAAATGGGATGGCACCGGCTACCCGTGCCGGCTCGCCGGCACCAATATCCCGATCTCAGCCCGCCTGATGGCGCTCGCCGACGTTTATGACGCTCTGATCAGCCGCCGGGTCTACAAGCCCGCCATGAGTCACGAGCAAGCCAGCATCATCATTATCGGCGGCAAAGGCACCCAATTCGATCCTGACGTCGTCGACGCCTTTGTTGCCGTCCAGGACGCCTTCAAGGACATTGCAAACCTCTATGCCGACCACGATCCGCCCGAGACCTGTGACGAGACGGGCGAAGGCGTTCACTGCGAGGTCGGGAAAGCCCCCGAGAGCTCCTGCGTCTGAGCGTCCCGGATTGCTCTGTAGTTTCGTTTTAGTAACGTTATCGCGTCCGGCCATCGGCGGGGCAAGCGACCAATCGCTCGCCCGCGCGGCCAGCCTGTCCGTAATGGTCCCTTCATGCCATCTCCACAACACCAGCCGCTCCAGCCAAGTCACATTTCGTGATCCGGTACTGGCGCGACACAGGACACGGACCCGCGGCGCGCCAGTTTGCAACCGTCCTTCATTGAGCCACCAGCCTCGCTCGGCTAGGGTCCCGCCGCTCATGCGCCACTTGCCGCTTTTCCTCGCCATTCTGCTGCTGCTGACCGTCCCTGCGCTGGCACAGGTCACGGTTGACCTGCGCGCTCTCGACGCCTTGCCCCATTTGCCCGGCCGGCCCGCCCAACGTCCTATCCTCCGGGTAGTACCGGCACCTCGACCATCCGCCGAGGCAGCAAGACAGGCCCAAGCTGTCGCTGGCACAACGTCCGCCGCGAAGCCATCCGGCCGCGTCACGCCAGCCGCCGCCGCACCGGCCATGGCTGCTGCCACGCCAACGCCGCCCACCTCTTCGCCGCCTGCCGCTGCCTCGGCGCAACCCACGCCGCCACCCGCGACAATTGCCGCGGCGCCCCCGCCAGTCGCCGTGATTCCCCCTGTGCAGCCACCGGCGCCGCCCGCCCACGCCGCGCCGCCGGCAGCCCCACCCGTTGCCACGAATGCCGCCACGTCAGCCGCCGCTACCGCAACGGGCTTGCGCCTGACCTTCACCAAGGGACAATCCGATCTCAGTCCTGATTCCGTCACGTCGATCAAGCAACTCGTGCAGTCCGTGCCACACACCGACACCACCACCTACAACGTCCTGGCCTTTGCCTCCGGCGATCCGGACGATCCGTCCGTTGCGCGGCGCATGTCGCTGTCCCGTGCCCTCGCGGTGCGATCGGCGCTCCGGGCGGACGGCGTGCCTTCGTCCCGGATCTACCTGCGCGCGCTGGGCTCCGAGCCGGAGAAAGACGGCCCACCTGACCGGGTCGAAATCAACGTGACCGGCGCCAATTCAACAGCGGCGCAGCGATGACCCGCCCCACCGTCTTTCTCGTGCGCATGATTCTGTTCCTGATCGCGGTCGCGATCGTGGCCGGCGTGTTGCACGACGTACTGGTCAATGCCTTCCGCAACAATCCCGGGCTCAACACATTCATCCTCTGTGTCATGGTGCTCGGCATTGCATGGAACCTGCGCCAGGTCCTGCGGCTGTCGCCCGAGGTGACCTGGATCCAGACATTCCAAAGCGCCCGGTCGCGGCTATCCGCCCTGCCCATGCCGCGCCTGCTGGCACCCATGGCGCGGATGTTCGCCTCACGCGAAGAGCATGTGCGCGGGGAGCCAGGCCGGTTCACCTTGTCCGCCACGGCAATGCGCAGCTTGCTCGACGGCATCTCATCCCGCCTCGACGAGAGCCGCGAACTGTCGCGCTACATGACCGGGCTGATGATCTTCCTCGGGTTGCTGGGCACCTTCTGGGGATTGCTGAAGACGATCGGCGCGGTGTCGGACGTGATCGCTCACATGTCGATCAGCAGCGGCGACGTGAACACGATGTTCGAGGCGCTGAAATCCGAGCTGGCAGGGCCATTGGCCGGGATGGGCACGGCATTCTCGGCGTCGATGTACGGCCTGTCAGGTGCGTTGGTGCTGGGGTTCCTCGATCTCACCGCGGGCCAGGCGCAGAACCGGTTCTTCAACGAGCTGGAGGAATGGCTGGCCGGCCAGACGCGGCTCGGATCCGGTTTGCTCGCAGAAGGCGAGGGTTCCGTGCCGGTCTATGTGCAAGCGCTGCTGGAGCAGACGGCGGAGAACCTGGAAGGACTGCAACGCGTGATGGTGCGCAGCGAGGAAGGCCGCGCGCAGGCCAATCAGGCGGTGCTGTCGCTGAACGAACGGATGGGTACGTTGACCGACACCATGCGCACCAGCCAGCAGCTCATGCTGCGCATTGCCGAGACTCAGGCGGCGCTGGGCCCGGCGCTGCGGGGCTTGCAGGAAATGCACGGCGGCGACGACGTGGCGCGCGCGCATCTGCGCAACATTGAGCTGTACCTGCAGCGGCTGCTGGCCGAGACAGAGCAAGGGCGAGCGCACAGCCTGGCAGAACTGCGGAATGATCTGCGCGTGCTGACACGCACGGTAGCCGCGCTGGCGGAGGAGAGAGGCTGATGACGCTGTCAGTGACCTCTCCCGCGGTGCGCGTTTCGCGCACCGCGGAGTTGAGCTGCGAAGCGGACCGACTCGAGGTGCGCAGCAGCGAAGGCGAGGGTGGTCGGGAGGGCAGGAGGCCGGTTGCGTACCGATCCGATCCCCCTCGGCACTCGCCAGGTGGTCCGCTTTGCGGCCCAATCGACCTCTCCCGCTTCACGGGCGAGGTTGACGCCCTGGGCGAGGTCACCTGATGCGCACACGCCGCTACGCCAGCAACGGCCTGGAGGCCTGGCCCGGCTACGTGGACGCGCTGTCCACCTTGCTCATGGTCATCATCTTCGTCCTGCTGGTCTTCGTCCTGACCCAGGCGTTCCTCTCCGTCGTCCTGTCCGGCCGCGACAAGGCCTTGGATCAGGTGAAGCAGCAGCTCGCGCAGATGGCCGACTCGCTGTCCCTGGAACGCAGCCACAGCACCGAGCTGCAAGCCTCGATCACGCAGCTCAACAGTCAGCTTTCCGCCAGCGACAAGGCACGCGACACGCTCTCGGCGCAACTTTCCGCCCTGGCGGCGCGGTCGAAAGAATTGCTCGCTCAACGCGATGCGCTCCTGTCCCAGGTGCAGTCGCTTGGCGCGCAGCGGGATACGGCGACGAAGCAGCTCGGCGAATCCAACGCCAAACTGACCGACACGCAGCAGCAACTCGCCGCCGCGCAGCAGCAGCTTGCCGACATGAAGCAGCAGATGGCCGAGCTGGATAAGACCGTGACGGCTGACAAGGCCACCATCCAGGCGCGCCTCTCGGACCTCGCGAAATTGCAAGAGCAAGTGCAGGCGCTGTCGGCCCTGCGCGATCAATTGGAAAAGCAGGCGGCGGACGCGGCCGCGCGGGCGATGACCGAAACGGAGCGGCGTGAAGCCGTCGCGCTGGAACTGGCCAACGAAAAGAAACTGGGCGATTCGGCCGCGGCCCAGATCGCGCTGCTCAACCAGAACGTGGACCAGTTGAAGGCGCAGCTTGCCGCGGTATCGCAGGCGCTCGACCTGGCGCAGAAGGAAGGCCGCGACAAGGATGTGCAGATCGCCAATCTGGGGCAGAAGCTGAACGCGGCATTGGCGGCAAAGGTGCAGGAGCTGCAGCAGTATCGCAGCGAGTTCTTCGGCCAGCTGCGCAAAGTGCTGGCCGGCCGCCCGGGTATCCAGATCGTTGGCGACCGCTTCGTGTTCCAGAGCGAGGTGTTGTTCCCGCTGGGCAGCGCCGACCTGACGCAGCAGGGTATCGCCCAGATGACCGCGCTGGCGATCACGATCAAGGATATTGCGACGCAGATTCCCGCTGATCTGCACTGGATTCTTCAGGTCGACGGGTTTACCGATCCGCAGCCGTTGAAGCCTGGTTCCCAATTCGCCTCCAACTGGGAACTGTCGGCACAGCGGGCGATTACGGTGGTGAAGATGCTGATTGCCGACGGCGTGCCACCCGACCATCTGGCTGCCGCCGCGTTCAGTTCATACCAGCCGATCGTCGCTGGGGACACCCAGGCAGACTATACCAAGGACCGGCGAATCGAGCTGCGGCTGACCAACTGAGGCCGCAGCCGGCCAACTGAGGTGGCGCCGTCCCTGGCCGAAGACGCGCGGTGAGCGCGGCGGTGCGCCACCGGACCCGATCAACCCTGCGTGGCCACCGCTGTTCGATCGGACCTGATAAGCAACGATTCTCGGCTACCTCTCGCCGCGACGGGCCGTACAGCGCGCGCTTCGTTGGGCAGTTTCCATAGTTCCCATACTCCCATGCCGTGCCGGCAATTTGTTGCCGTTGCCAACACGGAAAATCGATTTGCTGCCGTTCAGGTGAACGTCCATCGAAACGCACCGCGCGGGCGCTCGGCTTTTGCGCGCATGAGAGGGCAACCCGATGGCAGGCGGCAGCACGAACGAGACCGGTCCGACATTGCAACTTCCATCCTACGAGCAAGTGGTCTCCGACGGCACGGTCGCGGTGACCGGGGCGAGCTACAGCGACAGCTTCGCAGCATCCAATCCCGGCGCGATGTATCTCGGCATCAGCGACAGCAGCGGCTTGCTGTACGGGTTCGATCCCGCAGGCGGCACGCCGGCGCCCGGTTCCGGCACCGATTCGATCATGTTCCAAGGTTCTTATGCCGGCATCGAGGCGATCATCAACAGCCTGACCTACGTCGCCACCGGGTCGACGACAATAGACCAGATCCAATACGATATCTGGAATCAGGCCGGCGTGCAGACGACCGGCGACGTGCCGGTGACAATAGGCGGCACGGTCGCCTCGACGGGCACCGGCACGCCTCCGGCGACGCCCGCTTCGCCGGCGATCACCGAACCCGCCGGCGAGACGATCGCCGCCGGCGCAACGCTTTCCGTCAGTGGCAGCTACGCCGACAGCTTTGCCGCCGGCAATGCTGGGGCGTTGTATCTCGGCATCACTGGTTCCTCCGGCACATTGCACGCCACCAATACGGCAGGGCAGGCGGTGGCCGGCTCCGGCACGGACAGCATCGCGCTGACCGCGGACTACGCCGATGTGAATGCCGTGCTGAAAAGCCTGACCTATACGGCAGCCAGTGCGACCGGCTCCGACAGCATCAATTTCGACATCTGGAACCAGGCCGGCGTCGAGACTACCGACACCGTGCCGGTGACGATCACCGCCGGCGGTGGCGGCCTCACATCCGAAACCTGGACCGGCGCGGTCAGCAGCGACTGGAATACCGCCGCCAACTGGTCCGGCGGTGCGGTGCCGGCCAGCGGTGACAGCGTGACCATCCCAGGAACAACAACCAACATACCAACGTTGTCGAACGCGACGCTGAACGGCGAGACGATCACGCTGTCCGGCGGTACGGTCGATTTCAACAACGTCACGCTCGATTCTTCGCTCAGCGCAAGCGGCTCCGGTGCGATACAGATCGGCGGCACGCTGACAACCGGCAGCACCGGCAGCGTCATCGCCGGTTCCGGCACCCAGCTCGACCTTGAAGGATCGGTCGAGACCATCATCAACAACGGCACTCTGGCCAGTGCGGGCGGTCTTCTCGACATCTACAACAACGCCACGGCGACAAGCGCCAGTGCCACCTTGGTCAATGCCGGGACCATTGTCGCCGATGGCGGCACGGTGAACATCGCGTCGAACGCCCACTTTACGTTGCCCGGCTCACTGCCCGACTGGTCCATCGCCGACACCGGCGGAGCCGGCATCGGCGACAGCGGCAATCTGCTGATCGACGGCACCGTGGCCGGCGGCAACATCGCGTTCACCGGCACCGGCGCATTGGCGCTGGAGCAATCGAACGCGCTGGCCGGCGGTGCCATGGTCACCGACTTCGGGCCCGGCGAAAAACTCGACCTGTACGGCGCCGCCGGCGACGGCGGGACGATGAATTTCGCCAACGGCACGCTTGACGTTGCCACGAATGGCACGCTGGCACAGGCTATTGTGCTCGGCGGCAGCTTCACCACCGGCAACTTCGAACAAAACGTGGTCGGCGGCCCCGGCAATCCCGGCGAGATCGTCTATGTCCCCGGCGGCGGCATCAGCGGCATGTTCGATCCGGAGATCGCCACACCGGCGACGGCGACAGTCGCACAAGGCACAACGCTCGCGCTGAACGACGTGTCGATCGAGAATCTCGGCACGCAAGGCGGCACCGCGGTGATCACCGCGCAATCCGGCACGCTGTACATGAATGGCGCCACCGGTTCGGGCACGCATCAGCTCACTTTGTCGTCGAATTCCACGTCGCAGATGGAAGCCGATCTCGCCAGCCTGGCCTACGTGCCCGCAGCGGGAGCGAGCACGGATACCGTAACGTTCCAGGTATCGCCATCCGCGCCGGTTTCGACGATCCGCGCCATTCCGATCACCATCGACGGCGGCAGCAGTTCGTCCGGACCCGCGTTGCAGGAACCATCCAGCGAGACAGTCGCCTCCGGCCGCACCGTGGCGGTCGCCGGCAGCTATTCCGACAGCTTCGCCGCCGGCAATCCCGGCCATCTGTTCTTGGCCATCAGCGACAGCACGGGGACGCTCACGGCAACCAACGCGGCCGGCCAGGCAGTGGCTGGCTCCGGTACGAACAATCTTGCGGTGTCAACAGACTATGTAGATGTGAACGCGATCCTGGCGAGCCTGCATTACACCGCCGGCACCGGCAGCGGTTCTGACACCATCAGTTTCGACATCTGGAACCAGGCGGGTGTAGAGACAACCGGCGCCGCGGCAGTGACGATCGATCCGGCGGCCCAGTCCATGTCGCTTGCGGATTTCACAACAGGGTCCGCATCCTCTTTAACACCGCAGCCGGCCGGCAGCACCGGATCGGCAGGAACGATGCTGTTGGCGGATAGACCGTCGCATCCCATCGGCATACCGTCGCACATGGGCTGAGCTTCGCCGCATACTATCACCGCATACTATCAGTCCTCGGAATGGCTGACCCGGCGCGCCGTGCGTCTCTGTGGTGACTCCTTAACGCCGAAGCGGGCCGCACAAGCCTGGCGACAAACGCGAACAGGGATACCAGGCGAGAGGCATGTACCCGCCCGTCGTGATTCGGTCACCGCACCGCCGTCAGGCGGCGCGCACCCCAGACACGAACTCGCGCGCTTCATTGGCAAGCTGCCCGGTCTGCCGCGACAGGTCCGAGGCGGCCGACAGCACCTGTCCCGCAGCCGCGCCCGTCTCACCCACAATCCGGCTGACGCCGCCAATGCCGCTGCTCACGTCGCGCACGGCGGCGCTCGTCTGCTGCACGTTCCGCGCGATCTCCGCCGTCGCCGACCCCTGCTCTTCCACGGCCGCCGCGATCGATGCGGCAATCGCACTGACCTTCTGAATCGTCGCCGAGATACCGCGAATCGCCGCGACCACCTCTTGGGTGACAACCCGGATTTGCCCAACCTGCGCGTCAATCTCCGCCGTCGCCTTGCCGGTTTGATTGGCAAGGCTCTTCACCTCCGACGCCACCACCGCGAACCCCTTGCCCGCATCCCCGGCACGTGCCGCCTCGATCGTCGCGTTCAACGCCAGCAAATTGGTCTGTGCGGCAATCGTGGCGATCAGCCCGAGCACGTCGCCGATCCTCTCCGCGCCATCCGACAACGCCTGGACGATGACACTGGTGCGTGCCGCCTCGTCAACCGCCTGGCCGGCGATCTTCGAGGATTCGCCGACCTGCCGGCTGATCTCGTTCACCGATCCGGCCAGCTCGTCCGCTGCCGCCGCGACGGTTTGCAGGCCGGCACTGGCTTCTTCCGCTGCAGACGCCACCGCGATCGCCTGCCGGCCGCTGTTATCCGCCGCCGCGGTCATCGACGCCGCCGTCGCTTCCAGTTCGGTCGATGCTGATGACAGAATATCCAGCAGCCCGCCCACCTTGTTCTCGAAATCGTTTGCCATGCGGAGCAAGGCGGCCCGCTGATCACCCGCGCCCCGACGCTTGAGCTCGTCCTTTTCGTTACGTATTAGTTCCGATTCCGTCAGCCCGTCCTTGAAGATCACGACGGCCTTCGCCATGGCACCCACTTCGTCCCCGCGATCAGTGCCTGGAACCGGAGCATCGCGGTTCCCGTGCGACAGCAGCGTCATCACGCCACTCAATTGGCCGAGCGAACCCGCGATGTCGTGGTTGATCAGCAGCGCGATCAGCGACGTAACCAGAATGGCGCCACCGCTCGTCAAGATGATCCGCGACAGCAACCTATAGTACGCGGCGTCGATATCGTCGATCCAGCTCCCGGTAATGAAATCAAGACCCCACGCGGGGAATCGTGCGACATAGGAAAGCTTCGGCAACTTGGTCTCGCTGCCAGGCTTGGCAACCGAATAAGTGATCATACCAAGATTCGTGCCTTGCAGCGCCTGGTTCGCCAGGTCCGCGCTGCTGTGCCCGGCGTCGTCTTTGGCAGTGGTCGGCTTGCCCTCGCGTGCCGGATCGCCGCCATGCATGACCACCATGCCGTCCGTGGTCTGCGCCAGGAAATAGTCGTCGCGAGAGCCGAAACGGATATGGTGAACCTCGCCGCGCAGTGTCGCGATGGCCTGGTCTCGAGTCATACGGCCCGCCTGCACCTCGCTTTCCAACGATTCCGCAAATCCCCGCACCGTCAAAACCAGCGAGCGCAACTTGTCGATTCGGTCGTCGATCATGCGGTGATACATCATGGACGCCGAAATAGACGCCAGCACGACGAGCGCCGCCGCCGACACCATCATCAGCAGGGCCAGCTTGGTGCGCAGGCGTAAACGGCTCAACAGGGTCATCACGCGGCTCCGGCCGGAGGGAGCGGAGCAGATTGTACGCGGCCGGTTAAGGATCGGTTTATGAAACAGCGGCGCCGAAAGCCACGGCTCTCAGGACAACCCCGGTTACGGCAGCAGTGACCGGCGCTCCGCAACCGCGACGATGGCGCTGGGTCACGGCGGCGGCCATGTGCGCAGGTCGTGCGCCTGCAACACCGCCACGTCCGCCGGCACGCGGCCGGCATGGCGGATCGGCGCGGGCGGCAGCAGCGTCAGGCTGGCAAACACGGACCCCAAGGTTCGCCGCGTCCGTTCGACATGCCCCGGCACCAGCAGCAGCATGTCCCGTCCGATGAACCGCTGCGGTGGATCGTCGATCCCGAACTGCCGATCATCGTTGTTCAGGCACACGACCGTCACGCCCGGCCCAAGCGCGTAGCCGATCTTCCCCGCATCCCGCCAGTTCGGCACGCCCACCAGCGTCCCCGGCGCGAGCAACCCGCGCGCCGCAAGGTCCGTGCGCAGCGACGTCCAGTCGATTGCCGAGATATCCGGGTCCTGGCGCGCGACACGGGCGATGACCGGGTGCAGCCAGTCGAACCGCACCTGCGTCGAGACCACGACAATTGCGACCACAACGAAAACGGCCGTGTCGCGCAACACGCGGCGCAGCGCAGGCGACGTCAGCCGCGTCGCCACGGCCTCGCCCAACAAGGGGAACAGCATCAGGTAGCCCGGCGCGGCCCAGTGAAACAAAACGCGCTGGCTCGACCATGCGGCGATCAGCGCGAACATTACGATCGGCGGACCGGCGAGGCAGGCCAGCAGCCAGGACCGCCATGCCGCGGGGCCTTGGCGCAGGGCGGCGACCCACAGCAGCATCATGGGCGCCCAGATCCAGGGCAGTACGAACAATGCCTCGCCCGCGAGCACGACGATGGGGCCGAACGGGTGGAAGCGCGCACCGGCCTCCGCGCGCGCCCCTTGGAACGCGAAGGACGCCCAGTGGTGCGCAGCGTTCCACACCACCACGGGAGAGAACACGGCCACCGCCACCACCCCGGCGACGTAAGGCTGCGGGCGCGCGAACCACGCGCGGTGCGGACGGCTGGTCAGCAGGTAGACGATGGCGCCCAGGATCGTCAGGCCGGCGGAGTATTTCGAAAACATCGCGAGCCCGGCGCAAAGGCCGGCGCCGATCCACCATCGCCACGCGGTTCGGCCGTGCGCGGGCAGCGCGTGTACCAGGCACAGCGCGGCGCCGAGCAACGCGCAATCAAGCGGCCCGTCCGGCAGCACCCACGTGCCGGTAGTGACCCCGAACACCGGCGACAGGTTCAGCAGCACCGCCGACCAAAGCCCGGCGCGTTGATCCGCCACCGCGGTCCCGAGGCGGAACATCAGCCAGGTGGACAGCGCGAACAGCGCGATAAAAGGAAGCCGCACGACGATCGGCGGATCGGCGCCGGCGAGATGGGCAGCGCCCCAGGCCAGCCACCATGACGCCGGCGGATGGTCGAAATACCCCAGGCTCAGAGCATGCCCGGACGCCACCATGTAACTTTCGTCCACGCCCAGCCCGAGCATGGATCCGAAGAGCAAGCGAAGAGCGGTGGTAACAAGCAGAAGCAAAAACAGGTGGCGGGCGACGGGCAACGAAGACTCCCCCTCTCCCTGTGGGAGGTGGTCGCGGGGAGGAGTGAGGGGATTTGAAGGAGGGGTGTCCGCCCCGAGATGCCGCGGGGGAACACACGCCGCCCCCCACCCCCCTCCCACAGGGGGAGGGGAAGCCTCTACCTCACGTTGCCTCATGCCGCCCGGCCACCGCCCGCGTCAGCCCAACGCCACGCGCCGGCGCTCGAGACTCTCGGCAGGCCACAGCGTTCTGGCGCTGTAATACGCCTCGAACGCCGGCACGCCGTCCGGCAGCGTCACCCAGGGCAGCTTCGACCGCGTGTAGATATGCACATCCGGCGTCACGGCCGTAGGATCATCCAACGTCGCCGCCCGCACGAAATGCAGCTTGCTGATACCGCCATATTCGCTCCACAGCGCCGTCCCGCAGGCGGCGCAACGAAACACGTTATGAGGGCGCCCACTGTCCGTGGGCATGGCGGACGGCGCGGTCTCGCCCGACAGAATGATGTGCCGGTCCGCCTCGAGCAATGCGTTGATGACAAAGGCGCTGCCAACCTGGCGCTGGCAATCCCGGCAATGGCAGCAATGCACGAACATCGGCCTATCGCCCAGGCGATAGCGCACCGCCCCGCAGGCGCAGCCGCCTTCCAGTGAGTCGCTCATGCTCTATCTCCTGCTGCGATGCCAGGGGGTTAAGCACGGCGACGGCAGGCTGTCACCGCGGGGATTTGCCACGCGCCAACCGGAACAAACCCCTCCGGTGCGCGGCCTGAGGAGACGCCCGGACGGTACCCCGACGATCAACTCTCCCCCTCGCCCCCCGATCCGCGCGACAATAGCGCGATGGTGCGATTCGACTCCGTCGGACTCTCCTACGCCTCCGGCAACGGCGAGGCCGCCGGGCCGGAGGTGTTGCACGACCTCAGCTTCACCCTGCCGGACGGGGCCTTCCGCTGGTTGCTGGGGCCGTCCGGCGCCGGCAAGACCAGTGTGCTGCGCCTGATGTATCTCGATGTCCGCCCCACCCGAGGCCGCGTGCTGGTGCTGGACACCGATATCGGCACCGCCCCCCGCGACGCGCTGCCGCGCCTGCGCCGGCGCATCGGCGTCGTGTTCCAGGATTTCCGCCTGCTGTCGCATCTCTCCGCCTTCGACAACGTCGCCCTGCCGCTGCGCCTTGGCGGCCGGCCCGAGGGCCAGATCCGCGCGGATGTCACGGAGATGCTGCGCTGGGTCGGGCTGGGGCGCAAACACGGCGCCCGGCCGCCCGAACTCTCTGGCGGCGAGCAACAGCGGGTTGCTATTGCCAGGTCGGTGATCGCGCGGCCATCGCTGCTGTTGGCCGACGAACCCACCGGCAACCTGGATGACGCGCAGGCACAGCGGCTGATGCAATTGTTCAAGGAGCTGAACCGGCTGGGGACATCGGTCGTGGTCGCGACACACAACGACTCGCTGGTCGAGCGTCATCCCGCCCCGGCGTTGCGGCTGGAAAGCGGCCGCCTGGTGCGGCAGGAGTAATGGGCTTGTCCCTCCGTCCCTCCGGTTTCGACGAACTCGGCCTCCGCCGCGCCCTCGCCGACCGGGCATTGCCATTCCTGGTCGCAGCGATGGCGCTGCTGGCGTCACTTGCGCTCGCAGGATGGGATGGAGCCGCCGCGCTGGCGCGCCATTGGGACCAGGGCGCGGGCGAAGCAGTGACGGTGCAGGTGCCGCAACCCGACGAGGCTGCCGTACAGGGCCCCGGCACCCGGCTGGACCGCGTCCTCGCAATCCTCCGTGGCAGTCCCGGCGTAGCCTCAGCCAACGCCCTGACCGACAAGCAACTCGGCACATTGCTCCAGCCCTGGCTCGGCGCCGCCGGGAACCAACTCGCCGTGCCTCTGCCGGCCGTCATCGCCGTCCGCCTGACGCAGAGCGACATTGACACCGCGCCCCTCGCCGCACGCCTCGATGCCGCTGCGCCCGGGACGCTGACCGAGAACCACGACGTCTGGATCGGCCGCCTCGCCCGCCTGTCGCGCAGCCTGCAGGCCTGTGCCGGCATGGCGCTGCTGCTGGTGGCAGCCGTGGCCGCCGCGGTGATCGCAGTGGCCACCCGCGCCGGCCTCGCCGCCCGCCGCGAGGCGATCGAGATCGTGCACGGTCTCGGCGCCACCGACAGCTATATCGCCGGCCGGTTCGCGGGCCGCGCCACTATGCTCGCCACCACCGGAGGCGTGGTTGGCGCATTGCTGGCGCTGCCGGTCTTGCTGACGCTCGCCCTGCTTGCCGCGCCATTCGCCGGCCCGGCACCGCCGCCCACCACCCCGGCCGACATGCTGGCGACTCTGCCTCTGACGCTCTGGTTGGCGCTGCCCGGCCTGCCGGCATCCGCCGCGGCGATCGGCTTCCTCACCGCCCAAGGCACCGTACGGTGGTGGCTGCGGCGGTTGCCATGAGGAAGACTGGACTGATCCTGCGCGTCGCCGGAGGGACAGTTCTCGCCGCGGCCGTTGCCTGGCTCGGCGGGCTGGTCTGGTTCGTCCACATAGCCACACGCCCGGTGCCGCCGCCGCCTGACGCCGACGGCATCGTCGCGCTGACCGGCGGCGCCGACCGCGTTGCCGCGGCCCTCCGCCTGCTGCGCGAGCACCGCGCACCGCGGCTGCTGTTGTCCGGAATTGGCGGCGGCGCCGAACTCCCCGGCCTCGCTCGCACCGCCGATGTCGATCCGCCGCCGCCGGCCGGCGAGGTGACGCTCGGGCGGCAGGCCATCTCGACCCGCGGCAACGCGCTGGAAACCGCCGCCTGGGTGCAACGCCACGACATCAAGTCGCTGATCGTCGTGACCGCTTTCTACCACATGCCGCGCGCCATGACCGAGTTGCGGCGGACGCTGCCTGGCGTGACGCTGTATCCCGATCCGGTGCTCACCCCGCACTCGGGCGGCATCGGCCGGGTGGTGACGCTGCGGCTGATCGCCGAGGAATATACCAAATACCTGCTTTCTGTTGTCGGCGTGACCGACCTGGTGCCGGATCGTACGGCGCTGGCGCCGCAACGGGCGCATCCCGGATGACCCTGCTGCGTTCCGCCTTGTTCAACCTGGTTTTTTTCACCTCGACCTTCTTTCTGACCTTGTTCGCGACGGCGGTCAGCCTGTTGGCGCCGAAGCGCGTGCTCTCTGTCGTCGTGTTCTGGGCGCGCGTACAGCTCGCGGCCGCCCGCGCAATCTGTGGGATACGCTGGAAGGTCACCGGCCCCCTTCCGGACGGCCCGGCGCTGATCGCCTCCCACCACGAATCGGCCTTCGACACGCTGATCTGGTTCATCCTGCTGCCGCGCCCCGCCTACGTGCTGAAACAGGAGCTGACGCGCATCCCGTTGTTCGGCAGGCTGACCCGACCCGCCGGAATGATCGCCGTGGATCGCAGTGGCGGCACCGCTTCCATGCGACGACTGATCCGCGACGCGGCAAAGGCCGTGGCGGACCGGCGGCAGATCGTGATCTTTCCCGAAGGCACGCGCGCCGAACCCGGCACCCTGCTGCCGCTACAGCCGGGCGTGGCGGCACTGGCGGCCTCGACTGGGCTGCCGGTGATCCCGGTCGCGACCGACTCGGGACATTGCTGGAGCCGGCGCGCCTTCCGCAAGCGTCCGGGCGTGATCCATATCGCCCTGTTGCCCCCGATCGAGCCAACAACACGCCGCCAGGATCTGCTGCCGCGGCTGGAGGCAGCTTGGCGAAACGGTGGCGCGGCCCTGCAGGGGGCTGTGGACAAGTCTGTGGGTTAGGTAGCAGCGCAGCTTTAGGTTAATCAGAGCAATGACAAATAAGCCTTTGATAAGTTTGGCTTAAATTTCCGTAGGCGCTACATTTTTCCGCCACTCCGGGGGTGGGGATGATAATCTGGTTTCTACGTCACCGATCTGTGAGCTGGGCGTGATCCCTGCGCGGATCATTCCTCCATCGTTTCAGGTCGCCGTTGGACGAGATAATAACTGTGCCTATAACCGCGGCTCCCGTCCAGGCCGTGAGGGATGATGCGGCGCGCGCTATGGCTGATTCCGACACTTGTGCTGCTGGCAGCGGCTCTCGCCGATACCGCTGTCTGGTACGTCGTGGAGCATCGGATGCACGACAGTCTGGCCGCGTGGGTCGCGGCCCAGCGCGCCGATGGCTGGACTGTCACCGCGGTTGCACCGGTAGCGGGAGGCTGGCCGGTCGCGGCGACACTGACCCTGCGCGATTTCGAACTGAGCGGCGGGGAGCTCGACATCCCAGGCGGGCTGGCGTGGCGTGCGGACCGCGTGGTGCTGCGGCTGACCCCCAGCAACCCGAATGTGCTGCACATCGAGGCCGCCGGCCTGCAGCGCCTTCGCGTGTCCGATGCGCCTGGGGTCGCGTACGACGCCACGCATCTGGAACTGCTGGTGCCGCTGCAACCCCAGCCGATGGGCCAGGTACTGGACCTCCACGGCAAGGGATTGCGGGCGCGTGTCGATGTCGGGGGAAAGCCCGATTCGGTGACGGTTGAAACCCTGGCGGCACGGATCGTGGTGCCAGCGGCGACAGGGCGCGGCCAACCGGCCGTCTCGCTGGCCGGCGCCGCGAACAACATTGCGCTGCCAGAGCATATGGACTGGCCGCTCGGCGCGCATGTTCGATCGCTGACTCTGGAGGGGGCCCTGGACGGCCCGTTGCCGGATGCACCGAGCCTGACCGGGCGTGCGGCCCAGTGGCGCGACGGCGGCGGCAAGGTGGATCTGCAGAACGTGGCGCTGCACTGGGGTGCGCTGGATCTGACTGCGCATGCGACCTTGGGCCTGGACGAGAACCTGCAGCCGGAGGGCCGTGCCACGGCACAGGTGTCCGGCTATGCGCCGACCCTTGACGTGCTGGCAACGCATGGGGTGATCAGCAATTCCGCCGCGATCGCCGCGAAAGCGATGCTGTCGCTGCTCGCGGCGACGCCGGTCAGCGGCGGTCCTTCGGAGGTCGAAGCACCGCTGTCACTGAACCAGGGTGTGGTGTCGATGCACCGGATTCCCTTGATACGGCTGCCGCACCTGGACTGGCCGGCATCATGATGATATAGTTCGCCGCATGCGCCTCCGGATTGTCACGACGCGAATTACCCGCCCGGCTGCCTGACGCAGCCGGGGCTGTCTGCCTGTCACCTTCGCGCCGTTCGTTACCGGAGTTTTTCCGCTATGTCCGATGACTCAAGTTCCGCCGCGGTTGCGCGCGGCGAGGTCGCTGTCCGTTTCATGTTGGATGCCGATGCGTCGCCCGGACTGCTGCCGCGGCTGCTGCAACCTTTCGCCCGCCGCGATCTGGCCCCCGATCGTATGTGGGCGCACCGCAACGGCGACGTGATGCATGTCGAAGTCGCGCTGGAGGCAATGCCGGCAGAGATGGTGCACTTGGTCGAGGGCAATCTGTGGCAGGTGGTCGGTGTCCGCCAGGTATCGCTGCTGCGTCCCAGGGCCGAAATGCGGGTCGCAGCGTAACACGCCGCGCACCTGTCGTGTACCCCAAAAGAAGAACTCCAAAAGAGGTACCGACCCGGCATGGTCCCAATGACCCGGACACACGGTGTCAGGACAAGGATTACGCTTCTTTAAATATCTGCGCGCCGAACCTACACCTTGACAGTGCCATCCGCCCCCTGCGACCGTTCCGCTCGCAAACGACCGCGCGGCACCGGCCCGCGCATAAAACTGGGAGGCCTTTTTATGGGAGTCCGTCACGCCTTGGCGGCGACAGCGCTCGCGCTCGCCCTGCCGATCACTGCTGCTGCCAAGGAGCCGATCAAGATCGGCTTTCCCATTCCGCTGTCCGGCCCCACGGCCGTCTATGGCGAACCGATCCTGAAAGGGGCCGAACTCGCCGTCGCGGATATCAACGCCAAAGGCGGTGTCCTTGGCCGCAAGCTGGAACTCCTGCCGCGTGACAGCAAGGCCAATCCCGCCGAAGCAGTCCGTCTGGCGCGCGAATTGATCGTGAAGAACGGCGTCGGCTTCCTGGCCGGCACGCTGACCTCCGCCGAGGCGCCGGCCGTCTCCACAATCGCCAAGGAAAACCACGTCGTCTTCGTGGCGCCGTCGGCGAAGACTTCGTCGCTGACCGACCCCGCGCATATCCATCCTTATATCTTCCGCGCCGCGTCCAACACCACCATCGAGGGCCAGGCCGGCGCCATCGTCATGGCCAAGTGGAAGGACATCAAGACGGTCGCGACCATCGCGCCGGACTACGCCTACGGTCATGACGCGATCGCTGCCTTCATCGCCAAGCTGAAGCAACTGCGTCCCGACATCACGATCGTCGATCAGGAATGGCCGAAGCTCGGGGAATCCAACTTCACGCCCTTCATCACCGCGCAGATGAGCAAGCATCCCGATGCGGTGTATTGCGACGAGTTCGCCGGCGACTTCATCAGCTTCGTGAAGCAGGCCACGCCGCTCGGGTATTTCAAGGCGATCGACAACCGCATGGCCACCGGCGGCGAAGTCGGCTCGGTGGATGAAACCCAGGCGCTTGGCAGTTCCTTCCCCTACGGAATCTGGGCCAACACCTACGACCCGGTGGTGTGGGATGGCCCCAACCAGCCAGCCGCCGAAGTCGCCTTCGACAAGAAAGTGGAAGAGGCGATGGGGACCAAATACGGTTCGAGCTGGGCGATCATGGGCTACGTCTCGGTCGCCTCTATCGCCCAGGGCATCGAGAAGGCCGGCACCACCGATGACGAGAAGGTGGCAAAGGCGATGGCCGGCATGACCTACCAGACGCCGCTAGGTCCGCGAACCTTCAGCGCCACCAACCACGATGCCGACCAGGGAGAATATTGGGGCGTCATGGTGAAGGACCCGAACGTCCCCTTCGCCGTCATCAAGAACCCAACCTATTACAACCCCGAGCCGCAGGCCGGAAGTTAGAACGCCAGATGTCATTGCGATGTCAGATGTCATTGCGAGGAGCAGAGCGGCGAAGCAATCCCGGTCACGCGATGGACCGACGCTCCGGGTACTCGGGCGAACGAGATTGCTTCGTCGCTAAGCTCCTCGCGATGACATCAGTGTCGCTGCGCGCCGCGCAATGACTTTCGGTGTCGCCGCGTTCCTCGCAATGACTTTCGGCGTCACAGCGCACCCCGGAATGACAAGACCCACCTGATCGAACGCACCGACGGACCCCGACCCACGTCATGACGATCTCCCTGATCGCCGCCCAGTTCCTCAGCGGCCTGACCACGGCGATGTTCCTGTTCCTGATCGCCTCCGGCCTGTCGCTGGTATTCGGCGTCATGCGCGTGCTGAACTTCGCGCATGGCTCATTCTACATGATCGGCGCCTACATGGCCTGGCAGGTGGTGACGTGGCTGCAACCCACCGGTGGCGCGTTCTGGATTGCCGCACTGGCAGCCGGCGTCAGCGTCGCTATCCTCGGCGGCATCGTCGAACGCCTTTTGCTGCGCCACCTCTACGGCGTCGAAGAACTCTACCAACTGCTGTTCACCTACGCGCTGGTGCTGATCCTGGGCGACGTCGCCAAATACACCTGGGGCACCGACCAACTTTCGGTGCACCGTCCTCCCGTGCTGGACGGCAGCTTGCAATGGCTCGGCACCACAATCCCCTTCTACAATCTGTTCATCATCCTGCTGGGACCAGCAATTGCGATCATCGGCGGCCTGGTGCTGAGCAAAAGTTCGGCCGGACGAGTGCTGAGGGCAGCAGCGTATGACCGCGAGATGGTAGGCGCGCTCGGTGCCAATGTCGGCATGCTCTACACCGGCATGTTCGTCGTCAGCTCCTTCCTGGCCGGCCTGGCCGGCGCGCTGATCACCCCCATTGAAAGTGTGGTGCCGGGCATGGACGTACAGATCATCGTCGATGCCTTCATCGTGGTGGTGATCGGCGGCCTGGGATCGTTCTGGGGCACATTCTGGGGCGCAATGATCTACGGCCAGACGCTGTCCTTCGGCATCCTGGCATTTCCACAGTTCTCAGTATTCGCGGTGTTTGCGCTGATGGCAGTGGTGCTGATCGTGCGACCCTGGGGCCTGATGGGACGGCCAATCCGATGAGCCTGCCGCTCAGCCGTCCCATGGTCCGGTCCCGAAATGCAAGCCCGCGCCGCGTGCCGTGGACGCTGATCGTGTTCCTGCTGCTGTTGCCGATGCCGTGGATCGGCAGCCGCTACGACACGTTCCTCGCCACCCAGATCATCATCGACGCGTTGTTCGCCGTCAGCCTCAACCTGCTGCTGGGCACGACGGGATTGGTGTCGTTCGGCCACGTCGCGTATTTCGGTGTCGGCGCCTATGTCTGCGGCATCCTGATGAAGACCTACGGCGTGTCGTTCGTCATCGCCTTCCCGGCAGCCGGCCTGGCCGCGGCACTGTTCTCGCTGGTCTTCGGCTACTTCTGCGTACGCCTCACAAAAATCTACTTCGCCATGCTGACGTTGGCATTTTCGCAGATCGTGTGGGCGATCTGCTTCAAATGGGACGCCGTGACCGGCGGCGACCAGGGCATCGCCGATGTGCCCTTCCCGGACATGCACTGGATGGCGGCCATCCCCGGCCTCGACGGCCTGACCGAGAACGGCCGCTTCTACATCCTGACCCTGACGCTCGCGGCAATCTGCACTGCGGCCATGGCGCAGATCACACGCTCGCCGTTCGGCCGCATGCTGACCGCGATCCGCGACAACCGCGAACGCGCCGCCTTCATCGGCCTCAACGTCCGCGCCTACGAACTGACCGTGTTCGTCGTCGCCGGCGGCTTCGCGGGATTCGCCGGCGCGCTGTACGGCATTTACACCCGCGGCGTGTTCCCCGACTACGTGTTCTGGACGCAGTCGGCGCAGGTGATGATCATGACTATCCTCGGCGGGATGAACTTCTTCTGGGGACCGCCGGTTGGTGCGCTGGTGCTGGACTGGCTGAACCAGGAGATCACCAACTATACGCAATACTGGCCGTTCGTGCTGGGCTCGATCCTGCTGGTGCTGTTGTTCGCGTTACCGGGTGGCGTGGTGGGCGGATTCAACCGCGCGTGGGTTGCCGTGCAGCGGCGGCGGTCGCGTCTGGTGGCGCGTGATGCTTGAAATCACTCACTTGCGCAAATCGTTCGCGGGCTTCGTCGCGGTGAATGACGTCAGCCTGACGGTGGAAAGCCAACAGATCGCCGCGGTGATCGGGCCAAACGGCGCCGGCAAGTCTACCTTCTTCAACCTCATTACCGGCCATCTGCGTGCCGATACCGGGCGCGTGGTGCTGGATGGGCGGGATGTGACAGGGCTGCCGCCCTATCGCATTTGCGGCCTGGGCATGGGCCGGTCCTTCCAGCTGACGAATATCTTTCCCCGCCTCACGGTCTTGCAGAACGTGCAAGCGGCGCTGATGGCCCATCGCGGCCACGGCCGGGACTTCTGGTCTCATTCCGAAACGCTGTTCCGCGACGATGCCGAGGCGCTGCTGGCGTCGATCGGCCTGGGCGCCGTGGCAGGCGAGACCGCCGGCACGCTGGCCTATGGCAACCAAAAGCAGCTCGAACTTGGCATCGCTCTGGCATCCGATCCGAAGGTCCTGCTGCTGGACGAACCCACCGCCGGCATGTCGGCTGGCGAGACGCACGACACCATCGCGCTGCTGCGCCGCATCGCGTTGGAACGCGGCCTCACGCTGCTGTTCACAGAGCATGATATGGCCGTGGTGTTCGGCATCGCGCAGAAGATCGCCGTGCTCTACCAGGGCCGCAAACTCGCCGAAGGCCCGCCGGACGAAGTGCGCGCCAATCCCGAAGTGCGCCGCGTCTACCTGGGAGAGCATGCGTGACGTCACTGCTCACGGTGGACAACATCCATACCGCCTATGGCCTCAGCCAGGTGTTGTTCGGCATTTCGCTCGATGTGGCCGAAGGCGAATGCGTCTGCTTGCTCGGGCGCAACGGCGTCGGAAAATCCACGACGATGCGCTCGATCATGGGGCTCACGCCGCCGCGATCCGGGCATGTGGTATGGCGCGGAAAGGATGTGGCGGGATGGCCGCCGTTCCGCATCGCGCGCGCCGGCATCGGGTTTGTGCCGGAAGATCGCCGCATCTTTGCCGAGCTGACGGTGTGGGAGAACCTCGACGTCGCCGCGCGCGCCGCGCGCCGCCCCGGACGATGGACGGTGGACCGCGTCTACGATCTGTTCCCCGTGTTATCGGAACGCCGCAACCAGCGCGGCGGCTATCTGTCCGGCGGCGAGCAACAGATGCTGACGATCGGTCGCGCCTTGGTGGGAAACCCGGAACTGCTGCTGTTGGACGAGCCGTCCGAGGGCCTGGCACCGCTCATCGTCGAGATGCTGCGGCAGAAGATCGCCGAACTGAAGGCAGAAGGGCTGACGATTTTGCTGGCAGAGCAAGGGGTCGCGTTTTCATTGTCGCTGGCCGATCGGGTTTACGTGCTGGAAAAGGGGACGGTGCGCCATTCCGGTGGCGCAGCGGAATTGCGCGACGATCCGGCGCTGCTGGACCGGCTGCTGGCGCTTTAGCTTTTCAAGTCATCGCGCCTTTCGCTTCATCGTGCATTTATAATAAAGTCATCGCGCCCTTTATGTCATCGCGCCTCTCATGTCATTGCGAGGCGCAAAGCGACGAAGCAATCTCGCTCGTGACAGGCCGCTCTATCCCGGCTCGACAGTTCAAAGACCACTTCCCCGCCTCACTCCCGGCAACAACGAACAGGCACGCCGCCGCCGCTTGATCTCCTCTCCGGCCCATGCCACCCCCGCCACAGGCCGCAGCCCCGCCGCTGCGACTCCGGGAGAGACAAACGATGCCAACCAACGTTTCGGACGTCATCGACAACGCCCGTTTCAACGCCTTCCATCTCTGGATCGCCATCCTGTGCGGCCTGATGGTGTTCCTGGACGGCTACGACCTCACCGCCATCAGCTACGCCGCACCGCAATTCATCCACCTCTTCGGCATCACCCGCGCCATGATCGCGCCGGTATTCTCCGCCGGATTGTTCGGCCTCACGATCGGCGCGCTCGCCTTCGGCCTGGTCGCCGACCGGTTGGGTGCCAGGCACACCTTCATCCTGTGCGGGATCGGCTTCGGCGTGTTCTCCTTCGCCGCGGCGTTCGCGCCATCAGTCCGCGTATTGGTGGCCCTCCGCTTTTTCGCCGGCCTTCTGCTGGGCGGTGCAACCCCCATCTCCATTGCCATCGCCAGCGACTTCATGCCGCGGCACGTGCGTACGACGGTCACCATGATCATGTATATCAGCATCGCGCTGGGCTCCGTCGTGGCCGGCTATTCCTACGGCTTCCTCTCCATCTTCGGCTGGCGCACCGTCTTCTATCTCGGCGGCGCGTTGCCAATCCTGCTCGCTCCCTTGTTCGTTGCCTGCCTGCCGGAGACCCTGGTCTTCCAGGTCATGCACAACGCGCCGGTAGCGCATATCCGCGCCACGCTTGCCCGCATCGATCCCACACACGACGTCTCCCATGAAACCCGGTTCACTGTCGCCTATGAGAACAAGCCTGGCTTCCAACCCGCCCAACTCTTCGAGGATGCCCGCGCCCCCATCACCATCATGCTGTGGGTGACATTCTTCGGCGCCGGCATCGCGCTGTTCTTCTTCAATTCATGGCTGCCGACTTTGCTGTCCGGCCGCGGCCTGTCAGGCAAGGAGGTGGTGGTGATCTCCGCCTCGCTGCAGTTCGGCGGCATCATCGGCACCTTGCTCGTTGCTCCGATCGTCGTGCGCGTGCCGCCGTTTCTCGCCACCGGCCTGCTATATGCGCTGGCCGCCGTCGCAATGGTGGTGTTGGGCAGCGGCGGGAGCGAGTTCGCTTTCCTGATGTGCGCCGTGCTCGCGGTAGGGATCTTCCTGATCGGTGCGCAGAGCGTGCTGAATGCAAGTTGCGCCAACGTCTATCCGCCCAGCATGCGCGGCACCGGCGTTGGCTGGGGCTTTGGTGTCGGCCGCTGCGGCGCCGTGCTGTCCCCGGCGATCGCCGGCCTGCTGCTGGCCATGCATTGGACCCCGTCGCAATTGTTCCTGATCGCTGCGGTGCCGACGCTGGTCGCCGCCACCGGTGCGCTTGCCGTGCTGCGGCTGCTGCGCCGGCGCTCGGAAACCCAGGCAGCAGCAGAAACCGCCGCGGCTTGATGCGCATTCCGCTCGCCGCAAAGCCGCGCGCTTCCCGCGGCTCCGTCAGGTCACGCCGCCACCGGGACAGTGAACCGGAAGATCGTGCCGCCGTCAGGATTCGGCTCGGCCCAAAGCCGCCCGCCATGCGCCTCGATGATCGAACGGCAGAGCGACAACCCAACGCCCATGCCGTGCGCCTTGCTCGTATTGAACGGCTGGAACAATCGTTGCGCAATATTCTGTGCAATGCCGTGTCCGGTGTCGGCGACACCAATCTCCACCAGCCCATCGGAGGCGGGGGTAACATCGATGGTGATCTCGCGGCGCGGGCCCGCCTCCATCGCCTCGACGGCGTTGCGCAGGATATTCACCACCACCTGCTGGATCTGAACTCTGTCCACCAGCACCGGCGGCAGCGCCGGCGCTGGTCGCAAATCCACCGCGACGCCCCGGTCTCTGCCGCCGATCAGAGCCAGCGAGCTGGCTTCTTCCACCAGACCAACGACATCCTCCGGCTTGCGTTCCGGTTCGGATTTCTTCACGAAGCCACGCAGCCGCTGAATGATATCGCCGGTCCGCTGCACCTGTGCCGTCGCGCGATCGATCGCCTCCTTGACGGCGTGCAATGCGGAAGCATCGCCTCGCTCCAGCAGCCGCCTTGTCGCGCTGAGATAATTCGCTGTGGCGCTCAGCGGCTGGTTCAGCTCGTGGGCAATACCGGATGCCAGCTGCCCCATCTCGGTCAGCCGCGACACATGCGCGAGTTCCGCCTGCAGTTCCTGCATGCGGCGCTCCGCCTCCTGGCGTTCGGTGAGATCGCGGACGAAGCAGGTGAACAGATGTTGCTCGCCATGCCGCACCGCGCCGACTAACAGCTCCATCGGGAACGTGCTTGCGTCTTTCCGCTTTCCCATCGCGGCACGCGCGTTAGACTGCGTACTGTTCCCATTGCGCACCAGGAACTCGTCGAATTGCGCGTCGAGGCTGGCGGATCCCAGCTGCGGGATCAGCAGCGCAATGCTGCAGCCGCGCATGTCTTCGGCGGTGAAACCGAACAATTGCTCCGCCGCCGCGCTGAATGATTCGATCAGGCCCTGCGCATCGACCACCACCATGGCATCGGGTACGGTATCGAGGATCGATTGCAGCAGCGCTGTCCTCGCCTGCACCCGCTGATCCAGCACGACATTCATGTCGCGCACCGATTGCTCGATGCGCCGGCGTTCTTCAATCTCATGGGACAGGCTGCGATTGAGCGCAGCGAGCTGTGCATGGCTTGGCATCGCCAGAGCCGCTGGCAGCAACAGCCACAAGGTGATCGCGGTTGGTACGGATACCAGCGCAGTCAACGCCTCGACGGAGGCATCAAGCCGGTAGATCGGATCCCACAGCGTGATGGCGCTTACCGCATGGGTTGTCCCACAAGCGAGTATGAACAGGATGAACAATACGAAGACGGACCGGAATGGCAAGTCGCGCCGCTGGATCGCGAAGTACGCCAGGGCAGCGGGAATCGAATAATACGAAATTGCGATCAATGCATTGGACATGAGCTCGAGCCAGATCAGCCACGGCTGCCACGCGAGACAGATGCCGTGCGGCAGATAGCCCTGGGTCAGCCACAAGCCGGAGAGCCATGCCAGCATGTCGGTTCCTCCCGCCGCTGCGTGGCCGGCACCGCCTGATCGGTCGCGTTGTCCGAGATGGCGACGGTCCGGTTGGCCAACGGCGGCGTTCACTTGCCGCAACCGACGCGGCGGTGCAACGGAAATTGCCGCCCGGCGCCACGCGCTGGCCCGATTGCATGACGCTGGCCGACACGCGGGCCGCGGCGTTGAGCGGTCGGGACCAGCAGCATGACCCCGCGCCGGCACCGGCGGGGCAATGGCCGGGCGAACCGGCGCTGCGGAACGGGCGGTTCAACACATGAGCCCCGGCCTGGCCATGGATAACGGGCAGGCAGCACGCGCCGAACATTTCCCCCTCCCGAAACCGGGAGAAGGAAACCCGCCATCGTCACGTGATCGCATGCGCCAGCAGCGTGCCGAGCGTGACCGGCCCAGTGCTCTCCAGCGTCGCAACCGTATAGCTGCTGCCGCCTTGCGTGCCGCTGGGATCGACACTGATCACCGCGTTATTATTCGCATCCGTCAGCGAGACGAAATCGCCGATCGTGGAAACGTCGCCGTTCCAGCTTGTGCCGGCCAGCAGCTTGCTCATGTCGAACGTGTCACCGTTGGTCATCAGGTAGCCATAGATCGTGTCGCTGCCCTGCGTCGCCGCAGGCAGCATGATCGTATTGTTGCTGCCGCTGTCGTACAGCGTGTTGGATCCGCCCCCGGCATCCACCACGTTATTCGAGCCAGCGAAATACACCGCGTCATCGCCGCTACCGGTGGCGATCGTGTTGCTCCCTTGGAACGCCTGCACCGTCTCGTTGCCGCCTGTCGCCGTCAGCGTATCGCCGGTGCCGCCTATGAAGATCAGGTGATCGCCCGCCGTCGCCCCGATCGTGGTGTTGCTGACGTTCTCCACCGGGTTTGTATCGCCGGATGCAATGGTGATGGCCGGCGCAGTCGTGGCGGTAGCGCTGGAATCCTGCGCCCCGCCAGCCGCATTGCTGGAGGACGTGGCGGCTGGCGTGGTCGTATCGCTCGAATTGTCCGACGACGTCGCGGCCCCGGCATTGCTCGAGCCTGCGGCGGCCGTGGCCGCGGCGCTGCTACTCCCCGAAGGCACGACCTCGACCAGCAGCGGATCGCCCCCCAGGTCCACCGTCATGCTGTTGGCGTTGCTGGCGCTCTGGATGGCGGACGTGCCAGTCACCGGATCGAACACCTGAATCTGCGACGCGTCCGACCCCAGGTTCACCGTCACGTTATGTGCACCCGCACTTTCGTCCCACAACGCCAGCCAATAGCTGCCGTCGGACTTTGCCATCAGCAGCGTGTTATCGCTCGAGACATTGCCGTTCAGACTGTAGTCCAGCGACCCCGGTGTGAAGCTGCCGCCATCGTCGGCGAGCAAGGTGGTCAGGTCATGCAGTGCGGTGCCGGCGGGCGTCGGCGAGCCATCCGAATTCATCAGCCCGTAATTGCCGGACCCGTCGTTGAACAAAGCGTAGAAATACATGCCGGCATCACCATCCTTGATGCCGTCCAGCGCCGCCTCCACCACCCCCTGCACCGCGGCTCCCTGGCCGCCGGTATCCCAGCCGATCTCGGTCGTTATCACTGGCCGGTTGCCAGCCGCCAGCAACGCGTCGCCGTTGAGCTGCTGGATTGTTGAGTCCACGGATGTGCCCGCGTTCGGATAGGTATGGGCGTTGGCGAAGTTGGTATAGGCGGACAGATCGCCCACCGTGCCATAGTCGCCCTGCCAGTCATTCGCGCCGGTCCAGCCGGCGCCGAAGCTCATGTTGATCACCGGCAGCCCGAGCTGCTGGCCCATGGCAAAGACCTGCTGTTGGAACTGCGCCGCGGTCTGCAGGTTGTTGCCCTGCGAGGCGGCGTAGGAATCGTCCTCCTCATTGCCGCCTTCGATGTAGTTCAGCACGCCCTCCGCCGCGAGCTGCGGCATCAGCGCAAGCTGAGTCTGCATATCGGAAGGCGATGTCTCGCCGATGAAATCGTCGAACCTGGCGCCGGTCGCCTGCGAGACCTGCAGCCAGGACTGCACGTCCGAAGGGTTCTCGGCACTATCGCGGATGTTTTTGACTCCCAGGTAATTTATTGCCTCCTCCACGGCCGGGAGATTCTGATAGCCATAGGAATCGAAATCGATATGGGTATTGATGCCGATCGAATCGACAACGCTGGACGCGGCAATTGCCGTGGTTTCCGACATAGGCGGTTGGCTCCCGTACGAGGTGACGTTTCCCGCCGCGGATTGCGCCGCAGCTCGTTACTGACAAGGACCAAAGCAGGCCGGCCATCGGCCGCCTCCCGAGGGCAGGGCGCCCGCGGATCGTTTCTTAACGGCACGTTGCTTCGTGGCGGGACGCCTGGGTGGCGTCCGCATGTGGGGACGATTCGGCGGCAAGGCCGGTGAGGCGCTGGCGTCAGCGGTCAGCGCGGCGCGGCTCTACCAACATCCTGCGTCGGGATACACCCCTGCGTGAGACTTGGTTGCCACGTTGTCGGTTGGCGGATGTGGGCAAGTCGCATGGCTGAGACTAGTTTCTTAGGAATCGACAGACGTGTTGCACTTGCACGTTGGCGTGGTTATCGGGCCACAATCTTTGGCCGCTATGATCTCGTGAAGTCAACGAATTCGGCGCTTTCTCGCGACGCTTGGCAGCATCCGCGACCGGCGCCCCGCGCGCCGCAGACAAGAATTTTCAACCGCGGATGCACGCATTCGTAATGGTGATAGACTTGCGGCAAGCAGCATCGCCAACAGATTCCATAATAAGAAATATGAACGCCTTCCGGATTGTCCTTCCCGTCCCGTGTCGAAACCAGGCAGCACCGCAACCCGCGACTGGCATTCCGTCCACTAACGAACCGTATCGGTCGTGCCACCGGCGGCGCCGGACACAACCTCGATCAGCAGAGGATCGTTCCCCAGTTCCACCGTCACGTGTTTTGCTTCGCCATTGCTCGCGACTGCGGACGTACCTCTCACCGGATCGAACACCGCGATCCGCGACGCTACCTCTCCCAGGTTCACCACCACCCGATGGCGATCCGCGCTTTCGTTCCAAAGCGCCAGCCAGAAGCTGCCATCCGACTTCTGCATCAGCAGTGTCTCGTCGCCGCCGACACGACCGCCCAGGCTATAGCCGAGCGAACCTGGTGTGAACCTGCCGCCGCCATCAGCCAGTAACGTCGTGAAATTGTGCAGCGCTGCTCCCGCCGGACGAGGCGATCCGTCCGAATTCATCAACCCGTACTTGCCCGACATGTCATCGAACAAGGCATAGAAATACACGCCGGCGTCGCCGTCCTTGATAGCGTCCAGCACCGCCTGTACCACGCCCCGCACCGCCGGACCTTCGCCGCCGGTATTCCAGCCGATTTCCGTGGTCATTACCGGACGGCTCGCGGCAGCCAGGCGCGCATCATCATTCAGCCGCCGGATTGTCGCGCCCGTCGTCTGTCCTGCCATCGGATAAGCATGCGCATTGGCATAGCTCGCGTAAGCCGACAGGTTGCCTACCTTATCGTAATCGCCATGCCAGTCGTTCGCCGCCGTCCAGCCACTGCCAAAACTCATGTTGATTACCGGCAGCCCGAGCGATCGCCCCATCGCATCGACCCGCTGCTGGAACCGTGCCGTGAACGGCAGGCTGTTGCCTTGCGACCTCGCATAAGCATCGTCCTCCTCATTCCCGCCCTCGACCGCGTTCAACACGCCTTCCTGGGCCAGCCGCGGCATCAGCGCCAATTGCGCCGCCATACCGGCCGGTGACGTCTCGCCGATGAAATCGTCGAATTTGGCGCCCGTTGCCCGCGCCACCTGCGGCCAGGTCTCGACATCGGACGGGTTGGCCGCGCTGTCGCGCAGGTTCTTCACGCCCAGGTAGTTGATCGCCTGCGCCACCAGGCCCCGGTTCTGATAGCCATAGGCGTTGAAATCGATATGCGTGTTGACGCCGATCGAGCCAATCACGGCGGCGGCGGCAATCGCGGGCAAGGTGGGCATGCCGGAGTATCTGGTGACGCGCCGCCCTGCATTGGTTCACGCCTGCGCGCGGAGCCAACGCCTCACCGCAGCGTATCGAGCGCGCTTTGCAGCATCCAGGCAGCCGCCATGCGGTCCACCGCTGCCGCCCGCCGTTTGCGGCTGACATCCGCCTCCCGGATCAGGAACCGGTTCGCCGCCGCGCTGGACAGCCGCTCGTCCCACAGCGCACAGGGCAGGCCGGTGGCCTCCGACAGCGCCAGCGCCCAGTCCCGCGCCGCCTGGGCCGCCGGCCCCACCGAGCCGTCCATCGACAACGGCCACCCCACCACCAGCCCGCCGGCGCCCTCTTTTGCGGCCAGCGCGGCGATCTCGCCGGCGTTATCACGCAACTTGCCCCGTCGCAGGCTGCCGTAGGGCGAGGCGAGCGTCAGCAACACGTCCGAGAGCGCCAGCCCGATCGTGCGCTGGCCCGGATCGACCCCGATCAGCCGCTGATGGCGGCCCAACCGGTCGCGTAGCGCAGGCAAATCGAACAAGGGCATCGGCGGGTTATGCCGGGGGAAGAGCCGGGGGCAAAGCGGTCGCGCCGTTGAACCAGCGCGGCCCCGCCGGTATGGTCCCGGGCGCGCAATTCCCCAACAAAGGTCCATCGTTCCCATGGCGCTCGATCACGCCACTGTCCGCCGCATCGCGACGCTCGCCCGCATCCGCGTGGAGGAGGACGAAATCCCCCGCCTCCAAAACGAACTGAACGGCATCCTGGGCTGGATCGAGCAATTGAACGAGGTGAACATCGAAGGCGTCGAGCCGCTGACCGGTGCCGCGCACATGGCGCTGAAGATGCGCGAGGACGTGGTCACCGACGGCGGCTACCCGGAAAAGATCATGGCCAACGCCCCCGACCGCGCCGGTTCCTTGTTTGCGGTGCCAAAGGTCGTGGAATGACCCTGACCGGCCTGACCATCGCGCAAGCCCGTGCCGGGCTGCGCGCCCGCGACTTCAGCGCCGAGGAACTGACCCTCGCGCATCTGCACGCGATCGAGGCCCTGAACCCGCGCCTGAACGCCTACATCACGGTCAGCCACGCCCTGGCGATGGACCAGGCGCGGGCGGCCGATGCCGCCCTGGCCCGCGGCGACACCCGCGCGCTGACCGGCATCCCCCTCGCCATCAAGGATCTGTTCTGCACCGAGGGCGTGCGCACAACCGCCGGCAGCAACATCCTGCGCCCCTTCGTGCCGCGCTATGAAAGCACCGTCACCGCCAACCTGCTGCGCGATGGCGCAATCTTCCTGGGCAAGACCAACATGGACGAGTTCGCCATGGGCTCGTCCAACATGACTTCGGCCTTCGGCCCCGTGGAGAACCCCTGGAAGCGCCGGCAGGACGCCGAGGCCGTGCTGGTGCCGGGCGGCTCCTCCGGCGGGTCCGCCGCAGCAGTTGCGGCGCGGCTGGCGATGGGCGGCACCGGCACCGACACCGGCGGTTCGATCCGCCAGCCGGCATCGTTCTGCGGCATCGTCGGCATCAAGCCGACTTACGGCCGGTGCTCGCGTTGGGGCGTGGTGGCGTTTGCGTCCTCGCTGGACCATCCGGGCCCCTTCGCCCGCACCGTGGGGGATTGCGCGATCCTGCTCGGCTCGATGGCCGGGCACGATCCGAAGGATTCCACCAGTGCCGACGTGCCGGTGCCCGACTTTGTCGCGGCCTGCGGGCGAGGGGTAAAGGGCCTGCGCATCGGCGTGCCGCGCGAGTACCGTGTGGACGGCATGCCGGAGGAGATCGAGACCGTCTGGCAGCAGGGCCTTGCCTGGCTGCGCGAGGCAGGCGCCGAAATCGTCGACGTCTCCACGCCGCACCGGAAATACGCACTCCCGGCCTACTACATCATTGCGCCCGCCGAAGCGTCTTCAAATCTGGCGCGCTACGACGGCGTGCGATTCGGCCTGCGATCGGACGGCAGCGACCTGCGCGATCTCTACGAACGCACCAGGGCAACCGGCTTCGGCCCGGAAGTACGCCGCCGCATCCTGGTCGGCACCTACGTTCTCTCAGCAGGCTATTACGATGCCTATTACCTGCGTGCGCAAAAAGTGCGATCCCTGATTTTGAAGGACTTCACCGATGCCTTCACCCATGTGGACGCGCTGCTGACGCCCACTGCACCGTCGGCCCCCTTCGCACAGGGCGAGAAGATGGACGACCCGGTGCAGATGTATTTGAACGACGAGTTCACCGGTCCGGCCGATCTGGCGGGTATTCCCGCGATGTCGCTGCCCGCGGGCCTGGATGCAAATGGCTTGCCGATCGGCCTTCAGGTCATGGGCAAACCGTTTGATGAGGAGACGGTTTTCGCAGTGGCAGCAGCGTTGGAGCAAGCAGCCAGGTTTGACGCGGTGCCGACGCTTATGGCTGCCGGCTCCGCCAATGCCCATACCCAGAACCCCTGAAACGCGGCACAGCCCGCCGCGTCTCCTGTCATTGCGGATTGACCACCGGTCCGGCGGTCAACCCGCAACTGAATGAAAGGGTCCCCCCTCCCCTTGTGGGTTTGGGCCGCGAAGCGGACCAAGGTCAGGGGGATGGGTTGACATCGGACGTTGCGAGCCCCCCTGCCCCTCCCGCAAGGGGAAGGCGAGGCCTTTCTTTGTTGTCAGGGCGGAAGAAATCTCTGACGCGCGCTCGAACAGCCCCAGCCCCGTATTGCTGCGAAGCCCCGGCAATGGTCACAGGCCGCTACGGCCGCCGCTCCCGGTGCCTTCAGGCGACCGAGCAAGCCCATACGCGTCGATCCGTTCGATCAGCAACCGGAGCATCGCCGCCGCCGAGGCCGATTGTTCTTTATACGGAACAGACCGATAGGCGGTGTACACTGCTCCCTCGATCAAGGCACCAATCAGCACACAAGGATTTTCCGTTGTCTCAGCGAGCAATCGGATCGCAACGCAGAGGCCCCCGGCGGGATCAGGCTCGCCATTGGTGTACTGCCGATAATTATCCCCGGTACTCATGACAGCCTCGAAGGCCATAATTGCCAACAAAAGACCGTCTCTACGAAAGCCGTTCATTGACCTGGATCAAATCAGCCGAAACTATTCGGACACCCATACGATGGCATTCGCGCCGGTTTCGTCGGGTTCCACGAAATGGCCAGAGGCAATGGGTCAGCGCAGTGCTGGGCGCAGCCGCCAAGGGAACCGAACGCCCAATGGTCTCCGCACCATGCCAGGCCGCTCTTTTACCGCGAATTAACCGCCCCATGCCAATGATGGCGGCACCAAATCCGGCCACCGTGCGCACCGTTCCGGCGAACGGCACGGCTTGCCCGTTTCTGGAGTGCGGCGAGGTGCCGCCAGTGGAGTGGGCAACGTGGCCTACGCAGGCAATGACTCGATCGCTGGCGAACGTCCCGCCGGTGAGCCATCAGCACCGGCCCTGCCCGGCCGCGCCTGGGCCGCGCGCTATATTGGCGTGATCCTGACGGCACTGATCGGCGTGCTGGCCTCGATCGGTGCCGCCATGGCCGTGGCGCACTGGGACACCGAGCTTGCGGCAGTGGATTTCGAAAACCGCGCGCGGCGTGAGGAGCAAGCGCTGAACGTTCACCTGTCCCATGCGACAGACGTGCTGTACACGCTGAAAACCTATCTCGAGACCGCCGAATATCCGATCAGCGCCGGCGCTTACGAACAATTCTCGACCGGATTGCGCAACCGGCTAGTGGGTTTGCGCGATACCGGGTGGGCGCCGCGGGTCACGCGCGCCGAACGTGCGGCGTTCGAGCGCCACATGCAGGAGAACGGCTTCCCCGGGTTTCAAATCACCGAGCGGGCGTCCAACGGCCGGCTGGTACGCGCGCAGGAACGCGACGAATATTTCCCGATCATCTATTCGGACCCATCGGCGCCGAACACGGTGGTGCAGGGGTTCGACCTCGGCTCGGAACGGCTGCGCCGCACCGCGATCGAAAGGGCGATCACCAGCGGCATGGCAGCCGCGACGCCACCTCTGACGCTGGTCAACCAGAACCGCCATCAGAAGGGATTCATGAGTTTCGTGCCGGTGTTCGAACGCGCTGCGCAAGCCGGTACGGCAAAGCCAAAGCTGCTTGGTGTGGTGTTGGACGTGTTCGAGACCGGCCAGATGATCGAGAATGTGCTGGCAGATCGCATGCACCTCACCGGGACCAACATTTATTTCTTTGATCCCACCCGGCCGTTCGGCAGCCGTTTGATCTACTGGCATGCATCGGGTGCAGCGGCGGAGGCCGCACCGAGCGAGGCGGCATTGCTGGCGGGTCCGCATTGGATCGGCTCACTCGACATCGACGGGCAGCACTGGGGCGCCATCTTCGCGCCGGAACACGGCCTGGATGCCGGCATTTTCACCTGGAACGCCGGCGGGACCCTGGCCATTGGCTTGGTGATGACGCTGATGAGCGCCGCCTATCTGCTGGTGTCGTTGCGCCGGGCGATCCGGCTGGAGGCACTTACCTGCCGGCTGCGTGAGACCACCGACAACCTGCGGCGCGAGGGTCAGCGGGTGAACCACTTGGCGTGCCACGATGTGCTGACCGGGCTGAGCAATCGCCTGGCATTCCGCCAGGAGGCAGAGCATGCCCTGCAGCGCGCCAGGCGCGGCGAAGGCTTTGCACTGTTGTATCTCGACCTGGACCGCTTCAAGGACGTGAACGACACGCTGGGCCATCCGGTCGGCGACTTGCTCTTGCGCGAAGTGGCGAGCCGGCTGAGCCAGGAAGTGCGCGAGACGGATGTGGTGGCGCGGCTTGGAGGCGACGAATTCGCCGTGATCCAGTCGGGGGTGAACCAGCCCGCCGGGGCACAGATTCTCGCCGGCCGGCTGATCGATGCGGTAGGCCAACCCTACTCGATCGAAGACCACAGCGTGATCATCGGCGTCTCGATCGGCATCGCACTGAGCGATGGCGCCAGTGGGACCACGGATGCGGACACGTTGATGCGCAATGCGGACCTCGCGCTGTACCGCGCCAAGGAGGACGGGCGCGGCGACCTGCGCTTCTTCGATCCAGACATGGATGCGCTGGCGCAGGGGCGCCGCAAGCTGGAGCTGGACCTGCGGCGGGCGCTGGAGGAGGGAGAGTTCGATCTGCACTATCAACCGCTGGTCAGCCTCAGCGACCGCACGGTAACCGGCTTCGAGGCACTGCTGCGGTGGCATCATCCGACCCGCGGCCTTGTGCCGCCGGCGGATTTCATCGGCCTGGCCGAGGAGATCGGGCTCATCGTCCCCCTCGGCGAATGGGTGCTGCGCACCGCCTGCGCCGAGGCGGCCGGATGGGACGCGCTGGTGGGGAATCGCGATGCACCACTGGTGGCGGTCAACGTCTCAGCGGTGCAATTCCTTGCCGGACAGCTGGTGGAGACAGTACAGCAGGCATTGGCGGCTTCCGGGCTGCCGCCCGGCCGGCTGGAGCTGGAGGTCACCGAAAGCGTATTGCTGCGCGACGGAGACCGCACGCTGCGGACCTTGCATGCGCTGCGGGCGTTGGGCGTGCGCATCGCGATGGACGATTTCGGCACCGGCTACTCGTCGCTCAGCTACCTGCGCAACTATCCCTTCGACAAAATCAAGATCGACCAGTCGTTCGTGCGCAATCTCGCCGACGGCCAGGAGAGCGGCGCGATCATCCGGGCGGTCGCGGCCCTGGGGGCCAGCCTGCGCATTACCACGCTGGCCGAGGGGGTGGAGACGAGCGCGCAGCTGGAGCAACTGGTCACCAATGGATGCACCGAAGTGCAAGGCTATTTTTTCAGCCCGCCGCTGCCGGCACATCAGATCCCCGGATTGCTGGCGGAACTCGGTCAACGCTGGGCGCTGGCGGCGTAGTGCCGCCTATCGGAAATCACCGCACACCTGGCATATTCATGCTTTCGCTGATCGGCAGAAAGCAGCGCGCCGCGCATGGTGGTCGCAAACCCCGTTGAGAATGAAAGCACCGGGGTACCTCCCGCGACCGGCGTTGGGGGAATATTCGCAGGACCTGGACTGGGCTTTCTGCGAACCATCGCAGAGAGGGTGTTCCAATCGTTCACACCGAATGCCTGATGATAAATTAGTAATTAGCACGGAGAAAGCACAAGGGCCACGGAGATAGCCCGTTTGTTAGCCCTAACCGACGACACCTGCGCGTCTCGACCTCTCCCATACGGCGCAAACAGCGCCGCATGGGAGAGGTTTCTTTACCGCCATAGCGGATCAATCGCCTCCCGCCCGTCCAAAACCGCCGCAATGTTGTCGAGCGCACGAAACCCCATCGCGTTGCGTGTTTCCACAGACGCACTGCCAACATGCGGCGCCAGAATCACATTCTCCAACGCAGCAAACCGCTGGTCATAATTCGGCTCGGCCCGGAACACGTCCAGGCCCGCCGCAAACAAATGCCCTGAGGTCAGTGCCTCGATCAGTGCGTCCTCATCCACCAAGCCACCGCGCGAGACATTCACCAGAACCGCACCGCGCGGCAGCAGTGACAGCGCCTGTGCGTTGATAATTTTCTCGGTGGCCGGCGTAGCCGGCGCATGCAGCGACAGGAAGTCGCAGACCGGCAGCATCGCATGAAACTCCGCGAAATACTCCCCCCCCCGCTCCAGCTCCGTCGGCAAACGGTTGCGCGCGTGGTACACAACCCGCATGTCAAATCCGCGCGCCCGCTGCGCCATCGCCCGCCCGATCCGCCCCATACCCAGAATTCCGAGCGTCTTCCCCGTCACCCGCATGCCCAGCAAATCTCCCTGGCCGATGCGGAACCCCCAGCCGTTCCGCATGATCCGGTCGTATTCCGAAGCGCGCCGTGCCGCGGCCAGCAGCATCATGAATGCGAAATCCGCGGTACATTCCGTCAGAACGCCGGGCGTGTTGGTCACGACCAGGCCGCGTGCCTTGGCCGCCGCCACGTCAATATGGTCGTAGCCGACGCTGCTGGTCGCGCCGACCCGCACGCTGGGAGGCAGGGTCACGATCACCTCGGCCGACAGCGGCAACGTATTGGTGAACAAGATGGCGTCCGCACGGTGACGTATGGCGGCGTCCACGGTCTCGGGTGCGCTCATGTCGTCGCTGCCTTCCACCACGAGCGCGTCGAATTCGTCGCGAGCACGCGCGACTACATCCCGCGGCAGCAGCGCCGCGACCACCAGGCGTGATTTCATCTTCTGGCCTCCTCCGACCGCGCGTATATCGCCGCGGGCACCCGCTTACGGAAGAGGGCTTCCGCTGACACCGGTCCGGAGACTTGGAGGGGCGGCAGAGACCGTCCTCCGCCCGCGTCGCCGCCCGGTCGCTGTTCATCGAACGTCAATCAATTGATGAGTATGTCAGGCGCGAAGGATCGACGCGATCCGCAACGGCAGGGGCACGTTCATGCGCAACAATGAACCGATCACGGCCAACGAAATCATCGTGCCCGACGGAGAGCCGTTGGTATCGCGTACCGACCTTGGCGGGCGGATCACCTTCGTCAACCGGGTCTTCCAGGAGGTCAGCGGCTTCTCGGAGCAGGAGCTGGTGGGTTCGCCCCATAACATCGTACGCCATCCGTCGATGCCGGCGGCCGCGTTCGCAAATCTGTGGGCCACCATCAAGGCCGGCCGGCCATGGGATGGCCTGGTCAAGAATCGCGCGAAAAATGGGGACTTCTATTGGGTCCGCGCCAACGTTACGCCGGTCGTTGAGGGCGGCGAGGTCGCCGGGTTCATATCCGTGCGCTCCATGCCCAGCCGCAAGGACGTCGCGACCGCGGAGCATGCCTATACCGCCATCCGGGAGGGTACCGCGAAGGGCGTTGGCCTGCGCGATGGGGCCTTGGTGCGAACAAGATGGCGAACAACCATCGCGGACGTGATGAATTCGGTCGCCGGGCGCCTTGCCGGTGCAGCCATTGCCGCGGTCTTGCTGATGATCGGGCTGGGGTGGCTCGGCTTCGCCGGTATGGCGGCTTCGAACGGCGTGCTGCGCCATGTCTACGAACAGGACCTGGTGGCGGTGAATCAGCTGCGGAGCCTGGTGGATCTCATCCGCGACGATCGCAACCTGATCGCACAGGTGGCTGTGTCGCTGGATCATGGCGCCTCGGCTGAGCAAGCGCTGCGGCAACGCGAACCGGTGGTGCGCGGCAATCTGGCCAAGGCCGCGGACCTGTGGACCGCCTATCAGAATGCGGCACTCACACCCGAGCAACAGGCCCTGGCCCGGCAATTCGCGGCGGATTACGCAGCTTTATTACACAATGCGCTCGAACCGGCGCTTGCCCTGGCACAGCGCGCCGACTCGGCCGGTCTCGATAGCCTGTTCCAGAACAAGGCGCCGCCCTTGTTCCAGGCCGTTTTCAATGGCAACCGAAAATTGACGAATCTGCAGATCGACCTCGGCCAGCAAGCCTATCAGAATGCCGGAGCGAGTCTTCGAAGGCGCCTGATCCTCGGCACTATCGTGGCCTGCGGCGGGACCGCCTCGATCCTCGCGCTCGGCTGGGGCCTGCTTTGCACGATACGCCGCAGCGTAGATAAATTCGAAGGCCATTTTCGGAACATCAGCCACGGCGACGTGACGACCGATATCGCGATGCCGGCGGCGCGCGAATTCCGGCGCATGGCCTCGATGCTGCGCGCGATGCGCGCCCATCTCGCATTCAAAGTATGGGAAGCGAAAGAGTTCGAACGCAAGGCCGGCGCGATGCGGCGCGAGACCGTGGAAAAAATGGCGCTGACCATCGAGCGGGAGGCAGGTGCCGCGGTAGAGCGGGTCGCGGAACGTACCGACGCCATGGCGGGCGATGCCGATGCCATGGCCCAGTCGGCGGAGCGGGTGAGCGCCAACGCCGAACTCGTGGCCGAAGCAGCCAACCAAGCATTGAAGAACGCGCAACTCGTTGCCGCGGCCAGCGAGGAACTGGCGGCCTCGATCCGCCAGGTGTCCGAGCAAGTGCAGCACGCCAGTTCGGTTTCCCAGGCTGCCGCGGAAAAGGGTGCCCGTGCCCGGGAAACGATTCGGTCGCTGTCCGAGGCGGCAGAGCGGATCGGTTCCGTGGCCAATATGATCGCGAGCATCGCCGCCCAGACCAACCTGCTCGCGCTGAATGCCACGATCGAAGCGGCTCGCGCCGGCGAGGCGGGAAAAGGCTTTGCCGTGGTGGCCGGCGAGGTGAAAACGCTCGCGGCCCAGACCGCCAAGGCCACCGAGGAGATCACACGCCAGATCGCTGGCCTGCAGGGAGCAACGAACGGAACGGTAGCGGCCATTGAGGATATTGGCCACACGCTGGACGACGTCGCGGGCGTTGCCGCGTCGGTGGCGGAGGCGATCGACCAGCAGACTGCGGCAACTCAGGACATCGCCCGCAACGTGGCGGAGAGCAGCGCCGCCGTGCAGGAGGTGACCAACCGCATCGCCGCAGTGTCGCAAGAGGCAAATAGCGCAGGCGCTCAGGCGGCGCATCTGCGTGCCGGCTCCGGTGCGGTCGCCGCCGAGATCACGACTCTGCGTGGTGCTGTTGTACGTACGATCTATACGGCAAGCAAGGAAGCGGATCGCCGAATGGGTGCCCGCGTCGCCGTGAGTCAGCCCTGCACAATTTCATTCGAAGGCGGACCAAGCGGCATTGCTGCGATGACGGTCGACATTTCGGAGAGCGGCGCAGCAATTTCTGCTGACGGGATCAGCGCCAAACAGGGTCAGCGTGGCAGGATGACCTGGGACGGGCATCCGGGCATACAGGCCCAATTCGAAGTCGTCGCCACTGATAGCGATCGGCACTTGCACGTGCGGTTCGAGCCGTCCTCCAGGAGCGCCCCGCTGGAGGACATGTTGCACAATTTGTTGTGGGGGCGTAACACGACCGATAGCAGCCCGTGCGCCGATACTGAACGCTCAAGGGTGGCGTAGCGCGCAGTTGCTACCGGCGAGGGCTGCACACCGCGCACCCTCGCATACCCCGGGCGTCCCGCAGCGTTGACGCGGTCTCCCGAGCGTGGTCGGAACGGCCCATGCCGCCACGGTTCAGGAATCGACATGACGGAAGAACGTACTCGCTTGTGGCCCAACGCCGCACGTACCCCCATCGCGACCGCGCTGCAGGCGCCGCCGGCCCAATGGGACATCGCGGCGGACGTCGTGGTGATCGGCGCCGGCGCCACCGGCATGACAGCGGCGATCATCGCGCGAGAAGCCGGCCTGTCGGTGATCGTGGTGGAGCAAGAGGCCGACATCGGCGGCCACGCGATCACCAGCGGCGGCAATGTGCCTCTGGGGGGCGGAACCAGCGCGCAGAAGAAATATGGCATCGTGGACTCCCCCGATGTACTGTTCCGTGACCTCACCGACTGGTCGGTGGTGGAACCAAACGGTTTTCCCGACTACCGCTACAACGACCACGAGATCGTCCGCGCCTTCGCCGACCACAGCGCCGAGACATTCGAATGGCTGGTCGCGCATGGCGTGGTGTTTGTAGACAAGGCACCTGACGCGCAAGGCGGCAACGCGGTAGGCAACTCAGCACCGCGGGAGATGCACTGCGCGGTGTCGCATTGGCCGATGGTGCAGACCGGCCGGCCGGCCGCGGCGGAAGAGCAAGCGACGCGGTCCTCCGGCAACGGGCTCATGCGTCCGCTGGAAGCCACCGCGCGCCGGGTCGGGGTGGAGATCCTGCTACGACACCGCATGCTGGCGATCTACCGGGAGGCGCCGCATGCCGGCCACGTGCTGGGAATTGCCGCGGAGCATGCTGGCGCGCGGTTGGCGATCCGCGCACGCAGGGCGGTGGTAATCGGCACCGGCGGGTCCACCGGTAACGTGAATTTCCGCCGCATCGCCGATCCGCGCCTGACCGAGGAGTACTGCGGTCTGTCGGGTATGCCCTGGTCCGACCAGGACGCCAGCGGCGAACTGGCCGCGATGGCGATCGGCGCCTCGTTATGGGGGACGTACAACCAGGTGGGGGAATTCGGCTACAGCGTCACCAAGCCAGCGGCGATCGGCTGTCAGTACGGTTATCAGAACCTGCGCTGGTATCCCGGCTGCACAGTGTTCGATCGCGCACGGGCGATCGGCCTGCCTGTGCGCGATTGGCAGAACGTGATAACGGTGAACATGCTGGGCCAACGTTTCTATGACGAGACCGGGCGAGGGTTCACGACCAACAATTACAACTCGATAAATCCCTACACCCAGGGTGATTATCGGAACGCTCAGAACGCAAAGTTCCGGCCGAACAACTGGCTGAATGCAGCGATGGCCGGGATTGGCGACGGCCGCAACGGTGGCGGCCCGATTTGGGCGATTTTCGACTCCGATGCGGTGCAGCGCGAGGAATGGGTGCTCGAGCCCCCGCATGTCGATTACGCGGATGGGTTCTGCTTTCGTGCCGATACGGTGGCGGCGTTGGCGGAACGGATTGCGATGCAATACCAGCGTGTTCCGATGCCGCTGGAGAATCTGGTGCGGACGGTGGCGCGGTACAACGCGTTTGTGGAATCCGGCGTTGACGAAGATTTCGGCAAGCCGACGCCTCGCTACAAGATCGCCAAGCCGCCATTCTATGCTGCTTGGGCGACGCCGGTGATTCACGACACGCGCATGGGGTTGCGGATCAATGCGCACTGTCAGGTGGTGGATTTGAACGGCGCGAACATTGCCGAGCTGTATTGTGGCGGCGAATCCGCAGGCGGATTCAGCCAACACGGGCTCGCGCGGGCTCTGTGCCAGGGGTACATAATTGGACGTAACCTCTCCCACGAAGTGGCGGTGAGTAGCGAAACGGATCGACGCGAGGCGCGTTAGCGCCGAGGGTGAGGGGGATCGGGTCAGCACAAAATAAGCGCCTACCGCCCCGGTCACCTGCGTTTCGACCTCTCCCGCTCTCGCGGGACAGGTTTTAACTCAATGCGGGCGCGACAGTTGCTCCAGCAGCGGCTTCATCGCGTCGAGTTCTGCGCCAAACCCCGCCCAATCGCCGGCCTTCAACCGTTCGATCGCCTTGTCATAATGCGCGAGCGCCGCTTGCGCCCGCGCGTCCATGGAACCGGGCGCCGCCACACCCGCGCTCACCGGCATCGGCGCTGTCGGCACTGCCTGTCCGAACAAGGCCGCCAACGCCTCGGGCAGCGTGTCCTCCATCACCACGCGGTCGCCGTAGGCAGCGATCACTCGCTTCAGCTCCGGCAACTGACCTGCCGCGGCGCGCAGGTACAGCGGCGAAACGTACAAGATCGAATTATCAATCGGCACCACCAGCAGATTACCGCGGATCACTCGCGATCCCATCTGGTTCCACAACGAGATCTGTTGCGAAATCTCGGTATTTTGGTTGATCCGCGCGTCGATCTGGAACGGTCCGTAGACCAACTTGTCCTTGGGAAATTCATAAACGATCAGCTTGCCGTATTCGGGCGGATCGCAACGCGCGGCCATCCAGGCAATCATGTTCTCCCGCTGGCTCGGCACCATCGGCAGCATCAGAAAGAATTGAGTCTCCTGCTCGCCCGGCAGGCGCATCATCATATAGTAAGGCACCATCCTTTGGCCCGGCCCCTCGCCATCGAGCGCGGCAGGCTCACGCGGAAACTGCCAGAGATCCTCGCGGTTATAGAATACCTCCGGCGTGTCCATGTGATAGGCGCGGTATTCCATCGCCTGGATGGTAAACAAATCCTCGGGATAGCGGATGTGACGCAGCAGATCGGATGGCATCGCGGAAAGCGGCTGGAACAAGCTGGGAAAAATGTGTTCGTAAGTTGCGATGATTGGATCGGTTGGATCGGCAACATAGAATGACACCGTGCCATTATACGCATCGATCACGACCTTCACAGAATTCCGGATGTAATCCAGACCGTCCGGCTGCGGCTGTGCATAGGGGAACCAGTCGCTGGTTGTGTAGGCATCCTGGATCCAGAACAGCCGCCCGCCACTGACCACGACATAGGGATCGTGGTCCAACTTCAGAAACGGCGCGATCATGTGCACACGATCCTGAATGTTGCGATGGATCAGAATCCTGCTCGCTCCAGTTACGTAACGGCTTAGCAGGATGTTCACATCATCGAAATGCCAGGCGAACAGCGAACGCCAGAGATAGCTGCCAATCGGAACGCCATCCGTGCCATCGTAATGATTATAGACATTATTATTCCCCTTCGGATAGTCGAACTCCTTTATACTGCCATTGACAATAACGTAGTTCTGAGGGCCTTCGCCGAAATAGATGCGCGGCTGCGTGATCGCGGGCGCGCCGCCGGAGGCGATCGGCGGGATGTCCCGCATGAAGAAATCCGGCAAACCCTCACTGGTTTTTTCGGTAACCGGCGACATGACGACGCCGTATCCGTGCGTGAACAAGAGGTGCAGATTCACCCAGGTCTGCGCATTGGCTGCGAGAAGGGACGGAGCAATCTCGCGCGCGGCGATCGTCACCTGCTGGTGGCGGTCGCCGAAATGGTAACGATCCACATCGACATCCAGGAACTTGTAATAGGTACGGATTTCCTGAAGTTGCGCGTAGGTGTCGATCAGCGGCTGCCAGTCCCACAGGCGGATGTTATCCACCGTGCCTTTATCGCGCTCCATCGTCTGGTAGGTCAGGCCTTGTTCGGCGGGGAACGGCTTCACCTCGATTTTGTCCAGGCCATAAGCTTCCCTCGTCATCGCGATGTTGCGGCTGATAAAGGGCGACTCCAACTGCAATTCGCTGGGCTTGACGTAGAAGCGCTCGAACAATCCGGGCACCACTTCGTCGAACAGGAAAGACCCGCCGAAGACCAGCACCAGGACGGCGATGACGGGCCGGACGCTGCGCCGCCACAAATTGGCCCAGGCGACGATCGCGCCGGTGACGCACAGCCCAAGCAGCAGCCACAGGACCGGCAGCACGACATGCACGTCGGTGTAGCTGGCGCCGATCACCACGCCGTTGTTGTCGTACAGCAGCAGGTAACGGTCGAGGAAATAAGCCCACGCTTTCACGACGAACAACAGTCCCAGCAGGGCGGAACCGTGGGCAATGACGCTGGGCGAGAATCGGAACGGGAAGTGGTCGACGTCGATATCCCCGTGCACGAAATACACCGCCCCGGCCACGGCAGCGCTCAGCGCCAGCAACCAGAACATCCAGTCATTCAGCGCAAGCCAGGCCGGCAGCGAGAACAAATAGAAGCCGATGTCCTTGCCGAACATCGGATCGGTTTTGCCGTATGGCAGTTGGTAGATGTAGCGAAGCACCAGTTCCCACTGGCTGGATGCGCCAACAGCGATCAGCACGCCCAGTGCAAGCGCAAGCCCGCCCAGGATCAGCCGCCACGGCAATTGCGGCACGGTGGGGCGGAACAAGCCAGGCGGCGTACCCGGCAGCGCGGGGACGCCGGTGGTGCCCGAACCGAAGGCCGTAGCGAGCCGCAAGCCTCGCCACGAAGCAAGCCTCAACGCGACGGCGCCGTTGACCCATAGCAACAGCGCCGAGGTGACCAGGACCGCCGCGAACAATCCCAGTTTGGCGAAAAGGATCGTCCAGAAGACGTCTACGTGGCCAATTGACGAAAACCAATCCCAGTCGATCGCCAGGCTGCTGGTGCGACCCAGAACGATCAGACAGACCGCAAAGAAGATGACTGCGGCGACGATGCCCTTCCCGCGCATGGAGTCCCTCGGCGCGCATTGCGGGCGGAAGGTGACGGGGGACGCGACGCGATGCAACCTCTCCCAAGAGGCGACATAACCTGTCCCACGAAGCGGGAGAGGTTATGGGCGGGGTGAAGCTTACGTCCGTTGCATCATCGCCTCGGTCTCCTCCGGCGACACCGCGCTGTTTTGCGCCAGCGTCAACACGACCAAACTCCAGATCGCCACCAGCACCACCGCAGGCCAGAAGCCCAGCACGCCCAACCCGCCGCCCACGTTCCCCAAAGCGGACAACACCCACATCCCGGCGAACCACGGGAACAGCCACGCGATATTGCGCCAACCGAAATCCCTTGCTGGACGCCGCGCGATCAGGTGGTACTGCAACGCGTACAGAGCAAACCCTACAAAGATCAGTCCAAACAAGAATGAGTTGGTCTCGAACCCCGTCCACTCGATGATCCAGTTGCTGCAGACGAAGGCGATGGGCGCCAGCAAGCCCGCCGCCGGCAATCGGAAGCGCCGCGCCATGTCCGGATGGCTGCTCCGCAGCACCAGCAACACCACCGGCCCCAGCCCGTACGTCAGCACGGTGATCGAGGTGATGTAGTTGACCATAAGCTGCCACGCCGGGAACGGTAGCAAGAATAGTACGCCGGCCACCCACATCACCAGCACGGATGCCCACGGCGCCCTCGCCGCATTCAACCGCATCAGCCAGCGCGGCCCCGCGCGCATTTCGCCTGTCCCGTAGAGAATCCGCGCCCCGCCCGCGAGGTACATCAGCGCGGTGCCGCCGGGCGAAATGTATGCGTCGATATAAAGCAGCGCCGCCAGCCAGCTCAGCCCCAGCACACCGGCGAGCCCCGCGAACGGACCAAGCTGCCCGGTAAAGCTGAGATTGTGCCAGCCATGCGTCAGATCGCCGGGCCGAAGCGCGAGCAGGAACGCGACTTGCAGGCCGATATAGATCGCCGCCGACAGCAGCACCGAACCGATCACCGCCATTGGGATGTGCACCTGGGGGTTGGCGCTTTCGCCGCCCAGGTCGATCGCCGTGCGGAAACCGAGATAGCTGAACACGATCCCTGCCGCGGGCAGCGCGGTGAAAATGCCGGTGAAGTGGTAACTGCTCGGGTCAGCCTGCATCACGCCCCAATGCGTGCTGGCAGCGATCAGAGCGACCACGGTTATGATGGGCACAAAGATCTTCCACCAGGTCACGATGGTACTGGTATCCAGCAAAAGTCTGACGGCCAGCAGGTTCAGCAGTGCAAAGATGCCCAGCAGGATTGCGCAGACCAGGAAGCCCAGGCCGGTCAACAGGCCGCTGCTATGGGGCTGGATGAAGTACGGCAGGTAGTTGTTGGCGTAGGTGACGACTGCCTCGGCTTCAACCGCGGGCACAGGGACGTAGGCCAGGAACAGCATCCAGCTCCAGATGCGGCCCAGGCCCTCGCCATGGCTGGCGTGGCTCATGTGCACCAGGGCGCCGCTGCGTGGGAACAGCGCGCCAAGCTCGGCGAAGCACAGCGCGATCAGCATGATGATGATGGCGCCGACGACCCAGCTCCAGATCGCGTAGGGGCCGGCGATTTTGGCGGCGTGATAGGAGCCGAACAACCAGCCGGAGCCGATCATGCTGGTGGTGCTGGCGAACAGCAGGCCGATGATGCGGGCGTCGCGGCGCAGATTGCTGGCGAGGCCCATTCCGGCAGTGGATTCCGACATGGCGCATCTCCCGCGCGATCCTGTCGGACACTAATCGAACGCACGAAGCCAGAGTAGCGCTACCACGGTAAGTTGTAACGAATTCACTGCACGACTCACAAAACCGTCAGCCCTGCCCGCACCGGCGGTTTGGCGCGGGGTTTGGCTGGCCGCGGCGGCAACGCCAGGGCGGCAGCGGCAAGCATCAGCGACATGCCGGCGAGGTCGGCGCCAGTGACATGCTCGCCAAACAGCAGCGCGCCCAGAACCACCGCGACAATCGGGGAGACAAAGGCGTACGTCCCTGTCCTGCTGGCGCCCCAGTCGTGCACAAGCTGGAAATAGATGGTCGTCGCCAGCACCGCGCCAGGCAGCAGCAAATAGAGCCACGCCAGGAAAGCGGGCCACCCCCAGTGGAACCGCAGCGCCTCCCCTGCCCCCGGTTCCAGCGGAATCGAGAACATCAGCAGGATCACCCCACCGATCAGGTTGGTGAGGCCCGACATCTGCCCCGGCGCCAGATTCAGCATCAGGCGCCGTGCCATGACGGAGCCGGCGGAATAGCTGAGGCAGGCAATCACCACGGTGATCGCGCCCAGCAAGGTCCACAGGTCGAGCGTGCCGTCGAAGGCCGCGGGACCAAACAGTACAAAGATGCCCAGCACGCCCACCGCCATGCCGGCGAGCTGGCGGGGACTGAACCGCTCCTGCCGCGAAGCGACCGCGAAGGCGAGCAAGGCGATCGGCGTGAGCGCGCTATTGATGACGGCGGCAAGGCCGGCGGCGATCCATTTCAGGCCGTAGAGCTGGATGACCTGGTTCAGCGTCACCATCAGCAATGCCACCACGATCAGGCGCCCGGCAATGCGCGGCGTCGCGCGTATAGGCTCGCCCTGAAGCTTGCGGATGCCCAGCAATATGAGCCCGGCGACGGTCCATCGCGTGCCGGCGAAGATGCCCGGCGGGACTGTTGCGATGCCGACCTTCATGGCTAGCCAGGTGGTGCCCCAGACGAAGCACAGGGTAAGGAACATCGCGCGCTGACGCGCGGCGGGGGAGAGGGTCATGGGGGGGTTCAGCGTAGCCGTGGGTCTCAGCGAGCTCGGGCGAATCGATCCAGCCGGAACGGTGCCGGATCGACGATCGGTATATCGCCGGCAACCATGTCAGCCATAAGGCGGCCTGCCCCCGGGCCGATGCCGAAGCCATGGCCGGAGAAGCCGGTGGCGATAAAGAACCCGGGAATACGCGCGATCTGGTCGATGACCGGCACGGCGTCGGGCGTAACGTCCATCAGCCCGGCCCAGCTCTGCACCACCTGCATGTTGGCAAACACCGGGAACAAGCGGGCCAGCACTGCCCGTGCTTCATCCAGCACCTTCTCGTTCGGCGCGGGATCCAGCACACGCACCGCCTCGAATGGCGTGGCCTGGTCGAGAGTCCAATGCCTGATCTGCCGCCATTCCTCGATGAAACAGCGTGAGAGGCGCAAACGGAACTCGCCGTAGTATTGCCGCAGCGTCGGCCAGTAGTCGCGCAGCAGGCGGAATGAATCGGGCGTAACGTCCACGGCGTTGGCGTTGCGGCGGGCGATGTTATAGCCGCCGTCTAACCGCTTGCGCCAGCCGAAGACGTTGCCGCCAGCGCTGACTTCGGGACCGCCGGAAAGAGGCGCGGTACGGAACACCGAACCGAGCAATTTCAACTGCGGCAGGTCGATGCCGGTGTTACCGCAGAACAAGCGTGACCAGGCGCCGCCGGCCAGCACTGCGGCATCGCAGGCGATGCGGCCATGTTCCGTCACCACCCCGGCGATGCGGCCCGCCTGAATGTCCAGGCCGCGGACGGCGCAGTTGGTCAAGATGGTTGCGCCGTGGGCGCGCGCGGCCGCGGCGATGGCAGGCGCCGCGTGCACCGGTTCGGCGCGGCCGTCGGTGGGCGTGTGCAGCGCGGCGATAAAGGGCCCGGCGGCACCGGGAATCACGTCGTTCAGAGCCTCGCCGCGCAGCAGGTGCGCTTCCACCTGGTATTCGCGCGCTTGCTCCAGCCAGGCTTCCTGCGCTGCCACTTCCTTCTCGTTTTCGCAGAGATAGGCAATGCCGGCCTGGCGGAAGCCGGTCTCGCGGCCGGTGCGTTCATTCATGCCGCGCCACAGGCGCAGGCTCTCCATCGCCAAAGGGATTTCGCGCGCGTCGCGCCCCATGGTGCGGCACCAGCCCCAGTTGCGGCTGGATTGCTCGCACCCGATCTCGCCCTTTTCGCACAGCACGATGCTGTGGCCCTTCTCGGCGAGGAACAGCGCAGTTGATGTGCCGATGATGCCGCCGCCAATGATGACGATGCCGGCACGGGATGGCAGCACGGTGTCGGAAGCGATGCGATCGACGGGTGGGGACATTGGCGGGCGTCAGCGTCTATCAGGCGTTAGCGATCAGTATTCAGTCTTTACCGGCGGCGGCCAAGCGACTCGGGCGCGATGGTCAAACAGCACGGTCGGGCATATCCTCGCTTCTGCTCACTGATCTGACAACCGCCCACCGAGGATTGGAGACTGACAATGCGCGTCGGCGTCGATTCCGGCGGCACTTTCACCGATGTCTGTCTGTTCGATGATACGACGGGGCGGATTTCAGTCTGGAAAGTGGCCTCGACACCCGATGATCCGTCACGCGGCATTGCCGATGGTGTGGCGGAGGGATTGACGCTGGTTGATGCGCCGCCCGCGTCGGTGACTTATTTCGGCCATGGCACGACGGTGGCGACGAATGCGCTAATTCAGCATTGCGGCGTACGCACGGGGTTGATCACGACAGATGGGTTCCGCGACCTGCTTGAGATCGGGCGGCAAAAGCGGCCCGATTTGTACGATTTGCAAGCGGATAAGCCGCCGGTGCTGGTGTCGCGCGACCTGCGGCTGGAAGTGCCGGAACGGGTGAGGCATGATGGGTCGGTTGAAACGCCGCTGGATGAGGCAGCGTTGCGCGCTGCGGTGGAGCGGTTGCGTGCGGCTGGCGTGGTCGCGGTAGCGGTGTGCTTCTTGTACAGTTTCCTCTGTCCGGAACATGAAGCTGCGTCACTGCGAATCCTGAGTGAGGAATTCCCTGAAGCCTTCGCCTGCGTCTCGCATCAGGTCGCACCGGAGTTCCGCGAGTTTGAGCGGATGTCCACCACGGTGGTGAACGCGTATCTGGGCCCGGTGATGCAGTCCTATATCGAACGACTTGGCGAGCGGCTCGCGACATTAGGCGTGCGCGCCACGCCACACCTGACTCAATCGAATGGCGGCGTGATCGGGTTCGGCCACGCCGCGCGCCTGCCGGTGCGCACGGTGTTGTCGGGCCCCTCCACCGGCGTGATAGGTGCGACGGAAACCGGGCGCGTCGCCGGGTTTTCCGAATTGATCACGTTTGACATGGGCGGCACATCGACCGATGTCGCGTTGCTGTCGGGTGGTGTTTGCAAGCTGGCGAGGGAAGCCACGGTGCACGGCTATCCAATCAAGGCACCGATGCTGGACATTCATACAGTGGGCGCCGGTGGCGGATCGATCGCCTATGTGGATAGTGGCGGGCTGCTGAAAGTGGGGCCGCGCAGTAGCGGCGCTGATCCAGGGCCGGTGTGCTACGGGCGTGGCGCGACGGAACCGACGGTTACCGATGCCAATGTCGTGCTGCAGACGTTGAACCCCGCGTTCCTGTTGGGCGGGCGCATGGCAGTGCAGCGGGATCTGGCTCGGGCGGCGATCGAGCATTTGACGGCGCGGCTGGGCATGGATGTGATGGCGACGGCGCAGGGAATCGTGTCCGTTGTCACGGCCAATATGGCGCGGGCGATCAGGGTGATCTCGGTGCAGCGCGGGCATGATCCGCGCGACTATACGCTGGTGGCGTTCGGGGGTGCCGGACCGTTGCATGCGGCGCGGCTGGCGAAGGAGCTGGGCATCCGCCGCATCCTGGTGCCACGCAATCCTGGAATCCTGTGCGCGATGGGATTGCTGCTGACCGATCTGCGCACGGATTTTGCTACGACGGCGCTGCGTGTCCTGGATGCGGCGGCGCCTCCGGACATTGCCGCCACATTCGATTCACTGGCGGCGCAGGCTCAGGCCTGGTTTAATGCGGAAGGCATTGCACCGGAAGCACGTCGCGTGGTGCGGACGGTTGACATGCGCTATGCAGGGCAGAATTACGAATTGCCGATCGCGGTGCCGGATGGAGCGATCGGGCCTGCAACTTTGGACGTTCTGGCTGAACGGTTCGAGGCGGCGCATCAACAGGCGTACGGGTTCGCGGCGGAGGAAGATCCATTGCAGCTCGTCACGTTCCGGGTGGAGGCGACCGGTGTCGTTCTGAAGGCTTCGCTCGAACGACACGAAGATTTCGGACCGGACGCATCGCGCGCGGTGATCGCGCAACGTGACGTTTGGTTGCCGGAGGCAAGTGGGTTCGTGTCATGCGCTGTGTACGATCGCGACCGCCTGCGCGCGGGGAACCGCGTGGCGGGACCCGCGGTCATAGAGCAGATGGATGCGACAACGCTGGTGCTCCCGGGGATGGTAGCACGGGTCGAGCCGTACTTGAATTTGGTGCTGGAGGCAGGATGAGCGACAGGGTAAACGCCTTGACGTCGATTTCACGGCCGCGCTTGACCCAGCCGTCCGCTTCTGTCGATCAGGCGCTCACTTCGCGATCAAAACGGTCGTTCGTGGATGGCCGGGTCAAGCCCGGCCCTGACGAGACCCGGCTCGACCCCATCGTAATCGAGTTGATCGGTAGCGCTCTCTCCTCCATCGTGGAAGAGATGGGCGAGGCGCTGATCCGCGCGTCGTACTCCACCAATATCAAAGAACGCCGCGATTGCTCCACCGCGTTGTTCGACATAAACGGCAACACGCTGTGCCAGGCCGAGCATATCCCGATGCATCTCGGCAGCTTCCTCGGCCTGATCCCGCACATCATGAAGCGCCATCCTGTCGCGGAGATGCGCCCGGGCGACGTGTTCTGCGGCAACGACGCTTATGAAGGCGGCGGCACCCATCTGCCGGATATCGTCCTCGCCGAGCCGGTCTTCGTCGATTGCCAACTCATCGCTTTCGCGGCGAATCTCGCCCACCACGCCGATTTCGCCGACCGTGGCCACGCGCATATCTACCAGGAAGGCCTGCGCATCCCGCCCGTCCGCCTCTACCGCGCCGGCGAACTGCAAAACGACATCCTCCAGCTCATCCTGCTCAACTGCCAAGTGCCGCGCGAGCGCCTCTCCGACTTCCGCGCACAGATGGCGGCGAACCGGCTTGGCGTCCAGCGGCTGACCGCGCTGTGCGCGAAATACGGCCGCGAGACCGTGCTGCGCGCGGGCGACGCTCTGCAGGACTATGCCGAACGTAAGATGCGCGCGGGAATTGCCTCCATTCCCGATGGCACTTACCGCTTCGCCGACCGCTACGATTGCCCCGAGATCGAGGGCGAACTCGACATGTCCTGCGAAATCACCGTCGCGGGCGACGAAATGCACCTGGCATTCGACGCCGCGCCGCAGGTGCGCGCGGGACTCAATATGACCTACACGGCGTTGTTGTCCACCGTGTATTACGCGGTGAAGGCGCTGGTGGATCCGACCATCCTGCCCAATGCTGGCCTGTCTCGTCCGCTGCACGTGACGGCACCCGAAGGCTCGATCGTGAATTGCGTGCATCCCGCGGCGGTGAACGGCAGGCTCGGTGCGTGTCAGCGCGTGGTTGAGCTGATCCACGGCGCGCTCTCCGCCGCAATCCCCGACCGTGTGATCGCCGCCACCAACGGCGCCTGCACATCGATCACCTTCGCCGGCCACCAGCCGCGCGACAATGCGCTCTGGGTGTATCTGGAAACCATCGGCGGCGGCTCCGGAGCGCGCGCGACAAAGGACGGGCTGGACGGCGTGCACGTGCACATGACCAACACGTCGAACCTGCCCGTCGAGGCGTTGGAAATGGAATACCCGCTGACACTGCTGCGCTACGAACTGGTGGACGGGTCGGGCGGTCCCGGCCGGCATCGCGGCGGCATGGGACTGCGCCGTGTCTATCGGGCGGAAGCGCCCTGCCGCGTGCGAGTCGACATCGCGCGGCGTCTGTCCTCACCCTGGGGATTGTTCGGCGGCCTGCCCGGCGGCAAGGCGGTAGTGCATGTCCATGGCGACGCCGAACCGCTGAACCATGGCAGCTGCGAGTTGCGCACCGGCGGGATCATTGAGGTGGTGACGGCAGGTTCAGGCGGCTATGGACCGCCTGAGGAACGCGACACCCAGGCAATGCGACAAGATTTGGCAGAGGGACGCACTCTCTGAACCTCTCCCGCACAGCGGGAGAGGCCGAGACCCGAAGCGTCGAGGGTGAGGGTGACCGGGTCGGAACACAATTTCTACCAAAACCCTCACGACCGCCACCAGTGCCGTCGCGCCCCGGCGTGGCCGCCTCAGGCAGACAGGTTCCTTCGCTCCTTTGCCACGGCAGCCGGCCTATCGATCTGGCGCCGCTGTCGCACTCACTGCTTCATCGCCTGCTGGTGTTGCTTTGCCTGACCCTGGTGCGAATGGCGCGCCGCACTCTCCTTCTTATGCCAGTTGGTGATGTCCTCAACCGTCACGTAGCCCTTCTTGTCGACGTCGATCTCATGGAAATGACGGGCAACCGTGATATATCCCGCTTCGGCCTGCGGCAACGTCAGGTGCCCGTCGTGAGTGGTATTGGCCGCGGCAAAGCGTTGCTTCCATGACATGCGGTGCGACGTCCGCGCGGCATGTGGCTTCGTGGCGGGCGGAGCGGCCGGTGCAGTGGCCGCAGACGGAGCAGGTACGGGCGGTGGCGGCGCTGACTGTGCGTGCGCCTGAATCGAGAACAACGACAGAACAAGCATAATTGGCAGGAAACGCATCGCGGGCTCCTCTTCGATAGGGTCTGCCTGCGATTGTCTGGTCCAGATACTAACGGTTGATGAATACGGACGCTTTTTTTGCGCCGCCTCGACTACCAGCGGCGCCGGATCACAAGCGCTTCCGTGATCTCGATCAGATGCCTCGCGTCGCGCGCGGCCTCGGTTTCTTCGGCGATCTCGGCGGTTTCAATCGGCGCGGACGAATCCATCGGCACATACCCGATTGCAGCCGCCACGTCGTCGATGCGCCAACGCATGCCCTGATTGTTCGAGACCAGATTGAACATACCAAAACGGAGCGTGTCCGGTGCGAGCACGGCTTTTTCAAAACCCTGGCACAGATCCCGGTTGGACAGCCACATCCGCTGCCCCCAAAACCCCCATCCCATATGCGATCCCGGTCTGTTCTCGTCCCGTTGGCAATAGCCGATACGAAACGCAATGAAGGAAAGCCCGCGCATTTCGCTGGCGGCGCAACCGATGCGCTCGCCAGCCAGCTTGGAAACGCCATAGGGATTGACGGGATAGGGCTCGGTCCCCGCGTCCAGCGGAAAACTTTCAAACCGATGGCCGGCGAGAACCCAATTGGAACTGGCGAAAACAACGCGGCGGACCCCGGCACGGCAGGCTGCTTCGACAACATGATGCGTCGCATCGATGTTGTTGCGTTGCGCCGAAGCCCAGGATGCGCGGGGGCTGGGATCGCCGGCCAGATGCAGCACGGTATCGACCCCGGCAAACCGCCACGCCCAGTCGTCGCTGAAACGGCTCAGTTCGGCCTCGACGATGGCACCATCGCCGCTCGGCTCGCGGTCGAGCAAGGTCAGCTTCCAGCCGAGGGCTTGCATGTGATGGCGCAGCCGGCCACCGAGCGCGCCGGCAGCGCCAGTGATCAGGACATGGGGCACGGCACGCCCTTGCAATGGCGCGCGTGAATGCGCCCCGAAGGCATCACACCGCACAACAGCGGATCACTCCGCCGCCTTCGCGACACCGGTGACCCGCGTGCGGGTCCGCAGCGTAACGAACTCCTCCGCCGCCGTCGGATGGATGCCGATGGTGCGGTCGAAATCCGCCTTGGTCGCGCCCATCACCACGGCAATGGCAATGCCTTGCATGATTTCGGGTGCGTCCTCGCCCAGCATGTGCACGCCCAGCACACGCTGCGTCGCCTGGTCCACCACCAGCTTCATCATCGATTTTCGGGCCCGCCCCGACAGCGTATGCCGCATCGGCGTGAACTTCGTCACGTACACGTCAACCGGCCCATGCGCCGCGGCTTCCTGCTCGGTCAGCCCGACCGTTGCGATCGGCGGCGTCGAAAATACCGCCGACGGCACATTCGCCAGCGACACGGTGCGCGGGAGCTTGCCAAACAGGGAATCTGCAAGCGCGTGGCCCTCGGCGGTGGCGACGGGAGTGAGATTGATGCGGTCGGTCACGTCGCCCATCGCGTAAATATGCGGCTGGGTTGTCCGCAGATGCGCATCGACGATGACTGCGCCGTTGTCGTTGACCTGCACGCCGGCGCGGTCCAGGCCGAGCTTTTCCGTGGCCGGGCGGCGGCCGGTGGCGAAGAACACCAGATCGGCATCCAGCGTCTGGTTTTCGCCGTAGGTCAGCACACGACGCTCGCCGTCGGCTTCCAGCTTCAACGGACGGCAGCCGGGATGCTGCATGATGCCGGCGTGGCCGAGCGCTTCCGCAAGGCCCTCGCGCAAATCTTGGTCGAATCCGCGCAACGGCAGCGGCTGGCGGTAGATCAGGTGCACCTCGGCACCGAGCGCGCGGAAGATGCCGGCGAACTCCACGGCGATATAGCCGGAGCCGAGGATCGCAATCTTCTCCGGCATCCGCGGCAAATAGAACGCATCGTCCGAAATGATGCCAAGCTCAGCACCAGGGATGGGCACGCGCTCGGGATGGCCGCCTGTCGCGATGACGATCCGTTCGGCGCTGACCCGCTTGCCGCCCACCTCCAGCGTGTGCCGATCAAGGAACACCGCGCGGGCATCGAAGATCGTGACTCCCGCATTTTGCAGCAGCTTCCGATAGATGCCCTCGAGGCGGCCGATCTCTCTGTCCTTGGCCTCGATCAGCTTGCGCCAGCCATGCGGGCCTTTCTTGATGGTCCAGCCGAAGCCGGCGGCATCGTCCGCCCAGCCACCGTATTCCCCGGCCTGCACCAGCAGTTTCTTCGGCACGCAGCCGACATTGACGCAGGTGCCGCCCCAGAAGCGTTCCTCGGCGATGCCGACGCGCGCGCCGTGGCCGGCCGAAATCCGCGCGCAACGCACGCCGGCCGAGCCGCCGCCGATAACGAACAAATCGAAGTCCATGAGCGTGGCGCCTTTGCTGTGTTGACCGGAATGTGTGCCGGGGACGGCAGCGCGGCAAGATGGGCGGCGTCATCGTCACCGCCCATTTCCAGCTATGTCATTGCGAAGAGCCAAAGCTAGGAAGCGATACCGGTCACGCATGCTCGCAAACGACCGAGGTTGCTTCGTCGCTACACGCCTCGCAATGACATTATGAGCCCGACCTCCGCAGCCACACGCCAGCCTTCGCCACCGCGTCCCGTGCCTTTCCAACGGTCGCCGTCGCGCGCAGGAACCCGTGCACCACACCGGGAAACGTCTCAGTTTCCACCACCACCCCCGCCTCACGCAACTGCACCACCAGCGCCTCGCCTTCGCTGCGCAGAACGTCGAGCTCCGCCAGATGCACCAGCACCGGCGGCAGCCCGCGCAGATCGGCACGCAGAGGCGCGGCCAGCGGATGCAGCCGGTCCGCCACATGCGGCACGTAGACCGACCAGTAGAACGCCATGCGGTCCCTGCTGAGCCCATACGCGCCATCGCCAAATTCGCCATAGCTCGGAGTATTCAGCGCACTGTCGCACACCGGATAGCTTGCCAGGATGCCGCGCAGCGCCGGGCCGCCGCTGTCGCGCGCAAGCAATGCGGTTGCGAGTGCAAGATTACCGCCGGCCGAATCGCCGCCGACCAGAAGCCGCGAGGTATCCAGCCCCCAATCGCCGCCATGCGCCGCAACCCAGCGCAACACCGCAACGCATTCTTCCAATGCCTGCGGGAACTTTGCTTCCGGCGACAGCGCGTAATCCACCGACACGGCGGCCACCTCGCCGGCAGCGCAGTACTCGCGCACCAGCCGGTCATGTGTATCGACCGACGCCCAAACCCAGCCGCCGCCATGGAAATAAACCATCGTCGGCAGCGGCCGATCCACGCGCGGGCGATAGACGCGGCAGAAGATGCGTCGTCCATGCGCGGCGATCCAACGAACTGCGGTTTCCGCCATGGCTGGACCGCCTTGAGCATAGGGCAGGTTCAGCGCATCGTTCGTGGCGCGATGGGGATCGAGCGGGATCTCCAGCCGGATTGGCGGGTATTGCTTCGCCGCTGCGTCTGCCGCCGCGGTGAAGGCGGCCATTTCTGGATCCAGGCGCGATCGATCGGCCATGAAGCGACTCCTTCCCATTTGCCGCATCCCAGTATGTTCGACGAGCAGATACGACAGGACGGGCAGCGTGCCTGAGTACAATTATAGGTCAAGCGCCGGACTGCCTGTTTTGCCGCCCGTTGCTCACGGCGCGCTTGAGAGGACTCGTCGTGCTGTGCCATCCGGAAGCCGAGTGGCAGCCTTGCTGCCACTGCCCGGTTCCGGTCGGGCTCAGAGGCGGATCACGATTAGGACCCTGACCTGCCTCTCACCCGCCCGGATGACAACCTCGATGCGAACATGCATCTCCGTTGTTCCGGTACGGCGTGCCTTTTGCGACGGGCACAATGCACGGTCATCCGGGCAGCCGCGACCCTTTCACGCTGCTGTATGCAGCTTGCTGGGTTTCGCCGATCCATTCGGCTCATCAGGTGGCGAGTCGTTGTGTCTGGGGCGCGCCCTGTGCCGGCGTGGTCAGGCGGCTATGATGTGGAGCCCATGCGGTACCGTCCCCTCAATCGCGGTATCGGCAGGCTGACAGCATTTGGTTTACAGTCTGTGAATCGAGGGTACGAACAGCCTGTCCACGCACAGCGGCCACCACCACGCATGACCACCGCCCCATGATCGACAAACTGGAAATGCTGCTGGCCCTCGCGCGCGAGCAGCATTTCGGCCGCGCAGCGGAGGCTTGCGGCGTGACGCAGCCGACTCTGTCCGCCGGCCTCAAGCAGTTGGAGGACACGTTCGGCCTGCTGCTGGTGCACCGGCAATCGCGGTTCCTCGGCTTCACGCCGGAAGGCGAACGCGTGCTCGATTGGGCGCGCCGCATCGTTGGCGACGCACGTGCCATGCATCAGGAAATTCGCGCCCTTAAGCAAGGCCTGGCCGGGCATTTGCGACTTGCTGTTGTCCCCACCGCATTGCCGATCGTTGCTGAACTCACCACGCCGTTGCGGGAGAAGCATCCGGATGTCGTGTTCACCGTCGTTTCGCGCAGTTCGATCGACGTGCTGACAGAACTGGAGAATCTCGAAGTCGACGCCGGCCTGACCTACGTTTACAATGAACCGCTCGGCCGCGTGCGTTTCGTCCCGCTCTACCCCGAACGGTACCATCTGCTGATCGCGGCGGACACGCGGCTGGGCCGGCGTTCGCAGGTCACCTGGGCGGAAGTCGGCAGCATCCCGCTGTGCCTTCTCACGCCCGACATGCAGAACCGCCGCATCATCGACAGCCGCTTGCGCGACGCCGGCGTGGAACCCGCGCCGACGCTGCAATCGAATTCGATGGTGGTACTGTTCTCGCACGTGCGCACGGGCCGCTGGGCCAGCGTGATGCCGGCGGTGCTGGCCGAGACGATGGGGCTGACGGAACGCATCCGTTCCATTCCAATTGACGAGCCCGATCCTCCGACCATTGGTCTCGTCTATCCCCAGCGCGAGCCACTGACGCCGCTGACCGCCGCGTTGGTCACCGAGGCCCGCCGGCTGGGACAGGCGCGCGCCGGTGCAAACGGCGTCGGCGGCTAAACGGCTCTATACGGCGTTTCAAGCGGCGCTCTTGAACATGCGCGCTCCCCCATCCGCCAGGGACGGGGGAACGCGAGCGCCCTACTTCTTCACATCGGTATAAGGATATTCGACCGTCCCGGTCTTCAGTGCAGGGGGCCAGAGAATCACTTCGGTCTTGGGACTCTTGAATTGCGCCAGGTCGTTCCCCTTGATGTCGCGGAACTGCACCTCAAGCACGCGCGGCTGCGTCCATTCGCCGTCGGGTCCGAACTTCACGTCGCCAACCACCGTCTTGAACGTGTGAGTCCTCAGGTAAGCCGCGAGCTTCCCCTGGTCCAGGCTCTTGGCACCGTCCACCGCCTGTTGCAGCACCTGCATGTAGCCATACGCGAACGGCGGCAGGTAATACCCCAGCGGGTCCACGCCCGCGGCTCCGGCCTTGGCCTGGTATTCCTTCAGGAACGCCATCGACTCGGGGCTCGCCTCCTTCGACCACGGCAGCCAGAAATCGTAATCCACGATCCCGTTCAGCATCGGCCCAAGCTGGGTCTTGAGCGCGCTGACTTGCAACCCGACCATGCCACCACCAATCAATTTGGCCTTCAACCCAACTTCGTGCATGGCACGCACCATACCGACGGTATCGGGCGGATACGACGATATGAACACCAGGTCCGGATTGGTCGCTTGAACAGCCCGGACGATCGGCGTGTAGTCGGCGGTGGTTGGCGGATAGGTGCGGTCATAGACGACCTTCAGCCCATCCTGCTTGGCAAGCGCCAATGCGCCGTCCATCGCGTTATGCGCAAACTCTGCATCGGCGCCGACGATCGCCACGGTCTTCGGCTTCGGATTCTGCGCCATGGCAACGGCGAAGAACCCCGCCGAGAAACTCTGCTTGGGATGCGGGCCGCCGGCGGGCAGAAAGGAAAAGTAATTCGGATAATGGAATTCACTATTCACATCGAGGCCGAACAGACTGATGAAGGTTCGGTTGTGCTGCATGATGATCGGCATGGCCGGCGCAACCATGTTGGTGGCATAGCCGCTGACCACCAGATCGACATGATCGACATCAAGCAGCTTGGTGTAGATGCCCGGTACATTCGCAGGATTGGACTGGTCGTCATAATACACCAGCTTCACCGGACGGCCGAGCAATCCGCCATGCTCGTTGACATTCTGCTCCCAGATCTGCATCGCCAACAATGCGGACTTACCGACGGGTGCGAGCCCTCCCGTCAGGGCCATGCCGAACCCGATCGTAATCGGCTTCTGGTCGGCAGCCTTGGCCGGCCCCGCCGCCGCGAACGCGATTGCCGCGACGGCCCCGATCAGGCCTCTGATAAGACGTTTCCCTAACATCAATTTCCTCCGTGGTTCATCGGACGCCGGGACCATAGCCGCCCCCAGGGCGCTCCGGGAGAGGAGAATCCGATCAGGCGGTTAAGCCCGCGGCCGCCCCGCACGCGTACTGCGCGCATGCGATGGGCGGCGGTGGAGCTCTCCCGCGAGGCGCGGAACAGGGAATGTCTGGGCACTATTTCACAAAATTCGAATACGGATAGTCCACCTTGCCGGTCGCCAGCGGCTGCGGCCACAGGATCGTTTCCGTGTTTGGATTCTTGAACTGCGCCAGATCGTGTCCCTTGATGTCGCGGAACTGCACTTCCAGCACGCGCGGCTGCGCCCACTCGCCATTGGAGCCGAATTTCACATCGCCAACGACCGTCTTGAAGGTATGCGATCGCAGGTAATCGGCAAGCTTATCCTGGTTCAGGCTCTTGGTACCCTCGATGGCCTGCTGCAACACCTGCATGTAGCCGTAGGCGAACGGCGGCAGGTAGTAACCCAGCGGATCAACGCCCTCCTGCGCTGCCTTGGCCTGGTACTCCTTCAGGAACGCTTTCGCCGCAGAGCTGGCTTCCTTCGACCACGGCAGCCAGAAGTCGTAATCGACGATGCCGTTCAGGTCCGGCCCTAATTGCTCTTTGATTGGGGTGCTTTGCAGTCCGACCATGCCACCGCCGAACAATTTGGTCTTCAGGCCCACTTCTGTTGCGGCGCGGACCATGCCGACGGAATCCGGCGGATAGGAGCAAACCAGTACCAGATCGGGATGGGTGGCCTGGATGGCGCGGATGATCGGTGTATAGTCGGTGGTGCTGGGCGGATAGGTCTGGTCATAGACAATCTTCAAACCGTCTCGCTTCGCAATCACCAGCGCGCCGTCCATGGCGTTGTGAGAGAACTCGGCATCAGCGCCAACGATTGCCAGCGTCTTCGGTTTCGGATTCTGTGCCATGGCAGTGGCGAAGAAGCCGGCCGCGAACGTCTCCTTTGGATACGGACCGCCGGTCGGCACGAAAGAGAAGTACTGTGGATAGTGGAACTCACTGTTCACAGCGAGTCCGAACAAACTGAGGAATGTCATCTTATGGGCCATGATGATCGGCATGGCAGGAGCGATCATATTGGTGGCATATCCGCTGACTACGATGTCAACGTGATCCACGTCGAGTAACTTGGTATAGATGCCCGGTACCGTCGCCGGGTTGGACTGGTCGTCATAGTAGACCAGCTTGACCGGCCGGCCGAGTAAACCGCCATGGTCGTTGACGTCATGCTCCCAAAGCTGCATGGCGACCAGGGCCGGCTTGCCGTTGGGCGCCAGGCCGCCCGTCAGCGCCATGCCGAAACCGATAGTGATCGGCTTCTGGTCGGCTGCCTTAGCCGGCGCCGCGAAGGCAGGCGCCAATGCCGCGGCAACCAAAAACAGCGCCGCGCGCAGACGTTTCCTTAGCATCTTTTCAGTCTCCCTGTTTTTATGCCCCCTGGCAGAGCGGACTGTAGCTGGATATGGCGCTTCGCGGGAGTGGGATTCCAGCGTATGTTGGGCCGTACAGTATCCCAAGGGAACGCCCCATGATCAACCTCGACGAAAACACGGCCACCGATGCCACCCTCGCCCAGATCGCGGGCACGCCGAATCCGCGCCTGAAGCAAATCGTCGATGCTGCGGTGCGCCATGCACACGCCTTCGCCCGCGAGGTGGACCTGACGCCCGAGGAATGGCTGCAAGCGATCCAATTCCTCACCTCGGTCGGCCAGGCCTGCACGCCGGTCCGGCAGGAGTTCATTCTGCTCTCTGACGTGCTGGGCTTCAGCGCGGTGGTGAACGCGCTACACGACAAGAAGGCGCGGGAACTCGGGTCGCAGAGCAGCCTGCTGGGGCCGTTCTATCGCGAGGATGCACCGGAGATGCCGCTGGGGTCGTGCATTGCAGCGAACCCGTCGGCGGAGGTGATCGCGGTCTATGGAGTCGTCACCGGAAATGACGGTGCGCCGGTGCCGAATGCGCTGATCCAGATTTGGCAAACCAGTGAGCATGGCTTGTACGACCTGCAGACGCATGGGCTGGAGGGGACGGATCTACGTGCCAATTTCCGCACCGATGCGCAGGGTCGGTATTGGTTCAAGACGGTGCGTCCGCTGGGGTATTCGATTCCCATGGACGGTCCAGTAGGTGCACTGGTGCGGGCACAGAACCGCCACGGCTTCCGGCCGTCGCACATCCATTTCCTGATCGGCGGCGAGGGCTATCGGGAGCTGGTCACCGCTTTGTACTTCGGCGACGACGTACACATCGATTCGGATACGGTGTTCGGGGTATCGGGTTCGCTGGTGGTGGCAGCGAAGGATGATCCGAACTCGCCGGTGCCGGGGATGCGCGCGGTGCACTACGATTTTCGTCTGGCAAAGGCGGCGCCCGGAGAGACGGGACGTGTGGGTGCCGACCCCAGCAAGCTGATGGCCGCCTAATAAACTCTCCTACGCGCGCGAGAATAGCGCGCGCGTAGGGGTGGTTAGACGATAAGGACGCCCCAATGCCCCGACGCCTGATCGACATATCCTCCCCCCTGAAATCCGGCATCAAAAGCGACCCGCCGCACATGCTCCCGCAGATCAAGTACCTGGACCACCACGCCACCGCCCCGCAGATGGCCGAGTACATGGGCGTCCGCGTCGACCAGCTCCCCGACGGCGAATACGCCGCCGTCGAACAAGTCGCGATCAGCACGCACAACGGCACGCATCTCGACGCGCCTTATCATTTCTTCTCCACCATGAACCACGCGATCAAACCAGGGGGTGAACCCTCCTGGCGCATCGACGAAGTCCCCCTGGAATGGTGTTTTCAGCCGGGAGTAAAACTCGATTTCCGCCACTTCCCCAACGGCTACGTCGCCACCCCAGCCGACGTTGAAGCCGAGCTGAAACGCATCAACCACACACTGCGCCCGCTGGAGATCGTCGTCGTCAACACCGCGGCCGGCGCCAAATACGGCCAGGACGACTACGTCGATTCCGGCTGCGGCATGGGCAAGGCGGCTACACTATGGCTGCTGGAACGCGGCGTGCGCGTCACCGGCACCGACGCCTGGAGCTGGGACGCGCCCTTCTCCTTCACCCGCCAGCGCGTCGCCGAGACCGGTGATCCCGGTCTGATCTGGGAAGGCCACCGCGCCGGCCGCGAGATCGGCTACTCCCACCTCGAAAAGCTGCACGATCTGGAACAACTCCCCGCGGACGGGTTTGAAGTCGTCTGCTTCCCCGTGAAGGTCCACCGCGCCTCGGCCGGCTGGACGCGGGCAGTGGCAATCCTGCCCGACTGACACCCCACCCCACAGGAGGGCGCGATGGACCTCTCCACCAATTACCTCGGCCTGACGCTGCGCAACCCGCTGATCGCCTCGGCGTCGCCGTTGAGCGGCAACATCGGTGCCATCCGCGAAATGGAAGATTCCGGCGCCGGCGCCATCGTCCTGCCGTCCTTGTTCGAAGAGCAGATCCGCGAGGAAGAACGCCTGATCGAATTGCTGACCGATGTCGGCACCGACAGCAATCCGGAAGCCAGTTCGTACTTCCCCACCGTCATGCGCTACAACGCCGGCCCACAAGGCTACCTGGACCTGATTGCCCGGGCGCGCCGCGCCGTCGCTGTCCCGATCATCGCCAGCCTGAACGGCACCACAGAAGCCAGCTGGCTCGACTACGCACAACTGATCGAGCAAGCCGGCGCATCAGGCCTGGAACTCAACATCTACCGCATCGCCACCGATCCGGCCGCGACCGGCGGCAGCGTGGAAAGCGACACCGTCGCCCTGCTGCGCGCCGTACGCGAGCGCATCCGCATCCCCATTGCGGTGAAACTCCATCCCTACTTCTCCGCTTTCGGCGCGCTCGCACACCAACTCGACGAAGCCGGCGCCGACGCCCTGGTGCTGTTCAACCGCCTCTATCAGCCGGACATCGACATCGACCGCCTGCGCTGGACCGACGATCTCGCCCTCAGCGATGCCGGCGAAATCCGCCTGGTCCTGCTCTGGCTCTCGCGCCTCGCCGGACACTTGCGCCATGCGTCGCTCGCCGCCGGCACCGGCGTCGAAACCGTTGCCGAGGTTATCAAATACTTGCTCTGCGGCGCCGACGCAGTCATGACCGCCTCGGCCTTGCTGCGCCACGGCCCCGCCTATTTGCGCACGCTGACCGCCAGCCTGGAGCAATGGATGGATGCCCGTGGCTTCACCTCCCTCGGCACCATCAGGAGCCTGATGCGCCCCTCCCACCCCGAGGCACAGGCCGAGGCGGACACCCGCAGCCACTACATCCGCACTCTCTCAGGCTACCGTGGCCCCTACCTGCGTCACTGAACCACCGCCCGCAAACGAGCCGCGGTTCATTCAGGGCTTGTTCATATCTCTGCATCAGGCTGCACCCCACCGCAGATGGAGCAGCCCATGTCCGATCCCCAAACGCGAGCCGGCCTGCTGGTTCCCAGTCTGTTCTACGGCCTCCCCGAGGGCTCGCCCGCGTTTACGGCAGTGCAGACGCTGGCAGACCAGGAAAATGTGGGCCACCCGCTTGGCCCCTGGTTCATCTCCGACAACCTGATCACCTTCGGCCACACCCGTGGCTTCCTCACCGACCAGCGCTTCGTCACCGCCGTGCTCGGCTCACGCCCGACGCCGGCCGAGCGTTCCATCGCCTGGCGCACCCATACGCTGTGCTGGGCCGCGGACAGCGTCGCATCGCTGCCGGGAGATTTCGTGGAATGCGGAAGCTATCGCGGGTTCTCCGCCGAGGTGCTTATGCATTTCATGTCCGGCCTACGTAACCGCCGCTTCTGGCTCTACGATCTGTTCGATCCCTCAGGAGGCCCGGGCGAGGGCCATCGATTGTCGGACCACGGTCCGGCGCTGGCCGATCAGGTCCGCGCGCGGTTCCATGCGTGGGACAATGTCATCGTCACGCAAGGCAAAGTGCCGGGCGTTCTGGCCCATGCCTCCCCGGACCGCGTCGCCTTCCTCCACATCGACATGAATAACGCCGAGGCGGAGCATGGCGCACTGGACGTCTTGTTCGAGCGCGTATCGCCAGGCGGCCTGATCATTTTCGATGACTATGGTTGGACCGGCTACCGCGCACAGAAAGACATGGCCGACACGTTCATGCAGGCATATGGCTTGAGCGTGCTGGAACTGCCGACGGGCCAGGGATTGGTCGTGAAGCGATAACGGCCCGTCCACGTGTCATGACGTGGATCCACAATTTACCGGTTCCGCAGCTTTGGGTCCAACGCGTCGCGTAACGCGTCGCCAAAGATGCTGAAGCCGAAGACCGTCACCATGATCGCCAGGCCCGGGAACACCGCGATCCACGGCGCAGTGGTGGCGTATTCCTCGGCGCCGCCTTGCAGCATCAGGCCCCAGGCGGGTACCGGTTCCTGCACGCCCAGGCCCAGGTAGGACAACGATGCTTCCGCCAGGATCGCTTGGCCAACGAATGCCGTCAGCATGATCAGGAACGGAGCCATCACGTTCGGCACCATGTGGCGCAGGATGATGCGCGTGTGGCCATAACCGCAGGCGCGCGCGGCATCGACATAGGCCACTTCGCGGATCGCCAGCGCTGATGAACGCACCACGCGGGCGCAGCGCGGGATCAGTGGAATGGTGATGGCCACTATCACGTTCTGCACGCCGGTGCCGAAGATCGACACCACGGCCAATGCCATGATGATTAGCGGGAACGCCATCATCACGTCACACACGCGCTGGAACACATTGTCGATGTGGCCGCCGAAATAGGCGCTGGCGACGCCGAGCACCAGGCCCGCGATGCCGCCTACGAAGGACGAGGTCAGGCCGACGACCAATGCGGTGCGAGCGCCGAAGATGATGCGCGAGAGCATGTCGCGACCGAACTGGTCGGTGCCGAGCCAATGGGCCCAACTGGGCGCCTCGGTCATCGCCTCGAAGTCGTTGGCCGTGGGGCTGTACGGCGCGATCCAGTCGGCGGAGAGGCCGGTAACCGCCATGATCAGCACCAGCAGCATGCCGAACGCGCCGAATGGCTGGCGCCGGCAGAAATCCAGTGTCAGCCGCAGCCAGGAATTGGCGGTGACGGCTTCGTCTGAAGGAACCGGGATCGTCGCGTCGCGCGGCAGCGTGATGGACATAATACGGTCTCCTGCTCAAGCGAAGCGGATGCGGGGATCGAGCCAGGCGTACAGCAGATCGACTGCGAGATTGCACAGCACGAAGACTGTGACCGTCAGCATGACCAGCGCTTGGGTCAGCGTATAGTCCTGGTTCTGCACCGCCTGCACGAACAATCGTCCGATGCCGTTGAGGTTAAACACTTGCTCGGTCACCACCAGGCCGCCGATCAGGAAGGCGAACTCGATGCCGAGCAGGGTGACGACCGGCAGCAGGGCGTTCTTCAGCGCATGGCGGTTGACGATGAGCTGTTCCATCAGGCCCTTGGCGCGGGCGGTGCGGATGTAGTCCTCGCGCATCACCTCCAGCATCGCCGAACGGGTCATGCGCATGCTGACCGCGGAATAGCGGTAGCCGACGGTAATGGCGGGTAGGATCGCCATGGAGAGGTTGCGGATGGGATCCTTCCAGATCGGCACATAGTCGATCGGCGGCATCCACGGGCGGCCGAACAAGGCGCCTGTCGTGTCGAGCACGACGAGGATGGCGATGATGCCTATCCAAAACGACGGCGTGGCAATTCCGCCGATCGCGAAGGTGCGCACGACGACATCGATCCAGGTATTCTGCTTCAGAGCGGAAATGGTGCCGAGCGGGATGGCGATCGACACCGCAACGATGGTGGCGAGCAAGGCGATTTCCAGCGAGATCGGCAGGCGGGCGGCGATCTCGACGGCGACCGGCTTGCCGGACCACATGGAGATACCGAAGTCGAAATGGCAGAAGCCCCAGACGAAGTCCCAGAATTGCAGCCAGAGCGGCTTGTCCATGCCGATTTCATGGTGGCAGGTGGCGATTGCCTGGGGATTGAAGGTCGCGCCGCCGGAGCCGAGGCGCACGACACAGATGTCTCCCGGGATCAGGCGCATGAGGGAGAACACCAGGACCGCCGCCCCGACCAGGGTGGGAATGACGAGAAGGATGCGCTTGGCGATGTAGCGGTACATTGTTCAAGACCTTTCCCCACCCCCTAATGTCAGGGACGCTTTCGACGCCTACTCCGTTGCTGTATTGTCCAGCCAGATATTCGACAAATCCTGGTTGATGTAGTGGCTTGGGCCGATCTTCCAGCCGTGCACGTAGCTGCGTTCCGGAATCGCGCGGTACCACCACAGCATCGGGAACTCATGCGCCTGGTCGTTTACGATCCGGGTCTCGTACTGGCGCATCAACTGCCGCACGACGATTGGATCGGTCGCGCGCAGCATCTTGTTGTAGATATCCACCTCGACCGGATCGGAGTAGCCGCCGTAGTTCTCCACGAACACGTCGTGCGGCAGGTATTTCTGCGTATCCAGCACCGGGTTCACGACGCTGTTGCAGTTGGCCTCTACCACCACGTCGAAATTCCCAGTGCGCATCAGTTGGAACCAGGGGCCGGTCGGTACCACTTTCTGTGTCGCGGTGACGCCGATCTTGCTCCACTGGTCGATCAGCCATGTCCCCACGTACTTGTAGGGCTGATCGACGTTGCGGTTGAGCAATTCGAAATGCAGGTGTTCCTGTCCCGCTTCCTGCAGCAGGCGCCGCGCTTCCGCCCGGGATTTCTCGATATCCGGCCAGAATCCCGCCATCTGCTCTAATTCCGCCTTGGTGGCGGCGAGAGGCGAGCCGGGGAATGCGATGCCGCCGACCGTCTTCACGTTGGCAATCTTCGACAGAGCGAGCGCGCCATGCCACTGGTCAACCGCAAGAAGGAGTGCCTTGCGCACGCGCACGTCGTCGAACGGCTTGCGCCTGGAGTTCGGCGTTATCAGGTTGCCGCAGTTCCAGTCGCTGTACTGCACGTTAAGCTTGTCGCCGAGCGAGCGCTTCAGGTCGTTGATCGCCGCCGGCGGCAGGCCGCGGAACTCCATCGCGGCGCGGCCGGCACGAATCGCATCCACGCGTACCGCCTGTTTCTCGGCAAAGATGCCGACGAACCCATCCAGGTACGGAAGTCCCTTGTGGTAGTAATCTGGGTTCTTCACACCCTTGATTTCCTGGCCGATGTCATAGCTGACGAACTTGAATGGACCGGAACCCAGAACATGTTGTTCGAACCAGTGCGGGTCCTTGTCGAGAATCGCCTTGGGGTAGATGGCGGCATAAGGGTCCGCCAGCGATGGCAGGAAGGTAGTGGTCGGGTATTTCAGCCTGAACACGACGGTGGTTGCGTCCGGGGCCTCAACCGACTTCACCACCTCGTACCAATTCGCCCGCGCGCTCAGCACGCCGGGGCGCGGGAAGATGATTTCGTGCCAGCTCGTGGCGACATCGGCGGCTGTCAGCGGCGAACCGTCGTGAAACGTTACCCCGGTTATGATCTTGAACGTGTAGGTCGTGCCGCCGTCGGTGGGCGTTGGGATCGAGGCGCACAGGTCGCAGACGAATTTCGTGGTGTCAGCCGGGTTGTCCGGATTGACGCGCATCAGCACGCTGTAGAACGGAGCCACGGCATGCACCAGCGCGTAGGTCGCTTCCCGGTGCAGATCCAGGCTGGGCGGCGCATCGGCGGGGATCATGTAGGTGAGCGTGCCGCCGTATCGCGGCTGCTCTTCGGCTCGCGCCGGTAGAGCCAATGCGAGCACGGCGGCAAATAAGGCGCCCAATGCCAATTTCAGTGATCGCATCTTGTTTTGCCTCCCCCTGTATTTTGTGTCATTCGGCTCAACATGCCATTGCGAGAAGCGGAGCGACGAAGCAACGTCGTTCGCAATTGTGCCCAGACGGTTCGTCGGTCACGTGACCGGGGTTGCTTCGCCGCCGCGCTCCTCGCAATGACATGGGAAAGAGACCGATCATCCCGCCTCCGTGCACGCGACGAAATGTCCCGGCCGCAGCGCATGCGTGTCCGGGCGCGCACTGCGGCAAGCCGTTACCGAGATCGGACAGCGCGGATGGAACACGCAACCCGAGGGCGGATTGATCGGACTCGGCACCTCGCCTTGTACCGGACGGAAATTGCGGGCCGATTCAAACGCCGGATCGGGCACCGGCACGGCGGCGAGCAATGCCTGCGTGTACGGGTGCAGCGGGTTGGAGAATAGTTCATCGGCGTCAGCAAGTTCGACGATGCGGCCGAGATACATCACTGCCACGCGGTGGCAGATGTGGCGCACGACGGACAGGTCGTGGGCAATGAACAGATAGGTGAGGTGGAATTGCGCGCGCAGGTCCTCGAGCAAGTTGATGACCTGCGCCTGGATCGAGACGTCGAGGGCGGATACCGCCTCATCGCAGACAATGAACTCGGGTTCCAGCGCGAGCGCGCGGGCAATGCCGACGCGTTGGCGCTGGCCGCCGGACATCTCGTGGGGATAGCGATCGGCGAAACGCGGGTTCAGGCCGCAGACGTGCAGCAGTTCGCGTACCCTTGCGGTCCGTTTCGCGGCGCTGGGTTCGATGCCGTGCACCTTCATCGGCTCGCCGATGATCTCGCCGACTTTCATGCGCGGATTCAGCGAGCTGTACGGATCTTGGAACACGACCTGGATGCGCCGACGCAGCGGGCGCAGGTGCTTTTGCTCCAGCGCGGCGATGTCGATGCCGTCGTAGATGATGGCACCCGCGGTCGGGCGTTCCAGGCGCAGGATGCAGCGGCCGGTCGTGGTCTTGCCGCAGCCGCTTTCGCCCACCAGACCCAGCGTTTCGCCGCGCTGCATGGTGAAATCGATGCCGTCCACCGCCTTCACTTCGCCGATCGTGCGGCGGGAGACGATGCCTTCGGTGACGGGGAAGTGCATACGGAGGCCGCGCACGTCAAGCAAAGGCGGGGCGGGAGAGGAGCTCATGCCGCTTCTCCCAAAATCGCCAAATCCTCGGCACGGAAACAGGCGGACATGTGCCCCGGAACAACCGCAGCCGTGAGCGCCGGCCGCGCTTCGGCGCAGGCGTCGAGAGCGAAGCGGCAGCGAGGCCGGAACGCACATCCGGCGTCGAGCCGTGTGAGATCCGGCGGCTGCCCTTCCACCGGGTCCAGTCGCGCCTGCCGCGGCCGATCGAGCCGGGGCACGGACCGCAGCAGCGCCATCGTGTAGGGGTGTTGCGGGTGGTGATAGATGTCCCCGGCAAGCCCGCTTTCCACGACGCGGCCGGCGTACATCACGTTCACCCGGTTGGCATAGCGCGCTACCACGCCGAGGTTGTGCGTGATGATCACCAGCGCCACGCCCAGGCGTCGCGTGAGCGACTTCATCAGTTCCAAGATCTGCGCCTGGATGGTGACGTCCAACGCCGTGGTTGGTTCATCGGCGATTATGAGCTTGGGTTCGCAGGCGAGCGCGATGGCGATCATCACGCGCTGGCGCATGCCGCCGGAGAACTGGTGCGGATAGTCGCGCACCCTCCGTTCCGGCGTCGGGATATTCACCAGGCGCAGCATCTCGACCGCACGATCCATCGCCTCGCGCCGGTTCAGCCCTTCGTGCAACCGCAGCGTCTCGGCAATCTGGGCCCCCACCGTGTAGACCGGATTCAAGGAGGTCATCGGCTCCTGGAAGATGATCGCGATTTCCTTACTGCGAAGCGGCCGCATCTCGTCTGGCCCAAGCGGTACAAGGTCGCGCCCCTGCCACAGGATGCTGCCAGCAACGATCTCGCCTGGCGGCATCTGGATCAGCTTCAGCACCGTCATGGCGGTGACGGTTTTGCCGCAGCCAGATTCGCCCACCACGCCAATGGTTTCGCCGCGGTCGATAGTCAGGTCGACACCATCGACGGCGCGCACCATGCCGTCGTCGGTCCTGAAATGCGTTTTCAGGCCACGGATTTCGAGCAGCGATTCAGCCATGCATCAAATGACGCGACGCGGGTCGAGCGCATCGCGCAACCCGTCGCCGATGAAGTTGATTGCCAGCACCGTGATAAAGATCGCGCCGCCAGCGAACAGAGCCCAATGCGGCGCCACATCCAGTTGGTCCTTCGCATCGAACAGGATACGGCCCCAGGTGGGGATATCCGGAGGGAAGCCGAGTCCCAGGAATGATAGCGTCGATTCCGCGATGATGGCGTTCGCAACATCGAGCGTACCGGCCACGATCACCGGCCCCAAAGCATTCGGCAAAATGTGCCGAACCACGACACGGAAGGTGGAGGCGCCAAGGGCACGCGCCGCCTCGACAAACTCTTTCTCTCGCAGGGCAAAAAGCTGCGCTCGCACAAGTCGCGCGACTGTCATCCAACGGAACGCACCAATGCCCGCCACGATAAGGACAAAGGTACCGACTTCCGGGCCAAGCCATCGTGTCAATGCATCACGATAGAGATAGATCAACACCAGCAACACTGGAACCGGTGGCAGCGACAGGAACAAGTCTACCAGCCAGACAAGCCCCGCATCGATGCTGCCACGCGATACGCCAGCGATCGCTCCGACGATGGTGCCCACGACGACCGAAACCACCATCGCCGCCAAGCCGACGGACAGCGAGATGCGTCCGCCATACAGCATACGTGCCAGGAGATCCTGCCCAAGATCGTCTGTGCCTAGCGGATGCGCCCAGCTTGGCCCATTGAGCTGTGCGGCAAAATCGATGTCGTTGATCTGCACGCGCCAAACCAGTGGTCCGAACGCGACGGCAAGGATCATGACCAACAGCAGCGCGGTGCTGGCTACCGCCAATCGGTGCCGGCGGAAGCGCCGCCAAGCCTCTGCCCATGGTGAGACAGGCCGTCGCCGCGCCGGAGCGCGGCCTATCGCCACGGAGGCGACGTCAACGGTAGGAGATGCGGGGGTCGAGCCAGCCATAC
>DATKPQ010000071.1:0-16292 GCA_035523995.1 Acetobacteraceae bacterium | reverse complement strand
CCGATATGCTGTGGCGCGGCCTCCAGCGTCGCCATCAACCCTTTCAGGAATACCTGATTGTGCACTGCCGTTCGCGCGACGCCGCAATTCACCACCACCCGCGCAACGTCATCGGGAAACAGCGCCGCCCAGTGGTACGCCTGCAACGCGCCCATCGACCACCCGTACACGCAGGCCAGCCGGGCAACACCGAATTGCTCTGTCAGCAGGCGGCGCTGCACCCGCACGTTGTCGAAGATCGTCACCAGGGCCGGATAGTCCTGCGTGTCCGATGGGCTGGACGACAGCCCATTGCCGAACATGTCCGGTATCACGATGAACCAGCGCGTCGGATCCAGCACGCCATCGGGAGAGATCAGCCATTCCAGGTCCGGATGCTGTGCGCCGTAGCTGGTGGGGTACAGCACCACGTTGTCGCCCTGCGGCGACAGCGTGCCATGTGCCTTCCACGACAGCCGCGCCTTGGCGAGCACCGCTCCGGATTGCAGCGTGACGTCGCCCGCATCGAAGCTGCCTTGCTGCGTCGGCCAGCCCATGCATCCTCCGTCTTCCTGTGCCGGCACCGCCGGTATGTGAGGCCGCCATGATGATGCGCCTGATCGCCGTCGGCCGGCAACGCGAGGCGCCGGAAGCCGCATTGCTGCAGCGCTACCAGGCGCGCCTGCGGCCAGCTCTGACGCTCACCGAAATCACCGAGGCACGCGGATCGCCGGCGGAAATCAAACGCAAGGAGGCAGCAGCCTTGCTCGCCGCTCTGCCGGAGGGCGCGTTCGCAGTGGCCTTGGACAGCGGCGGCGAAGCGCCCGACACCGCGCGTTTCGCCAGCCTGCTGGAACGATGGCTCGGCCTTGCACGGCCTCTGTGTTTCCTGATCGGCGGCGCCGAGGGGCTGGACGCGTCGGTGACCAGGCGTGCCGATTACGTCCTCTCGCTCGGCGCGATGACCTGGCCGCACCTGTTGGTCCGTCCTCTGCTGGCAGAGCAATTGTACCGGGCGCGGTCGATCGCCGTTGGGCATCCCTATCACCGCGCCGGCCGGCCCGACGCCGGGTGATCCTCGATGGCCGCCGGGCCGGTCTCCGCAGGCCACAGTTCCCTTCCCCGTCATGGGCGATCCCCGCAGCCACCACTCCCTTCCCACCATGGGCGCCCCCCGCACCCCACGCCTCGCTTCTCGTCATGGCCGGCCTGGAGCCGGCCATCCACGCACGATCGATCGGGTCGCATCCCTGACAGACGCCCCGATCTGCCCGGCCAGGCGGCCGTTCAAAGCCCGCCACAACGAGGCCAACGCGACGCCTGCCGCTTCGTCCTCCCTGACCACCGCACCCGCCAGGCCGGTTTTTTCTTTTGCGCACCCCCCTTGCACATGACCGTATCTAGATATATCTTAATTTCCGTCATATCGACGATAGCTCGGAGACCTCATGTTCCACAGACATTCCCACCACAACCACGACCGCCGCTTTGCCCGCGGCGACCACCGCCAGGACGATCCCTTGTTCAGCCAAGGCCGCCACGGACGCGGCGGACGGCTCGGCCGGTTCTTCGCGCACGGCGATCTCCGCCTGATCATCCTGCATCTGATCGCGGAGAAGCCCCGCCACGGCTACGAAATCATCAAGGCGATCGAGGACCAGGTCGGCGGCTCCTACAGCCCGAGTCCCGGCGTGATCTACCCCACGCTCACGCATCTCGAGGAACTCGGCCATGTCACGGTCAGCGCCGGCGACGGTGCCAAGAAACTGCATGCGATCACGCCCGAGGGCACAGCCTATCTCGACGCGCACCGCTCCGTGCTGGAAGCCTTGCTCTCCCGCATGCAGGAGGCCAATCGCGTGCTCGGCGGTGGTCCCGCGCCGCAAATCCTGCGCGCGATGGAAAACCTCAGGCTGGCACTGCGCCTGCGCCTCGCGCGCGGCCCGCTGAACGAAGATCAGGTCAACGCCGTCGCGGCGGCCATCGACACCGCCGCCACCAATGTCGAACGCGCCTGACCTCGCCGCAGCGTCCCCTCCCCTGCTCTCGAGCCACAAAAAAAGGCGAAACCCCATGATTGCTCATGCAGAAACAGCCAGCGCGCCGCAGACGCCAAGCGGCCTCAACCATCTCGTTCTCAACGTGCGAAACATCGAGACGGCCCATTGGTTCTGGACCGAGTGCCTCGGCTTCAGGCAAGTCGGCACTCGGCGCGGCAACAACCCCGATGGAAGCCCGCGTCCGCCGATGCGCTTCTACAGCGGCGAGGTGGACGGCAGGCTCCGCCACCACGATATCGCACTCGTGGAGCATTCCGCCCTGCCGACAGATAGCCCGATGCAACCGCAGGCATTCAACCACGTCGCAATCGCTTATCCGACCCGCGAAGCCTGGCAGAAACAGATCGATTTTCTGATGCGCCTGGGGGTGAAGCTCCATGGCCGCGTCGATCGCGGCGTCACGCACAGCATTCACCTGTCCGACCCCGACGGCAACGCGATCGAACTCGTTCATGAACTGCCGCGCGCGCAATGGGAGGGAGACATCGACGCGGCGCTGAACCGTGCGGTCGATCGACCGATCGGCGTCGGCGTGCCAGCCTGATATCGCGCCTACCGGCGCCCCACCGGCGCCCCACCGGCGCCCCACCGGCGCCCCACTGGCGGCTTTGGTCTCTGCACGCCCCGTGGCAGACTGGCGTGCATGAGCCAGACCCTTCCCCCTGCCGCCAATCGGCATTTCGAAGATTATCCCGAGGGCGCCGTGTTCGACCTCGGCAGCTTCTCTCTGTCCGAAGCGGAGATGCTTGCCTTCGCCCGCCGCTACGATCCGCAATTGATGCACACCGACATCGCGTGGGCGGAGGCAGGACCGTTTCGCGGCCTGATCGCCAGCGGCTGGCATACGCTCTCGGCGCTGATGCCGCTGATCGTGCACAATTTCCTGCCCAGCGGCGGCCTGGTTTCCCCCGGCATCGACGAAGTGCGCTGGCTGCTCCCGGTGCGCCCGGACGAGGCGCTGCACGCCCGCGGCACCGTGACCGAGGCCCGGCGTTCCCGCTCCCGCCCCGACCGCGGCCTGATCCGTACGTTCGTCGAGCTGCTGAACGAAGCCGGCGAGCCGGTCTTGACGATGCGGCCAATGAACTTCATCCGCTGCCGCCCCGAATCGCTTGCACCCAACGACTGAGCAACCGATCATGCCGGGATGGAGCCCGATCCCAACAAGCTCGATTGCCTGAAATGTCCGGCCTTCTGCTGCCGAATGGCGGGCTATGTCAGCGTCAGCCGTGCCGATATCCGGCGGCTGGCGAAATTCCTCGGCCTGACCGTGCCGCAGTTCGAGGCGAAACACATCGTCGAAAAAACCCGCAAGGGCGATAAGCGAATCAAGTCGGGTTACGACACGTGCCAGTTCCTCAAGCCGAACCGGATGTGCGGCGTCTACGAGGCAAGGCCGAAGGATTGCCGCGGCTACGTGTGCTGGAACCAGGAGGACGACACCGTGTTCCGCTTCGCCCAGATCTACCAGCTTCCCGTGCGGAAGGTGCGGAAGCTCGAGGCCGCGGAGCGGGAGAAAGGCGAAAGATAAACCTGCATCACCGTGCAGCGGATCGCGCCACGCCATCGCCGCACGGCGGAACGTCGATACTCGCGATCCGTGGATGGGTGCACAGGCGAACCAGTCGCCCCCCGCTATGTTTACCTCGCAAGCGGCTCGCACGCCGCGGCAAATTCAGCCCGCCCTGCGTTTCCCTGTTCCAGTCACGTGATTCGCGAGACTTCGCAGCAACCGGATCGATGCGCCGTGGTGCCGCTGATCGGATCGCGCGCGGACGGATCCACCGTCAGATTGTAGTTCGATCCAAGCGGGCTGAACGGATCATAGCCCGGTGCATTCGCCTCCAGCGCGGCCTGCCACCACCCATGTTCGCCCACGACGACACGCGAATCGATATCGGCGTTGAGAAGCGCTCGCGCCCGCATCGCGCCCGCCTGAGTCTCGACGCTGACCCAGTCTCCGGCTGTGATACCACGCCGCGCGGCGGTCTCCGGATGCAGCATCACCTCGGGATCCATCGCACGCCGGCGCAGGCTCGGCAGCGCGCGGTGTTGGGTCTGGCAAAACAGCGTGGGCTTGGCGCAGGTGAGCACGAGCGGATAGCGCTCCGCCTGTGGCGCCGGTGGTGGTACAAAATCGGGCATCGGCGCGTGGCCGTTCGTCTGCAAGGTCTCCGACCAGAACTCCACTTTGCGCGAAGGTGTGGGGAAGCCGCGTGCATTCCCTTGCGTGTCCGGCTCGGCGTGTTTGGCATGGCGGGTGGTGAGCGGCACGCGAATGCCTCTCGGCTCGGCCCGCAAGGCTTCCAGGCTGAGCCCGCTGGGCGCCAGCTGATGACGATACGCCGCCTCGACATCGCCGTTCCAGAATTGCTCGCCCAGTCCAAGCCTGACCGCGAGATCGAATATGATGTCGATGTCGGGCCGCGCCGCACCAGGCGGTGCCACGACAGCCTGGCGGAACTGCACCAGGGACTGGGCATCGGCGCTGATCTCGAAGCCGAAGCGAAGCGCCTCTCGCTCGAAGCAGGAAGCGACCGGCAGCACGATGTCGGCAAACTCGGCCGTCGGGTTCATGAACAAGTCGGCGTGGACGTAGAAATCCAGTGCCGCGAGCGCACGACGCCCGCGCAGCGGATCGGAAAATGCCAGCAGCAGGTTCGAGCCGAACCCCACCAGCCCGCGCACGGGGTACGGTTCGCTCTCCAGCACCGCGCGGTAGAAATCCTGCGCGGAGACGTTGTTCCACTTCGCCGGCCCGAGCGGACGCTTCTCCATGCCAACGGTCGGCGCCATCTGCCGCGCCCCCGGCAGGTCCTCACCGGTGATCGCCGGGCTGGAAACAGCGGGAAACAACACGTTGCCGCCTGGCTGATCAAACGAGCCAGTGAGCGCATAGAGCAATGCCATCGCGCGCGCTGTCTCGGTGGTGTTGGCATGATGCTCGTGCCCGCTCCAGGCGTAATAGGAGACCGGCCGCGCGTCCCACAGCATCTTCGCCGCCGCCACCACCTGGTCCGGCGCGATCCAGCAGATCTCCGCCACGCGCTCGGGGGTATACCGGGCACAAAGTTCGGCATAGTGCGCGAACACCGGCCGGCAGGACACCATTCCCTGCGCCGTCGCGACCATCACCTCGCCTTCGAGGGCGAGACGCTCCACGGGTCCGCCGTAGCAGCCCGTAGCGGGGTCGTAGCCAACAGGCTGCCCCGCCAATCCGTCCCAGGCGACGAAATGACCGGCATCTCCGCCCGCAGCAAGATCGCTGCCACGCAGCAGCCGGCCGGTATCGGTGCGAACAAGATGCGGCGCGTTGGTCCATGCCCGCGCGAACGCGCGGTCGTACCAGCCGCGGCTGATCATGACATGCGCGAGACCGAGCGCGAGCGCCCCGTCGGTGCCGGGGCGAAGCCGCAGCCAGAGATCGGCCTTGCCGGCAAGCCCGACATGGCGGGGGTCGATGACAATGAGCTTCATCCCGCGCTTCAGCGCCGCGACTGTCGCGGTCGCGTGCGTCAGGCGGGTGTAGGAAGGGTTGTAACCCCAAAGGATCAGGCAGCCGCTGTTCGCAATGTCGGCCATCGCCCCGCCGCCGCTGCCCGTGGCGACGCCCGCGACACCGAACGCGTAGCGTGTGGCAAAGCCTCGGCCCCAGCCACACAGGTCCAGCGCCCAGACCAGGTTCGGCGTACCGAAGGCGTTCATCAGCCGGCGCTGGAAGGCTGCCGAATCGCCGATCGCAGTGGTGGAGGGGGAAGACTGGCTGAAGGCCACGCTATGCGGCCCGTGCGCCGCCGACAGCCGTCGCATCCCCGCCGCTGTTGCGTCCAACGCCTCGTCCCAGGAGATTTCCATCCAGCCCGGATCCGCCTCGCCCTTCGGACGGGTGCGACGCAAGGGTCGGGTGAGCCGTTCTTTGCTGTACACCAGCTCCGGCGCCGCACGACCCTTGGCGCAGAGTGCCTCGCCGGTCGGATGTGTGGGGTCGGGATCGAGCCGCGTGAAACGCCCGTCTTCCACGCTGGCGACGCTGCCGCAGCGCGCGATGCACAGGCCGCAAAAGCCTGGAATCTTGACACAGCCTGTCATGCTCATGGTTCGCTTCTCTGGCCGGACGCCGGCCTGCCGCGCGGCAGGTCGAGATGCGCAGGGGAACGTACTGCCTCTTATACCGATTTTGTCGGCTTGATAACCATCAGTCCAGGCCGGGTGGCACGACCCGCCTGGCAGGATCCGATCGACAACGCGCACGTTGCGACCAGCGCATTGACCGTACAGGAAATCACCAAAGAGATCGTCGAATTGCGCGCCTCAGACCTGCGGCATCAGTTTCGCAACCCGGCCTGCCGCATCAGCGGGATCACCTCCCGCCCGAAAAATTCCAGATCCGGCAGATAGTCGAAAAAATTCACCTGCACCCCGTCGCACCCAGCCTCGCGCAACCGTTCGAACCACCTCACAATCTGCTCCGGCGAGCCGACCAGGTGCACGTTGCCGCCGATCACCCACTGCGCATGGGTGTGGCCGCGCCACGATGCCGTGTCGCCGCTCTGGAACGTGCGCACGAAATTGTCGGCCGCGACCGGATCCGCGTTGTCCAATATCATCCGATACGCGGCCTGCGCCTCTTGCTCCGTGGCGCGGCAGATGACATGCGGGTTGATGATGGTGCGGACCTCGCGCCCGTACCCATGAGCCAGACCCTTGATCCGCGCGATATGCGCCGGCAGCGCGGCGCACGCCGCCTCGGGATCGGCACCCGCCGGGCTGGTGATGAAGATCAGATCCGAATGCTTCGCGGCATAATCGAGCCCGGCCGGCGACGACGCGGCATTCACCAGGAACGGCGGACGCGGCCCCGGCTTCGGCGCCAGGAAGGCATGCTCTGTCTTCCAGAACCGGCCGTCGAAACTCAGTTCCTCGTCTTCGGTCCACAGCCGCTTCATGATCGTGGTGAACTCGTCCGCCATCACGTACCGCAGGTCATGCTCGATCGGCTCCAGCCCGAACATGCGGTATTCGCTGGGCTTGTAGCCGGTGACGACGTTGATGCCCCACCGCCCGCCGCTGATATGGTCCATCGCGGCGCCGAACTTTGCCAGGTGCAGCGGATGCCAGGCGTACAGCACGTGCACCGTGTTGATCAGCACGATACGCTGCGTCAGCGCGGCAAGCGCGGCGTTGGCGATGATCGGGTCCACTTCATGCTCGCGGAAATGCATCTCGCCGCCATAGCCGCCTTTGCCGAGCCATTGCGCCAGGCCGAACACCAGGTCGAACCCGAATTGCTCTGACCTCCTGGTGCAGCGCGCGATGTAGTCGAACGTCCAGGACGTGGAGCGCGGCGCGCGCGACGGGCTCCACGCGCCCTGCTGCATCGGCAGAAACAAGCCCAGCAATAGTTTGTGGTTTGGCAGGCGGGCGAGCGGCGATGGGCAGGCGGTCGCGTCAGGCGGCATTCGGCACTCCTGCGTGGCACGAGGTTTATACCAGCCGGCGCATTGGCTGACACGCGCACGCTACCCGGCGCGGCGCCATGCCTGCACGACCATCTGCCCGGGCACGCGCTGCGGAACTGTGCCGCCGGTAATCCCTTCTGAAATATTTCAGTGTCGCCCAGCCCGCAACGCAATAATTCACGCGCCAGCAGGTAATCACTGCGAACACCTGCTGAAACCCTGAACGCGGCGATTGCCACGTCCACCGCCGACAGGGCCCCTGAACACCACGGCCGACAATGGCCAAACCGAAGGAGTCAAAAATGCGTAGGATCGTTTTCGCCATGATCGCAATCGCGGCCATCGCGTTCGGCAACCTGGCGGCCGCCGGCGCCGCACAGATTGGTGATGGTTCCAACATGGGCCCCACGCCACAGCCGGAATACAGCGTCGCCGGCGGTTGATCGCGCACGGGGTGGACCGAGGGAAACCCGTCCGTGACGCATCGAGATCTGGCTGACGTTCCTGCGCACGGGCTGCCGGCCAGCGGATGCCAATCCGCTGGCCGGACCCTCTCGAAGGTCGCTGATCATGACAATCTTTCGAACCACACTCGCTATGCTGATCGGTGCCAGCATCGGCCAGCTTGTGCCCGCCGGGACTCAATTCGCAAGCCATCTCGAGACGGCGTCCTTCCACGGGAATGGCGCGCCGGTCGATGAGCAGATGTGCGAATTCGACCGGTACGTCGCGTTCCATCATCCATCGACATCTGTCCGGTTCAACAGTGCACCGCGTGTGCTGGCGCCGGTTCCATGCTCGGATCCGTTAGCCGCCTCGAATGGGGAGCCCTGGTGACAGGCCATGGGTTGCGTCTGAAACAGCAGCAGGGTTCAGTCGGCTCCCATGGCCTGCGCTCCCCGCCTGGCCGCAACCGGAGCCGCGAAAGTGTCACAGCTCACTGCAATCGCTGCCTTCGCAGGCCTCGCCGCCGGCGAACGCGCGCAGCTTGAACGTGCCGCTACCACGTTGGAACCGCGCGATGGCGCCGAGGTATTCTGCCAGGGAGATCCCGCCGACGCGGTGTATGCCATGATCGCAGGCGACGGCCAGGTCCGCATCGGTGTCGTCGATCGTCACGGTAAGTCCTTGATGGTTGAGGTTTTTCGTACCGGAGAGATTTTTGGCGAAATAGGCGTGATAGACGGCAGCGCGCGATCCGCTACCGCGGTCGTGGAAGGCCGCATCCGGCTGATGCGAATCCCGCGCGCCGCGTTTCTGCTGACGCTGTCGCGTGATCCGGCATTGGGAGAGTCGCTGTGTCGTTCGCTCGCCGGGCGCCTGAGGCGGACCTTCGAGTTGTTCCAGGATGCCAGCTTTGAAACCCTGGAAGTGCGTTTGGCGCGTCAGATCCTGTACCTCGCGGATCGTGGTAGCCGGCGCACGGAGGAGGGCATTCGCCTGACGCGGCGACTGCGCCAGGGTGATCTCGCGGACCTGCTCGGTGCAACGACACGCAGCATCATCACCATTCTGAATGCCTGGCGGGCAGAGGGATTGGTGCATTATGACACCGAGCGTGCCTTCCTGACACTGAGCAATCCAGACGGCCTGCGCAGCCTGGTCCACCATCGCCAGCCAACCGCGGAAGGCTCTGATGTCCCGCTCCGATCCGGCTTTTAAGAAAACGCCTCTGGTTTGCTGGCTGCTCCGGATACCACGCTATCTCAAACGTTTGAGCAATTCAGGCCGCCATCCGAGGCTCGGCTCCCTCAAAGAGGTGCGTACAGGTTGACTAATGCGGTCAACGCGACGGAATGCACGGCGCTGCCGCATCCTGACTGGAGCGGGCTTGAAGTTGTCGTAGAAAGTACTTGACCTTTCTGGCAGTGCTGCGGTAATGCGCGCAAATGCCTTGTATGCGCACCCTCACGCAACCGATGTCGTTTGATCCCTCGCATTAGAGGGAACGGGGCAGCGCGCGCAGTAGCTGGAAGACAGCACCCGCTTGAGGCCCCGCCGATCATCGGACGGGGCCTTTCTCTATCGAACCAATCCCCGTCTGCCCGCACCTCGCTTGGTCGAGGCGACAATGTTCAGCCAGCACTTGGTTCCTTACCGTCCGAGCCAGCCAGCGGCGCCATCCTTTGCCGACGCACTGGTGGAGCACGAAGCCTGGTGGCCAACAGGCGGCAGGCGGTGGGCATCCGCCGTCATCGAGCGTATCGCAGGACGTTACCGTCTGGCCTGTCGTCTGATGGCTGTCGTCCATACCGACATCGTCAGCTACAGCAGATTGTTTGACATTGATAATCTGGGGACGGTTGTGCGGTTGAAGGATCTGCGTCGGCGCTTGTTCGAGCCTTCGATCCGCCAGTACCGCGGTCGGCTTGTGCAAACTGCCGGCGACTCGATGCTGATAACGTTCGACAGCATCAGTCAGGCAGTAAGATGCGCCGTGACGATCCAATACGGATTGACGATCCACAATGACGTTTGGGCGGAGGATCGCCGCATTTTGCTGCGCGTTGGCGTCGACCTGGGAGACGTCATTGCCGAGGGAGGCAACTTCCATGGAGATGGCGTCATCGTAGCTGCACGGCTGCAATCGGTTTGCCCGCCGGGAGGTGTCTGCATCTCGCGTGCGGCCCACGATCGCGCCGGCAACCGGCTGGGCGTGCCTTACGAATCTCTTGGCCCACTCGCGCTGAAGAATGTCGCATGCCCTGTCGAGGCGTTCGTCTTGTGGCCCATGACACGGTGAGTGAGATGGCGCCGCATGGACCGTTCCGCTCCACCGGTCCGACCCAGTTCGGAAACTCGCCGCGGCGCGGCCGGTCGATCATGGAGGTCAGTTGTCTGTGTGCCTGCTGGGACCAGGAAGTCCGCAACCTTCCTCGTCCCGGCGGCCCGCGTCCAGGCTCTCGCCACTGCACCGGCCCATCGGCTGCTTTTTCGGCTGCGCCGGTTGAACTCGGCTGATCGGCACAATCACCGGCTGATCGGTACAATCACGGAGCCATACCGCCATGCATTGGCTCGTCAAACACGTCATCGTCGCGACCATGCTCGCCGTGGCGAGCACCGGGCCGGCCGCGACCTCTGCCATCGCCCAACCGCCGGAGGCATCTCCAATGATCGTTTACCGCACAGTCCAGATCGACGGCATGTCCATCTTCTATCGCGAGGCCGGGCGGCCCGATGCGCCGACGTTATTGCTGTTGCACGGTTTTCCGTCGTCCTCGCGCATGTACCAACCGCTGCTGACGCGGCTGTCCGCGCACTATCATCTGGTGGCCCCGGATTATCCCGGGTTCGGTCACAGCGATGCGCCCTCGGCCAAGGCATTTGCCTATACGTTCGACCATCTGGCCGAGGTGATGCAGCATTTCACCGAGGCGCTGCATCTCGACCGCTATACGCTCTACATGCAGGATTATGGGGGACCGGTCGGCTTCCGGCTCGCCATCGCGCATCCCGAGCGCGTGCAGGCCTTCGTCATTCAGAACGCCGTCGCGCACGAGGACGGCCTCGGGCCGCTATGGCAAAAGCGACGGGAGTTCTGGGCAGACCGCGCCGCAAACGAGGCCGGCTTACATGCGAACTTCTTGTCGCTTGCCGCAACCAGGCAGCGCCACGTCGGCTCGAATCCGAACCCCGAAACGCTCGATCCCGACCGGTGGACGGATGAATTCGCGTTCCTCAACCGGCCCGGCGAAGCCGATATCCAGCTCGATCTGTTCTACGATTACCGCACCAACGTTGCCGCCTATCCCGCGTGGGACGCATGGCTGCGGCAACATCAACCGGCCACACTGGTTATCTGGGGCAAGTATGACCCGTCCTTCCAGATCGCCGAGACCGAGGCCTTCAGGCGTGACGTGCCGCAAGCCGAGGTCCATTTCCTCGATGCCGGCCATTTCGCATCCTATGAGAAGCCGGATGAGATCGCTCGATTGATCGATGATTTCTTGCAGCGCACACTTGGCAGACCGACCGGGCGCAAAGACTGCCGCTAGTGTTCCGACCCCAACGCTCCGCGCCCACCAGACGCGACGTTCCAGGCCGGTCCATTCGGCCGCCGCGCGATCGAAGTGTCAGAGTCAGAGCACTGGCTCCCCTGGCTAAGCGAATGTCCGGCCTGGAAGTCGGTCAGCGACGCCGGAAACGACTGCCACCGGGCGAAACCCACTCGGGCAGAATGCAGCAGGGTTGTCCGCTTCCCATCTGTGGACGCCCCCGCCGGAGCCGACCCATTGCCAACTCTCGGAGCGCTCCTCGCAGCCTTCTGGTTGTTTCGATCGTTGCGCACCGGGGTTGCCGTGCGCTCAGCGCTGCGTATCGTTCACCCCAGGTGCGGCCGGGCACGGCATAAGGGAAATGTCGGCCGATAGCGTTGCCGCGTGGGGCATGCGAGGCTCGTCGGCAAAGCGAGGGAGAAGCGGCATGCGCGACAAGCGGGCCTTGATCAGCACCAGTGAACTCGCAGCCCTGCACGCCGGCCACCACGTGATCTCAATTGGCTTGCGATGACGGGAGATCAACATGTCCAGTCCCAGAACGGGCGGCTGCCTCTGCGGCTCAATTCGTTACGAAACAGCGGGCGAGCCTGTCTTCACCCTGCGCTGCCATTGCCGCGACTGCCAACGCCAGAGCGGCGCTGCCCACGTACCCGCTGCGCGCGTCCCTAGTGCGGGGTTCCGCATCCTCCAGGGCAAACCAAAACGCTATGTCACGAAGGCCGACAGCGGCAACGACATCATCCGTGTCTTCTGCGGCGACTGTGGCACGCCGCTGTATGTGCAGGTCGGGACTCGCCCCGACCTTGTCGGTCTTCGCGTCTGCACGCTGGACGATCCTGGCTGGTTTAAACCCGATGCCGACATTTTCATGAAAAGTGCCCAACCCTGGGACCACGACCACCCAGGCGTGCCTAAGCACGACACTTACCCACCGGATCGATCCTACCCGACCGTGCCGGTCCACCGCTGACCCATGAGCGCCCTTCGGCGGATCCCCGGCCGGATCCCGCTTTCCCTCATATCCGGGCGCTATGCTGCTTTTAGCGGCAGCAATGATGTCGAAGTGCAGCGCCAACCGACATCCATGCGACAGGGAACCCGCAGTCAAATAGGTTGGCCGCTGGCATGCGAGGAGTTGATGGTGAAGACCCATCCGTCGGGTCCGATGATTTCAAACGAGTCGTGAATGCGACCTCGTCGGATCGGCGATGGGGACAATCCCCTCTCTGCAAAGATGCGGTGCGTAGCATCAACGTCGTCGAACATCAGATCGAAGGGTGCTCTCGTCCCCGGCTCGGGTGATTGCTCCGCTTGCACGACAACCAGATGCGTGCCGCCGCGCAATTCAAGTACTGCCAGATCGGCGCCTGATACGAGCGGACGCAACCCCACTGTCGCAAGCCAACGCGAGGCAGCGCCGATATCGGTGACGTCAAGGCTCACGTGACCAATGGCGGCAGGTGGCCTTTGATCGATGGCATCAGGCATGGCTGCTGGCTCCTTCTTGAACAGGTCCTGGAAGACCAGGGGCGCCCAGATCTTGTCTCGCCCCTGCACGAGCTGACCGCCTTCCGCGATCTTGCCGAGACTGACCGGAGCATAGCCGAGGCGCTCGACCAGGGCGGCAACCGTCGCGGCCGCACTTTCATCGTCGCTCGACAGGAATACCACCCGTCGTCCGCCGTTGCTGGCCGGGTCTTCCGCGAGGACGCGGGCCGGCAGATGGTTGAACGCCTTGACCAATCGTGCGCCGGGCAGGGCCTGGGCCACGATCGCAGAGGACGGAATGCCGCCCAGATCGTCGAGGCTGTTCATCACATCGATCACGATCTTGCCCTGCCAGCTTGTCCGTGCCTTCGCGACCTCTTGGTGCTGCCCGTACGGGACAGCCAGCAGGACGATGTCGGCCTCGAGCGCGGCTTTCATGGTCCTGGGAACGATCGTCGGGCCGATCGCGTTTGCCTGCGGCGCGAGCGCTTCAGGTTGACGCCTGCTCGCGACGGCCACGTCGATGCCCTTGCGGGCGAACATGCGGGCCAACGCCTGGCCGACCGCACCAAAACCCACGATTGCGTAGTCCATGTCAGCTTTCCGATCCGTGTTGATGTTGGTTGCCCGGAATGGTACGGGCGTGCCGAGCGGCTGCCCGGCGTGCCAGGCGCCCGCAGGCATGTCGCCGTGATGTCAGATGGCCGAGAGGCCGCCGTCGACAGACAACTCCACGCCATTCACGAAGTTCGAATCGTCCGACGCGAGAAACAGCGCGACCGTCGCGATTTCCTCCGGACGACCCATCTTTCCCCGCGGGATCAGCGCTTCCATCTGGCGCTTCCCCTCCTCATCGAGAACCTGGTCCTGCATCGGGGTGGCGATCGGCCCCGGGTGCAGCACGTTCACCCGGATATTCCGGCCCTTCAGTTCGTTGAGCCACCCGCGTGCGAAGGCATGCAACGCCGCCTTGCTCCCGGCATATACGCTGAAACCGGGAATACCCTTCACCGAAGCAACCGACCCGGTCATGAAGATCGATCCGCCATCGTTAAACAGCGGCAACGATTTCTGCACCGTGAACAGCGTGCCGCGCGTGTTCAGGTTGAAGGCCGCATCGAAATGCTGCTCGGTGATCTCGCCCAGCATGACGCTTTCGCCCATGCCGGCGCTCGCGAACAGGATGTCGATCTTGCCCTTCTCCCGCTTGACCGTGTCGAACAGGCGGTCGAGATCGGCGAGATTGGCCGCGTCGCCGCGCACCGCGGTCACGTTCCGGCCGATCAGCTTGACGGCCGCGTCGAGCGCCGCCTGCCTGCGGCCCATGATGAAGACGTAGGCGCCTTCTTCGACGAACCGCCTGGCGCTCGCCAGCGCCATGCCGCTCGATCCACCGGTGATCACCGCAACTTTGCCCTCGAGCTTGCCCATGACTTCTCCTTTTGCGGTGCCGCACGGCCTCGCGGTTTGCATTTGCGCGGATGCGCGCTATGTAATGGATCACTGATCCATATCCTGTCGGCTATAAGTGGATCAGTGATCCGTTTGTCAAGGAGACGCATGCGCGCCGACGCCAGAAAAAACTATCTCCACCTGCTCGAGGTCGCGCGTGACGCCGTGACCGAGCACGGTGCCGATGCGTCCATGCGTGATATCGCCCGCCGGGCCGGGGTCGGGTTGGCCACGCTGCTTCGTCATTTCCCGACGCGAGAGACCCTGTTCGAAGCGTTGCTGCGTACGAAGCTGGACGCACTGACGCAGAGGGCAGACGAACTCGAGGCGTCGGCACCACCGGATGAAGCGCTGGTGTCCTGGTTTCGCGAGGGGGTGGCATTCGTTCACAGCTATCGCGGCGTTGTCGACCTGATGGCGAGCGCCCACGCGGACCCGGGCTCCGCGCTTTATACGTCATGCGATGCGGTGCACGCGGCGGGCGCACGGCTGCTGCGTCGTGCCCAGGCCGAGGGCGCCGCGCGCGCCGATATCGATGGCGAGGATCTGTTGGCCCTGATGTCGGCCCTCGGCTGGCTCGTTGGCCAACCCTCATTCGCATCACGGGCTGATCATCTCTTTGCGATTATCGCGGATGCCATGCTGACAGGTCGCGCGAACGACGATGCCAGGAAGGCAACGCGGCGATCCGCGCCTATCGCCCGTGCGCAACATCCGGACGTTGTTGAACGGCGCACGCGGCCGGCGAAGGCGGCGGGTCGCGCTGGCAGGGCGGCATCGACCGTGGCGTGAGAGCGGGGGTTCTGCCCGGCCACCCGGGCGCCAGGCGCGCGCGGGTTCGCGAGACCCGATGTCCGCCCCGGCAAGAGACCGGCGAGCCGTCGGAACGGGGGAAAGTCACCCGTGGTGGCGAGCCCGGCCGCGGCAGCGCCGGCGGGACAAATGCTTTGCCTCGCCCGGCATCGGGAATTATATCCTGATCGATTGGAATTGTGTCCGGAGCATTGTGTTGGCCAATTTTGATGCCGCGACCCCTGGGTGGGTACCCGGATGGCGCTGGCGGCCCCTGAGAGGGTCAGGGATTTGACGCTGTTGCCCGACCGCGTGACGCGGGCTCCCCCGGCCGGCTTGGCCGGGCGCCCCCGGGCGACCCGGGGGGATGCCAGCGGAATCGACAAAGACCTCATGCGCCTGTTGGACCGGCCCCGTACGCTTCGCGATCGCACCGGGGCGATGCAGAACCCCTTGCACCTGTTGGCGCGGCGACTTCGGCGCGCGCGGTGCGTCAGGACCGCACAGAACCTCATGCACCTGTTGGATCGGGTGGATGGCGGGCGCGGGGCGGCATGCCGGTGGCGCCGCGCCTGGACCGGCACTCCGGCGGGTCGGCCGCGGCGAGGCGGCCGCGACGCGCGGCGGTTGCCGCGGCGCACGCAGGGGCCGCTTGGTGCGGATGAAGTCCATGGACCGTGGGACCGGGGCGCGGAGCCCAACCCGGCGCGTCCGATCGGCTGTCGGCGGGCACCGGGCCGATGCAGAACCCCTTGCACCTGTTGGCGCGGCGGCTTCGGCGCGCGCGGTGCGTCAGGACCGCACAGAACCTCATGCACCTGTTGGATCGGGCGGGGAGGGGGGCGGACCGCCGGACCATGCGGCGAAGCTTTCGTCCGTGGCAGCCAAGCCGGGCGCGCGACGCCTCTCACCCGGCGCTCTCCCCGCTTGGCGGGGCGAGGGAAGAGACCGGGAACCCTCACCCGCCCGTTTCATCGCCGCGCGGGGCCACCGAAGATGAGGGCGTGCCGCGCGCCGCCCGCTCTCCGCCACGCGGGTTGGCGTTTTGCCGCCGGCCGGTA
>DATKPQ010000070.1:0-57964 GCA_035523995.1 Acetobacteraceae bacterium | reverse complement strand
CGCGAGCCCCTGTTGCGTCTGATTTGATCCGACCCAGGAACGACACCAACGGGGCCGCCACGCGGCGGTCCCGCCATCCTGATTCGTTCCACGTCTCGGTGCCCGGAGCGAACCATCGGATCGCCGGCTGGGCTGGCCCCGTAACAACACTATACCCGATGACCGGGGTTCGCCTCACCGCCGCCCGCCAGGAAAGCCGCTCCGCGTTCCCCGCGGCCTCGTTCTTCCTCCGCGCTGAAATTCAAAAGCCGGGCGTGCGGCACGAGCGCCGCACCGGAAGCCAGCACACGACGGTCAGCCAAAATAAAAAATGCTGTAATACCAGCCCGCGAAAAGCCTGACGCACGGCCGGGTCCATCGCATCATACCGACAAAGATCGACACCCACGATGTTGCAGCGCGCAGCAAAGAAGCTCGCCGATAGCGGGCCTTCGCCCGCCATGACGTGATAAGCACCGGCCCGTGCTACATTCGTTAGAGCCAAACCACCAGGTTTCGACACCGCCATCACTGCCGTCCACGCCCTGCCATGGATTGCCCGCAGGTTGCCTCGTACCAGGCCGGCGCCCCGCTTGTTCCCCGATACGCCGCCATCGCCTGTAATGCCGCCTCCGCGCGCGCCAAGGGAACAGACCAGTCACCCAGCGTTTCTTGCCGGAAGATCGTCAGGTTCGGATACCAGGGACTATCCGCCCGCCCGTACAGCCAGCGCCAGCAATTGTCGTAGCGATCGATCAGGAACACCGGTTTGCCCAGGGCGCCGGCCAGATGCGCCACCGCGGTATCTACACTCACAACAAGGTCCAGATTGGCGATGATGGCCGCGGTATCCGCGAAATCCTCTGCCTCAGCCATCGGGTCGCACAGCACCATGCCCTTCGGGGCAGACCGCGCTTGCTCCTGTGACGGCCCTTTCTGCAGGCTGACGAATTGCACGCCCGGCACGGTCGCGAGCGCGCCGAAAGTCGCAAGCCCGACACTGCGCCGGCGGTCCACCGTGGAGAAGCCAGGCAGCCAGGGACGCGCCTGCCCTGCCCAGGCCAGGCCGACCAGCATCCCATCGGACGGCAGCCGGCGGGCCCATTCCGCCGCAAGCACAGGGTCTGCAACCAGATAGGGTCGCGCCGGCACGGTCGCCGGCGTGGATTCGAACGCGCGGGGCAGGCTGACGAAGGGACAATGGAAATCGAACCGCGGCGGCGCGCCGTCCCCGGTGAACACCGCGTCGGCTCCCACGACGCTGCGCACCAGGCGTACCAACGGCGCCGGCACCCAGGCCAGCACACGCGCGCCACGCTCGGCCAGCAACGGCGCATAGCGCAGGAACTGGATCGTATCGCCGAAGCCTTCCTCATGAGTCAGCAGGATGGTCCGCCCCGCCAGGTCGCCGGCCTCGCGCAACGCCGGCAGCAGGAATTCCAGCGGCAACGACACCGCGCCTTTCACGCGCAGCCGCCACTCATACTCCGGCCAAGCCTCCTCCCAGCGGCCAGCCTGCAGCAGGGCAACCGTGCGGTTGACCCTGATCTGCGCCTCATTGGGCGCCTCGGCGATGGCCTTTTCGTACGCAGCCAGCGAGCGATCGAACTGCCGCTCGACCTTCAGCAGCAGGCCCAGATTGGCCCAGCTCGGTGCCAGCCGGGGATCGAGCGCCACCGCCTGCTGAAAATGCCAGATCGCTTGCTCGTTGTTGCCGATTTCCGCCTGCGCCAGGCCCATGGCGTGCTGGGCCGGTGCCAAGCGTGGATGCAGCGCGAGGCCTTCGCGCAGCAGTTCCACCGCGGCCACGGCCTCGCCGCCTTCCGTCAGAAACGTGGCAAAGGCCTGGCGCAGGCGGAAATCCTCGGGCGACAGCCGCAGGCAGGCCCGGAACTGCGCGGTGATCTGTGCGCGCGAAAACCGTGGCAGCAGTGCCGGAAGGTCGCCGCAAGGATGCGCCTCGTTCGGGCGTTCCCGGGCAACGCGGTCAAGGATGGCGGCCGCCCGCTGCGTCTGTCCCCGCGCCGCGACCGAGAGCCCGAGCAAGAACAAGGCTTCGACATCAACCGAGTCCTTGGCAAGGATGCGGGTGCAAGCCTCCTCGGTCTGCTGCCACTGGGCGGGCCCCAGCCGGTCCAGCACCACGCCCCACTGCTTCTGCCGTTCTGTCAGTTGCATCCGCGCCCCTCCCTGTCCACGGCGGGAGAGAGTCGCGGAGCAATGTTAAAAGAAGGTGTACGCGGGCGCGACTATTATGGGCGAGACGCGCAGGCAATCACGTCGCCGCCGTCCCAGATGCCGAGGCAGACTTGCTCGCCGTCGCGCTCCAGCAGCAGATAGGGGTCGAGCACGACATGCTCTTGCTTCAGTTCGCCCAGGATCAGCGTGGTCCCCGGCACCTGACGCGACAGCTCGCGGGCAAGGACCGCGATTGGCTCCGGCACGCCCAGCCCGCGCAGCCATTCGGCCGGGACCCAGCGCTCCTCCCAGTGCGATCCGGCGCGCACGCGGAACACGCCGGCGCCGATCAGCATCGCGATCACGCACATCCACCCCAGCGTCAGCCAACCAGAGAAGGTCGATCCATCCAGCGCCATCCGCTGTGTCAGGCCGCCGCTGATCGCCATGCACGCCACCGATCCCAGCAAGGCGGCCGGCAGGATCGGCTGGTGGCGGTACCAGAAGCTCGGCGCGAACCGCTCGAGCTGGGCCTGCTTGTGCGATGCCAGCACGTCCAGGCTGACAGGCACGATCCCCGTATCGGTGATTTCCTGGAAGAGTGACAGCGGCTGCGGCGGCGCAATCAGGGCGTCGAAGGGCATGGGCGGGACCTCCTTCGTTCCAGTGCTGGCAGAGACCCTAGCATGCTCCCAGAAAACCGCTTATCGCAATCGTGTTCCCACGATCGGCCATCCAGGATGCAACCTCGCTGCAACCGTGCCTGGGGTACGGTAAACCTGGGACAAATATGGCGTCGTGGGACATGACCGACCGTACCGACCAAGTACTGCGCACGTTTCCACCTCGACCGCTGAACCCGGACGAACGTGAGTTGGTGTCGAGCTGGCTGGCATCGACCGGTGACGTCGCCTCGGCCTATGTCAGTGAACGGCGCAGCGACGATCCCGCCATCTACCACCGTATCGTCGTTGCGCTCGGTCCGGGCCCGTCACCGTCCTATCTGATCCACGCGCCAACCGGCGTGAGCTGTTGGCTGGTTACGAAGGTGGGCGGAAACCCGGAAGTGCACCGCTACGACAGCCTGCGGGCAGCGTTGAATTCGATCCGGCCGGTGTTTCCGGCCGCTGCGCCAGAGCAATAACGGCTCAGCCCCCGAGAGGCCGCTGGGCGCGTTCAAGCAACCGGGAGAACAGACCCGGCTTTTTTGCCGGCTTGGCGGCTTCCACCACCTTCTGCCGGGCGCGTTGGTCAGCTTCCTGCTGGCGCTGCTTGCTGCTGAGCCATTTGTCCAGGCTCATGCCCGCCTTGGCCGCACGCTTTTCTTCATACGCGCGCTGGCCGGCGGAGAGCGTCTTCCTGGCGATCGGCTTGGTGGTCACACTGCGGCTCCCCGGCGGCTGGCGCTGCGGGTTTTCGCAGGGGGATGATGCGAATTCAAGTGGACGGCATTGCAACTCCCTCTCCCCTTGTGGGGTTAGGCCGCGAAGCGGACCAAGGTTGGGGGGAGGGGTCGAAAAGACAGTATCTTTCGACCCCCCTATCCCCCTCCCAAGCTCGCCCCGCCAGGGCAGGGGCAGCACCCTCCTCCCGGATCGCCTCCCCCTGACGCCTCCAAATCAAACCCGCCCATAACTCCCAGAGTCCGCCGCCTCGGACCCATTCGCCGGCAACCCCAGCAACTCGCGGAACACATACTCAGTATGAGCCCCAGCCACCGGCCCCGGCCAGGCAACCACATCCTCCGGTGCGTCCCCGTCCAGCCGGATCGCCGGTCCCGGATGCAGCGTCGGTCCGATCAGCGGATCATCCACCCGCAGCACCGATTTCCGCGCCAGGAAATGCGGGTCCTGCGCGCAATCCGCAATGTCGTACAGCCGAGAGCATGGCACTTCCGCCGCTTCCAGCACTGCCTCCGCCGCGCGCGCGGGATGCTGCGTCGTCCAGGCGGCGATGGCAGCGTCCAGTTCCCCGCGCCGCGCGCAACGATCGCCATTGGTCGCATAGCGCGCGTCGGCTCCCAGTTCCGGCCTGCCGATCGCCGCCATCAGCCGGCGGAAGATCAGATCGGAGTTGCCGGCGATACACAGCCATTTCCCATCCGCGCAGGGGTACGTATTGGTCGGCGCGGCCGTTTCGATTGCGGCGCCCACCGGTTGCCGCACGCGCCCATCCAGCGCGTATTCCGGCAACATGCCTTCCATCAGGCTGAACACGCTCTCCACCAGGTTCACGTCGATCACCCGTCCGCGCCCGGTCCCGGTGACATCGCGTTGCCAGATCGCTGCCAGCAGCCCAATCGCCGCATACATGCCTGCCAGGTCGTCGCTGATCGAAATGCCGCAGCGTGGCGGCGGCAGTTCCGTGGTCCCAGCGGGATGCGCCGTCAGATGCCGCAAGCCGCCCATCGCCTCGCCGATTGCGCCGAACGCCGGCTTGTCCCGATACGGCCCATCCTGCCCGTATCCCGAGATCCGCGCGATCACCAGCCGCGGATTCACCGCATGCAGCACCGACGGCGCCAGACCCAGCCGCTCCAACTGACCGGCCCGTAAATTCTCCACCAGCACGTCGGCGCGCGCAGCCAGTTTCAACGCCACGTCATGCTGCCGCTTCAGGTCCAGCACCACGGAAAGCTTGTTGCGGCCATGGATGCTGAACCACACCGAGTGCCCGTCCTTCGCCGCGCCCCAGCCGCGGAACGGATCGCCACCGGGCGGTTCCACCTTGATTACCTCGGCGCCGAGGTCGGCCAGAATGCGGGTGCAGAACGGGGCAGCGATGTAGTGGCCGATCTCCAGCACCTTAAGACCGGCCAGTGGTCCGCTCCGTTTCGGCATAGACGGCATCTCGGCTCCTGCTCCTTCGCCTGCAAAGAAAAAATCGCCCGGCTTGCGGCGGACGCGCCGCGTTAACCCTTCCTTAAAGAGAACTGTGGATACTCGTCATGTGGCCGCTGGTGGTTCGCCAGTGTCCTGTTTCCTCCCCGATGTCGCGCGGCCCCCGATTCGCGCGGCCCACTTGGGCGGTGCGGTTCCCTCCGCGCCGCCTCCTTTTTTCAATGCCCGCCGGCAATTCCTGCTCATCGCTGACAATCGCTCCGCCACCGCGCAGACTAGGCACCATCCGCGGAGTGAGCCCATGCCCGTGCCAGTCCCCATTCATCGCCGGCCGCCCTGATGCTGGCAACACTTGTCGCCCTGCTGGCCGGCGCAACCATCGCGGTGCCACTGTCGCGCCGTGCCGGGTTCGGCAGCGTGCTGGGCTATCTGGTCGCCGGCGTGGCCATAGGCCCCAACGGGCTACGCCTGGTCACCAACGTCGATGCCATCGCCAATATCGCCAGCCTCGGCGTGATCATGCTGCTGTTCCTGATCGGGCTGGAATTGCGGCCGCAGCGCCTGTGGGTCATGCGCCGCGCCGTGTTCGGCCTGGGCACCGCCCAGCTCATCGGATGCGCCGCAGTACTGGCTGCGCTGGCCTATGCCGCCGGAGTTCCCTGGACGGGGGCCGTGGTCCTGGGGGCGGGACTTGCCATGTCTTCGACCGCCATCGCATTGCCGCTGCTGGCCGAGCGCATGCTGCTGCGAACCCGTGCCGGCCGAGACGGCTTCGCGGTGCTGTTGTTCCAGGACCTGGCCTTCATCCCGCTGGTCGCACTGGTGCCGTTGCTCGCGGGCCGCGCCTTGCCCGATCACACGATGTGGCGAGACGTCCTGCGGGCCGCGATCGCCGTGGTGGTGATCCTCGCCGGCGGACGCTTCCTCACCCGCCCGCTGTTCCGTGCCATCGGTGGCACACAGACCCCCGAATTGTTCACCACGGTGGCGCTGCTGATCGTGACCGGCACGGCATTGCTGGCCATGGCCGCCGGCCTGTCCCCGTCGCTGGGTGCCTTCATGGCCGGCGTATTGCTCTCGGAATCCGAATACCGCCACGAGCTGGAGGCGGATATCGCCCCCTTCGAGGGCCTGCTGCTGGGCTTCTTCTTCATTTCAGTCGGCATGTCGGCCGATCTCGGGCTGGCGCGCTCGGCGCCGTTGTTGCTGGCGGGCGCCACCGCCGCGCTGCTGGCCGCCAAGATCGCGATCATGTTCGTGCTGGGCCGCCTGGCACGGCAGGATCTTGCCAATGCCTTGCGCTTCGCCCTGGCGTTGCCGATGGCAAGCGAGTTCAGCTTCGTCTTGTTCTCGGCGGCAGTGGCGGTAGGCGCGCTCGGCGCATTCGAAGCCAAGATGGCGACCCTGGTGTCCGCCGCATCGATGCTGGCAACGCCGATCCTGTTCTCCGCCGCCGAGACCTGGGTGGTGCCGCGGCTGCGCCAGCATAAGGAGCCGGTGTACGATCGGATCGTGGGGGAATCGAACCCGGTGATCATCGCCGGTTTCGGCCGCATGGGTCAGATCGTCGGCCGCCTGCTGCGGATGTATGGCATCCCCTTCACCGCCCTGGAACGCGACCCAGGGCAGGTGGACGTCGTGCGCCGCTTCGGCAACACGGTGTATTTCGGCGATCCGACGCGCCCCGACGTGCTGCGCGCGGCCGGCGCGGTCGGGGCAAAGCTGCTGGTCGTGATGCACGGCGACATGGAGGCGGTGCTGCGCGTGGTGGACGTGGCACGGCATGATTTTCCCCACCTGAAGATCCTGGCGCGGGCACGGAACCGCCGGCACGCACATTTGCTGATGGATCGAGGCGTGGATGGGCTGGTGCGGGAGACGTTCCTGTCCAGCCTGGAACTCGGGCGGCAGGCGCTGGAGTTGCTCGGCATCGAACCCGCCGCCGCAACGCGCGGGGTAGAGTTGTTCCGCGATAGGGATGAAAACACCCTGGTAGCAAGTCACGCGATCTATCGCGACGAGAAGAAGCTGATTCAGACAACCCAGGACGCCACCGCCGAGCTGGAGAGTCTGTTCGAAGCAGACTCCGAAAACCTCGCCCGCAAAGCGGGAGAGGTCGAGACGCGCAGCGTCGAGGGTGAGGGTGATCGGGTCGGCACATAGCAATCTTCCACACGACCCACCCGCATTTCACCGCGCCCGCCGCTCCGGCGCGCGCGCGTGCGAACCTCCATGCTCCGGCCATTCCCACGGACCATCCACATCCACCCCCTGGTCCCGCAGCATCTCGACATGATCCTCCGCGTTGTCCTGCGGCCGATACCCGAGGAATTCCCAGTTCGGGTCGAACGTTTTGATCCGCGTGTTGTTGGAATAGCCGTTCACCACCAGGCAGCCCGGGTTGGGATGGCGTAGCGCGCAGTCCACCAGCCGCGCCACGTCGCCGGGGCTGAGCCACGTCGCCAGCGAGCGCTGATCGATCGGCAGCGTGCGGAATGTGCCAATGCGCAGCGAGACCGAGCGGATGCCATGCCGCTCAAAGTATTCGCGCAACATAGTCTCGCCGAACACCTTGAATGCCCCGTACAGGCTGTCCGGGCGTGGCGGCATGGCAGGGGTGACTTGCTCTGTGATCGGATAGCAACCAAAGGCGTGGTTGCTGCTGGCATAGACGATGCGTTGCACCCCGCCGAGCCGCGCCGCTTCAAATGCGTCGAACACGCCGCGCACGTTGACGCGGAACAAATCGTCAAGGCTATAGTCGCCGCCGACGCCGGTCATGTACACCAGCGCACGCACGCCTTGCATCATCCGTTCGAGCGCGGGACGGTCGGCGATGTCCGCGATGACGGGTTCCTCGTTGTTCGCAGGATCCCGGATGGGGCGGATGTCAGTCAGCCGCAGCTGACGCCAGGCAGGCCGCAGGCCAACGCGCAACGCGGAGCCGATAGCGCCGGCGGCGCCGGTGATCAGGACACGGTCGGTGGCGGGATCGAGCATGGGCTGGTCCTTTGCTCAGAAGTCGGGAAGCAAGGCGACGGGCAATGTGCTCCGCGTCATGGCCGTGCTTGTCACGTCTTTCCGTGTCATGGCCGCGCTTGTCACGTCTTTCCGTGTCATGGCCGTGCTTGTCGTGTCTTTCCGCGTCATGGCCGTGCTTGTCACGTCTTTCCGTGTCATGGCCGCGCTTGTCGCGGCCATCCACGTCTTTGCTGCATCACGCATCGAAAACACATGGGTGCCCGGCCTTTCAAGTTAGCGCCTATGGGCGAAGGCCGGCCATCCACGGCTTCGTCGTGTGGGGCCGGTCAAAGACGTGAATGGTCAGCCTTCGCCCTCCGTGACGGCAAACCGACGTCGCCTTAATTATCGACTGACGAGCATGATCCCCGTCTCGATCTCTCCCACGCTGCGCGAAAAGCGCAGCGTGGGAGACGTTCAGCGTACCTCTCCGGCGAACCCGCGTTGCAGCTCCCCCAGGCGGTCCAGCGCCGCCTGCGGCAGCGGTCCCTTCAGCACGGCAGCCAGGGAAAGTTCGAATTGTTCCGGCGTCGCCATGCCGACCAGGATCGTGCCCATCGCCTGGTGCGAACTGGCAAAGCGGATCGCAGCCTCGGCCAGCGACGACGCAAACCCTTCCGACACCAGCGGCATCAGCCGGCGCGCCCGCTCCATATCGGCGTCATATCTCAGCGCCGACCCGATCGGATCGGGCGGCGGGCTCGCCACCGGATGACGCTCGGCGACGCCCGACAGCGCACCGCCTGCCAGCACGCGAATGCCGATCACGCCGACGCCCGCAGCCTGCGTGTGATCGAACAGCCGGCCGTAATCCTGCGCCGGATAATTGGCCGGCAATGCCACCGCCGCGCTGGGGTTCAGCATGTTGTAGCTGACCTGCGCACTGTCGAAATCGCCGGCATCGATCACCTGACGCAGCGCGGGCGTGTCGCCCACCGCCGTGATGCCCAGGAACCGCGTCTTCCCCTGGTCGCGCAGCTTCTGGAACGCCGGCACCACCTCGCCCAGCACCTGCTTGACGCTCAGAGTCTCGCCACCGCCGGCGCTGGTGATCGCATTGTGCAGATGGAAGATGTCCACCCGCGGCAGGCGCAGCCGTTGCAGGCTTCCTTCAAGCGACTCTGCCACCGCCGCGGCGATGCGCCCGAAAGCGGCCGAGGGCAGCCTTACCTTGGTACCGACGATCGCCTCGGCCGGCTTCAGCGTGGCAAGCACGCGGCCCAGGTTCTTTTCCGATTCGCCGTTGCCGTATTGCACCGCCGTATCGAAGTAGTTGATGCCCGCGTCCAGCGCCCGCGCAATCGCCTTTTCCTGATCCGCCGGCGCGCCGCGCACCATCAGCCCGCCAACCGCGCCGCAGCCAAACCCCAGCAGCGAAACCTGCATGCCCGACCGGCCGTAAACCCGCTTTTCCATCACGTTCCTCTGCTTCAGTTCGAAATCGATTATTTCCCCCCCACTGGCTGTGGCGCTTTGGCCGAGACCTCATGGGCCTCGCCATGGGCCTCCCCATGGGCCTCCTCGCCACTGCCCGGCGACGTCACCGAGACCAGGTCCCTCGGGTTGATGCCGCCGGCCCAAAGCGTAACCCATTTCGGGCCGGCCGGGCTCTGCACCAGCATCGCAACCAGATGACCTTCCGACGTGTCGCGCATCATCAAAAGCCTGGTCACCTGATCCACGGACGTCGTCGGCTCCTGATTGATCTGCTGGATGACGTCACCCGCCGACAAACCCATGTCCTCTGCCTGTGACCCCGGGACCACCTGGTCGATCAGCACGCCGGTCGTATCGCCGAGCCCATAGCGTTCCCGGTCGGCCGGGATGATGTTCGCGACATACATGCCCAGGCCAACGTCTTCGGCACGCGCGATGCTCTCCTTGCTCGCCAGCACCTCGCTGCGCAGCGCCAGCATGTTGGGCCACGGCTCTCCCTTCACTGTCAGGTCGATCGTCTCGTCGTCGCGCCAAACGGCCAGCGTGACCGGCGAACCCGCGCGATGGTGCGCAATGCTACGTTGCACCTCGCGCGAATCGAGTGGATGAAAGCCGTTGATCCCGGTGATAATGTCGCCGCGCTGTAACCCCGCGCGTGCGGCAGGACTGTTGGGATCGACGCCGGTGACGATGGCGCCATCGGTACCAGGCAGCCCGAACACGGTCGCCAGCAACGAACTCAGGTCCTGTGCATGCAGGCCCACCCAGTTCGGGGCGACACGGGTGGGATCGCGCAGCAGGCCAACGACGAACTCGACATCATTCGCGGGCAGCGCGAATCCAAGCCCGATGGAGCCGAGCGTCGCATTGTTCGACAGCAGCGCGGTGTCGACGCCGACGATGTGGCCAGAGCAATCGAGCAATGGACCGCCTGAGTTGCCAGGGTTGATCGATGCGTCGGTCTGCACATAGTCGTCGAACGGCGTGCGCATCAGGTTGCGGTTCACGCCGCTGATCACGCCGGTGCTGACCGACGTGCCGATCCCCAACGGGTTCCCCACCGCAATCGCCGGTTGCCCGATCCTCAATGCGTCACTGTCACCGAACGACAAGGCCGGCAGCGGGTGAGGCATGTTCACCTTCAGCACCGCGAGATCGGTGTAAGCTGCCGCAGCGACCAATTGCGCCGACACCTGCTGGCGGTCCTGAAAAGTGACGCGAATGATCGCAGCGTCCTGGATGACGTGCTTGTTGGTGACGATCAGGCCACTTGGATCGACAATGGCGCCGGAGCCGACAAATATCTCGAAATGGTCATAGGTGGGCTGGCCGGATTCGGTCTGGCTCAGCACACGGACCACCGAAATGTTGACGATCGACGGCAGCGCGTGGGCGACGACGTCCGCGATGTTGCACGCGGTTGGCGCCGTCGCATGTGCCGCACCGGCAGAGAGTGATACCGCGATCGTCGAGGCCAGTACGCCGCAAAGCAAGCGAACGCGGCGCAGGAGACGAGCGTAGTATCGCGATGAATCGGCTGTGCCGGTGGCAGCGAAACGTAGGACAGGGTCGATCCTCATTGCTCTTCTCCTTACCCGGTATCGGCGCCCAGCTGCGACGGATGCCGGGATTGTGACGGCCTGGGCAGAAAATAGCAAAAAGTCAGTTTTGCGACCGGGCGATTTGTCCTGGCTTTTGTATTTGATGTCCGGAATTGCTCAAACGGACATCTCCCTCCCGCGCGCAGCACGGGAGGGAACCGAGCAAACCGATCAGAACGTGCCGAGGAAGTCCCGCTTGCCGATCTCGATGCCGCGGTGACGCAAGATATTGTACGCAGTCGTTGTGTGAAAGAACAGATTGGGCAGGCAGAAATGCAGCAGGTAGGCCTTGCCCTTGAAGGCCATTTCACGTTGGCCGGCCATCCATTTGATGTCGCGGGCCTCGGTACCTTCGATCTGTGCCGGGGCGAAGTCTTTCACGAAGGCCAGGGATCGCTCGATGCGGGTCTTCACTTCGGCGAAGCTGGTGTCGTCTGTGGCGGGGAATTCGGGCGGCTTAACGTCGGCCAGCCGGGCGGGTGCGTTGCGGGCGAAATCCGTCGCCTGACGGATCTGCCGGGCGAGGCTGAACATGTCGGGATAGAGCCGGTCGGCCAGCAAGACCGCCTCGTCGAATTTCCTGGCCTTCGCTTGTTCTGCCGCTTTGTCGATCACGCCTGCCAGGCCGGTCATCATCTGCGCGCAGACCGGCACGCAGGCATCGAACATCGAGAACGCCATAGGTTTCCCTCCTTCATGACACGCGGACCGGGGCGTTTCAGTGGTGGGCGAGCATCGGGCCCAGCACGTTCTGCACCCCGGTGATCAGGATCTGCACGCCGATGCAGAGCAGCAGGAAGGCCGATATGCGGGTGACGGTACGGCTGCCGCGCGGCCCCATCAGGCGGGAGATGCGATCGGAGGAACCGTACGCGATCCAGATCACGCCCGCCAGCGCCACCGTCGCCGCAGTCATTCCGATAAAGAATAGAATAAGGTCGAATGTGTTCTCCGGGTGGCTTGAACCGAGCGCGACCGCCACGGCGATGGTGCCGGGGCCTGTGGTGAAGGGGATCGTCAGCGGGAATAACGCAACGTCTTCCGCACCGCGTGCCGGCGCGGCCTGATCCTGTTTCTGCGCTTCATGGTACTCCGGTGCGTTCAGCAGGTTCCAGGCATTCAGTGCCACCACCACCCCGCCGGCGACGCGCAGCGCCGCCAGGCTGATGCCGAAGAACGCCAGCACGTAGGAACCCGCCCACAGCGCGACCGTCATGACCGCAAGCGAGTAAAGCGCCACCAGCCGTGCGACGCGGTCGCGGTCCTGCGGCCGATGCAGCGTGACCTCGCGAAAGATGAAGGCGCCGCTGATCGGATTGACGATGGAAAACAGGGCGGGAAAGCCGAGCAGGAAGGCATCCAGAGCTTGGTACATGAGAACGGACACTCTGACATCTCATGGCGAGAAGCGCGGCACCGCATGTCGTGGGGCGGAGTGCTGCACCGCATGCCACCGCGGCACGCACGTCATGGCGGCACACACGTCATGGCGGCACACACGTCATGGCGGCACAAATGTCATGGCGGCACAAATGTCATGGCGGCACACATGTCATGACAGCACACATGTCATGGCGGCGCCACCACATGTCGTCGCGAGGAGCGTCGCGACGAAGCAACCTCGGTCGGCCTGGCGCTCGGCTTACACACCAGGCGTTCGAACGAGGTTGCTTCGTCGCTGCACTCCCTGCAATGACATATGTGGCGTTCAGTCGAACTTCGGCCGCTTGTCCGCCCACGGCTGCACTGCCTCGAATGCCGCCGCGGCCCGCAGCACGCCCAGATCGTCGAACCGTCGCCCGACGATCTGCAATCCAACCGGCAGGCCGTCCGCCGTGAAACCGCAGGGGACGCTGGCGGCCGGATTCCAGGACATGTTGAACGGGTACGAAAATTCCGCCCAGCTTACCCAGTCCCAGTCATGCTGCGGCCAATGTGCCGGCATCAAACGTTCCGCGGGAAATGCCGCCACGGACACCGACGGGGTCAGCAGGAAATCCCAATCCTGGAACCACCGATGAATCCCGGCGACATACGCCATCTTGCGCTCGCGCATCGCCTGATATTCCGAGACCTTGTAGGCCTCCCCGGCCTTGATGCAGGCCACCAGGCCGGAATCCATCTCCTTTTCCCATTTCGCCAGGTACGGCTGCAGGCGCGTCAAATGCGCGGCCCAGAAGAAGCGGATCAACTCCGGGCCCTCCGCCGCCCATGGCGTCGGCACTTCCTCGACCCTTGCCCCCAGTCCCTCGAACCGCAGCGCTGCCGCCTTCACCAGCGCGGCCACATCGGGATCGACACGCGCATGGCCGAGATCCGGGCTATAGGCGATGCGCTTTCCCTTGATGCCCTCGTGCAACCGCAGCAGGTAATGCGCCGGCCACGTCTCCAGCGACGTGAAATCCAGGTCATGCGGCCCTGCCATCACTTCCAGCATCAGCCCGGCATCCGCGACCGTGCGTGTCATCGGACCGTTATGCGACGTCAGGTCGCCGACCGAAACCGGATAATAAGGCACGCGCCCGAAGCTCGGCTTCAACCCGAACACGCCGCAGAAATGCGATGGCATCCGGATCGAGCCCGCCCCGTCGCTGCCCTGGTGCAGCGGCCCGAACCCCGCCGCCGCCGCCGCGCCCGCGCCCGCCGACGAAGCGCCGGCGTTATAGCCGCGCTTCCAGGGATTGTGCGTGATGCCGGTCAGCGGACTGTGCGAAACGCCCGTCCAGCCGAACTCCGATGTCGCTGTCTTGCCCAGGAGTATCGCACCTTCCGCTTGCAGGCGCGGGATGAAGGGCGAATCTTCCGCCGGCTGATGGCCGGCGAAGATTTTGCTGCCGTGCTGCGTCGGCATCGATTTGGTCAGCGCCAGGTCCTTGATCGTCACCGGAACGCCGTGCAGCCGGCCGACGCGGTCGCCGCGCATCAGTGCGGCCTCGGCCTGTTTCGCGGCTTTCATTGCCGGACCCGCATCCAGATGCACGAACGCATTCACCCGCGGTTCCAACGTTTCAATCCGCTGCAGCAGCGCCTGTAAATACTCGACGGGAGAAAGCTGTTTCGTGCGAACCAATTCCGCGATCGTGACCGCGGGCGTGAAGGCGAGCGTCTCGGCATCCATACATGCGTTCCTTGTTTTCAGTACGTGGCGCGGCCGCCGGAGATATCGAACACGCCACCGGTAGAGAAGCTGCATTCCTCGCTGGCCAGCCAGCAGACCAGCGACGCGACCTCATCGATGCCGCCGAACCGGCCAACCGGGATTTTCGACAGCATCCAGTCGATCTGCTGCTGCGTCATCTGTGCAAACAGCGGCGTCTTCACCGCGGCCGGCGTTACGCAGTTCACGCGGATTTCGGTGTTGGCCAGTTCCTTGCCCAGCGCCTTGGTCAGCCCGATCACCCCGGCTTTCGACGCAGAATAGGCGGACGCGTTGGGATTGCCCTCCTTCCCGGCGATCGAGGCAATATTGACGATGCGGCCATAGCCGTTGCGCTGCATGAACGGCACCACCGCATGGCAGCAGTAGAACACGCCCTTCAGGTTCACGTCGATCACACGGTCCCAGTCCGCCACGGGATAGTCCCAGGTCGGGTGATTCGGCCCGGTGATGCCGGCGGACGTCACCAGGATGTCGATCTTGCCCAGCGCCGCCACGGCGGCCTGTGCCGCGCGATGCACTGCGTCGGCATCGGTCACGTCCAGCGCTACTTTGTGTGGCGCCTCGGCAACGTTCAGCGCCGCAGCGTCACGGTCCCACAGGCTCAACCGGGCGCCCTCCGCGGCCAGACGTTGAGCGATCCCTGCGCCGATGCCGGAGACGCCGCCGGTCACGACCGCCGTGCGGCCCGCAAAGCGCATGTTCATCGGTCCCGATCCCCGCAGCCCTTCCGCGGCCTATCAAGGCGCCTGCCGCCGCCGCGGGCAAGGGTCGCACGAGCCTCGCCGCTCGATCTATCTGGAATCCTGCCGATCTGTCGCTAAACTCCGCCCCAAGCAACCAAACGGGAGTCCGACGATGAAACGTCTGTTCGGAGGCAGCCACGCCGAGGACGAAACGAACTACCCGGTGCAGCACAGCGAGGAGGAGTGGCGGCAGAAGCTGTCTCCGCCCGCCTTCGCGGTGCTGCGCAAGCACAGCACCGAACGCGCCGGCACCAGCCCGTTGAACATGGAAAAGCGGAAGGGCGTGTTCACCTGCGCCGGCTGCGGCCAGAAACTGTTTGCATCGGACACGAAATACGAAAGCGGCACCGGGTGGCCTAGCTTTTACGCCCCGCTCGAGGGCGCTATCGGCACCACCGAGGATCGCAGTCTGTTCCTGAGCCGTACCGAAGTGCATTGCAGCCGCTGTGGCGGCCATTTGGGGCACGTGTTCCCCGACGGCCCGCACCCGACAGGTGAGCGGTATTGCATGAACGGGGTGGCAATGGAGTTCGAACCGGCGGGTCAACGATAGCGCGGCAAGGTCACCCGCCCCGCCCTCCGAACCGTGGGTGCATAAGCCGGCGCCGTACTTTCCTCGTCACGGCCGGATCAAGGCCCGGCCATGACGAAAAAGTGAGGCCATCGCCCGAAGCTGGCGCCTATGCGACCTGACCCCGCCATCTGCCTACGGGCATGTGGCCGCTTTGCATCAATATGAGGTCTTGATTCAAATTCGCTCGCATTGATCCAGGTCATTGCCTTGCATGGCGAATGCCTCCAGTGTTGGATCGGCCGAAAAACATAAGCGGCCACCGCGGACCGGCAGCAACCACTGCGGTTCTGCGACCCAAGCCTTCTGTGGAGGGCGTGCCAATGCACGGTTCACTGGATGCCGGAATGCTGCGTGGTTGGATCATGCTCTGGAATATGGAGCTGATATGGCTGATTGCGGCCACAGCCGCCGCGGTGGCATTGGGCGCGGGAATCGAGGTTGTCGCGGCGCTTCGCCGTCGCCTCCACTGAACCAGCGCGCGTCGCACGAAGCGCGCAGGCCCGGTGACCTACAGCAAAACACCCCCACCCGCTCGTTGAGCCTGGCCCTGCCGCGTGCCCAACCTACTTGGCCTTCGGCAACGCGTCGTAAACGTCAGGCGGCAGCAGCGTCATCACGAACACGTCCGGCTTCTGCGACGGACCGAACGGCCCCGGCACCTTGTGCACGACCGGCTTCAAACTCTTCAGGAACAAGGCGATATCCGTCGCATCGGCATGCGTCAGCTGCGACAGCCCGCGCCATGGCATGATCGGCGCCAGGATGCGCCCGTCGGGCCGCACGCCCGTTGTGATCGCCGTCACGATTTGCTCGACCGTCCAATTACCCAACCCCGTCGCCTTGTCGGGCGTCAGATTCCGTCCAACGAACACGCCCTGCCCCGGAATGGAGAACCCGACATCTGAACCGCCGAGATAGCGGCTCATATCCGGCTTCCCCATGAAATACCCCGGTGTATGGCAATCGTTGCAACCGCCGAATTGCACCAGGTAGTGGCCCCGCTCGACCCGCTGATCGGCCGCTCGCGCGGCCCCCGCGACGCCCACCAGCAGCGCCACCACCAGCGCTGCCCGCCAAGCGCGTCCCACCATCGGCTCCCCCTGTGATTTTATCGCCACTACCGTAACGTACCTGCCATGCCCCCAGCAACCGCCAAGCGGGGATTGCCGCCGCTTGCCCCAGCATCTACCTCCCTACCCCACCCAACCTGCCGGGAGTCCCAGCAAACCGATGCCGTCAATGCGCGCCCTGCGGCTTCCCGCCGATCGCGAGATGGCATTGGCTGAAGCCAATCCGCCCCCACCCCCCGCGCCAGGCGAGGTACAGCTTCGCATCCGCACCGTTGGGCTGAACCACATCGACGTCTGGGGCTTCCGCGGCATGGCGTTCGCCAAGCGCCAGTACCCCCTCGCGGTCGGAGCCGAGGCCGCAGGAGAAGTCGTTGCCATCGGCAGCAACGTTACCAACCTGGCGCCCGGCGACCGCGTGGTACCCTACGCCGCTTTGGTCTGCGGCACCTGCAAGCCCTGCCGTACCGGCCGGGAAAACCTGTGCGAGGCCCCCGCCGGCGTGCGCGGCTTCCACATCGACGGCTTCGCCCAGGAACTCACCAACCACCCCGCCCGCCTCACGGTAAAAATCCCCCCCAACGTCACCCTGCACGACGCCGCCTGCGTCCCGGTCGCCTATGCCACCGTGGAGCATATGCTGTTCGACAACGCCCGCCTGGAACCCGGCGAATGGATCCTGGTCCACGCCGGCGGTTCCGGCATCGGCAGCATCGCCATCCGCATCGCCAAGGCGCTCGGCTGCAGCGTGATCACGACAGTCGGCAGCGCCGGCAAAGCGGACAAGGCGCATGCCCTCGGCGCCGACCACGTGATCAACTACCGCGAGGACCGCTTCGAGGGCGTCGTCCGCAAGCTCACCGCACGCCGCGGCGTCGATGTCGTGTTCGAACACACCGGCGCCGACACCTGGGCCGGTTCCCTGCTCTCGTTGAAACGCGGCGGGCGGCTGGTCACCTGCGGCGCCACCTCCGGCCCGTCCGGCAACGTCAACCTGATGCAGCTTTTCCAGCAGCAGTACCGCATCATCGGTTCGTTCGGTTCCCCCCTGTCCGCGCTGACCCGCGCGCTCGACCGGATTGCCTCCGGCGTCCACCCGGTGATCGACACGGTCTTCCCGCTTCAGGACTTCCGTGCCGGCCTGCAACGCCTGGAAAACCGCGACGTGTTCGGCAAGCTGCTGGTCGATCTCTGAATGCTGCGCCGGCTGTCGCTCTACACCGACCGCATCGTCGGGCGCATCGTGAAATGGCTGCTGCGCCTGCTGCGTCGCACCGATCCCGACCGCTCCGCCGACCTCTGCGCCGCCATGGCGCGCACGGTCGGTCCACTGCTGCCTGCCCATCGCACCGGCCGTGCCAACCTGCGCGCTGCCTATCCGGACAAGGACGCCGCCTGGATCGAGACCACGCTACGCGGCGCCTGGGACAATCTGGGCCGAGTGGCAGGAGAATACGTGCATCTCGCCCAGCTATGGGATTACGACCCGAAGCACCCCAACCGCGGCCGCATCATCACCGATGACGCCTCCCTGTTCCGCGCCCTGCAGGACGACGGGCAGCCCGCGCTGTGCTTCGCCGCCCATCTCGGCAACTGGGAACTGCCCGCCGTTGCCGCCGCAGCGCATGGGCTGCCCTCGGCGGTGGTCTATCGCATGCCGAACAACAAGGCGGTGGCGAAAGAAATCGTCCGCATCCGCGCCCCGTTGATGGGCCGCCTGATTCGCACCCGCGCCCAGGCCGCACTGGAAATGGCCGCGGCGCTGGAGAATGGCGAGCACTTGGGAATGCTGGTGGACCAGCACTTCACGCGCGGCGTGGATGTCAGCTTTTTCGGCCGAAGCTGCCGTGCCAACCCGACGATCGCCCGCCTGGCTCGCCAGTTCGATTGCCCCGTGGTTGGCGTGCGCGTGGTGCGCCTGCCGGACCGCCGATTCCAGGTCATGGCCGAGGGTCCGTTCACCCTGCCACGCGACGCCGCCGGCCAGGTTGACGTGCCGGCAACCACGCAGATGATTATCAGCGTCGTGGAGCGCTGGATCCGCGAGCACCCGGAGCAATGGTTGTGGTTCCATCGCCGCTGGCGCTGATGGACCGGACGTGCCCCGGGGGCCGACACCCGAAGTTGTCCAGGACCAACGCCGGGTCCTCACACCACAATGCAAGCTGCCACAATTGCGGCGCACGGCAGGGGTAGCGACCGGGTACTCCATTCGCAGCAAGGGAAATCGCTTCGATGCGCCCGATACTCCTCACAGCTCCGACTCTGGCCCTCTGCCTGGCCACGTCGGCCCTGGCACAAACCGGTGTCGCGCCGGCTTACCCCCCGCCACCCGCCTATCCGCCGCCAGGCTCCCCGGTTCCGTCATACGTTCCGCCCTCCACGTCGGTGCCACCCGGCGCCAACCCGCAGACAGGCGCCCGGCCGGGCAACGAGATCGGCACCGGCATGTCGATGCCGATGGGTACGAACGCAAGCAACATCGATCGGCAGAATACCCAATCCGAGATCGCACCCAACCTGCCGTCACCCGACATGGGACCGAACGCGACGCCCGTGGATTACCTGCGCGCCGCCCAGAGCGCATTGGCAGCCGGCCGCACCGGCGAAGCGCAGCAGGCCCTGGAGCAAGCACAGACGCGCTTGCTGGACCGTTCAGTGCCTTACGCACAGACCAATACACCAAGCGCCAACCCGGCGGTGGCACAGATTACCCAGGCACTGCATGCCCTGGCAGCCGGCGACCGCGATCAGTGCATGCAACTGATCCAGGCGGCGATTCCGCAGGCTCAGGCGATGGCGCAATAGGTTGGTGTGGTGATCCGGACGGAGGGGCCGCTTCACGTGTCGTGCGCGTTGACCACCAGCCGGCGCGGCCGACGCGCCCTGGATGAAACCGGGCACGGCAGAAGGGTTCCCCCTCCCCTTGTGGGCGTCGGCCGCGCAGCCGGCCAAGGCCCGGAGGAGGGGGGCGAGATCGTATGGTTCGCCCCCTCGCCTGCCCCCTCCCCTGCCCCCTCCCCTGCCCCCTCTTGCACGGGGACGGCAGGACTACCTTTCTGGTTCGCGAAACGAAGCAATCTCAACAGGCGGTCACACGTGCTTAAAACTCCGTCGCCAGCGTGTTGCCGAGATAGACCACCAGCGCAATCCCCAACACCGCCATCAGCCCAGCCAGAATAACATCGGAGCGGGCCGCGTTCGTCTTTTGCTCCGGGCTCTCGATCGCCCGGCCGGTGTGCAGGAACCGGACCGCCGCCATCACGATCATGATGGTGCCAAAGACGATCAGCAGGATCCCCGCGAACCCGCCATAGACACCGCCGGGCACCCGCACGGCCTGCCCGTCGCGCGCCAGCGACTCCGCGGCAACCTTCAGGAACAGATTGAATTTCGCCACCAGGAATCCGAAGGCCATCACCGCGATGGCCGTGCGGACCCAGGCGAGGAATGTCCGCTCGTTCGCCGAGTGATCAGAGAAGTTGCGGATCATCCCGGAACGCTATGCCGCGTCGGCGGCCACCTGCATGCGAACGATCCGGTCCGGCTCGTTCACCACACCGCTGCCCGGCGCCCCGCGCTTGATCCGGTCCACATGCTCCATGCCGTCCACGACCTTGCCCCAGATCGTGTACTGCCCGTCCAGATGCGGCGCCGGCGCGAACATGATGAAAAACTGGCTGTTCGCACTGTTCGGATCCCCGGTACGCGCCATGCCGCACGTGCCGCGTTCGAACTTCTCGGCGCGGGTGAACTCCGCCCGAATGTTGCCGAGGTCGCTGCCGCCCGTCCCGCTGCCCGACGGATCGCCGCCTTGCGCCATGAACCCCTCGATCACGCGATGGAATGGCGTGTTGTCGTAGAAGCCCTGCCGCACCAGCGTCTTGATTTGCTCCACATGGCTGGGCGCCAGATCCGGCCGCAACGCGATGGCCACCCGTCCATCCTTGGTATGCAGGTACAAGGTGTTTTCCGGGTCCCGTGTCACATCACTCATTGCCAAACTCCTCTCTGTGTCAGTCCCGGCAGGCTATTTCTCGTCCGCCGCCACCCGCATGCGGATGATGCGGTCGGGATCGGTCACCATGCCATTCGGTCCGGTGCCGCGCTTGATCTGATCGACATATTGCATGCCGCTCACCACCTGGCCCCAGATCGTGTATTTTCCATCCAGCGACGGCGCCGGCGCGAACATGATGAAGAACTGGCTGTTGCCACTGTTCGGATCGGAGGCGCGCGCCATGCCGCACGTCCCACGCAGGAAATGCCGCTCGGTGGTGGCCTCCAAAGGCAAGTCCGGCAGGTTGGAGCCGCCGGTCCCGGTGCCCGTTGGGTCGCCGCCCTGCGCCATGAAGCCCTCGATCACGCGATGAAACGGCGTGTTGTCGTAAAAGCCCTGGTCCGACAGCGTCTTGATGCGCTGCACCGTCTTCGGCGCCAGGTCGGGAAACAATTGGATCACCACCCGGCCATATTTCAGGTCCATGTAGATGGTGTTGTTCGGGTCCAGTTTCTGGGCACGCGCGGTGCCCGCCACCAGGCCGGCCGCGCCAAGCGAAACACCAGCGAGCATCAGGGTACGACGGTGCATCCACAGTCTCCGGAAACGCAGGGCAGGCGCGGCGGTTCAGCCGCGGACGCGTTGCAGCACGCGCCGCATGGTCAGGGCAAGAGGCACCGGCGCGAGGCAGCGTCCCGATCATGGCCAACGCCACCATCCCAGGAGTGGATGCACAGACCCGGTCGCGCTGATCGGACGCAGCCTCGCCTACAAGGCACCGGCCGCAATCAGGCATGCGCCTGACACCAGCAGCAACGCACCGGCAGCCCGGGCCACATAGAGGCCGCCAGGAAACAGCTTCTCCGCCAACACCAGGCCGGTGAGAAGAGCGACCCACAGCAAGTTCATCACACCGACCGCAAACAGCACCAGCATCAGCACCCAACAGCAGCCAAGGCAGAACATGCCGTGCTGCCAGCCCATCCGCAGGGCGCCGCGCCAGCCGTCGCGCCAGTGCATCAGCAGGAACGCGAACGGCGAGCGGCACTGTCGCAGGCAGACCGTCTTGAACGGCGTGAACTGGTAGGCACCGGCAAGCAGAAACATCGCGCCGCTGACCGTGGCACTGGTTGTCTGGATCATTGGCGACAGCAGTGCGGTCCGGTCCAGGCTCACTTGCAACGCTGTGGCCGCGACCGAGAATACGCCCCAGGCCAACAAGTAACCGGCCGCGAACACGGACGCCGGCACAAAGCGCTGGCCGCCCTGGCGCTGGCGGCGGGATATCGTCGCGACGGTGAGGATCATCGGCGCAGCAGTGGGGAGCATCATGCCCAGCATCATCACCCACCACATGGCGAGCGTCGCCGCGATGCGGGCCGCGTCCCAGGACGGAGCCATGGCCATGCCCGGCATAGGATCCATTCCCGTCATCGCCATCCGGTGCTGTGCGATGACCAGATAAATCCAGGCGGCGGCCGCCACCCCCATCACCGACGCGAGCAACAGGATGCGGTCGCGGGACAGGCATGCGCGTCAGGCGGCCCAGGCGAACGGCGCGAAATGCCCGTTATTGCCCTTGCCCGTCATGTCGAGGTCGAGCCCGAACCCATGCAGATGCAGTTGCTTCGCGCGGGCAAGCGCCAGACGTCGGTTGGCCGGATGCGCGGTGTTGTCGATATAGAACGGCTCACCGCTGCGGTTGCGCGAGGTGACACCTTCGATTTCGAAAGACAGCAGGTCCGGGATCGAGACCGAACGCGTGAACCCTTGCATCGAGAACATGATCGGCTTGAACGCGACCCCGCGGAAGTCGCTGACCAGGTTCTGGCGGATCATGCCAGGCGTGCCGCCGGCATCACCGCTGACGATGGCGGCAAGCGCCGCGCGCTGTGCGTCATCGGCACGGTCGTCGACGACACAGGCGAAAATCCAGTTGCCGTCGGCCATCACCTTGCCGGACCGGATCAACAGCGCGAAGCACAGGCCGTCCAGGGTCACGCTGCCGCGATGGCCGCGATCGATGCGGAAGATCAGGGCAGCGGTGCAGTGGTCGTAGGTCACCTCGGCCTGGGGATTGGTGAAGATGCATGGGCAGAGGTAATCGCAGTTGCAGCTCTCCATGTATTCGCCGCTGAGCTGCCAGTTGGATGCGGACATGGGGTTTCCTCCTTTTTTCGCCGGTGGCCGTCAGCGCTGTTTCCACCATCCCAACGGCGGATGCGGCAGGCCGAGGTTTTCCCGCAGCGTCACGCCGGCGTAATCCTTGTGGTAGATGCCGCGGCGTTGCAGTTCCGGGACAACGAAGCGCACGAAATCCTCGAATGCGCCGGGGATATGGGTGGCGGCGATCACGAAGCCATCGCAGGCATGCTCTGCGAACCATTTCTCCAGCCGGTCGGCCACGTCCTTGCCGCTGCCCACGATCGCCTCGCGCGGACGGCCGCGGCGGGTCACCTCGATGAAGTCGCGCGGCGTCGGGTTGCGGCCGGTCAGGCGGACCACACGGTCGCGCATGGCCTGCATGCCGGACATCGATTCGATCTCTTCGTCGGTGAAGGGTTCGTCCATACCCTTTTTCTTGAAATCGAAATTCATCGCTTCGGACAGCAGGGAGAGGCCGTCCACTTCGCGGTAGAGCGAGTCGACGAGAGCCATCTTGTCCTCCGCTTCAGCGCGGGTTTCCGCCACCACGGGGAAGGCGATGGTGTTGACCGTGACGAGGTGTGGATCGCGGCCTTGCGCCGCCACGGCGGCCTTGAAATCCGCATACTGGCGCTGGCCGGATTCGAAATCGGGGTAGCCGACGAACACCGTTTCGGCCCAACGGGCGGCGAACCCCTTGCCGCGGTCGCTGGAGCCGGCCTGAATGATCACCGGATGGCCCTGCGGCGAACGCGGCACGGTGAACGTGCCATGCGAATTCAAGAATTTTCCCTCGTATTCAAGGCGGTGCACCTTGTCGGGGTTGGCGAACAAGCCGGATTGCTTGTCGACGACGACGGCATCGTCTTCCCAGGAATCCCAGCAGGACATGACGATTTCCATGAACTCGTCGGCGCGGTCGTAGCGCAGGTCGTGGGCCAGGTGCATCTCGCGGCCCATGTTGTGCGCCTCGCCGTCGTTCACCGAGGTAACCACGTTCCACGCGGCGCGCCCGCCGATCATGTGGTCCACGGTCTGGAAGCGGCGCGCGATGTCGAACGGTTCGTAATACGTCGTGGAGCCGGTGGCACCGATGCCCATGTGTTTCGTGCCGAATCCCATCGCGAGCAATGTCGCGACCGGGTCCATTTTCACCACGCGCACGCCGTTGGCGACGACCTCGGCGGGATTGCCGCCATAGATATCCGGCATCGCCAGTCGGTCATCGAAGAAGGACATGTGGAACTTGCCCTCCTCCAGCACCTGGCCGATCTTCTGATAGTAGGCAGCGGTGGTGAAATCAGTGCGCGACAGCGGATGGCGCCAGGAACTCGCCAGGATCGTGCAGTTCTGCGCCTGCAGGAAACCCACCAGCACCATCTGTCGCATCGTTCTTTTCCCTCATCGTCTGCTGGCGGCGATCATGCCCTGGACAGCGAATGACAGATAGCGGAGCCAACCCGACCCGTCATGCTGGACTTGACCCGGCCATCTGCCCAGGCAGGGTGGCGCGATGAATGCTCGGGTCAATCCCCGGTAAGTTCTGGAGGCATGTCCCCAGAGTTGCCCGGCGGACATGGCCGGAACAATCGCTCTGGGAGGCGCGTGTGTCTGCTTTCACCACGGATCTCGATCGCCGGCCGGCGAACTACGTGCCGCTGTCGCCGGTTTCTTTCCTTGTCCGAGCGGCGCGCGTGTATGGACCGCGCGTGGCAGTGATCCATGGCGCACGGCGCTACACCTATGCGCAGTTCCTCGAACGGTCGCGCCGGTTGGCCTCGGCGCTGGCGCGCGCCGGCATCGGCAAGGGCGACGCCGTCGCGATCATGGCGCCCAACATCCCGGAGATGCTGGAGGCGCATTATGCGGTGCCAATGCTGGGCGCGGTACTATGCTCCATCAATGTGCGCCTTGATGCGGCGGCGGTGGCGTTCATCCTGGCGCATTCCGAAGCCAAGGCAGTGCTGGTCGATCGCGAGCTTTCCCCTGTTATCGCACCCGCATTGGCGCAGTGCGGGCGACGGCTGCTGGTGGTGGATATCGACGATCCAGAGGCCGCTGGCGGCGAACCCATCGGCTCGATCGACTACGAGGCTTTCATTGCCGACGGCGACCCCGTGTTTCCGGTAGCGCTGCCGGACGACGAATGGCAGGCAATCGCGCTGAACTATACGTCGGGCACGACGGGCAATCCGAAGGGTGTCGTCCTGCATCATCGCGGCGCATATTTGAACGCGGTCGGCAATGCGCTGACCTTCGGGCTGTCACCGCGCAGCGTCTATCTGTGGACGCTGCCGATGTTCCATTGCAACGGCTGGACTTACACCTGGGCGGTAACGCTGGCGGGCGGCACGCATATATGCCTGCGCCGCGTCGATCCCGGTCCGATCTTCGCCGCGATCGCCGAGCATGGCGTCACGCATATGTGCGGCGCGCCCGTCGTGCTGAGTATGCTGATCCACGCGCCGGAAAGCACCCGGCGGCGGTTTGACCAAGTGGTGCAGATCGCGACCGGTGGCGCGGCACCGCCCTCCACCGTGATTTCGCAGATGGAAGCGATGGGGTTCGCGGTCACCCATTTGTACGGCCTGACAGAGAGCTATGGGCCGTCGACGGTGTGCATGTGGCAACCGGGGCTGGACGAGATGCCGATGGCGCCAAAGGCGGCATTCATGGCGCGGCAGGGGGTGAACACACCGACATTGCAGGACGCGGCGGTGCTGGATCCGGCAACCATGGCGCCGATCCCGGCCGACGGCGCGACAATGGGCGAACTGATGCTGCGCGGCAACACGGTGATGATGGGGTATTTGAAGAACCCGCTGGCGTCAGAGGAGGCGTTTGCCGGCGGCTGGTTCCATACCGGCGATCTGGCGGTGATGCATCCGGATGGCTACGTGGAGATCAAGGACCGCGCGAAGGACATCATCATTTCCGGCGGTGAGAACATCTCGTCGCTGGAAGTGGAGGAGGTGCTGTACAAGCATCCTGACGTGATGGAAGCCGCGGTAGTCGCACGGCCGGACGAGAAATGGGGCGAGACGCCACAGGCCTTCGTAATGCTGAAGCCGGACGCGCGGGAGGTGACGGAAGCGGACATCATTGCATGGTGCCGCACGCATCTGGCGCACTACAAGTGCCCACGGTTCGTGTCGTTCGGCGCGCTGCCGAAGACGTCGACGGGGAAGATTCAGAAGTTCGAGTTGCGGGAAAGGGCGAGGAGCTGACAGAATCGGGCTGCGCGCCGATGCCGGCACACCTTCGGTCATGACACCTCACTGCATCATGACCGGCCCGGGCAATCGAAGTCGACGGCAACAGCGTCCCGAATAGCAATCATGGAAACGAAGAGTGCGCTTTGGTCAAAGGTCGGCGAAGTCCTCTTCGTCTTCCGTGGAGTCCCATTCCCAGAACGCCGCAAATCGTGACGCCGCAAATCGTGACGCCGCAAATCGTGACACGGTGACGCGGTAAGAAACGCCTCAGATGTAACGACATTCCTTACCGCAATCGACCCTGCTTTATTCCGCCGCCGCCCGCATCGTCGGAATGTCTGTCGAATACTTCAGATGCACAGGCGCATTCGCCTCCCACGGATCCTTCAGCCCCAGCTTCGCGCCATGCTCGCGGATCGCCGGCATCACCTCCTTGCCGAGCAATTCGATGCACCGCCGCCGGTCCTCTTTCGGCACCGTGCCGTCATTGCCCCACAGACCCATGATCCCCGGCCGCGTATGCTCGATCAGGTGTTTCAACCGTTCGATCACCTGGTCCGGCGTTCCCGCCACGATCATGGTGTCCCGCACTTGCTCCTCAAACGTCGGCTGCCCGCGCGGATTCTTCGCCCGCCCCACTGCAAACTCCACGAACCCGCGCCGCCCGGACGGCGAGAAATACCCCGCCGGATTCGCCCACACCGGATGCGCCAGCCCGGTGAACTCGCCCTGCATCCACATGAACTGCCGGGCGTTCTGCAGCGCTTTTTCTTCCGTATCCTGCACATGCACACGAATCAAATAACCGAAATTCTCCGGCCCGGCGGTATAACCCACCTCTGCCGCCGCCTTCGAATACGTATCCCAGATCGTCTTCGTCGCGTCGATCGCCGTATTCAGAGCGATATACGGATACCGCTGCTGCGCCGTCCAGATCACCGTCTCCCGCGACAGCACGCCGGGAATCCACACGCGCGGATACGGCTTCTGCACCGGCACTGCCCACGGGTTCACCACACGATGCTGGTAATGCGTGCCTTCCCAGCGGAACGGTCCCGGCTCAGTCCAGATCTTGGTGATCAGGTCATGCGCCTCGACAAACCGCTCGCGGTTGAACGCCGGGTTCACCCCGTTCGCCAATTGCTCCTGCCCGCCCCCGCGCACGAACCCCGACACCACGCGCCCTTTCGAGATCATGTCGATCATCGAAATCTCTTCCGAGAGCTGCACCGGATTATCCGACAGCGGCAGCGGGTTGCCCAGGAACACGATCTTCACCCGCTTCGTCACCGCGGCCAGGATCGCACCGAACATATTCGTCCGAGGTTGCATGCAGAACGGCGCATTATGATGCTCGTTCAGCATGATGCCATCGACGCCGCACTCCTCGGCCAGCACGTACTCTTCCAAATACTCGTTGTACAACCGGCTGGCCTCCACCGGATTGAAATACCGGTTGGAGAAGGTCAGCGCGGTGGCACCATATTTCAGCCCCTCCTGCGCGTCATAGGCCGCCATCGGTTGCTCGGTGAAGTACATCAGATGCATGACTTATCTCCTCGCCGCATTGCTCCGGTTCAGTTCGCGTTCACGAAATTCGTCACCAGCCGTGCCAGTTCGTCCGGCTTCTCCATATCCACATAGTGCCCGCACGCCGCCACCGTCTCCAGCTTCGCATTGGGCAGCGCCTTCTGCCACGCGGCGGCGGCACTGATCGGCACGTGCCTGTCGTCGTCGCCCCACACCACCAGCGCCGGAGCATGCACCCCACCCATCAGATGCGGCAGCGCCTGATTGTACATGTACGGCTTCCAGGCAGTGCGGAACACCATTTCCCGGCAGATATCCCATTGCTCCAACTGGTCCGTGGTCACGTCGCCATAGACGCGCGTGAACGCCGCCGGATCGTGGAATCCCGCTTTCGGATAGTCGAGGTAGCTGACGATCGCCTGGTCGTAGATGAAGCCCGCGGGCGGTTTGATGCCCATCGGTCCCACCAGGATCAACCGGCGGTACCCCGCCGGCGCCTGGCTTGCCATTTCGGCTGCGATCCAGCCGCCGAAACCCAGCCCCACCAGCGACACATCCTTCAGCCCCAGATCCGACAACAACCACGCATGCACCGCGGCAATGTCACGGGGATGGCGCATCCACTCCAGCCGCTGCGACTTGCCCCAACCCGGATGATGCGGCACCAGCACATCAAAGCTCCCCGCCAGTGCATCATAGAATGGCAGGCGATCCGGCGAGCCGATATCGTGGTGCAGGATCAGCAGCGGCCGTCCGCTGCCGCCGCGCATCAAGTGCAGTGTGCCTCCCGCAATCTGATGCGCCGTTTCGGTCCAGGCCACGCTCATGGACTTCCCCTCGTCGTTTTCCGCCGCGACGATACTCACCAGTAGCCGGATTTGTCCAACGGGGCGTCGCTGCCCCGATGTCAGCGCGAGGCCGCTGCCCCAATGTCATCGCGAGGCCGGTGCCCCAACGTCATTGCGAGGCCGCTGCCCCGATGTCAGCGCGAGGCCGCTGCCCCAATGTCATCGCGAGGAGCGCAGCGACGAAGCAATCCCGTTCGGACCGGATACGGAACAGTTGGCGCGCCTTTTCGATTAGGGTTGCTTCGTCGCCGCGCTCCTCGCAATCACATCTGATGCTCGGCAGACGCCTGGCTGATATCGGGTACTAAATCCCCTCCTCCAGGAACCGATCCACCAACCGGTACGCCGCCGTCCGATCCGCCCGCAACTGCGCATTCTGCAAGTTCCGAGCACCGGACGTCAGATAGAACCGCTCGTATTGCTCATTCCGGCTACCCAACGCACTGGCGGCAAAATCCCAGCCCAGCCGGAACACCCGCGCCCGCTCCTCCGCCGTCACGTCCCCTGCCCCACGCAGGTACGTATCGATCAGTGGCCGCAACGCCGGATCGGCGAACTGCGACGCGGTCGGCGTGCACAGCACGTTATGCGAGCCAATCAGCCGGATGATCTCGTTCACCCGCGGGAACCAGTACGGCAGAATGCCGCGCAAAGCCTGCATCGGCCGCTCATCCAGAAACCAGCAGCCATTGCCGTACTCATGCGCCCCTTGCTCCCCCGCATACACGGCACTGCGCGCCAGCTCCGCATAGGTCCAGATCTCCCCCAGCATCTGCAACGTCGCGGGATCGGCGGCATTGATCGCCGCCGCCATGCGGCTCGCGATCCCCCACGCGAACTCCAGCTTGGTCCATGCTCGCACCATCGTCTGGTGCATCGCGTTGGCACGCCAGCTCGCCGACATCACGGTATTATAAACGTGCAGATTGCCGTCGATGAACACCCTCTCCCGCGGCACCTCCACATCATCGAAAATCACAAACGCATCCTGCTCATCGAACCGGCCCGACAGCGGATGATCGAAATTGTTCCCCGGCAGCGAAAAGCTGTCACGGCACAGAAACTTCAGCCCCGGCGTATCCATCCGAATACAGAACGACAGCGCGTGCCGAGGGTCGGCATTCGGCATCGGCTGGCTGGGATACACCGCGATCTCATCGGAAAACGGCGCCAACGTCGCCAGCACCCGAGCACCCCGCACCAGAATGCCGTGCGACGTATCCTCCACCTTGTGCAACTGCGTCGGCTCAAACCCGCTCGGCACGTTGCGGCTCTTGTCGATGGTCGCGTGGATCAGCGTGTGCGTCAGGCTCAGATCCTGCCGCCGCAGCACCTTCTGGAACGCCACCAGATTCGCCGCGCCACGCTCATTGTCATGCGCCGCCCATTCATCCGCACGCCCGGCGAACCCGGCATAGGTCACGTTCATATAATCGGGCGTGCGCCCCATCAGCCCGACGGAATACTCTGCCACCTTGCGCAGCGCATGATGCCGCCGCAGCAGATCGTCCTTCGACCGCGGAATGATGTGGCTGACCGCAATTTTCTCCCCCGTTTCCGGATCCGGCATCAGGCAGATGCCGGGGTGTTGGTAATGCAGATCGAATGTTGCGGCGATCGCATGCGCGGCACCGCGCAACGCCGGATGCTCGGTTGGGTCCGAGACGCGGTCGCGCCCGACCCACACTTCGCGCCCATCGCGCAAGCCGCGTAGGAATTCAGTGCCGGTGCGTGCTGGCATCGTTGCCCCCTTTTCGTATGTGTCCGGCCCACTTCATGTCATTGCGAGGCCCATGCGGCCCAAGCAATCTCGGTCACGCGGGCACTCGAGCGTGCCTGCGTACACTCGGTCGAGATTGCTTCGTCGCTCCGCTTCTCGCAATGACATACCGTGTCTGTCGCCGGCGCCGCCAGCCGTTTATACAGCTAGCCCCCGAGGATATGCGCAGCCGCCGCAATAAGTCGCCGTATATCGTCGTCTGTCCCGACCGTGATGCGCAGCCAGTCCACCGTGCGCGGCTTGCTGAAATGGCGCACCAGTATCGCGCGCTCCCGCAGCGCCGCCGCGAACGCCGCGCCGCCCAGCGCCGGATGCCTGGCAAACACGAAATTCGCACGCGACGGCAACACATCAAAGCCAAGCCCGACAAGCTCTCGTGTCATCGCGTCGCGGCCCGCAATGACCCGGGCACAGCTCTCGCGAAAATACGCATCATCGCGCACCGAAACCGTCGCGCCCGCCTGGGCGATGCGGCCAAGCGGATATGAATTGAAGCTGTCCTTGACGCGTCTCAGCGCCTCGATCAGTCCCGCATCTCCCAGCGCGTAGCCGACACGCAACCCGGCCAGGGCGCGCGACTTCGACATCGTCTGCACCACCAGCAGGTTCGGATGATCGGCAATCAGCGGCACCGCGCTCTCGCCGCCGAAATCGACATAGGCCTCGTCCACCAGCACCGGGATGTCGCGATGCTCTTCCAGCAATCGGGCGATCTCCGCGTGCGGCAGCGCGATGCCGGTCGGCGCGTTGGGATTGGCGATCACGATCGACCCTGCATCGCGCCGGTAATCCTCAACCCTGACGCGCATCTCGCCATCCAGCGGCACGGTCTGCCAGGCCACGCCGAACAATTGCGCCCAAACGGGATAGAAGCTGTAGGTAACATCGGGGAACAGCAGCGGCCGCTTCTGCTTCAACAGTGCCACGAAAGCATGCGCCAGCACTTCGTCGGACCCGTTGCCGACGAACACTTGCTCTGGTGTCACGCCGTGATGGGCGGCCAGTGCCTCACGCAATTCCGCCGCCTCAGGATCGGGATAGAGCCGCAGCGTATCGGAAGCAGCGGCACGCATCGCTTCCAGCGCGCGGGGCGAAGGGCCGAACGGGCTTTCGTTGGTGTTGAGCTTCGCCAGATTGGCGACGCGCGATTGCTCGCCGGGCACATAGGGGGCCAGTTCGCCCGCGAGTTGGGACCAGAACGGGTTCATCACAGCCCTATACCACCTGTTTCACCATCGTCACCGACGTAGGTTCTGAATATCCCGGATGGGCCGTGCATTCCGTTTCGACAAATCCGCATGCAGAGAACAATCGCCGATTGTCCGCCAGCACCAGCCGCGTCCCCAGATGCACGAACAGCAGACCAGACCCACGTGCCGCCCCCTCTGCTGCCGCCATCAACGCACGGGCAATCCCTCGCCGCCGGAACACCGGCGCCACCGCGACGCGGCTCACATACAATCCGCCGTCCTTCGTCTCCCACAGCACCGACCCGGCCAGCGCGCCTTCGATCTGCGCGACGGCGCCACCGCCGCCGCGCGCCAGATGCGCCGACACATCGGCCTCCGTCACGCGCAACGCCGAGGGCAACGGGTCCGTCACCACGGCCTGAGCAGCGAACGCCGTCCGGATCAGCGCCGCCACTGCCTCCGCATCCTGTGCAAGCATCGTCCGCAGCATGCCGGCACAGTAGCGCCGTGCCCGGTGCGTGCCTATTCTGCCGACATCGCGGACCAGTCGAATTCGAGGCGTCGTAACCTCCGCCATGGCCCGGCCCCATTTTGAGCGTTCTGCGCCGGTTGCTACGCCCGGCTGTGAACCCCGCACCAACAGGCCGTCGAAGCGCAACGGGCGGCGTGCGGGCGATGAACAGTTTGCCGTCCTCTATCTCGACGAGCACGTAGTACCGGGTCATGGTGGCGGTAGCCCGCCGGTCGCATGATGATGCAGATGGTTGGCGCCTTCGCCAAGTTCGAACGCGCTATGATTCGCGAACGTACTTCGGCCGGCCTCGCTGCTACGCGTGCCGAAGGACATATTGGCGGTCGGCGCAAGAAGCTCGATACTGCCAAACGTCGCGAGATCGCTGAAAGCGTCATTTCGGGTCGCAAGACTGGTGCCGAGATGGCGCGGCTCTGCAACGTCAGCGCTCCGACCGTGTCACGAATCGTGTCCGCACACCGGCCTGGGCTATCCCATCTCGAGAGTCCTGATGGGTGGCTGATTGGGAGGAGATGAGACATGCCACGCAGTTGAATCCCACGTAGGGCGATTCCGATGCCACCACCCTCACGAAAAGGAACGCAGGATGATCACGCGTCGCAGCCTTGTTTCGCTGGTGCCCGCTGGGGTTGCCGCCAGCACGACGACCGGAGGCGCCGTCGCGGCCACCACGCCGACGGAGATGGCAGCCATTGCAAAGGAGGCCTTCGTCTACGGCTACCCGATGGTGATGAACTACGGCGTCGGGTTTGAGTATTTCATCGACAAAGCGTCTCGCGAGTACAAAGCGCCGTTCAATCAGATCTACAACACCGCCCGCGTCTACACGCCACAGGACACCGCGGTTGTCACTCCGAACAGCGACACCCCCTATTCCTTCGTTGGCATGGACCTCAGGGCCGAGCCATTCGTGGTGTGCAACCCGGAGATCGAGAGCGGGCGGTATTTCTCATTTCAATTCATCGACTGGTACACCGCCAACTTCGCGTACGCCGGTACCCGCACCACCGGCAACGGTCCCGGCTGTTTCATGGTTGCCGGTCCTGGTTGGAACGGAGAGAGGCCGCCTGGAATTACCAAAGTGTTCCACTGCGAGACAGATCTCGCCTCGGTGATCATCCGGACACAACTGTTCAATCCGGGCGATATCGACAACGTAAAGAAGATCCAGGCGGGATATCGTGCGGAGCCGCTCTCCAAATTCCTGAACCAGCCGGCACCACCGTCGGCGCCAGAGATCAACTGGCCAAAAATCGACAAGCAGATGGCCGAAAGTGACCCCTTTGGTTACCTGAGCTTCCTTCTTCAGTTCTGCCCTCCGACGGGGACCGCTGCGGTCGAGGTCCCGTTACGCGAGCGGTTTGCCAGGATCGGGATCGAGGCCGGGAAGCCGTTTCTGGTCGACAAGCTCACGCCTGAGCAGAAGGCCAGCCTTGAAGCAGGCGCCAGGAACGGCCTCGCCAAGATCAAACACGAGTTGACAGTGATCGGCAGAGACGAAAACGGTTGGCACGTCGCTACCAATCTCTTCGGCAGCCGACAGATGCTCGCCGGAAACTGGACGCTGCGCGCCGCGGCGGCAATGGGAGGTATCTATGGCAATGACGCACAAGAGGCCCTGTATCCATTCCTCGCCACCGCCAGTGACGGCAAGAAGCCGGACTGTGCCACCAATCGCTATACGCTGACCTTCCCAGTCGGCGGGCTGCCGCCGGTAAACGCTTTCTGGTCGGTGACGATGTACGACGGCAAAACCCAGTTGCTGGTCGCGAACCCGATCAACCGCTATCTGATCAACTCGCCGATGCTGTCGCAGCTCAAAAAGAACGTGGACGGCTCCATCACGCTGTACCTTCAGAAGGACTCGCCGGGTGCCGACAAGGAATCGAATTGGCTGCCCGCTTCCCCCGGGCCGATCGGCGTGGTGATGCGGCTCTATTGGCCGAAGGAGGTTGCGCTGAACGGATCCTGGAACCCACCAGCCGTCCATCTCGCATAGCGTGACGCGGCTGGACCCGAAATGGGGGATCAACCCGCCTCTGTCCGTCGGTAACAGGCTACAGGGTCACCCCTCGCCGTCGGCTTAACGTACGATTTTTCACAAATCGTCCGGTGACCCCACTTCCCGCGTCCCGAACACCGCGAAAGGCGGCGCATCTTTCTGCCCCTCTCCAGTTATTAGCACTTGCACTCTACCTCCACTTGTGCTAACAGACACGCCGCTCCGTTCACCAGCAAAGAAAGGCAATCCTCGATCCGTCCCGTCATGATCAGTAACACGCTCACCGCTCCGGCCGACGCCTTTGCCCCCGATCCGGATCGGGACGGCGCCCCCATGCCCGCAAACATCAGCGGTCTCCTCTCCATCCTCCGCGTCTTGCTCCATTTCGGCCGGCACCTCGCCGCCACCATCGAGCGCGTCGCGGCCACGCGCGACTTCTGGCTCTTCTCTGCCGTGTTCGGCACCACCAGCCTCCCCGTTATTCATGCTCACCTCCACCGCGGCATCCTGCGCGCAGTCGCCCTCGAATCCCTGTTGCTCCAGCGTGCCGCCACCGGCCAGGACATAGCCGCATCGCCGCTCCCCCCTTCCGCGGGGGATGCAAATGCCGACCCCTGCAACGAGCAATTCGAAGCCCAGACCGCGCGCCTCACCGCCGAGCGGGCGCAGTACGATGCCCCGGCGGATCCGGCCAACCTGGCCACGGCAGAGCAAATCGAATCCGAGGTCCGCGCCCGCCCGATCGGCCGCACCATCGCCGAGATCCGCCGCGATCTCGGCATCATCGCCATGATGTGCACGCGCGAATTCTGGGACGCCATGACGGACGCGACCAGGTATTTCGAAAACGCCGCCGCAGAGTGCCCCCAGCACACGCAGTCCGGCCCGGACCAATCTGCCCTCACACAAGAGAACGAACCGCCACAACAACAACTGGCGCCGCGCGGGAATCCGCCCCCGCATCGAAAGCCGCGGCTCGAAACCGCCCGGCATCGGGCCGCACCAAGCAGCGCTCAGCTTCCAGCAGCCAGACCGCGCCAAAACGTTCCGGAACGATACAGAAATGCCGCCGCACCGCCCGCCGCCACAGGTCCGCCGGTGAAGCGCGCCGCTTGAATCATTTCAAGAAGATAAAAGACCCACGACCGGGGCCGGGGCACGGCCAGCCCCGCCGACCTGGTTTGTGCCAAGTTGTTCCCATATAGAAACCACATCCGCAACCCAACACCCTCTTTGTCTCGCCCTCCGGCTGCGCCATGTGCCGGCACACGCCCGCCTCACGCGGGTCAACCGCGGATGCACGCAAGACACGCGAACGCTCGGAGCCGACCGCACCAGCCCGGACCCGGTCCGGGGTGCATCCGTGCGTACACGCCATCCTTCGCCGGCAACCGCACGGTATCCATGGCGCGCCCCCGACACCGTCCAGCAGCACCGACTCGCCACGCATCGGCACAAGACCGTCTCACCAGAAACGAACCGAGACATCCGTGAGACTCGGCGCCGCTTGCACCCGACAAGTCGCATTCGCCCCCTCACCCCTCCGCTTGCTCCGCCACCAGCCGGCGCAGCGCCGACACATCGTGCAGCGTGATCATCCGCCCCGCCTGGCTCAGCCACCCTGCCTCGCGCCACAGCCCCAGATGCTTGTTGATGCTTTCGCGGATCAACCCGGTCATCGCCCCCAGCTCCCGCTGCGACAGGGGCAGGCTGATCTGCAGCCCATCCGCCACCGCCCGGGACTGCAGCGCGGCCAGCTCCAGCAGCGCCTTTGCCAGCCGCGCCGGCGCCGGCAGCTCCAGCCCGTCGGTCATCTGCTGTGTCGCCTTGTTCAGCCGCCGGCCAAGCAAGCGGATCACCCAGAACATCGCCTCCGGCGCCCGACCCAGGGCCGCGAGAAACGCCCGCCCCTCGATCGACAGCACACTGCACGGCGTCAGAGCAATGGCAGTCGCGGCGCGCGATTGCTCTGTCAGCACCCCCAGCTCGCCGAACACATCGCCCGGCCCCACCAGGTCAAGCACCACGTCGCGCCCCCCCGCGGTCACGGCCGACAGCTTCACATAGCCGTGTACCATCACCAGCACCGACCGCCCTTCATCGCCCTGCGCAAACAGTACGGCGCGTGGATCGAACACACGCACGGTCGCATTGGCCACCAGGACATGCAGATCGTCCCCCGCCAGCCATTGCAGCAACGGATGCCGCCCCAATTGCTCCAGGACCGCGCTCTGTGCCGGAGTCAGTGCCATGCGGCGACGATACGGAATTGTCCCGTCCTAGGCTATCGTCGCCTCCACGCTACGGGGAGGAACGGCAGAGCACGTGGGATCGCCCAAAACCTTCATCCGTCAAATCCGCCCATCCGGCATCCGTCAGGTCCGCTTGTGCAGCGGCCTGGTATTGCTCTTGTACGTCTCTCTGCATCTGACCAACCACGCGCTTGGCAATATCTCGCTGGCGATGATGGAGCGCGGCCTGCTGGTGCAGAAATTCATCTGGCAGGGCTGGATCGGCACCACAGCGCTGTATTCGGCGCTGACGGTGCATTTCCTGCTTGGCCTGTACGCCCTGTACGAACGCCGCCGGCTGCACTGGACCCCACCGGAACTGGCACAGCTTCTGCTGGGCCTCGCCGTGCCGCCATTGCTCGCCAACCACCTCGCCGTCACCCGCATCGCCTTCGCCGAGTTCGGCGTGAACAAGGGCTACGCGCAGGAACTCTATTCCTTCTGGATCGCAGCGCCCGCGCTGGGCTGGATCCAACTGACATTGCTGATCGTCGCCTGGCTGCACGGCTGCCTGGGCATCGCCTTCTGGCTGCGGGTAAAGCCATGGTTTCCCAGGCTGCGCGCCCCGCTGCTGGCCATCGCGGTCTTGCTGCCAGTGCTCGCTTTGCTCGGCTATTTGCAGGCCGGACGGACGGTGGTGGCGCTGGCCCAAAATCCGGCCTGGCTTGCCACCGCAACGTCCCCGTCTCGCGTGGGAACGCCGCAGCAAGACCTGTGGCTCACCGACCTGCGCAACGATTTCCTGCTGTGCGACGGCATCGCATTGCTGCTGGTCGTGCTCGCCCGCATCACGCGCGGCGTCGTGGAACGCCACCGAGGCCGCATCTCGGTGTCCTATCCAGATGGCCGCAAGCAACCCATCCCCCTCGGCTTCAGCGTGATGGAAGCCAGCTTGCTCGCGGGCATTCCCCACGCCGGGCTGTGCGGCGCACGCGCCCGATGCTCCTTATGCCGCGTCCGAGTCCTATGTGCGCGACCGCTACCGCCGCCCGAGGAACCCGAGCGCCGCGTGCTGACACGCCTGCGCGCCGATCCCGCCACGATCCGGCTGGCCTGCCAGTTTCGGCCCCAGCACGACGTCACCGTGCTGCCGCTGGTGCCGCCCGACGCGCAATTCGCGTTCCTGCACCGCCGGCAGGAGCGCGAAATCCCCCACGAACACTTCATTGCTGTCCTGGTCGCCGACATGCGAGGTTCGACACAACTTGCCGCGGCCAGGTTGCCGTACGACAACGTGTTCATCCTCGGGCGCTTCGTGGCGGCAATCTCGGCGGCCGTGGTCGAAGCCGGCGGCGTTCCGAACCAATTCCTCGGCGATGGAGTACTGGCCATCTTCGGCCTCGATTGCGCGCCCCGTCCGGCCTGCCGCCAGGCGGTGACGGCGATCGGACTGATTGCCCGCAACATCCGCCAACTCAACGCCGCGCTTTCGCAAGAACTGTCAGCCCCGATCGATTTCGGCGTGGGCGTTCATTGCGGACAGGCAGTGGTGGGCGAGATCGGCTTTCGCGATCACGTCGCCTTCACCGCGCTCGGCGACACGCCAAACGTAGCGGCGCGGCTGGAAGCGCTGACCAAGGAGTTGGTATGCGAAGCGCTGGTGTCGGACGATCTGTTCCGCCACGGCGGGCTCGACACGGACATGACACCGCTGGAACCCTATCTGGCATCGCTGCGCGGCAGAACCGAGCCAGTGCCGACGCGCATAGTGCGCAATATCGAGCGCGAGCTGACACGAAACAACCTCATGGCCCCCATGGTCCCGTCATGGCCGGGCCTCACCCGGCCATCTTCCCGCGCCGATCGGGTGTAGCTCGCACAACCCGGCCCGAACGGCCGTGACCAAGCCCGATGATGCAAAGTTCGTGCGCGATGCTCTCATATGATTTTTATCACGGAAGAAAAACGGATGCCCCCGGTGAGCACCGGGCCAGCCGTCGGATTGGCGTCTCGATCGGCTCCGCAACTACACTTTTACAATTGACCAAGGGTTCGCTTCAACTTTGCTCACCAGGAAATCCGCTCCGTGTTAACCGTGGTCCTCCGTTCTTCCTCCGTGCTGAAATAACAAGGCGAAACGAACCGCGATGGCCGCCTTTTGGAGACCGACTGCAGCACGTGCGCATATCTAACCGCCACCAACGAAACCCCAATGGAACCCTGAAAACGGCACCACTCCGCTGCGCCACGCCCGAACATGCGCCAACTGCTCAGCCCCCCCGAAAACAGCCATCCCAGCTTGCACCGCAGCTCCATTCCCCCGATCATCGCCCCCTCATCCGCAGTAGAAGGGACCACGCGCGTGGCCGCATTCAAAGGAACCGAACGTTACATCGCCTCGCGCGACCTGGAAGTGGCGGTCAACGCCAGCGTAACGCTACAGCGTCCGCTGCTGATCAAGGGCGAACCGGGCACCGGCAAGACCGTCCTGGCCCACGAGGTCGCAAGCGCGCTCGGCCTGGACCTGATCGAGTGGCACATCAAATCCACCACCAAGGCGCAGCAGGGCCTGTACGAATACGACGCCGTGTCCCGCCTGCGCGACGGCCAGCTCGGCGACCCACGCGTTCACGACATCGCCAACTACATCGTGCGCGGCAAATTGTGGGACGCATTCGAATCGTCCGAACCTGTCGTGGTGCTGATCGACGAAGTCGACAAGGCCGACATCGAGTTCCCCAACGACCTGCTGCTGGAACTCGACCGCATGCAGTTCTTCGTCTACGAAACCCGCCAGACGGTCGTCGCGCGCCAACGTCCGATCGTCATCATCACCTCCAACAACGAGAAGGAACTGCCAGACGCCTTCCTGCGCCGCTGTTTCTTCCACTACATCCGCTTCCCCGACCGCGAGACAATGGAAAAGATCGTCCACGCGCACTACCCCGAAATCCGCAAGGACCTGGCCCGCGAGGCGCTCAACATCTTCTTCCAGGTCCGCGACATCCCCGGCCTGAAGAAGAAGCCCAGCACGGCGGAATTGCTCGACTGGCTGAAGCTGCTGATGGTGGAGGACATGCCAGCCGAATCGCTGCGGACCACCGAGAAGCAGCTCGTCATCCCGCCCCTGCACGGCGCCCTGCTAAAAAATGAGCAGGATGTCCATCTGTTCGAGAGGCTGGCGTTCCTGGCACGACGAGGCGGGTGATGTTTGCTCACTTTATTCTTGCGCTGCGCCAGGCAGGGCTGAACACCTCTATCACCGAGTACCTGACCTTGCTCGGCGCGATGAAGGCCAACGTCGCCGAATTCAATGTCGAGGATTTCTACTATCTCAGCCGCTCGGCGCTGGTGAAGGATGAACGTTATCTGGATCGCTTCGACCGTGTGTTCGGCGTGTGCTTCAAGGGCGTCGAACCGGACGAAACCCTGCTGTCGCGCGACCTGCCCGAGGAATGGCTGCGCAAGTTGGCAGAGAAGCTGCTGACGCCGGAGGAAATGGTGAAGATCGAATCGCTCGGCGGGTTCGAAGCGCTGATGGACCGCCTGCGCCAGCTTCTGGAGGAGCAAAAGGGGCGGCATCAGGGCGGGTCCAAGTGGATCGGCACGGCGGGCACGTCGCCGTTCGGCGCCTATGGCTACAATCCGGAAGGCGTGCGCATCGGCCAGCATGAATCGCGGCACCGCCGCGCGGTAAAGGTGTGGGACAAGCGCGAGTTCCGTGACCTGGACGATACGGTGGAACTCGGAACCCGCGGCATGAAGCTGGCACTGCGTCGGCTGCGCCGGTTCGCCCGCCAGGGCGCGGCATCAGAACTGGACCTGCCCGACACGATCAAGTCCACCGCCAACAATGCCGGCTCGCTGGACTTGAAAATGATCCCGGAACGGCACAATTCAGTCAAGGTGCTGCTGGTGCTCGACGTCGGCGGCTCCATGGACGATCATGTCAAACTGTCCGAAGAACTCTTTTCTGCGGCACGATCGGAATTCAAACATCTGGAGCATTACTATTTTCACAACTGTGTCTACGAGAAACTATGGAAGCGCAACCGCCGCCGGCATGAGGAAGCGATCCCCACCTGGCAGGTGCTGCGCACCTACGGTCCCGATTACAAGCTGATCTTTGTCGGCGACGCGGCGATGAGCCCGTACGAGATCACCATGTCGGGTGGATCCGTCGAACACTGGAATGAAGAATCCGGCGCCGTCTGGCTGGAGAGGCTGACACAGCACTACCGTCGTTCCGCGTGGCTGAACCCCACGCCGCAGCGAAGCTGGGGCCACGTGCGGTCGATCCATATGGTCGAGGAATTGATGGGCGGCCGGATGTATCCGCTGACGGTGAACGGCATCGACGAGATGACACGAGAGTTGAGCCACTGAAGGCGGCGCCGGGCGGATGCCGGCCTCCGATACTCTGAGCGCAACCTTCCAATAGCCGCGTACTCGACCTTCCGAAAGCCACGTACCCGGCAGACCAGGCAGAACGAACGCGCGCGTGGCGGTGACAAGTACGGCCATCAGAATCCCGCCATACTTGTTGCTCTTGTCAATTCGAAATGCGGCTTAAGTCCTTCCGTGCGCGACGAAGGTCGCCGCGCTGTGAAGTCGCCTGCAACACGAGTCGAAGCAGATGCCCCTATTACAATCGCCCCGATCGATATTTATCGGCCGATGGACGCCGAAAATTCTGCTTTCGCTGAACCAGAAACCGCATCGGCATGGCGAGTTGCGCCGCCACCTCGGAGGCATCTCGCAACGGATGCTGACGCGGACCCTGCGCGATCTCGAAGCCCATGGATTGGTCACCCGGCGCACCACGGGATCGAAGGTCGTTGCCGTAGAATATTCACTGACCGCTCTGGGCACGACAATCATCGCGCCGCTTCAAGGCATGTGCCGTTGGGCAACGCTATATCGCCAGGAGGTGAGCGCCGATATCCACCTGCGAAAAAACGAAGCGCGGTGAGCGATGCAAACCCGGCGTACGCATCGGCACACGCATGTACCTACTTGCGCGGGGCGCGGACCGATGATCAGGCTGCAGACTCGAGAACAACCAACAAGGCCAGGAGATGCTGGCCCAGGGAGAGGAGAGATGACTTTTCACAGAACCTGGAGCGGTGGAGAGCAATTTGCGGCACGGTGGGAGCTGGCGCCGGCCGAGAAGGAACCCACGCGGCGCGGCGACGAGCCAGAGCCTGTGATCAACGGAATCCCGTCACATTTGTCACTCCCACGCTTTCAACGCGCGATACTAGGTAATTCTTGCGGTTGACGACCACTGGCTGCATCGAGCCGCGAACCGATAGCCGAAACACAGGAGCCAAAGCGATGAGCATCCACACACCCGGGACAACCGAAAGCTCGCCGGCAAACACCGAAAACCGCCGCATCGTCTCCAGGGATGAATGGGTCGCCGAACGGAAGACGCTGCTCGCACGCGAAAAGGAACTCACGCACCTGCGCGACCAGATCACCCGTGAGCGCCGCGCATTGCCGTGGGTGCGCATCGAGAAAAACTACGTGTTCGATACGCTCGGCGGCCGGCGCACGCTCGCCCAATTGTTTGACGGCCGCCGCCAACTGCTGGTGCAGCACTTTATGCTCGCGCCCGGTTGGGAGGAAGGTTGCCCGAGTTGCTCTTTCATGGCCGATCACACCGACGGCATGACCGTACACCTGGAAAATCGTGACGTTACGCTGGTAGCCGTCTCCCGCGCACCGCTGCCGGAGATCGAACGCTTCCGCCAACGCATGGGTTGGCGGTTCACGTGGGTTTCGTCGCACGGCAACGATTTCAACTACGACTTCGGCGTCAGCTTCACGCCGGAAGAGGTAGCGAAGGGCGAGCTCTACTACAACTATGGCCGGTGGCCGCTTGCGTACGAGGAATGGCCCGGCGTCAGTGTGTTCTTCAAGGACGGGAACGAGGTCTTCCACACCTTTTCCACCTATGGGCGCGGTGTCGAAGTGATGATGGGCACCTATAATATGCTCGATCTCACGCCCAAGGGCCGCGATGAGAGAGAGGTGGAATACAAAATGGAATGGGTACGGCACCACGACCGCTATGGGCCGGCGCCCGCCGCCACGATTGCTCTGACGGCCGGTTCGGTCGAGCGCCCGTCAGACAGTGCCAAGGATCAGTGCTGCTGCCATTGAGGGCACGAGAGGAAGAGGCCGCAGGCATAAGCAATGTCGAACGATGCTTCCCGCGAGCGCGGGCGGCGAGGTCAAGGAGGCGACAATGCGAGACACCATCGGAGACCATGCTGGGGCGCCCCAAGTTGTCGACCGGGCAATGTTCCAGTCCGCACTGGATGCCCTGCGGGTGCGGGAGAAGGCGCACACGCGCGACGGCGATGCGATCGCGGCGACCCGACGGCGGCTGCCGATGGTCGCCGTGGACCCCACCATCGCGCTGATTGGCCCGCAGGGTCCTGTGACGCTTCTCGACGCGTTCGAGGGTCGCCGGCAGTTGATCGCCTACTACTTCATGTGGCGCGCCGGCGACCCGGCGGCGGATCAATGCGAGGGATGCACCCTTTATACATCGCAGGTGCGCGAGCTGTCCTTCATCCATTCCCGTGACGTCACGTACGCCACGATCTGCCAGGGGCCATTTGAGGAGGGCCGCCGTTATCGTGATTTCATGGGCTGGGAAATTCCGTGGTACGCGGCGTCTCGGGATTCGCTCAACGTCCTGCTGGCCGGACGCAGGATCGGCAGGATGCATATCGTTTGCTACCTGCGGCAAGGATCGAACGTCTTCGAGACTTATTGGACAACAAGCCGCGGTGTCGAGGTGGCGGGAAACAGCTATGCATTGCTCGACCTGACTGTCTATGGGCGGCAGGAGAGGTGGGAAGACTCCCCGAACGGCTGGCCACAACGACCGGAAGGCGAGCACAACTACCGAACCGATGGACGCCCCATCGTCCAGTGGCCCCGCGTGAAGGCGGGGTATTCCGACGACCTGGGAATCGACCGGCGCTGAATCGCACGGGGCCGATGCCCCGAGGTTGCGCCGAAGGCCGGGGCAAGGAGTGCGTGCATCGCAGCGAATACAACAAATTCAATCGGTTGATGGGTAACACTTGGCAATAATCAGTGACTGGCAACCGCTTTGCCGTCCCCGTAGTTTCCCTCGCTCAGGCGCGCATCCGTATGCCGCCGCGTCACTGCGTGGGAACACCGCCACACCATGGATGGCATGCCGCAGACACTGGCCCCCTCCCCTGCCCTTTGGCAGCGCACGCTGAAGGCGCCAATCGGTTGCGTCGGCGTGGGGCTGCACAGCGGCCGGCGGGTCAGCCTGAAGCTTTGCCCCGCCGAACCCGGCCAGGGCATCGTCTTTCATCGTACCGACACAGGCCGCGCCGTCCCGGCCCGATTCGGCAATGTCATGGATACGCGCCTCGCCACGGTGCTGGCCGATCCGAGCGACCCAGCCGTCCGCGTCGGCACGGTCGAGCATTTGATGGCTGCCCTCTCGGCTCTGGGCATCGACAACGCGCGGATCGAGCTGGATGGCCCTGAAGTCCCGGCGCTCGACGGCTCCTCGGCCCCGTTCGTGTTCCTGATCGACTGCGCCGGCGTGCAGGAGCAAGCCGCGCCGCGCACCAGCATCGCGATCCGCCGTGCAGTCCGCGTGTCCGACGGTGACGCCTTTGCCGAATTGCGCCCCGCCGCCGTTCGCGGCATGCCCGGCCTGGAAATGGCGATCTCCATCGACTTCGCCGCCCCTGCGATCGGCCGGCAGGCCCTGTCCCTGCACCTGACCGCGGAGACCTTCCGTCGCGACCTTGCCCGCGCCCGCACATTTACCCTCGCCGAGGACGTGGCGCAGTTGCGTGCCGCCGGCCTGGCGCAGGGCGGCAGCCTGGACAACGCGGTGGTGGTGGACGCCGCCCGCGTGCTGAACCCCGGCGGCCTGCGCATGCAGGATGAGTTCGCCCGCCACAAGCTGCTGGACGCGGTCGGCGACCTGGCGCTGGCCGGCGCGCCGCTGGCCGGGCGCTTCATCGCCCACCGCTCCGGCCACGCGCTGAACAACCGGTTGCTGCGGGCCTTGTTCGCCGACGCCGCGGCCTGGCGGGAAGTGACGGAAGCGCCGGTTTCCGCGGCCGCCTGAGGCCCTACTCGCACAGCCGAACGGTGATGCTATAAGGCGCGGGATGATCCCGAATCGCTTCCGCCAGTCAGGCTGCTTCTCGCGTTCCGCCATCGCTCTGGCGGCGATTCTGCCATTGCTCTCCGCGTGTGGGGGCAGTGACGACAAGGCCGATGGGGGTCAGGTCGCGCTCGACGCCGCCACCCAGACCGCGTCGGTGGACACGCTCTACAACAACGGCATGGATGCGTTGAATGCCCAGCGCTACACCAGCGCAATCAATCAGTTCGCCGCCGTCGAGGCAAACTATCCCTATTCCTCCTGGGCACAGCGCGCGCTGCTGATGGAGGGGTATGCCCAGTATATGGCCAATCATTACACCGATTCGATTGGCACACTGAACAGATTTACGCAGTTGTACCCGACCAGTACGGATATTCCGTACGCATATTACCTGCGGGCGCTGTGCTATTATGAGCAAATTGAGGACATTCAGCGAGACCAGCAGGATACGGTGGACGCAATGAATGCCCTGCAGGTCGTGGTGGACCGCTTCCCAGGCTCGGCTTACGCGCGCGATGCCCAACTCAAGATCGACTTGTGCCGCGACCATCTGGCCGGCAAGGAAATGGCAATCGGACGCTGGTATCAGGGCCAGCATTTCTATGAAGCGGCAATCGGCCGCTTCCAGACCGTGGTGAACGATTTCCAGACCACCAATCACGTGCCGGAGGCGCTGGCGCGCCTGGTGGAAGTCTATCTCGCGCTCGGCCTGTCCGATGAGGCGAGGAAGACCGCTGCCGTGCTCGGCTACAACTATCCGGGCAATTACTGGTATGCCGTAACCTACGATCAGTTGCAGAGTGACCATCTGGTGAACGGCGTACCACCCCCGCACGCTGGCGGTCCCGGCTTCTTCTCCCGCACCTGGAACTGGTTGTTCTGAAGCGCGGGGCGGGGGCGATTCATTGCTCACCGCGCTGTCGATCCATGATGTGGTGCTGATCGAACGGCTGGATCTGTCATTCGGCCCGGACCTGACCGTCCTCACCGGCGAGACCGGTGCCGGCAAGTCGATTCTGCTCGATAGTCTGGGACTGGCGCTGGGTGCACGGGCCGATACGGGCTTGGTGCGGACTGGCGCAGACCATGCCAGTGTCACGGCATGTTTCGCACTGCCGGCCGGGCATCCGGTGCAGGCGCTGTTGGAAGCCCAGGGGCTGGAGGCAGAGGACGAAATCGTCCTGCGCCGGATCGTCGGCCGCGACGGGCGCTCGCGGGCGTTCATCAACGACCAGCCAGTGGGCGTAGCGTTGTTGCGTCGCGCCGGTGCGCTGCTGGTGGAAGTGCAGGGCCAGCATGAACAATTCGGCCTGGCTGACGCCGCCAGCCACGCTGCTCTGCTGGATGCGTTCGGCGTTCCGGAGGAATTAGCTACCACAGCACGCGAGGCCTGGCACAGCTGGCGAGGTTGCCTGGCAGAACTGGCCGCCGCGCGCGAGTCCATCGCGGCGGCGGAACGCGACGAGGACTGGCTGCGCCACGCGGTAGAGGAACTCGCCATGCTGGCCCCCCAGGACGGCGAGGAAGACCGGCTGGCCGTCGAACGCCAGCGCTTGCAGCAAGGCGAACGACGCGCCGAAGCCATCGCGTCGGCGCTGGCGGAGATCGCACCGCATGACCGCCGCAGTCCAGGACCGGCAGCTGCGTTGCGGGCGGCGTCGCGGATATTGCAACGTCTGGTGACTCCGGGACAGCCAGAGGCGGACAATCCCGCAGCCCCGGCGCTGGCCTCGCTGGAACGGGCAGAGGAGGCGCTGGCGGAGGCGGAGACTCTGCTGACCCGCCTGGCCGCCGAGTCAGACGCCGACCCGCGGCTGCTGGAGCAAGCGGAGGAACGGCTGTTTGCCTTGCGGGCAGCGGCGCGCAAGCACGCGGTGGCAGTCTCGGATCTGCCGGCGCTGCTGGACCGGCTCGCTGCGAGACTGGCGGCGCTGGATACGGGTGCCGCCGAGGTGGTGGCGCTGGAGCAAGCAGCGCGCGAGGCTCGGGAGCGCTATGTGGAGGCGTCGGCGGCGCTATCGGCGGCGCGGCGGGATACGGCAGCGCGTCTGGACAAGGCGGTGGCAAAGGAGTTGCCGCCGCTGCGGTTGGACAAGGCACGGTTCCACGCAGAAGTGGCGGTGGTAGACGAAGCCGATTGGGGGCCCGGCGGCGCCGATGCCGTGCGCTTCCTGATCGCGACCAATCCAGGCCAGGAGCTGGGGGCGCTGGGACGGGTAGCGTCAGGGGGAGAATTGTCGCGGCTGATGCTGGCGTTGCGCGTGGTGCTGTCGGCCGGCTCGCCGGTGCCGACGCTGGTATTCGACGAGGTGGATTCCGGCATCGGCGGTGCGACCGCGGCGGCGGTCGGCGATCGGCTGGCGCGGCTGGCAGGGCGCGTCCAGGTACTGGTGGTGACACACAGCCCGCAGGTGGCGGCGCGCGGGACGGCGCATCTGCTGGTGGCAAAACAGGCGGCGCGGGGACGGGCGGCAACGCGAGTCGATGCGCTGGTGGCGGCGGCGCGGCGGGAGGAGATCGCGCGGATGCTGGCGGGGGAGCGCGTGACCGAGGCGGCGCGGGCGGCGGCGGATGAGCTGTTGGAGGGGGCAGGCGAAGGGTGATGGTCCTCCCCGGCGCGCGTACCCGCCGCGACTGCATCCGATACGCGCTTCACGAAGGCGGCGTGATCGTTTTTCGTCACCTTCATCAAATCGGCAACGGTTGTCGCGCTGATGTGGTCAACGTCCGCAGTGCTCATGCCCGCATCGGTGAAATAGAGATGCATGGCTCCTTCCGACACGGCAGCAATGCGGCCTTTCAATCGTTTGCCAGGGCGCTGCATGACAAGCTCAGCCTGCTGGCCAGCCTGGTAAGCCGCCGTTGTGACTGCGTAGCAGCCATGTTCCGAAATATCGTGCAGGATCGCTCTTTCGGTACCGCCTCCCTGGATGAGGGAGGCCTCGACATGGCAGGGGCGCCGACGGCCGTTCCCGCGGCGGTCGACTTCGGTTGTCACGTTGTTCGGAATCAGTGACGCAATGCGACGCCTGCACGACGTCCCGGGCCGCGTCCCTGCGTCAGGGCAAAGGCGGCAAAAGTCGCCTGGCTGAGCCCGCAGAACACCAAGGCTTTCCGATCGTATCCACGCCAGGACGGCAGCGACCACCGTTGCCGCGTCATCGGACCGGTCCGGCATTGGTAGCGGGACGCCATCTGATCTCGGATTCCCCTGCCTGATGCACCGCCCTGCCGCCCAACCGGCTTATACATCGCCCGCCCGCCGTACCACCGGGGATGGAATGCTCTCTATCATCACGTTGATGCACGCCGGCTTGCCGCTGGCCAAAGCACGCTCGATCGCCGGTGCCATTTGCTCGGGCCGTTCCACCAACTCGCCATGGCCACCCAACGCCACGGCGACCAGATCGTATCGCGCCGGCGTCAGTTCACAGCCCACCGCGCGGTCCCGGCCGTAATCGCGCACTTGCAGATTGTACTCCGCGTTCCACCGCGAATCAGTGCCCACCACGGCGACGAACGGCAATGAAAGCCGCGCCGCGGTTTCGAACTCCGCCATATGGAATCCGAACGTCCCATCGCCCAGCACGGCGAACACCGGGGCTTTCGGCTCCGCCAGCCGCGATGCGATTGCCATCGGCAGCGAACTGCCGATCGCACCAGTCACGCCGTTGATCATCCGCCGCGGCACCACCGGGAGCACGCTTTGTCCCCATTGCGCGAATTCGCCCCCATCGCAGATCAGCACTGTGCCGGGATCGCGTTCCACGAAGGGCTTCAGCGCGCGGAACACCTCGATCGCGTGCAGCTTCCCCGGTGTATTCGAGGCGAGCGTCGCCCATGTGTCCGGCCGATTGGTGAATGCGGTGCGCGCTTCGGCGAGCCAGGCGCCGCGGCCCACGGCGCGCCCGGCAGCTCGGTGCAGCAGCGTTTCTCCCGCCAGCCGCGTGCCTGCCACGCAACCGAACGCCAAACGCGGCCCGATCTCGCGGGCAGCGCGTTCCACCAGCGCGCCTTCCGGATCGATGGAGATGAAGCGGGAGGCGGGGTCGATCCACGGTGCCTCGCCGAATTTCAGCGTGAAGTCGAACGCCTTGCCGAGCAGGATGATCAGATCCACGCGACGGATCAGCTCGTTGAAGGCGCCGAGTGTCGCATCATTGAAACCGCGCGGGCTTTCCATGATGCAGGTGGGCACGCCCAAATCGGCCTCCAGCCGCGCGAGCAAGGCGCGGCCTGAAGGGTTCGCCAGATGCGGGCCGGCAATCAGCAGCGGCCGTAAGGCGGCTGAGATGATGCCCAGCACGGCATCCGCCGCGGCATCGTTCAGCGCTACCGGCGCCGCAGCAAAATCAGCCGGCTCCGGCCAAATCGCTGCGTTGTCGGCAACATGCGCATCCAGCAGGTCCGAGGGCAGGCTGAGATGCACCGGGCCCGGGCGGCTCGACGTGGCGATGCGGACCGCCTTGGCAATGTCGGCTCCGAGCGTTTCCGCCGATGTCGCCATCCACGACGCCTTGCTGACCGGCGCAGCCATGTCCGCCTGGCGCAGTTCCTGGAAGCCGCCGCGGCCGAGCTGCCCCGTCTCGGTATGGCCCGACAAAAGTACGACGGGCGATTCCTGGCCCAGGGCGGTCATCAGCGCGGGCGTGGCATTGGCGTGACCCGGGCCGCCGGTCACCATGGCAATGCCCGGCTTGCCGGTCAGCCGCCCCCAGGCATCGGCGGCGTGCACGGCGGCCGCCTCATGGCGGGTGTGCACCAGGTTGATCGACGTGCCGATTGCGGCATCGAACAGAGACATGATGTGGTTGCCGGACAGCGTGAAGATCGTTTTGTGACCGGCATGCTCAAGACAACGCATGACGATGTCGGCACCGCGGAGGGCTTGGGCCATGACATTCCCTTCCAGGCTTGGAGACGGACGAGGGCCTGCGCAGCGTTCGAGACGCCGCGTGGCACTCTCGGCCACGGTTGTATCGTGTAGGGCCGCCGTCTCCTAGCGGAGCCGCGCGGTGGGTGGGCCGGTGAAGGATCCGGCAAACGCGCCGTACACCGAATCAACCGGCGCAAAATCGTCATAATCCCGAGAGCTGGCGGCGAAGTCGCGATAGGCTGCCGCCAGCCCCAGATGCCAATCCGCGGCTGGATCGTGCCACAATGCCAGCACGCGCTGGCGATAGGACGCGCCCAGCACCGGCGTCTGCGAGTGATAGGCCGCAATGGCGTTCATCCAGTTGTCGCCGGACGCATGCAAGGCGTTCAGAAATCGGGCCGCATACAACGCATTCGCGCGGGGATCCAAGGCCTGCTCCAGCGACGTAAACGCAGCCGGATGGAACATCAGGTTGACCTGAAGACAGCCAACATCGATCGACCGCACGCCACGCGCCTGCAGGCCGCGCACCGCGGCGATAGCTTGTGCTTCGGTTGCAAAAAAGGCGCCCTGCCCTTCGGCATTGATCGTCCAGGGCCACGGCCGCAACTGATCTGCGGCATCCGGCCGGCCGCTTTCTACCTGCGCCATCGCTTCCAGCAGACGTGGCGGCAAGTGCCACGCGTCTTGCGCTGCCGTAATGGCTGGGTCGCATAGCGCGGGCGAACGCACGGGCGGTGCCGCTCGCGCCGCGGCAAGAGGCAGGCAAAGCAGCATGGCAATGGCCAGGCAGCGGAACGCGGCGCGCATCGCGACGCTATGCGCACGAATTCGTGTGCAATGCCAGCAGAATTTCTTCGGCACCACCACGGTTGCGGCATGCAACAGCGGCCGCAAGATCGCGTGCGCCAAATCTCACCGAGTTGCAACCGCTCGGCGTTCCGATTCAATTCCGCGTCGGGGAAATTTTCTGCGCGCGGACCAATATGTGCCGGAATCGCACAAGTCCGCGGACCACTTTGCAGGATTGTCACCACGCCACATTTATCTTGCTGGCCTTGCAGAACGGTTGCTGATCCCTGATCACAAAGTTCAGCGAGTCCGTGTCGGAATGGCGCAATTTCCATTGCCCTGCCACGCGGACGTGATCCCGCACTGGCTTTGTTTCAGCGTACATGCGGGGGACAAACGTGCCAGCAACGCCGCCTTAACGGAAAGGAGGTCAGACGGCGTCGTAAGGCCGGCTTCCAGCTGATCTGCCAATCGCGTCGGGGCTCGTATGGTACTCTTGGATAACGCTTCCCCTGTGGTCCGTGTCACGCTGAACGATCTGTCGCGCCTTCCCGTCGAGCGGCTAGCGCGCCTGCTGCTAGAGCATGCTGCCGAAGATCCGATGCTGCTGACTCGGCTGCACGCGACGATCAAGGAGGGTACGCCCGGCGTTGCCCGCATTGCCGCGCCGCCGCCCTCGGCGGGTGGCCCTCTGCGTGTTGTTGGCGAAAGCCCTGCCATGCGCCAAGTCGGCGAACTGATCCGCCGTTTCGCCCGTAGCGACGATCCCGTTTTGATCACGGGCGAGAGCGGCACCGGCAAGGAACTGGCGGCCCGTTCCATCCATGAAGAGTCGCGCCGCACCGAGGGCCCGTTCGTCGCAGTCAACTGCGCCGCGATCCCCTCCAATCTGGTTGCCTCCGAATTGTTCGGTTACGAAAGGGGCGCGTTCACCGGTGCCAATGTCCGTACCAAGGGCCAAATAGAGCATGCCAATGGCGGCACCTTGTTCCTGGACGAGATCGGCGACATGCCGGTCGATCTACAAGGCCACCTGCTGCGCTTCCTGCAGGACGGCCAGATCGTACGTGTCGGCGGGCGCGAAACGATCAACGTAAACGTGCGAATCGTGGCCGCCACCAATGTGCGGCTGCGCGAGGCGATTGCCGAAGGGCGGTTCCGCGAGGATCTGTACTACCGCCTGAACGTGCTGACGCTGCCATTGCCGCCGCTGCGCGAGCGCCGCGAGGATATTGAGAAGCTGGCCCGGCATTTCCTCGCCACGGCAGCGCGCGATTTCGGCCGCACCGTTTCTGATTTCGAGCCGGAGGCCTTGGAAGCCCTGCGGCGGCATTCCTGGCCCGGCAATGTGCGGGAGTTGATGTCCACCGTGCGCCGCGCCGTGGTGATCGGCGACGGCGACAAGGTGCAGCCGCTGGACCTGATCGGCATCGAGGACGCGACGCGCCCTGCCCCCGCGGCGTCGCCCCCGCCCACACCGAAGGCGTTGCCGCGCGCCAACTCGCCCGAGGAACGCACCGCGTTGCTGGCCGCGCTGGAACGTCACGGCGAGAACGTGACGCTGACGGCACAGGAGTTGGGCGTTTCGCGGGTTACATTGTATCGGATGCTGCGCCGTCATTCGGTGATGCTCGAGCGCGGCTTGAAAGAGCCGCCGATCACACGTGGGGGCACCCAGGCCCCGTACCCGTTGGACGTTGTGACCGGATAGCGCCGCTCCGGCGTGGCCAGCCGCGCCTTAGGGCCCGTCCGCGACCAACCGAATCGACTGCTGAAACAACTCCGAGTCGCCATCTGCAACGTTGTCAGGGACATCGCGCTGCTGTTTTCCGGACAGGCCCTTGGCAAAAGCAGTCGCACAATCCGACGCTCGTCCTTCGTAAATCTCGCTGCCGTTAGATGGCACGAGCAAGGCGACGCGCGTTGGCACGAGCCAATGTCGCCTTTAGGCCAGTTTTTATCAGAGCGGGCAACAACGCCGACAGGAACTTGCGCAGGCGGTTCAGTGGCGTGCGATCGGACGGAACGAAATCGCGCCACTCGGTCATGCGCAGGTACCTGTCATAATCGGCTCTGCGCGGATGATCGCAGAAGTAGCTCCAGGGCTTCGAGGCACCGTTGAAATGGATGATCAGCGCCTCGCGACGAACGGCTGCTAATTCGGCTTGCTCCAGCGGAAGCGGCGTCGGCTCTCTATAGAACGGCCAGATCACGTTCCACTTGTAATCGAGCCGTTTGGTCCGGTCACGAAAACACGCGTTGAGCGCGTCCTGATCATAGAGCACCCGCTCGGGATTGGCACGAATGTAGTCGATGACGGCTTGCTCCGCCCGCGTATCACGCCATTGCGCCACGTCGACGAGCAATACGCCGGCATTGAAATAGCCGTCTTCGAGCCGCATCGCGAGCCGCGTTACGCCGCGGTCGGAACCGGGAATATCGACCGCGCCCATCAATGCTCCGTCCAGATCGGTGCTCCATAACGGGGCGACGCTGCCCACCACGACCAGGTCGGCATCGAGGTAGAGGACACGGGAAACGTGCGGGGGGAAGAATTCGCCAATCCACAACCTGGAATACGTGTCCAGTGTATAATGGGCCCGCGGATTGAGCGGGAGCAGAAGGCCTGCGGGGATTTTGAATGTACGGAAAGTGAGCGACTGATTTGAGAATTGTGCCATCGTCCGCTGTAGCCTGGCTTCATCCAGGTTTTCGCCCGGCTGGGAGACTATCACGATATCGAAGAAAAACCCAGGATTGTTGGCCAGAAGCGATACGAGGCAGACCGCCGCATGCTGAAGATAGGCGGCGTTGGTACAAAGCAGGGTGTGCACGGTGATTGCTCTGCCCGGCATTCCCTGCGAGCGTTGCTCCTTGACCTGGATGAAACCGTTCATTCTGGATAATCCACTGGGTGGACCTGTTCGGCACCCGCATGAATGCCGTCCACAAGCCCCCTGGCAACATACCTCATGCGACCGGGATTAATCCAGGCCCAAATCAGTTGTGGCGCCCAAACGGCTGGTGGCCCGGCGCCCGCGTCCCATGGCGGCGCGCCACGGAGCGCGAGCCGATCGGATGGCAGCGTGCCACGGAGCGCGAGCCGAATATTCTACCATGCACCGATGTTGTAGCCGCCATCCTGCGGCCGCGCGGCGCCGATGATGTCAGGCGTATCGAAGTCATAGGTCGTGCGCTGCGGACATGCCGGATGCTGCACCTGGCAACCAACCTCAAAGCTGCCGAACGCGCGGCCGGCGCCGCGCAAAGGCGAAGCGGCCGACAGCCGCCAGTCTCTGCCAAGCCTGACGAACGGACGTGCGATCGGGACGCCGTAGGTCGTGCCCGGCAGGATGTCGAACGTTACCATGCCGCGCCCGAACGGTGAAGGTATCGTGCCCGCATCGCCCACCAACGCATCCGTCACATTGTTCGACGACCGCGGCGACCAAGGCGCGCCGCCCTCGCCATGCGCCGCAACGTGGATGAATCCGAAGATGGCCGTGTTCGATACCACCGTGCCATGATAGACCCACTTGAAAAACGTCAATACGCCAATGCTGTTCTCGACGTGATCCGGGGTGACAACGCTTGAATGCAGCAGGAACCCAGGGTACTTGAAGACCACGCCCATCTGCGCGTGCGAGATGATGAGCGAGTTTGCCACCACCGAGCTGGTATCGACCGTGGCCGCGGCATGCGACGTCCACTGATCCTCGCTTCCACCATCAAGAATGCAGTCGCGGATCGTCATCGCGTTGCCGAATGACGACATGCCGTTCACGGCCGGACCGTGAATGCTCTTGATTTGTAGTCCAATGAGATCAACGTAATTGTCGTGCACGTCGATGCCCGCTGGCTCATATGGCCATCGGTAGGGATTGCTGTTGCGGATCGCCACCCCCTTGGGCGGATCGTATCCCGTCAGCGGATCGGATGGAGTCAGACCGTCACGAAAGCTTTCCCCCGGCGCCGTGGTTATGATGATGTGGTAGCAGGGAGTGGTGGTGCACCCCAAAATGACGCCGCCTTCGTGCCGGTAATCGTCATGACCTTGCACCCGGATAGGCGATGTCTCGCCGTGCTGTCCCGACACATATTCCCGGTCGTTCCACAATTGCGCTTCGTAGTTGCCGCGAAGGCCGAGCGTTGCGGCGCTCCGGTCGCTGGTGAATGTTTCGGTCGGTATGTACGACCGCTCCGAGGTGTAAATAATGTCGGCCTCATACTGCCAGCGACAGCCGTCACTGGTGACGAACGTTGACGATTTTGGTTCACCAGTGCCCGCAGGTGCGACGGTGCTGAGACAACTTTCGTCCTGCAGCGCATAGGTGCGCAGTGGTGACCCCGAAGTGACATAGTCGAGATAGTGGTAGAGCGTCCCGTTCTTCCACCGGCGATTGTCGAACGCCCACCCGGTGATCGATATATAGTCAACCGGGGAAAGATATTTCCACACGCAGGTGCCGTCCCTGACCGCAGCGCCGGTCCCACGCGGGCCGTCGCCCGGCGCGCTGCGGCAAGTGCCAGGCGACGTCAACTGATAAGCTGCCAGTGGCCGGCCGGGCACGTAGTTGTCGGTCGCTGGGTCCCAACCCGGACCGCTGACCACCCGCGCGTAGGGACCGGTGGCATACGTGTAGCCGTGGGACGGCTCCCAGCCGGGTGCATTATGGATTTGCGACACGATCATCGGGCCAGGCGGCGGCAGCTGCCCGTCCAGCGTCATGTTCATGTCGCGGCGGCCGTTGTGCGAGGCCTCGGCCCGGGCCACAGCCGCCGGCTCAACGATAACGGCGGCAAGCACCAGACAAATCGTAACAACCTGACGCAGCAGCAGTCGTTGCATCTTATCCTGTCCATTCACGCCGGTGTCGTTCACCGGCTCGTCGAAGCCCTCTGGGAAACCCGGCGCCTCCCGCGCGGCACGACTACCCGGTCCGCAGCGGTGCGAGGAGAGTCGCTCGCCGGCCGGGTCGGCGTGCGGCGGGAAGCCGCCATGGCGCAGCGCCCGATCCGGCCAGCGGCCCCTTGGGCAGCCCAGGGCCGGAGGCTGCCCACGATCGTCAGTTTCTGCGTGACGTGCGAATCGTCTGGCATTACAACCATTCTGAAACCATCAGAGCGCGAGATCATGGCGAGGCGATGCGGGATACTGACCCTGGCACATAGCACCACCGCCGACGCCGCTTGAAGGATGAACGAGGTCCCGTCTTGCCCAATCGGGATGTTAACGGCATGCGTCGGCCCACCAGCCACGCGGCCGCCACAGCTTGGAACGGAGCGACACCGGTCGTGACGCCGACCGGATCGGTTTCTCCGCTCATGCACGGACGTGCCAACGACCGAACCACCCCAGCGCTGCCGGCCTCGGGTCGAAACGCCGCATAACGGCCGCCAGGCCCGCCAGTAAATACGAGAGCCCATGATACCCGCACCAGTAACACCGCGTGAAATGTCGCTGTCACACCGAGCCATGCCGATACGCTACACGGAACAGCAGGTGACCAGCGAATTGCTCGATCAGCCGGCCTTCGACAGCGAACCGCGGAAGCTGTTCATTTGCTCCACGCCACGCAGCGGCAGCTATCTGCTGTGCCGCTACATGATCAACGCCGGGCTCGGTGTGCCGCACGAATATTTCAACCCGATCAATATGCGGGAGATCGCGCCGCGGCTCGGCCTCGGCGCCGCAATCGACGGGTTGCAATGGCGCCGACGTACCCTGAAGGACCGGCTGCCGTTCGGTAACCCCGCGCGCATTGCCGAGATGCAGTTCGTGGAGCAATACATCGCCGCCCTGGTTCCCCGGCGCTGCCAGCTCGGCGTGTTCGCGGCCAAATTCCATTTCGATCAGTACACGAAGGTTTTGGACAACCCGGTCGGTTGGAAACTTCTGAGCGGCGGATTGTTCGTGCATTTGTATCGGGAGGATTTGCTCGGTCAGGCGGTCTCGACGATCTTCGCACATGCCACGGGCCGCTGGGGGATCGATGACACGGTCACCACCAGCCCTGACGCCGGCATGGATTTGAACGACGCCTCGGCTCTCGACCGCACGATCGAAAATCTGGCCGCGGACGATCTGGGATGGCGGGTTTTTCTGGCCCGGAATGGCATTTCCGCCATTTCCGTATCTTACGAGCGCATCGGCCAGGATCCGTTCGGCTTCGTGTGCGAACTGGCCGACAGGCTCGGTATCGATCGTGGCCTGCTGCGTCGCGGCTACAACGAGCCACGGGAACCGGTGCAGCGCGATCCGGCGTTGCCCGACAAGCGCGAGATCGCCCGCAATTACCTGAACGCCATGCAGAAGGTGCAGGGTACCCCTGGTATTGCGCCAGGCCGGCCGGCTGATGCGGCCACGGCGCGCAAGCCCACCGCGGCCGCATGACCGAGCCAAATGCCCGGCCCTTGTTCTCGGTGATCATCCCGACGCGGAACCGCGCCGGTCTGTTCGCGGTTGCCCTGGGATCCGTGCTGGAGCAACGGTTTTCGCGGTTCGAAGTGATCGTCGTGAACGATGGTTCGGCCGATGAGCAGGTGGCGCAGTACCGCAGCATTCTGGACCACGTCGCGGACACGGTGCGGCTGTTGTCTCTGGTGCGCACCGAACGCGGGCACGGGCAGAGCTACGCGCTGAACTTCGGCGCCGCCCTCGCACGAGGAGATTACCTGTGCTTCCTCGACGACGACGACCAATGGATCGATCCGGACCATCTCGCGCGTGCTGCCGGAGTGATTGGCTCCAGCAACGAACGCGTGGACCTGTTGCTCGCCAATCAGCGGGCGTTCCGCAACGGGAGTCCTGTTGACCGCGTGGTTTGGATTGAGGATCTCCAGGGACGCCTCGCCGCCGCGCCGGATTCGACCGGGGCCTATACCGTGACCTTGCCGGACCTGCTGGCGTGTCAGGCACACTGCCACCTGAACACCACCATTGTGTCACGCGACTTCTACCTGAAGACCGGTGGGCTGGATGAAGGCTTGCGCTACGAGTGCGACCGCGACTTCTATCTGCGTGCGATCGACCGCGCCGCACTGATCCGGTTCCTGCCACAGGTGGTATCGCGTCATAACATTCCGGACCCGGCAGCACAGGCCAGCATGTCCACCGCGGTTTCCCAACTGTCCAAGCGGCTGTACCAATTAAGGGTGGTGGACAAGGCGGTACTTTTTTCGGGTCATGCCGAACTGCGCCGCTATGCGATGCGCCAACGAGCATATGTCCTGGCCCATATCGCGGCCGAGGCCCGCCGCGCAGGGCAGCCCGACTGTGCGAGCTACTATGGGCGGGAAGCCCTGACGGCGAAGATTTCCGCTGCCTGGTCTGAGCTGGCGGGGAGGTTGATGGGCGGCACGATCGGTCGCGCACACCCCGGAAGAGGCCGATCTCACGGCAACCTGTTCAATGCCGGCATCGGCCGATGACGAGCCCTGTGCTGTCATTGGGACGAAAAGCCGCCGTCGGTGCCGGGTGGATGATCGCGTGGCGCGCAGCGTCGCGCCTGCTTGGCGTCTTCAACACGATCATCCTCGCACGTCTGCTGGTGCCGGCGGATTTTGGCCTTGTCGCCATGGCGATGACGTTCGAGACGTCGCTGCTGATGATGACCGCCTTCCCGGTGCTGGATGCGCTGCTGCGCCGTCCGGAAGCGGATACCCACCTGCATGACGCCGCCTTCACCATCCAGATCGGCCGGGCGATCCTCACGGCCCTCATCATTGCGGCAGCGGCGCCGATCGCGGCCCATTGGTTCGCCCAGCCGCGATTGACGGCGCTGGTGCTAGCGCTCGCCGTTCTGACCGCCATCAATGGCTTGTCGAACATCGGCATCGTCGAATACCAGCGAGAGCTCCGTTTCGACGTGCAATTCAGGTTGCAGGCATTGCCCGCGGTGCTGCAACTGGTTGCCACCCTCGGAACCGCGTGGCTGACTCACAGCTATTGGGCACTGATCGTCGGCCTTGCGGTCTCGCGTGTCGGCCGCGTCATCATGACCTACACGGTTCACCCATATCGGCCGCGCCTGTCGCTGCA
>DATKPQ010000069.1:0-7557 GCA_035523995.1 Acetobacteraceae bacterium | reverse complement strand
CCGGCGGTGCAGCAACCATTGCACGGCGCCCTCCGTCGGTGAAGTCGAGAACGGCTCGTCATCCAGCCGCGCCGAGGCATAATCGATGATCAGATCGGCGAGACCAGACACGTAGGTCTCCAGTGCGGTCAATGCCTTCGCGAGGTTCGCCGCCGATCTGGCCGCCGCGGTTTTTCCTTCCGCCTTCGCTGTGACGGCCGGCAGTGTGCGCTGGATCAGGCAGAGTGCCCGCCGGGTCTGGCCATGCCAAAGGCGCCAGCGGATGTGGGGTAGGTTCAAGATACGTGTTTATGCCGACCTCGGCATAAACACGTATCTTGAACCTACCCCGAGCATGGCGGCAGAAGCCACCCAAAAAACAGGTCGCGCAGGGCACCCGCAGCCAAGTGGTCCAATTCGGAATCACCAGACGGACACAGACATCGTTGCGCTCGATCCCCCGGGGGCAAAATGCAGACCTCGCTGGGACCGATTCCGCGGGTGGGGCACGGGGGGGTGTTGCAGCGACGCGGCGGAGGTCACGCGGTGCCGCGCCCCAGGGCGAGCGGCACGGCACGGATGCGTTGGACAGTCTTGGCCGAAAACGGACATTCCCAGAGTTGGCTGCCTGGTTCCCGGTTCGCCATAGGCGGTCGCCGACCCGCGGCGGCAACCGCGTTAGAGCCGCGGCGCCATCCAGATGTTTGCCGGGAGCGTTGGTGGGTGAGATGCGATTCCGCTGAGGAGCGTGCCAAGGATCGGGTCAACCAAGGTCTCGACGTCCTTGGGCGGGCCGACGAAATCGTCGATCGCCAGCATGGTGAGGCCATGCATGATGGACCACATTGCCAGGGCCGCTGCGGCGCCCTTGCGCGGATTGGCCATGCTGGAAGGAAACGCTCCAGACCGCACGGCATCGGCGAGCGTCGCGTCAACGATCGCCCGCGCCTTGGCAGCCGCCGCCTTCTCGATCGGCGGGCGACCGGTGTCGGAACTGGTCAGCGCCGCACTGAACATCAGACGGTAGAGCGCTGGATTGGCAATGCCGTGCGCAACGAACGCCCGGCCGCAAGCGAGGAGTCGCGCCCGCGCGCCCGTCACCCCTGCAAGGGAGCGAAGCGTGCGTTCGGCCAGCGCCTCAAAGCCACGCGCGGCGACCGCAGCCAACAGGTCGCGCTTCTCGGGAAAGTGCTTGTACGGCGCATTGTGACTGACACCGGCGCGCCGCGCGACCTCGCGCAGCGAGAAGGCCCAGTCCTGCGTCTCATCGAGCAGCGCCAGCGCCGCCTCGACGAGCGCGGGGCCGAGATTGCCGTGATGATAGGAGCCAGGGGCGCTGCGGCGGGAGGCTTTGGTCACAAAAAATCTCCGAAAGAGTGTTGACACTGCCAACTTTATCGACTTATCAAGTTGCCACTGCCAACTTACCGAGGATCATCTCGGAAGTCCAGCCCAAGGAGAGTCCCATGCCGATCTATCAATGCTCCACGCCCTTGGCCCTGAGCCCCGGCCTCAAGGCGGCCATCGCCAAGGAATTCACCCGTATCCATGTCGAATTCACCGGCGCACCCGAGCCATTCGTCAACGTTGTTTTCTACGATCTCCCGTCCGGCTCGCACTATCTGGCCGGCGCCGTGCGCGAAAGTGGGACGCTCATCAACGCCATCGTCCGCGCAGGGCGGACGCTGGAGACCCGCCAGGCACTGTTGAAATCGCTCTCGGCCGCTTGGTCGCGCCTCACTGGGCAACCGGAGCGTAAGCTCGTCATCAGGGTCGAAGAGGCGGACGCTGCGACGATCATGGAAGCGGGCCTCATCATGCCGCGTCCTGGCGAGGAAGCCGCTTGGATGGCCGCGAACAAGGCGGCGCTTGGCGAGCTCGCCGAGGTCCCAGCGTAAGCCAAACGCCAATGCATGTTCCCCTCTCTCGCCACGAGAGAGGGGGACTCCGCCTGCGACGTGCCAACAATGATCTATCGGAAATTCGGTTGCGGGGCTGCGCGCAGCGGCGCGTGCATTGGCGTTTGTGAGATCACGCGGCTGTTTCCGACCGGAGATCACGCCTGCCCGGCGGTGGATCAAACATTACCGCATCGGCTTGCCCTTGCGGCACGCCAACAGTGAGCGTCGAACTGTCAGCCTGCGACCGGCGGAGGCACCTTGATCGGGTCGCCAAGCCGCGCCCTCAGGTCGTGCAGTTCATGCCGTATCATTTCCACTTCGATCCGCTCATAGCCGCGTCCTGCCTGCAGCGCGAGTGTCTCCAGCATTTCGCATTCATCACGTGTGATGTCGCTGCCCGTCGCATGCGGACCGAACAGTGCAATGGCCTTGGCCTGCCCCGTCCAGCCGAAGACAGGTACCGCAAGACACGGCGCCTGATCCTCGGAGAGCGCAAGACCGCGCCGCCAACCCTCTGGCGCCAGGCGCGTCGGTTTGCGACTGGCGAGGCACGCCATGACCGGCGCGTCGAGATCCGGCTGCAACTGCTGCAAGGCCGCGTCGGCCCAGCCGACCACCGGATCGGTCCGGCGCAGGACGCCACCAAGATCGCGAAACACCGCGGCCGAGGTCAGGCGCAGCGAGCGCGCCGGCGCTTCGGTCAGATTCTGATCAATGGCCGACATGCTGCCGGTCGCAAGTACCGCGTGGCCTGCCTGTTCGAGTCCACGACGGGCGCGGTGGTACGCCTGGTTGAAGACACGATCGACCAGTACCACTGCGACTTCGTGCACCCGGTGAAGTGCGATCATGACTGCCGGCGCCACCACCAGCGGCCAGACCCACTCGGGCAGGTGGAACGCCTCGCGGATTTCATTGACGCGTTCGTGCAGGAAGACGACCGGAACGGCGAGTGCGAGGGTCAGCATCGTCGTGACCGTGCCATGCCGCAGCGGTATCGCGACGCTGATCACCCGTTGCCGTCGCACGGCAGTCCACACAAAATAGCCCAGCACGCCCTGGACGAGATACACCAGCCCGAGCACCGTCTCCGACGGCGCCTTGCCCCACGCGCTCTGCAGCCATCCGGTGGATTCGCAGACCTCGGCAAAGATGAAGCTGGGCAGACCGATTGCGCAGCCGGCGATCACCCAGTTCATGCGCTGTTCGTTGCGTGGATGCAGGGTGCGCCGGCGGACCAGCAGCAGCACAAGGACTGCCACGTCGGTGACGTAGCCGCAGATGTAACTGGCCTCGGCCAGCGGTTCGGTCGGAACGCCGAACAGATTGGCGCCGGCCGAAAGCCGCAGCACCGCGATGAAGACGCCGACCCAGAGGACGAGTCGTTTCCATCGGCGCCAGCCTTCGTCGGGCTCGGCGTTCGGAAAGTGCAGCGCAAAGATGAGCAGGCCAGCGAAGGCTGCGCCGGTCGCCAGTGCGCCCAAGACCTGCGCCATCAGCAGCAGAAGCGGCCAGGATTGGAGAATCGCGTAGTAGGTGTAGGTCTGCCCCGGATTGAACCAGAAGAAATAGAAGAAGAAGCCCCAGGTCACCCATCCCGGCCGGATCCAGACCAGCCAGGCCGCCGCAAGCGTCGACAGGATGCCGACGACGGTATCCGCAAGCAGAACCAGCCGGCCCGCCACATCAAGCGGCGCGACCTCCGCGCGCAGGTGCACGACCCTGCCCGGTTCGCCCGCGCGCGGAAGCAGGGCAAGGTCGATCTCTCGCCCGGGCAGAGTATCCTGCAATCCCGCCGATCCACCGAGCACCACGGTCAGCGATGCGCAGAGGGAGCTGCGCGGATGCCAGCAGTTCATCTGTCTTAAATCGAGCCGGTCGCCGACGACAACGCCAGCCGCCTCGGCCGGCGATTGAACATTGTTGCCATCGAACGGGCCGATGACGTCGACCACGATGCCATCGTTGTCTGCCGTCAGCCCGAACGATGCAACCGGCCAGACGAGCCGATAAAACGAGGGCAGGACCATCGCCAAGCCCCATACCGTCAACAAAATCAGCCCGAGCCGCGATAACGCCGAAGCTGACAATCGTCAGAACCTCCAGTGGGGTACCGATGGCGCCACGGATCCCGGAGGCGCGGGGGCGACGTAGCTGATCATGGCTGTAGTTGGAAGGGCGCCGATGTGCGTCCATGGGCACGTCGGTCCTGCTCGGTCCAAATTCATGAGATAGTGGGGAACGGCGCCAGGTTACGCAGCGAGGTGACGATCGCATCGACCGCGAGGCCAGCCTGCAAAACCGCGAAAATCCAGCCCAGGACCTGAAAGGTTATCATGCCGACGCAGGCGACGATTTGCCTCGCCAGCAGCATGCCGAGAAGGTTCAGTGCCATGATGAGCAGCAGGATTCCGATGACAACCGCCATCATCTTCGAATCGCCATAGGCGAGGTCGGCAAAGAACAAAATCGCTGTGGCGCCCCAAGGGGTGACAATCACCGGAATGGCTAGCGGTGTGATCGCCGATTGATTCGACAGTACGGCAGGCGTCGGCGGCGATGCGGGCCGGCCGACCTGGCCGATCATTTCGCGGGCGGCGGCGAACAAAAGAATCCCTCCCGCGAGCCGCAAATCGTCGGACGAGACGCGCCATGACGCCGCGACGCCGGTCATCACCAGCGCAATGAGGCAGCAAACGCCCGTCGCCACAGTCGTGCCTTTGAGCGCAAGGGCCCGCATGGCTACCGGCGCCTGCTCCCGCGTCAGCGCGAAGAAGGCCGGCACCGTCTTGATCGGCCCCAATGTTAGCATGAAGATGGTGAATATGAACGCCGGCGTGATCATGCCGTCGCGCCTTTCTTCCGGCGCACCATCTGGCCAGGCGGGGACGCAGAGAGCGCACCCGCCTCGCCCTTCTGTCGCGGGGGCTGCCGCTGGCGCGACGGTGCAGCGTGAGCGTGCTTCAGACCTGCGGTCACAATTTCCAGCAGCCTCTCGATCATGTCGTCGACCGACAGGCCAGCGCGTGTAATCTTGTCGAGCGCCAGCATCGTCAAGCCGTGCGTGGCGGACCAGACCGAGATCGCGGTCAGGGCCACGTCCTGAAGACCATCGGGTGACACGGCGAAAGCGCCTGAGCGGGCTCCGCGCAGGATGACGTCCTCCAACACCCCTCTGGCTTGCGCGCCAGCCAATTTGGCCACCGGTGGGCGATCGGCGGATCCGGCGGCGGACAGCGCCGGACCAAACATCAGCCGGTACAGCGCCGGGTTTTCGAGTCCAAGCCGTATGTAAGTACGGGTGATCGCAAACAGCAGCGCCTCCGGATCAACAATCCCGACCATCACGCGCAGCATGCCGTCACGCAGTCGTTCGAAGCCCACCGCGGCGACCGCGGCGAGCAGATCCAGCTTCTCGGGAAAATGGTTGTACGGCGCCCGGTGGCTGACGCCGGCGCGGCGCGCCACCTCGCGAAGCGAAAAGGTCCAGTCCTGTTCCTCGGTGACCAGTAGCAGTGCCGTTTCGACCAGGGCGTGACGGAGGTCCCCGTGATGATAGGGCTGCGGTTTGGCAGGGAGAATTTTTTCCGTCATGGCGCCTCCTGGGATGTTGACATCGGATACATGTGCATGTATCCACTGTAAATATCGGCGGCCCGAGTGTCAATCCGTCGCGTCGTAGCCACCCCGATCGTCAACAAACCGAGGAGAGAGCAATGAGACAGCAACAGTCATCCGCCTGCGTTCGTGACCGTGTGACGCCCGAAGAATGGGAGCAGCGTGTCGCGCTGGCGGCCGCCTATCGGCTGGTCGCGCGTTTTGGCTGGGATGATCTGATTTTCACCCATCTGTCGGCGCGCGTTCCGGGCGGCGATGACCATTTCTTGATCAACCCGTACGGCATGACCTTCAATGAGGTCACCGCATCCAGCCTGGTGAAGGTCGATCTCGACGGCAACAAGGTCATGGACTCGCCGCACGAGATCAATCCGGCGGGCTTTACCATCCACAGCGCGATTCATGCTGCACGGGACGATGCGCACTGCGTACTGCATGTGCACAGCGTAAACGGCGCCGCGGTGTCGGCGCAGAAGGACGGTGTGCTGCCGATCTCGCAGCAATCCATATTCGTGTTGTCATCGCTTGGCTATCACGACTATGAAGGTGTCGCCTTGCGCGAAGACGAGAAGCCGCGACTGGTACGCGACCTTGGCGCGAAGACCTTCTTCATGCTGCGGAACCACGGCCTGATCACCGTCGCGAAGAACGTGCCGGATGCTTTCCTGTTCATGTACACGTTCGAATCCGCCTGCATGATTCAGGTACGCGCGCAGGCCGGCGGCGGCGAACTGGTCCACATCGACCCACGCATCATCGCGACCGCACAGCAGCAGGCCGAAACCGTGACGGCGTCGGCCATCGGCGCGCTGGCGTGGCCGGCGCTGCTGCGCAAGCTGGACCGGATCGACGCTTCGTATCGCAACTGACGCGGTGTCGACAGAGTGTTGTCGTTGTCATCTCGTCAGCGACGAAATCACCAGAAAGGAGAGTGGCCATGGAATGTAATACACAGGGGTTGTAAGCTCAAACCCGTGACTGCCACAGGCTCATGCTTCCTGGTGGGCCAACACACCGCGCTCGGCTTCCACGTGTGGGCGCAACGCGAGAACCAGCGGTATGATAACGGCGGCCGTCAAAGCCCCGGCCAGGATACCGACGGTCCGATTGGAATGATCGGCGATCACGCCGTAAGCGATCAGCGCAAGGCCACCCGCACCGGTCACGTCCGAATAGAACAGCGCGAAGCCACGGCCGATCTCGCCTTTTGGCGCCCGGTCCTAGACAGTGCCATACAAGACCGATGAGGCGCCGCGGACGCCATCCGCGAAGGCCCCCGCGGCGGCGTCTGGTTCGCACATAGGAATGGGACTGGACATCTGACGGGAATCGAGATGCGGGGACCGCTTGGCGCGGCTTTTCCGCGGGTGGGGGCATGACGTTGTTCAGCCTGTCAAGCGGTCCGGGCCGTCCGAGCCGCGTGACGGTCTGCGAGGCGGCGATCGAAAGCTGTCGGCGCGACACGCTGTACATCGGGTTCTGTTGCAAAGTCTGGCATTGATTGCGGACCACCCGCGCGGCGATCGCGTCGTATCAAGTCAGGCGGCAACCCCGAATAGCTCCGCGATGAAGGCCACCTGTGCCCTCATGTCTCTGCCGCCGGTCTTTTGAACCTGGCCCTTTCCGATCATCGCCATTGCCTCGAAGCCCGCCAGTGTTCGTCGCGCCGTCCAGAAGCTGCCAAAGCCGAGCCCGGGACCGGTCAGGCGTTTGATCCGTCGGTGATCCTGCTCCAAAATGTTGTTCAGATATTTCACTTGGCGAAACCGTGAGCGCCACCACAGCTCGCCGTTCGCCTTCATCTCCGCCGCTGCCTTTGGATAGGCGGCGTTCTTGTCCACGGTGATCGTGCGCGGGTTCACGGTATGAGGCTGGCCCAACGCCTTGCGGAAGAAGCGCTTGGCCGCTTCCGCATCGCGCTTAGACCACATGTTCGCCTGAGATAGGGGGCGACCCGTCTCACAGTATGCAGGTTTCGAGGGTTGTGTCGGATGGTCCGGCACCGAGCCTCATGCATAGGGAGACGGGTCATGGGCAAGACTACAGCATATGTCGGCCT
>DATKPQ010000068.1:0-5857 GCA_035523995.1 Acetobacteraceae bacterium | reverse complement strand
GCGTGCGTTTCGGTTCACGGCGCCAATCGGTTGGGCACCAACAGCTTGCTCGACCTGATCGTGTTCGGCCGCGCCGCCGCCTTGCGGGCCGCGGAGGTTGTGAAGCCCGGCTCCCGCGTGTCCGAAGCGAATGGAATTTCGCAGGCACGCGCGCTGGATCGCTTCGACAGGCTCCGTCACAGCAAGGGCGGCAACAAGCCCGGCGAAATCCGGCCGATGATGCAAGAGACGATGCAGTCGCATTTCAGCGTGTTCCGGCGCGGCGATACATTGCAGCAGGGGTTGGACAAGCTGATCTCGCTGCGCGATCCGCTGGAGCGTGTCACGGTGGACGATGCTTCTCTGCTGTGGAATGTCGGCCTGCTTTCGGCCCTGGAACTGGCCAACCTTTCGGACCAGGCGGTGGTGATCGCGCATTCCGCCTGCGGGCGCATGGAATCGCGTGGTGCGCATGCGCGTGAGGACTATCACGAGCGCGACGACAAGAACTGGCTCAAGCACACGGTGGCCTGGAAAGACGAAGACTGGAAGGTCACGTTCGCCTATCGACCGGTGCATCTCCACGCGATTTCAAACGACGGGCCAAGCTTCCCACCGGCGGAGCGCACGCACTGAGCAGTACGAGGAGAAAGTGTGATGTCTGAGTTTACGCTTCCAGCGAACTCGAAGGTTGGCAAAGGTAAGGACTGGGCACCGGCCAAGTCGGTCCGAAATGTCAAGAGCTTCCAGGTCTATCGCTATGACCCGGAAAAGCAGGCCAACCCGACGATGGATACGTTTCATATCGATCGGGATCAGTGCGGGCCAATGGTTCTGGACGCTCTGTGCAAGATCAATGACCAGATCGACCCCTCGCTGTCGTTCCGGCGGTCCTGCCGGGAAGGCGTGTGCGGATCATGCGCTATGAACATCGACGGGAAAAATCATCTGGCGTGCCTGACGCCGATGGACAGCCTGAAGAAGGGCACCAGCCGCATTACGCCGTTGCCGCATATGCCGGTGCTGAAGGACCTCATACCCGATCTCAGCGGCCTGTACGCGCAGTACGCGCTGATCGAGCCCTGGCTGCAATCCGATCAACCTGCCCCGGACCGCGAGCGCCGCCAATCGCCTGAAGAGCGCGCCAGGCTCGACGGCATGTGGGAGTGCATTCTGTGCTTCTGTTGCTCCACGTCCTGCCCGAGCTACTGGTGGAACCAGGATCGTTATTTAGGTCCATCGATTCTGCTGCAATCCTATCGCTGGTTGGCCGACAGCCGCGATCAACGCACCGGCGAGCGTCTCGACCGGCTGGAGGACCCGTTCCGGCTGTATCGCTGCCACACGATCATGAACTGCACCAATGCTTGTCCCAAGGGTCTCAACCCAGCCCGTGCGATCGCCAATACCAAACGGATGATGGCCGAGCGCGGATGAGGCATTACGCGAACCGAACAGGGGGAGCGACCAATGAAAGGCGCTGATCTGCTGGTAGCAGCACTTGAGAATGAGGGCGTCAAGCAAGTCTTCGGCATCCCCGGCGAAGAAAATCTCGACGTTGTCGAAGCGCTGCGCCGCTCCTCGATCAAGTTGGTGCTGACCCGCCATGAGCAGGCGGCGGCGTTCATGGCGGCGACGCATGGCCGGCTGACCGGCGAGGCCGGCGTCTGCCTCTCAACGCTTGGTCCTGGTGCGCTCAACCTCACGACGGGCGCCGCGTACGCCTTGCTCGGCGCAATGCCCATGGTCATGATCACGGGCCAGAAAGGCATTCTGAGCCGCAAGCAGGCGCGTTTTCAGGTGGTGGACGTCGTCTCGACCATGGCGCCCCTCACCAAGATGGCCCACCAGATCGTCAGCCCCGTGACCATCCCGTCGATCGTACGAGAGGCGTTCCGGATTGCTCAGCAGGAAAGACCGGGCCCGGTCCATCTTGAACTGCCGGAGGATATTGCCGGGGAGAAGGCGCCCGCGGTCTCACCGGTGCCGCGTCACACCGTGGCGCCACCGGTCGCACCCCCTGCCGCGCTGGACGAGGCATTCGAACTGATCCTGCAGGCGGAGCGCCCCCTGGTGATGTTGGGCGCGGCAGCGAGCCGGCCACACTTGGCGCATGCCTTGTCGGATTTCGTGCGGCGTTTGCAAATCCCGTTCTTCAACACGCAGATGGGCAAAGGCGCAGTGGCCGGCGGGTCCGGACTGTATATGGGGACAGCCGCGCTGTCAGAACGGGACTATGTCCATCAGGCGATTGATCGTGCCGACCTGATAATTTGCATCGGCCATGACACGTTGGAGAAGCCGCCGTTCCTGATGGGCCCGATGGGACCGAAGGTTCTGCATGTCGGCTATCTGCCTGCCACGGTCGAGGAAGTATACTTTCCGCATGCGGAGCTGGTCGGCGATGTCGGACCGACGCTTGAGCTGCTGGCTGATCGCCTCGAAGGCAGGCTGCCAAACGCGGGCGCGCTCTCGCCCCTGCGTGAGCAAATCCTCGCGTGTATCGGCGATCGGGCGACGGAAAGCCGCTACCCCCTGACGCCGCAGCGCATTGTGCATGACGTGCGGCAGGTGATGCCGGAAGACGGCATCGTCACGCTCGACAACGGCATGTACAAGATCTGGTTCGCCCGCAACTACCGCACCCGGGTTGCCAACACACTGCTGCTCGATAACGCACTCGCAACAATGGGGGCCGGGCTGCCATCAGCCATCATGGCCGCCATGCTGTATCGGGATCGACGTGTGCTCGCAGTGTGCGGCGATGGCGGGTTCATGATGAACTCGCAGGAAATGGAGACCGCAACGCGGCTTGGATTGAACCTTGTCGTGCTGGTCCTGCAGGACAACGCCTTCGGGATGATCCGCTGGAAGCAGGCGGTAGATGGATTCGGCGATTTCGGCATGACCTTTACTGATCCCGATTTCGTCGCTTACGCCAAAGCCGACGGTGCGAAGGGCAGCCGCGTGGACAGCGCTGAAGATCTGGTGCCCACGCTCGAAGCGGCTTTCGCCGGCGGTGGTGTCCATCTTGTCAGCGTGCCGGTCGACTATTCTGAGAGCGCGCGCGTCCTGGTGGACGAATTGCGTGGCCATGCAGCGGAGTGGCAGTACCCATGATTGAGATTGTTCAGGCTTTCGATCGGACGCTGATCGCCCGGCTCGACAGCAACGATGCGCCGGCGCTCGACCGCAGAATCGCGGCAGCCCGTACGATTATTGGACAATGTGAGAGATGACTGAGCGGAAGATGATCGTGTTCAAGGCGTAGGGGATAGTTTTCGGAAAGGGCCGGCGGCACTTTTCCATGTTTAAGAAGGTCTGACCCCATTGGGAGGTTCGCACGGTGTAATGCACTTGCTGGTCGAGCGGGTCTGGTTGGGAGACGCAGTCTGCACCGCTGCTACAGGAGACAATACGATGTCCACGCATGACGCCGAGTACTTCAGACAGCGCCGTCGCGCCCAGGGCATTCCCGAGCGCGAGCCGTTCTCCGCCGCAAAGTTCCTGCACCAAGCGACCGAACTGCGGCGGCTGGAGCAACTGCCTTGGCCCAGGAACCTGTTTGGTGAACCGGCGGCCATTGCCGAATTGCTCGCTGACGCCGCTCAACTGTCGGATGCAAAGCCTGATAAATTGTGCCCGTGCGGATGTCGCAGGGAGCACAATCACAATGTGTCGCAGACAATACGTAGCCCATACGGCCGCGGCTTCGATGTCATGCATTTCCGGTCGGAGCTGTGTAAGAGCAGGTGGCACCGCGACCGGATGCGGCGGCCTGCCTGGGAATTATGATCTGGCGCAGGGCCGGTCCGCTCGATAGCTCCGCCTCACCGAATTCGAACCGAACCAAGCCCAGGGAGACCGAAATGACCGGACACGCGACGCCCTTGCCCACTGGATATGACCTGCTTCACGACCCCCGCCTGAACAAGGGCACGGCCTTCACCGAAACGGAACGGCACAAATATAGGCTCGAAGGTCTGCTGCCGCCCGCGGTCACCACGATCGACGTGCAGACTGCCCGCAGACGGGTTGAGATCGCCAACCTGGCGGACGATCTGCAGAAGTATCTGGTGCTTTCCGATTTGCAGGCGCGTAACGAAAGGTTGTTCTACGCGGTCCTGATGTCGGATCCGGCCACCTACATGCCGCTCGTCTATACGCCAACGGTCGGCGAAGCCTGTCAGAAGTTTGGCCATATCTTCCGGTCGGCACGGGGCATGTATCTGCCGATCAGCGCGCGGGGCCGACTGCAGGAGATTCTGCGCAATTGGCCGGAGGAGGACGTCCGCTTCATCGTGGTCACCGACGGCGAGCGCATTCTTGGGCTCGGCGATCTCGGCGCCGGCGGAATGGGCATACCGCTCGGCAAACTCGCGCTCTATACCGCATGCGCCGGGGTTCCGCCGAGGCACTGCCTGCCTATTGTGCTCGATGTCGGCACGAATAATCAGGAACTGCTGAACGATCCCCTCTATCTCGGACTGCGTCAGCCGCGCGTCCGCGGCGGCGAGTACACATCATTCATTGACGAGTTCGTGGCAGCCGTTCAGGCGCTTTATCCGAAGTGCTGCATCCAATGGGAGGATTTTGCCAACGTCAACGCGGTTCCCATCCTTGCGCGTTATCGCGATAAGACCTGCACCTTCAACGACGACATCCAAGGAACCGCCGGCATCGCGCTGGCCGGCATTTACGCCGCACTGCGCATCACCAGGCGGAAACTCACCGAGCAGCGCTTCCTGTTTCTCGGAGGCGGCTCGGCGGGCACGGGTATCGCGGAACTCATCAGCCTGGCCATGACGATGGAAGGCATGGACATAAGCGAAGCGCGAAGCCGCAATGCCCTGTTCGATGTCAACGGCTTGTTCGTCAAGTCTCGCACCGACCTGGCCGACTTCCAGAAACCGTTCGCCCTGGACAGCGCGCCGATCGCAAGTTTCGTCGACGCTGTCAAGGCAATCCGGCCGACCGGCATCATCGGCGTCAGCACCGTGCCGAAGCTGTTCAGCCGCGAGGTGATCGCGGCGATGGCCGAGATCAATCAGCGGCCGATCATCTTTCCGTACTCGAACCCCACGTCGCGCAGCGAATGCACGGCCGAGGAAGCCTATCGCTGGTCGGACGGCAGGGCGGTGTTCGCCAGTGGCAGTCCATTCCCGCCGGTCGAGATCGACGGCCGGCGCTTCGTGCCAGGCCAGGGCAACAATGTTTACATCTTTCCGGCCATGGGCATGGCGGTGTTCGCCACCGAAGCGGTACGGGTGACCGAGGAGATGTTCATCGCAGCTGCGCAAGCGGTCGCGGAACAGGTGAGCGAGGACAATCTCTCGACCGGCCTAATCTACCCGCCGCAGACCCGAATCCTCGAAGCATCGCTACATGCGGCCGAGCGGATCGCGGCCTATATTTTCGACCACGGTCTCGCACGAGTGGCACGCCCGGACGATGTCGGCGCACTGGTTCGCGCCCGTGCCTACCACCCCGTGTACAAGGACTGAACTCGTATGGAAAACGTCCTTCACCGCGACGCGGATCAACACGTCATCGATTCTGATCAGCGCCAAGTAACGTCAGCTGCACCCGGCAGCCGGCACGCCGGCGAAGCAGCGCCGCACCGCATCGTGGTGGTGGGCGGTGGCGCGGGAGGGTTGGAACTGGTCACAAGCCTCGGCAATCGCTTGGGCCGGCGCGGGCTTGCGTCCATTACCTTGGTGGAATGCGGCCGGACCCATATCTGGAAACCGCTGTTGCATTCGGTGGCGGCCGGCAGCATCGATCCCGGTGCCTACGAAGTGAACTACCTCGCCCAGGCGCATTGGCACGGGTTCCGCTACCGGTTCGGCGAGATGATCGGGCTCGATCGCGCCAGAAA